>CAWHRA010000051.1:0-45771 GCA_963831585.1 uncultured Alphaproteobacteria bacterium | reverse complement strand
GTCTTGCGCGATGTCCCCACGCGAGATTCAAGCCGGTGTCATGTCCTGCGCTGGTCGCGAAGCTCGGGCCATTGGCCGGCTTGTCCGCTGCCCCTGGGAACATCCTATTGGCTAGGCGGCGTGAAAGAAATGGTCCCGATTAATACAATCTTAATCATCGTTAACAGGGCCGCGCCGTAAGGTCTTACGGTTCCACAGATTTTTCTTTCCGGTTGGGAAATTGGGGCAACTGTTTGCCGGAAACAAGGCGAACTTGGGGCAAATTTGCGAAAGGTTCCGTTAACCAATTCCATGATTGGGTGGCCGGGATTTCGACCCCCGAATCGGGTCGGCGGGAAGAGTTGGGTTATCGTCATGCCGCTTCATGTGGAACGGATTGCCTGGATGCCATCGCCGCCGCTTGTCCCCGATGACGGTCCGATCGATATGGAACATCTGCAGCGCATGACGCTGGGTGACGCCGACCTCGAGCGCGAGGTGCTGGCGATGTTCTCGGCGCAGGCGGTGGGCCTTGCCGACGCACTCGCAAGCTTGCCCGCCGACGCCGGAGCGCTGGTGCATACGCTGAAAGGTTCGGCCCGCGCGGTCGGCGCCGTTGGCGTCGCCGAGGCGGCTGCGCGTCTGGAAACGCTGATCAGGAATGGCGGCGATCCGTCGGAGGCGCTTGCCGAGCTCAGCGACGCCGTGGCGCTGGCGCGCTCCGCAGTTGACGCGATCCTGCGCCGGTCCTGATCCCCGGCCACTGGCGTTCTTCAGTTCTGATTGAACGAGAACCGCGTCTTCCTCTCTTCATCACACGCGTTTTATCCACGCGAACCGGCTCAGCCTTGGTGGGGTCCGAGGGCGTGCTTCGGCTCGGAAACGCTCGAGCGGCGGCAAAACGCACCGCAGGTTTTCGCTTCCACCGCTGGCGCCGGGCGGGTCGACCCGTTATAGGACTGCCCGGACCCCTTATTCCCGGCAGTACGAGCAAACATGGCCAAGATTCACTTTGTCGACCATAGCGGCGAAACCCGCACCATTGACGTCGAGAACGGCGCGACCGTGATGGAAGCGGCGATCCGCAACGCGATCCCCGGCATCGAAGCCGAATGCGGCGGGGCCTGCGCTTGCGCGACCTGCCATGTCTATGTCGAGGAGGCCTGGCGCGAGAAGGTCGGACCTCCCTCGCCGATGGAAGAGGACATGCTGGATTTCGGCTTCGACGTGCGGCCGAATTCGCGGCTGTCGTGCCAGATCAAGGTGAGCGACGAGCTCGATGGTCTCGTGGTCTCCACGCCGGAGCGACAGGCCTAGCGATCTAGAACTTCGGCGGCGCGACCTCCACGCCGCGGCGCAGCCAGGGCTGAAAATTCCCGACGATCTCCTGGGTCAGCGGCGTCGGCTTGCGGGTCTTCTCTTCGATCAGCACCGTCACCGCCTCTGCCGAGGCGACGCATTTGCCTTCCGAAAACACCACCTGATCGAAGCTGACCGAGGTCCGGCCGAATTTTGTGACGCCGAGCCCCATTTCGATCGCGCCGGGCCAGCGCAACTCGGCGCGGAAATGGATGTCCAGCCGCACCATGATCCAGGCCAGGCCCTCCGGCATCAGCCCGTAGCTGCGGTCCTTCATCAGGGTGACCCGGCCGGTTTCGAAATAGCTCGCATAGACCGCGTTGTTGACGTGATGATTGGGATCGAGATCGGCAAAACGCACATTGTCGGTCAGCCGGTAGGGAAAATCTTCCAGGCGCGGGGTTGAATCGAGACGGGCAGGTGCGTTCACGGGGCGATCTCCGAAATTTCATGCGTTTACAGCGCAGTTGTCGAGCGGCGGCAAGGGGTTGCCGCGCCGACCGAGCCATTTTATGGCTTTCCTCACCGCTCCGTGTTGGCTAGACAGGCGCAGCCGAAAAGCTGGCCGGCAAGGTTCAACCGAAAAGAAGCGATATGAGCGAAGCAATCAAAACCGATGTGCTGATTATCGGCGCGGGTCCGTGCGGACTGTTCGCCGTTTTCGAACTGGGCCTGCTCGACATGAAGGTGCATCTCGTCGACATTCTCGACAAGATCGGCGGTCAGTGCGCCGAACTCTATCCGGAAAAGCCGATCTACGACATTCCGGGCATTCCCTTCGTCACCGGACAGGGCCTCACCGAGGCGCTGATGGAGCAGATCAAGCCGTTCAACCCGACATTCCATCTCAACGAGATGGTGGAGAAGGTCGAGAAGATCGGCGACCCCGGTTTTCGCGTCACCACCGATGCCGGCAAGGTATTCGAGTGCAAGGTGGTCGTGATCTCCGCCGGCGGCGGCTCGTTCCAGCCGAAGCGCCCGCCGGTCCCGGGAATCGAGGCCTATGAAGGCTCTTCGGTGTTCTATTCCGTGCGCAAGATGGAGCAGTTCCGCGACAAGGATCTGCTGATCGTCGGCGGCGGCGATTCCGCGCTGGACTGGACGCTCAATCTGCATCCGATCGCCAAGCGCGTGACGTTGCTGCACCGGCGCGACGATTTCCGCGCAGCACCGCATAGCGTCGAGCAGATGCGTGCGCTGGTGGCTTCCGGCAAGCTCGATCTGAAGATCGGCCAGGTCACCGCGCTCGAAGGCGAGGGCGGTCGGCTCAAGGGCGCCACCGTCAAGGGCAACGACAACAGCGTGTCGAACATCACCTGCGATACCATGCTGCCGTTCTTCGGGCTCACCATGAAGCTCGGGCCGGTCGCAAACTGGGGCATTGCGCTCGAAAACAATCTTGTGCCGGTCGAGACCTCGGCATTCGAGACCAGCGTGCCCGGCATCTTCGCGATCGGCGACATCAACACCTATCCCGGCAAGCTGAAGCTGATTCTGTGCGGCTTCCACGAGGGATCGCTGATGGCCCAGAAGGCGCACCGTTACGTCTATCCGGACAAGCGGCTGGTGTTCCAGTACACGACGTCGTCCTCGAGCCTGCAGAAGAAGCTCGGGGTCAACTGAGCGATTCGTTCGCCGATGCAGCCGTTCCATCGCGGCGCGTCGTGCCGGAGCGGAACATCCATTCGTTGCGTCGGTTTTGTGGCGCCGTCTGGCTCTCCGCAGCCGCCGGGATGCGGCGGCGCCACTAGAACCATCCGCGAAATGGCCTTAGTCTGGGGCCAGCGTTTGATAGATCGATCAGGTGGTGAGGATGCAGACTGCGATATCCAGGCTTCGATTGGCGATTCCGTTGATGGCTGCTCTTGGGCTGTTGCTTGCCGCGGTGCCGGCGGTGCGCGCCGCCGAGCCGTCGGCCGCGGGCCTGTGGCAGAAGGTCGAGGATGGCAAGCCGGTGGCCTGGTTTCTCGTGCTCGACCACGACGGCATCTTCGAAGGCGTGATCGCCAAGACCTTTCCGCTGCCCGGCGAAAATACCAACCTGGTCTGCGCGAAATGCACCGACGACCGCAAGGACGCGCCCGTGCTCGGCATTTCCTTCATCAGGGACATGAAGCGCGATGGACTGAGATACGAGGGCGGCAACGTTCTCGATCCGCGCGACGGCAAGATCTATCACGCCAAGATGAGCGTCAGCGCGGACGGCCAGACGCTGACGATGCGCGGCTATCTCGGCATTTCGCTGTTCGGCAAGGACGAGACCTGGCAGCGCCTGCCGGATGCGTCGATGGCCCAGCTTGATCCTGCTGTCATCGCGAAATATTTGCCGGCACAGGCAGCCGCCCAGGCTGCCGCGGCCAAGCCGCCGGCCGCGATGGTCAAACCGCCCGTCGCCGTGAAGAAGAAGTAATCGCCGGCGCAGCGCGCGCGAACTTTCGTCAGCGCCCGTCGGGCGCGATCGGTGGCGCGGGTTCGGCCGTCACCTCGGGTACGACCACATTGAGTTGCAGCACCGACGTCGCGGCCGGCAGTGCCGCGTCCGCCATCGCGGCGTGGCCTTCGGCCGAGGGGTGCACCGCGCCGCCATACACGGCCGAAAGAACGCCCCAGGTGGCGTCATGGATATCGGTGGGCTGACTGGAGGATGGCAACCCCTGCGGATAGGTCATCGCCGCGAAGTAACTGTCGTTGGCGTCGCGAATCCAGCGGGCGCGGGGCAGATAGGCGCGGTATTCGGAAGCGCTGCGGCCGCACATCATCGGCTGGTTCGCCGCCGTGACGATGTCGGAGTTGAAGCTGTCGCCATTGGCCGAAAAACACTCGCGGTCGAATTCCGGGTCGCTTTCGGCGCGCGCGCAGAATCCGTGATCGGTGAACGCCGCCTGATGGGCATCGACGAAGGTCATGCGGTCGGTGGCCGGGTCGCGGCACAGCACGCCCGACTGGCATGTCGCGAGCGCCTTCAACGCCGGCAGGAATTCGCTTTGCACGTAACTCGATACGGCGGCCAGCCGCTGCGGCTCGGCGTTGAACGAAGGATGGATATCGAAGCCGGCGCGTCCGCCCGGGCAGGGCGAGCCGCCGTTCGCCAGCGCGGGATTGGCATAGGAGACGTACACCACATGCGACAGGTCGCCGCCGACAAGTGGCTTCAGCGCCTCGCGCAGCTTGACGAAGCTTTGCGGCAGGTCGCGCATCAGCGCCGCGCGCGAATCCTCCACCGATCCCATCACGCCGCTGCGCCTGAACAGCACCCGCTCGGTCGGCGTGTCCACGATCACGTCGGCGACCAGTCCGGAGAAATTGATGTCGTTGGCGCCAATCGACAGCAGGACCAGATCCAGCTTGCGGTCGGGCTGTCGCTTCTTCACAGCCGCCAGCGCGGCGCGCAATTCGCCCAGTTGCGCGCTGACCGTGCCCTGGCAGGTGCCGCCGGATTTCGTCGGCGGGCACTCGCGCGCGCGTTGCGAGCCGAACAGCCCGTCGGGGATGGTGGCGCCGGTGCAGGCGAGCGGCAGATAGGTCACCGCGATGTGCGGATATCGAACCGCGAGCGCCAGCGCGGTGCGGGTCTGATAGCTGTACAGCGAGCGGTGGCAGGCGGAATTGAACCAAAGCGCGCTGTTGCGCTGCCAGTTCTGCAGCGTGTCCGGCGCCTCGCAGGCCCGTCCGCCCTTGAACCCGGCGCGGCTCGGGCGGTAGTACTGCGCGCTCGCGCTGCCCAGATAATAGCGGAAGCAGAAACCGTCGTCGGAGAGCGCGATCGCGCGATCCGGATTGCCTTCGCCTGAAGCGATGCTGTCGCCGAGACCGGCGATGAACAGATCCCGCACCATGATCTCGGTCGAGAGGCGCTGCGGCGCTCCGGGGCCCGAGGAGACGTCCACGGTGGCAACCGTAGCGCGGCCATAGCGCACCCGCAGATTGACGGGTTCGGCGCAGTCGAAGGTGGAGGCCTGCGGACCGTCGCCGTCGTCGAACGACCAGGCGCAGGTGGCGCCGACCGGAACCTCACCGGTCAGCCGAACCGTGATCGGGTGATCGAGCGGCGTCAGGTAGCTTTCCTTGACGTTGTCGCGGGTGCAGGGCTCGCTAACCCGGCCCTGCAGATCGATGCAGAGACGGTTCACCGTGTTGCGCGCCCAGCCGCGGCCGTCGCTCTGCAGTTCCAGCGCCTGTTCCGACGCGAGAACGCTGCGGCCGCGCGCGCTGTCGGTATGGAGCAGAAAATCGCGTTCTTCGCGGAACAGCCGGAAGCGGTTGCGGACCTCCCACGCGATTTGCATCGAGCCATCGGGCGCTGTCGTCGGCTGTGCCGCCGCGTCTTGCGCCGCCGCGGGCGCCGCCTGCTGCGCGGGGCCGGGCGAGAGCGGCAGGGGGACGCTCGGGGCGGGCTGTGCCGCCGCCCATTGCGAAGGCAGCGCCGCCGCCGCACCCACGAGCAGAGCGCCGGCGACTATCGAACGAAGGCAAATTCGGATCATGACGCGTTTGACGTTACTGTTGGGGCGGAAATAAGAGAGATGGTCCCGGAATCGACAGAGTAAAGCCGGGCTTCCATATGACAGCGCCGCTTGATCCTGTCGCCGGACCGGTCACCCTCGTGTCATCTTATACAGGAGGACGCGCCTTGCCCGAGGGCATGCTTCGGCGGACCATGGCGCTAGCCCTGCGACTGGCGGCTCTTTACCGGCGGCTGTGACGGTCGGCTCTTCACCGGTTCCGGCTGCAACGATTGCCGGCCCTTCAGCGGCACCGCGCCGGAGTTCGCACAGACCTCGTTCAGCCGGCGTCGTTCCTGCCACGGCCGGACGACGTTGAGCCAGAGTTCGCGCGTTCCCATGATGCTGATCGAGAGTCCGAACGGGATCAGGAAGTAGAGGATGCGGAACACCAGGAGGGTGGCCAGCAACTGTTCCCTGCCGAATTCCGGCAGCGCCACCAGCATCGCGGCGTCGAACACACCGAGGCTGCCGGGCGCGTGGCTCGCGAAGCCGAGCAGCGTCGCCAGGATGAACACCACCGCCAGCGAAATGAAATCGATGCCGGGCTGCGGCGGCATCAGCAGGTACATCGCCAGCGCGCAGAAACCGAGATCGACCACGCCGATCAGGACCTGCAGCAGCGTCAGCCGCGCCGAGGGCAATACCACTTTCCAGCCGTTCTGGCCGAGCTCGCGGCGATTCTTGCCCATCACCAGCCAGACGAAATAGGCCGCGATGCCGGCGAGACAACCGATCGCGATCAGCCGGTTCATCGCCGGCGGCAGCAGGTCCATCGCGGACGCCGCCCATGGGTGCCATGCCATGCCGAAACCGAGCACGACCAGGTTGCCGAGCCAGAAGGTGAGGCCCGACAGAAAGCAGATTTTTGCGACGTCGATCGCGCTCAGGCCGTAGTCCGAATAGATCCGGAAGCGGATGGCGCCACCGGTAAACACCGTGGCGCCGATATTGTGGCCGATCGTGTAGCTGGTGAAGCTCGACAGCGCGGCGATGCGATAGGGCACATGCTTCTTGCCGATGGTCCGCAGCGCGAAGAAGTCATAAAACGTCAGGGTACAGAACGCCCCGACCACGCACAGCGCGGCAAGCGCGATGTGGTGCGGCGGCAGGTCGGTGAGCGCCGTCAGGATCACGCCGGTATCGACGCCCCTCAAGGTGCGGACCAGGGTCGTGATCGCAAAGGCGATGATAAGGAGGCTCGCCGCGATTCCGAGCCGCTTCCAGCCGATCCGTTTCTTGAAGCCACGCCCGAGCGTGGTCAGCAGTCCGTGCATTCATCCTCCCGGCAGGGCGGCAACAAGTAAAAGGCCCATTGAAACGATTGCGGCGGCCCTTCGCTCTACGTGAGAAAGACCCATAGGACAAAAAGGTCGCGTTGTGCAGTCCTTGACAAGGCTGGCTTCAGCCTCGGAGCGGCATGGCTGTCACATGCCCTACATATGTCCAAACGCGGCGGATTCGAGTCCTGTCCATGTCCGAGCCGCCGGGCGGCCTTCTGTTCCGGCTGCGCGATGTTCCCTCTTCCATCCCAAGGTTTTGCCATCTCTCCAGGAACAACCCCGTAAATCCCCGGTTAGCTCCGTACCAGCGATCGAACATATCGGCGTGCCGGTGACGAGCGGACGGTGCGGTTGTGTTCCCCAAGAACGAAAAAGGATGAGCAATGGGACTCTTTACCAAAGACATCAAAACCATGAACGATCTCTTCGTGCACCAGCTGCAGGATATCTATTATGCCGAGAAGCAGCTTGTGAAAGCGCTGCCGAAAATGGCGGAAAAGGCGACCGACAAGCAGCTCAAGCAGGGCTTTTTGACCCATCTCGATGAGACCAAGACGCATGTGCAGCGGCTCGAACAGGTGTTCCAGATGCATGGCGCCGAGGTGAAGGCGGTCGACTGCCCGGCGATCGACGGCATCATCGAGGAGGCCGATGAGGTTACGGGCGAAGTTGCGGACAAGTCGGTGCTGGATGCGGCGCTGATCAACGCAGCCCAGGCCGCCGAGCACTACGAGATCGCGCGCTACGGCAGCCTGATCGCTTGGGCGAAGCAGCTTGGCCGCAACGACTGCGCCGGCGTGCTGCAGAAGACGCTCGATGAGGAAAAGGCGACCGACAAGAAGCTGACCACGCTTGCCGACAGCAGGGTCAACCTGCGCGCTGCGAGCTGATTTCGACTGGAAGCAAGAATGAGACAAAACGCCGCGCGGGCGCCCGCGCGGCGTTTTGCATTGCGGGACCGATCATTCGATCACCCTGTCGGCACGCGTCACCAGCCCCTCCGGGACCTGGAGGCCGACGGCCTTCGCCGTCTTCAGGTTGATGACGAGCTCGAAATTCGCCGGCTGCTCCACCGGCATCTCGGTGGGCTTGGTGCCCCGCAGCATCTTGGCAATCTGCCTCGCCCGCTGCCGGTACATTGTCGCGAATGGTGGACCGTAGCCCATCAGGCCGCCAAGATCCGCCGTCTCGGGCCATTGATAGATCGCTGGCAGGCCGACCTTCGCCATGTGATCCAGGATAATGTCGCGGCTGACGACCTGGTGCGGATTCGCCAGAAAGTTGATTGCCTGGGCGCCGCTTGCCTTCGCGGCATCCAGGGCGGGCGCGATCTCCGACGCCTTGGCAAACGCAAACACCGACAGCTCGACGCCGCGCGAGCGCGCCAGCTCCTGCAGCTCGGCCAGGTGTTCCTTCGTCACGATGGAATGAGCCAGCGCCGCCACCCGGCGCAGGCCGGGCACGGCTTCGGTGAGGATTTCCAGCCGCTTGCCGTCCAGCTCGGGCGACAGCAGGCTGATGCCGGTGATGTTGCCGCCGGGCTTTGCGAGCGAGGCGACAAAGCCTTCGCCGACCAGATCCTCGCTCATGCTGTCGAGCGGGATGGTGCGGGTGGCGGCCTGAAGCACCCGCAGATAGGCCTCGGGACCGCACAGGATGACCTCGGGCTGGGTCTGTATCAGCGCCGCCGTGCGCTCGGCGATCTGCTCGGCGCGGACGCTGTAGGCGCCGGTCACGAGGAGGTTCTGGCCTTCCACGAAACCGTTGACGCGCAGCTCATCGAAGAAGGGTTCGACGGAAGCGCGCGTGGCGGGAATGAGCACCCCAAGACGATAAATGCGGCCGGCTTCCTGGGCGCGCGTGGCGAGGGGCAGGGCAACGCTGCCGATCGCTGCCATGAATGCGCGGCGATCCATTTTCACCGGGTCCTGCCTGTCACGCCTTGCGTAGCGCAAAATGCGCGCCGCAAAATGCCATCACCGCGCCAAGACCGAGCGCGGCAAGGCCGGTCAGCACGCCCGCCAGCGTCGGGATCGGACTCGGTGCTGCGGCCGCCTGGCCCGCGCCCGCCAGCACCAGCACGCCGACCGCGATCAGGAACTGCCGCATCCGCATCGGAATCTCGCCCGACACCGCGCTGTCCATCAGCGTTGCGGTGAAATAGCCGCCGGAGAAGCCGACGGTCGCAATCAGCCACCAGGCGATGGCGGCGCCCGCCGGCATGAAGTCGGTCGTATCGGATCGCCACAGGCCGCCGAGATCGAGGCCGTAGCGCGCGCCAAGCATGTGCACGGCGAGCGCCAGCAGCACGCCGGAAATCATCGCGCCACCGAGGATCAGGCGGCGCGGAAAATAGGTCGTCTCGGCCATGCTCCGCTTGTAAGGTAAAGCCGGCATCGCGCGCAAGCCGACGCTCGAAATTATTCAAGGCGCGCATGATCTTATCGCCGAAGGCTCACACTTTGGCGGATCATGCTCTGGCGGTGAGAGGGATTTATCGAAATTGTCGCAGCTGCAGCCAGACGACGCCACGCCATCGCCCCCGCAGGCGCCGGACAAAGGCTACGCCTACAAGGCGTCGCTGATCGGTTCCGCGCATCAATTCGAGCTGACGGACGAGGGGCTGTCGTGGCAGGCCGGGAGCAGGTCGGGGGTCTGGCCCTATCTGGATATCGCAGCGATTCGTCTGTCCTACCGGCCGGTGTCGATGCAGTCGCGCCGCTTTCGCGCCGATATCGAATCGGCGAACGGCCAGCGCATCGTGATCCTCTCGACGAGCTGGCAGACTGTTGCCTTGATGACGCCGCAGGACCGTGAATACCGCGCCTTCATCACGCAGTTGCATGCGCGGATGCGGCAGGCCGGAAGCAGGGCCGCCCTGATCGGCGGCATCGGGCCGAAAACCTATGCCGCCGGCATCGTGCTGCTGGCACTGGTTGCGATCGCGATCGCGGGACTTCTGATTCGTGCCGTCGCGACCGGCGAATGGGCGGGCGGGCTGTTCCTGGTCGGGTTCGCCGCGCTGTTTGGCTGGCAGATCGGCGGCTTCATCAGACGCAACCGACCGCACACCTATACGTTCGATCATTTGCCGGAGGCATTGCTGCCGTAAGGCTCGCGCCGCAACGATCGGCAATGAAATGTGACTTCGCGCTGTTGCCGCCGCGCGGCATCGTCGCCGGGTCCGTTCCGGAACCAGCGCGGAGGCCGAGCATGGAGGACCGAAGCAGCCGACTGCCTGATGAAGTCGAAATCGCGGAGATCAATGCCAGGCACCTGATCCGTACGCCCCTCAAACCCGCCGATCTCCTGTTCGTTTTCGGCACCCGCGAGAACGTCGGACGGCGCGTCGATGAAGCCTGGCGGCTCTGGCGCGACGGTTTCTTTCGCTGGTCGATCGTGAGCGGCGGCATGACGCCTGGCGCTGCACTCTCCGAATGCGAGGTCATCAAGACCGCGATGGTGGCGCGCGGCATCCCGGCCGAACGCATCCTCGAAGAACATCGCGCGACCAACACCGGCGAGAACGTGATCTTCTCACTGCCCGTCATTGAGGCCGCCCTCGGGCTCAAGAATATTCGCAGCGCGATCTGTCTCGGCAACACCTGGACGGCGCGGCGTTATCCGATGACGCTGCACCGGCACTGGCCGGAAGTCGAGAAGATGCTGGTCACCGTCGATGGTTTTGATGCACCGCGTGCGCTCTGGCACACCGATGCTGTCTTCCGTACCCTCGTTCTTGCCGAATGGGACAAGATCGAGCCGTACAAGGCCAAAGGCTTTATCGCGGAGTGGCCGACTTAGAGCGGCCGGCGACCCACCCTAGTGCCGCACCACCAGCACCGAGCATTTGGCGTAGCGCACGACGTGGCCGGCGTTGGAGCCGAGGAAATAGGTGCGCATCGCCGGCCGGTGCGAGGTCATCACGATCAGGTCGGCGTGCATCGAGGCGGCTTCTTCGAGAATCTCGTGATAGATGCCGCCCTGGCGCACCACGCTGGAAATGCGCTGCGGGTCGATGCCGGATTCGCGGGCCACGATGGCGAGCGCCTCTTCGGAAGTCTGGCGCTGCTGGGCGTCGAAATCGGCGGGCACGTATTCGGCCAGCATGACCGGCGTCATCGGCAATACGTTGAGAAGGCGCACCGTGCTGTTCCAAGTCTGCGACAGCGTCGCCGCCGTTGCAATCGCGGGTTTCGCCAGCTCGGTGTCGGCGAGATCGATCGGCACCAGAATGGATTTGAACATCTCACGCCTCCCTGTCCGTCATCAGCGTAGCATAGTTTGACGGCTTGGCGAGGCAGCAGCCGCGGCGCTATTCATCCGAAGCGTGCTTGAGCAACTTGGGACTGACGAACAGCACCAGCCTGCCGCGGCGGAACGCCACGTCGGCCCAGCCGTCGATATCGAAGTCGAAGATCGCAAGGCCCGAGGTCGGCAGGTTGTCGGCGAGCGCCGCGCGTCCGGCAAGATCGCCGCCGCCCGCCAGCGCCAGCGCCAGTTCGTGCATGCCGGGATTGTGGCCGACCAGCAACAGCCGCTTGGGATCGCTTTCCGATGCGGACCGGATGATTTGCAGCAGTTCGGCGGCGTCGGCGCCGTAGAGTTCCGGCATCAGCTCGACCTGCGGCTCCGGAGCGAGATCCTTCATTGCCTCCCAGGCGATTTCCCAGGTCTGATGCGCCCGGATCGCGTGCGAAACCAGCACGCAATCGGGAAACGGCGGATGGTGGCCGATCCAGCCGCCGATTTCGGCGGCATCGTGGCGGCCGCGATTGTCCAGCCGGCGGTCCTGATCGCGGCCCGACGACGCTTCGTGTTCGGTCTTGGCGTGACGCAGCAGCATCAAACGGCGCATGGCGCAATCTCGATTCGTTTCAAGTCCGGTGGATTAATGTACAAGCTGCTCCGCCAGACAAGGTGACAAGCGCGCGATCGGTCCGTAAGAAAACGATATGAGCGAGAGTTCTGCAAGCAAGATCCTCGGACCCGATGCCGCAACCCTGCCGGAGCGCTCGCGGCTGTCGTTCGATCTGGATGTCGACATTGCCGTGGTCGGCGCCGGCCTTGCCGGGTTGACGGTGGCGCTGGAAGCGGCAAGGCTCGGCGCCAGCGTTGCCGTGCTCGAAGGTCGGCATGTCGGCTGGAACGCTTCCGGCCATCAGCTCGGCACTGTCATGCCGGGCTACGGTCTGCCGATAGCCGATCTGATCTCGCGCATCGGCTTCGAAGATACCCGCGAACTCTGGGCGCTGTCGCGGGAAGGCGCCGAGTTTGTCCGGGCCAATGCGACCGAAGAACTGATTCCGGGCATTGCGCTCAGCGAAGGTGCGCTTGAAGTCTCCAACGTCGAGATTGGCGACGAGCTGATCGCCCGACTGCAGATGCTCGGCGAGGATTTCGAAACCGAAGTGGAGGGCTGGCAGGTCGACCGCGTGCGCGCCGAGCTCAGGACCGATCAATATTTCCACGGCGTCTATTATCCGAAGGCGTTTCAGATCGACGGCCGCAAATACGTCCACGGGCTCGCGGCGCTGGCGCGGCGGGCAGGCGCGCGGATCTTCGAGGACACCCCGGTCGTCAGCATCGATCCATCGGGCATTCGCAAGCGCATCGTCACGCCGTCGGCGCGGCTGCGCGCGTCCCACATCGTGCTGGCCGGCAATATTCACCTCGGCGCGCCGTTGCGGCGGTTGTCGGAAACCCTGCTGCCGGTCTGGCGCCACGCGGCGCTGACCGCGCCGCTCGGCGAACGCCTTGCCGAGGCCGTTGCGTTCCGGGGATCGGTGACCGACAGCGACGGCATCGATCATTTCCGCGTGGTCGGGGGCGACAGGTTGATGTGGGCCAGTCCGGAAACCACCTGGGCGGCAAACCCGGCGCGTTTTGCGCCGGCGATTGCGCGCAGGATTCGCACGATTTTCCCTCAGCTCGGTCAGGTCGATATATCGGAGGTCTGGAGCGGCGCGATCGGACAGACCGTGCACGGCATGCCGCAGATCGGCCAGTTGCGGAAGGGATTGTGGGTCGCCAGCGGCTTCGGCCGCCAGGGCCTGAATACGACGGCGATGGCGGGCCAGCTGATCGCCCGCAGCATCTTGTGGGGCGACGAGCGCTGGCGAATGTTTTCGCCGTTCGAGCTGGTCTGGGCTGGCGGCGTCACGGGCCGCGTCGCCGGATACGCCATCGGCATGTGGGAACGGGGCTGTTCCAACGCCGCCGGGGCGCTTGCCCGCTATCGCGAGCGGGCACGGAGCCGGGAGCGCGTTCGCGAGGCTCGGCTGGCGGAAGCCAACCGCAAGGCCGGCACCGGGCCGCCGCAGCGCCGCGTGCCGCCGGACCGGCCGCGTCCACAGTTGCCGGAGCCGGCAAGCCGCGAAGGCGAGGGGGTTTCTTGATCCTTACCCCCAGCGGAGGAGGACGGGGACGGATCGGCTTTCCGGCGCTGCTCGCAGGAAAGTGAGAAATTTCCTTCCCAATCGGTGTAACTTCCTTCGGCGCGCCCCGTATTTGACAGCGAACCATCCGGTATTTCGCTTCGCACGGAGACCCACATGATCGACCGCCGTATCCTGCTCGCATCCGTCGCCAGTCTGCTCGGCCTTGCCGCATTTCGGTGGCTGCGCGCTTCCCCGGCTCAGGCCGCCGAGAAATTCGAGGTCGAGAAGACCGATGTGGAATGGCGTGCGCAGCTGACACCGCAGCAATACGAGATCCTGCGTCAGCAGGGCACCGAGCGCCCGGGCTCGAGCCCGCTGCTCAAGGAGCATCGCAAGGGCACCTTCGCCTGCGCCGGTTGCGACCTGCCGCTGTTCTCCTCGGAGACGAAATTCGAAAGCGGCACGGGCTGGCCGAGCTTCTATCAGCCGATCGAAGGCAATGTCGGCAAGACCGAGGACCGCACCTACGGCATGCTCCGCACCGAGGTGCATTGCCGCCGCTGCGGGGGCCATCTCGGCCATGTCTTCGACGACGGTCCGAAACCGACCGGTTTGCGCTACTGCATTGACGGGTTCGGGCTGGTATTCCACCCGGCCGCGGCATCTGCGACGTAGGGGTTGATCCCGGCAATTGTTGCCGGCCCGGCAATTGTGCCCCGGTCTTCGGACTGGGGCTTTTTGTTTAAGTAATTGACATAAATAGGTTTCTTATTCTGGCATAGCCCTTGCGACGTCAGCTTCGATTGCGGCCTGTTGATCGGCTGCCACCCCGGATCGAAGTTGGAGAAAATGGTATGGGTATTTTCGACGCGCTCAACACTGCCGTTTCAGGCCTGCAGGCGCAGTCATTCGCGCTCCAAAACGTATCCGGCAACATCGCGAATGCATCGACCATCGGCTTCAAGGGGACGGGCACCAGCTTCGAGGATCTCGTTCCGTCAAGCACGACGCCTGATCAGCAGGCGGCCGGCGGCGTCAGGGCCCACGCGCAAGCCACCATCACGACCCAGGGCACGGTCTCGGCGTCTGCCGTGGCGACCAACATGGCGATCAGCGGCGCGGGCTTTTTCAATGTGCAGAAGCCGGTCGGCGTTGTCGATAACGCGCCCGTGTTCGACGGGGTGACCGACTACACGCGCCGCGGCGATTTCCAGCTCAATGCCAACGGCAACCTCGTCAACGGCGCCGGATACTACCTCTTGGGCGTGACCGTCGACCCGAAGACCGGCAACCCGATTGGAAACGTGCCCCAGGTCCTGCAGTTTCAGAACAATTTCATCCCGGCGCAGGCGACGACCAAGATTACATATGCCGCCAACCTTCCAACCAAGCCGTCGACGGTGGCGAGTTCCACGGCCGCCATCGGCTCGTTGATGGCTCTGGGCGGCTTGGATCCGTCCACCTTCACCTTCGGCTTCAATCCGCAGATCGCCGGCGCACCGTCGACGTTATACAGCGACGCCACCACCACCGGCGGCGTGGTCAACAACCAGCAAGCGGTCCCGGCACCCATCACCGGCGTGACGCTGCTGTCCGGCGCTCCGGGCACGGATTCGATCACTCCGGGTTTCACGACCGCCGACACCATCACCGTCAACGGCACCGTCATAGCCTTCGTGGCGTCCGGCGCGACCGGCAACCAGCTCAACGTCAACGACAGCGTCGCGACGCTGCTGGCCAAGATCGATTCGATCACCGGCGCCGCACCCGCCACGCCCTCGACCGTCACCGGCGGCGCGATCACGCTGCATACCGGTATAGCCTCGAACCTGTCGATCACGACGAACGCGGCGGCAGCGACCGCATGGGCGGCGCTCGGCTTGGCCCCCACCGTGACTGCGGCCCGCGGCGCCACCCCTAACAACGGCACCGGTGCCGTCATCGCCAGCGACGCGACGACCTTCACGAACGAATCCATCAGCGGCGGCGCGGTGACGGCCTATGACCCCACGGGAACGCCGATCAACCTGCAACTGCGGTGGGCCAAGATGGACAGCGCATCGCTCGGCGCTCCGCATACCGATACCTGGAACCTGTTCTATCAGAGCAATTCGAATGCGACGGGGACGCAACCCGCGTGGACGAACGTTGGGACCAACTTCGTCTTCGGGAACAACGGAGCGCTGATCAGTCCCTCGGGATCGAGCATCGCGCTCTCGAACGTTGCGGTCAACAACCAGTCGCTCGGCAATCTCACCTTCAATTTCGGCGCGGGCGGCCTCACCCAATACGCCAGCAACGGCGGCACCGCGACCATCAATCAGGTCCAGCAGGACGGCTACGCCGCCGGACAGCTGCAGTCGGTCGCCGTCAACAACAGCGGGCTGGTGGTCGGAACGTTTTCCAACGGCCAGAATCTCGATCTCGCGGCCGTCTCGTTGTCTCACTTCAACGGCCCCAACTACCTGAAGCCCCTCGATGGTGGTGCCTATGCCGCGACCGATCAATCGGGTGTCGCGATCGCCGGAGCGACGGGATCAATCAGCGGATCAGCGGTCGAAGGTTCGAACTCGGATATCGCCGACGAATTCACCAAGCTCATCGTGACCCAGCAGGCCTACTCCGCCAACACCAAGGTTATCACGACGGCACAAACCATGGTTCAGGATCTCCTGAACGTGCTGCGGTGATTTTTCGGCAAGAGGTCACCCCGTTGATTTGAGGCGGTTACCATGAGTTTGGGTTCAGCTCTCGCCACTGCCATAGCCGGTTTGCGTGCAAACCAGGCGGCGCTGTCGATCGTATCATCGAACGTCGCCAATACGCAGACGCCGGGCTACGTCACCCGAACCCTTGACCAGATTGAAGTCGCTGGCAGCAGCGCCGACACCGGAGCAAGCGTCCGTGTCATCGGCGTGGACCGCCAGCTCGACCAGTACCTGCAAACCCAGTTGCGCACCGAGACGTCCGGCGGCGCCTATGCCGATCAGATGTCGAATGTGCTGGCGCAGCTGCAAAGCCTTTATGGAACGCCCGGCGGCACCGGAACGCTCGAGACGGCATACAACAACTTTACGTCCGCGCTGCAGGCGCTGTCGGCGAGTTCAGGCGCCCAATCCGCGCGATCCCTGGCCTTGTCGACGGCGCAATCGCTGGCGCTGCAATTGAATACCACGACCCAGGGGGTTCAGGCGCTGCGCTCGAACGCGGAGCAGGACATCGGGGCCGCAGTGACTCAAGCGAACAACAACATGGCGCAGATTGCCAAACTCAATTCGCAGCTGCAGAGCCTTCCAACGAACGACAACACTGCTGCAACCTTGATGGATCAGCGCGACAGCGCCATCAAGGATCTCTCGCAGTTGATGGACATCCGGGTTGTCACGGATGGCACCAACCAGGCGACGGTCTACACGACGTCCGGCATGCAGTTGGTCGGCGTCCAGGCGTCGCAGTTGTCGTTCAACTCACAGGGTACGCTCAACGCCAGTTCGCTATGGAACAGTAACCCGGCCCTGTCCACGGCCGGCACGCTCATGCTGACATTCGCGAACGGGGCGAGCGTCGATCTGATCGCGACCAACTCGATCGGGTCGGGCCGTCTCGGCGCCGATCTGAAGTTGCGGGACAACATCCTGGTGCAGGCGCAAACGCAGCTCGATCAGCTGGCCGCGACGCTGGCCAGTTCGCTGTCCGACCTGACCACGGCCGGTACGGCGGTAACGTCTGGCAGCAAGGCGGGATTCGATCTCGATCTGTCGAACGTGC
This sequence comes from uncultured Alphaproteobacteria bacterium, assembly GCA_963831585.1. GTDB lineage: Bacteria > Pseudomonadota > Alphaproteobacteria > Rhizobiales > Xanthobacteraceae > Bradyrhizobium. Next base: position 28,500 of record CAWHRA010000051.1, on the reverse strand, counting down.
TGCCGGGAAATTCCATCAACCTGACCTACACCGACACGGCAACCAATACCTCGCACCAGATTACGATCGTGCGCGTGGACGATCCGACCGCGCTGCCGCTACCGAATACGGCCGCCAGCCCCAACGACAAGGTGATCGGCGTCAACTTCCTGGGCGGCATGGGATCGATCGTCTCGCAGATCAGCGCGGCGATCGGCAACACCAACCTCCAATTCTCCAATCCGGCGGGTTCGACGTTGAGGGTCCTCGACAACGGCGCGGCGGCGGTGAGCGTCAATGCGGCATCGACCACCGTCACGACATCGGCGGTGGCGAATGGCAATCCGCAACTGCCGGTGTTCACCGACGGCAGCACGCCTTACACCGGCGTGATAACCGGCCGCGGGTCACAACTGACAGGATTTGCGGGGCGCATCTCGGTTAACTCCGCGTTGGTCAACGATCCTTCGAATTTCGTGATCTACAACACCTCGCCGGCGACGACCGCCGGAGACACCACGCGCTCGGATTTCCTCTACTCCCAGCTGACCTCGGGGTTGTTTACCTACTCACCACAGACCGGCCTGGGCTCGAGAACCTCGCCACTGAAGGGAACGCTGCCGAACTATCTGCAGCAATTCCTCAGCCTGCAGTCCAATGCGGCAGCCTCCGCGCAGCAGCTTGCGCAAGGTCAGGCTGTCGTGGTCAACACGCTGCAACAGAAATTCAACTCCACGTCCGGCGTCAACATCGATGCCGAAATGTCGAGCCTGATCGCGCTGCAGAACACCTACGCGGCCAACGCTCACGTGATGTCGGTGGTGCAAACCATGATGCAGACGTTGATGCAGGTTCAATTGTAAGGCGGTCCAGATGGCTATCAACAGCGTAGGCAACAGCAATTTCCTGCTTGGGCAATCAATCGTCGACCTCAAGGGTCAGCTCGATGCGCTGCAGACGCAGCTCGCCACCGGCAAGAAGTCGACAGTCTATTCGGGGATGGGCATCAACGAGGGGTTTGCGATCTTCGCGCGCGCTCAGCTGTCAAATCTGTCCGCCTTCACGACCACGATGACCAACATCAACACCACGATCGATACCACCAACACGGCGTTGACGTCGTTCGGCCAGATCGCGACACAGGTGAAATCCGCGGCCGGCAGCGGCGGTGCGGTCATTACCGGCACTGGGCAGACCGTCGGTCAACAGACCGCGCAGTTGCAACTGAAGTCGATGCTGGAAATGCTCAACACGCAGGCCGGCGATCGCTATCTGTTTTCCGGGAGCGCCATCGATACGCCCTCTGTCGCGTCGATGGAAGATATCCTCAACGGAAAGGGTGCCCAGGCCGGATTGAAGCAGCTGATCGCAGAGCGCAACCAGGCGGATCTCGGCGTCGGCGGCCTGGGAAGGCTCGTGATATCTTCACCCCTTCCCACGTCGGTGTCGGTCGCGGAAGATGTTGCTGGCTCGCCGTTCGGCTTCAAGCTCAATGCGATCACGTCCTCGTTGACCGGCGCGACCGTCACCGGGCCGAGTGGATCGCCGGCGGCGGTCTCGGTCGATCTCGGCGCCACCAATCCCAACAACGGCGACCAGGTCACCTTCACGTTCAACCTGCCGGACGGGACGACGGAAGCGATCCAACTGACCGCCTCGAACGCAACCCCGCCGCCGAGCGGAAGTTTTGCGATCGGCGCCACGTCCACGGTGACGGCGAGCAACCTCAAGGCCGCGCTCAATAGTGCCATCGGCACGCTTGCCGGCACCTCGCTGGTGGCGGCCTCGGCCATGGCGGCGTCGGACAATTTCTTCAACACGGATGGAATGGCCACGGGAAGCGTCGTCAACAACAAGGCCGCAGTGCCCATCACCGGGGTGACGCTGCTGTCCGGCGCCGCAGCCACGGATTCGCTGACCACGAACTTCGCGGCCGGCGACACCATCACCGTCAACGGCCAGACCCTTACCTTCGTCGGCTCGGGCGCGACGGGTAACCAGCTCAATGTCACCGACAGCGTCCAGACGCTGCTGACGAAGATCAACTCGATCACCGGCACGTCGACCCCATCGACTGTCAGCGGCGGCGTGATCACGCTGCATACCGATAACGCCGCGAGTCTGAACGTCACGAGTTCGAACACTGCGGCGTTCGCGGCACTGGGCTTCGGCGCCACGGTGACTGCGGTCCAGCCGCCGCTGCGGGTCGGGGGAGCGCCGCTGAATACGGCGACGACTCTGGTCAGCGGTGCGGCGAACACCGTGGCCTGGTACACCGGCGAAGCGGGTTCGGGCCCGGCCCGCGCGTCGTCGACCGCGCGGGTCGATCAGACAGCGACGATTCAATACGGCGTGCGCGCCAACGAGCAGGCCATCCGCTCCGCGCTGCAGTCCGTCGCGGCCTATGCCGCCGTCACGACGTCGCCCACGAGCGCCAATGCGACCGCGGTGATCGCGGCTCTCAACGTGCGTGTGGCGACGAGCCTGACGCCCCAGGGCAGACAGCAGAGCCTCGCCGACATCGGGACCGATCTGGCGTCCGCGCAAGTCGCGATGAAAGATATCACCTCGCGGCAAAACCAGTCTCAGCTCATGCTGCAGAACCTGGTCGATCAGACCGAAACCGTCTCCAGCGATCAGGTTGCGACCGAGATTCTGGCGCTGCAGACCAGATTGCAGGCATCATATCAAACCACGTCGATGCTCTCGCAGCTGACGCTCGTGAAGTACCTGCCGATCGGATAGTTCGGGCCTTACGGCGAACTCCCGACCCGGGCCGCAGCGGCCGCGGGTTTGCGGCCGCACTCTCGTTAACCAATTCCGGCTTGATAGCCGCGGCATCTCTGTCGTGATCGGAGGCGGCCGCCGCCGATTGCTTCAAGTTCTCCGAACAACCTTCATCCTTTCTAAAGCAAGAGTTTCGAAGCCGATCGGTATCGGGGCATTCGCCCGTGCCAATTCAGGTCTCGTTGATCATTGGCTTCTTAGGGTCGCGGTGCTCGGCCAAGAAGGCCGATCGTTGCGTAACGCCAGAAAGGTTGTTCCCATGTCTTTGTCCAACATCACGCTCTCCGCCGCAGTCCGTCAGAACCTGCTCTCCCTGCAGGGCACCGCTGATCTGCTTGCGACCACGCAGGGACGTCTCGCCACCGGCAAGAAGGTCAACAGCGCGCTCGACAATCCGACCAACTTTTTCACCGCCGCCGGCCTCGATGCCCGCGCCAGCGACATCAGCAACCTGCTCGACAGCATCGGCAACGGCGTGCAGGTTCTGCAGGCCGCCAACACCGGCATCACCTCGCTGTCCAAGCTGGTCGATACCGCCAAGTCGATCGCCAACCAGGTGCTGCAGCAGCCCCTCGGTTATTCCACAAAGGCCAATGTTGACGTTACCGGCACCGGCGCAGGCGCCAGCGCCGTCCTCACGGCCGCGAACCTCAACACCGGCAAATTGGCCGGTTCGGTTATCACCTTCAAAACGAGCACCAGCACGCTCGCGGTGACGTTCGGTGCGGTCTTTGCGACGGGTGCGGGCACCGCGACGGTCAGTACGCTCGACCAGCTCAACAGCGTCCTGGCTTCGAACAACATTACCGTAAATGCCGCAGTCTCTGCGACGGCAGATACGGTGACGTTCACCTCGAGCAACGATGCCGCGAGCCAGACGATCACCACCACCGGCGCCGCGCCTGCCGGCGCTGGCGTCGATATCAAGGGTACGACGACTGCCACCGCCGGCACCGTCAATGCGGCTGTCGCCGACGCGGTGTCGCAGGCGACGCGCGCGTCGCTGGTCACCCAGTACAACCAGATCATCACGCAGATCGGCACCACGGCGCAGGATGCTTCCTTCAACGGCATCAACCTGCTGAATGGCGATTCGCTGAAGCTGGTGTTCGACGAAACCGGCAAATCGACGTCGACGATCACGGGCGTGACCTTCAATCCGGCCGGTCTCGGCCTGAAGGCGCTCACCGCCGGCACCGACTTCGTCGACAACAATGCGACCAACACCGTTCTGACGAACCTCAACAACGCCAGCACCACGCTGCGTTCGCAGGCGTCGGCCTTCGGCGCCAACCTGTCGATCGTGCAGATCCGCCAGGACTTCAACAAGAACATCATCAACGTGCTGCAGACCGGTTCGTCCGCGCTGACGCTGGCCGACTCCAACGAGGAAGCGGCCAACAGCCAGGCGCTGTCGACCCGCCAGTCGATCGCGACCTCCGCGCTGTCGCTCGCCAACCAGTCGCAGCAGAGCGTTCTCCAGCTCCTGCGCTGATCCCGGCAAAACGTCCGACAACACAAGACGGCGGGGCTTCGGCCCCGCCGTTTTTTTCTGCCGTGTCTGCGCGGCGCAGCACCGCAGCGCTGTTGACGTCTGCTTAACCCTACCGAACAACCTTCATCCTTTTTAAAGCATAAGTTTCGAAGCCGATCGGTATCGGGGGCGTCTCCCCGGGCGGATTCAGTTTTTGTTGACCGTATGCTTTCAGGGTTTTGGCGTTCGGCCAAGAAGGCCGAAGCGTTCAGTAAAGCCAGAAAGGTTGTTCCCATGTCTTTGTCCAACATCACGCTCTCCGCCGCAGTCCGTCAGAACCTGCTCTCCCTGCAGGGCACCGCTGATCTGCTTGCGACCACGCAGGGACGTCTCGCCACCGGCAAGAAGGTCAACAGCGCGCTCGACAATCCGACCAACTTTTTCACCGCCGCCGGCCTCGATGCCCGCGCCAGCGACATCAGCAACCTGCTCGACAGCATCGGCAACGGCGTGCAGGTTCTGCAGGCCGCCAACACCGGCATCACCTCGCTGTCCAAGCTGGTCGATACCGCCAAGTCGATCGCCAACCAGGTGCTGCAGCAGCCCCTCGGTTATTCCACAAAGGCCAATGTTGACGTTACCGGCACCGGCGCAGGCGCCAGCGCCGTCCTCACGGCCGCGAACCTCAACACCGGCAAATTGGCCGGTTCGGTTATCACCTTCAAAACGAGCACCAGCACGCTCGCGGTGACGTTCGGTGCGGTCTTTGCGACGGGTGCGGGCACCGCGACGGTCAGTACGCTCGACCAGCTCAACAGCGTCCTGGCTTCGAACAACATTACCGTAAATGCCGCAGTCTCTGCGACGGCAGATACGGTGACGTTCACCTCGAGCAACGATGCCGCGAGCCAGACGATCACCACCACCGGCGCCGCGCCTGCCGGCGCTGGCGTCGATATCAAGGGTACGACGACTGCCACCGCCGGCACCGTCAATGCGGCTGTCGCCGACGCGGTGTCGCAGGCGACGCGCGCGTCGCTGGTCACCCAGTACAACCAGATCATCACGCAGATCGGCACCACGGCGCAGGATGCTTCCTTCAACGGCATCAACCTGCTGAATGGCGATTCGCTGAAGCTGGTGTTCGACGAAACCGGCAAATCGACGTCGACGATCACGGGCGTGACCTTCAATCCGGCCGGTCTCGGCCTGAAGGCGCTCACCGCCGGCACCGACTTCGTCGACAACAATGCGACCAACACCGTTCTGACGGCGCTCAATACCGCCAGCATCACGCTGCGTTCGCAGGCGTCGGCCTTCGGCGCCAACCTGTCGATCGTGCAGATCCGCCAGGACTTCAACAAGAACCTGATCAATGTGTTGCAGACCGGTTCGTCCGCGTTGACGCTGGCCGACTCCAACGAGGAAGCGGCCAACAGCCAGGCGCTGTCGACCCGCCAGTCGATCGCAACCTCCGCGCTGTCGCTCGCCAACCAGTCGCAGCAGAGCGTTCTCCAGCTCCTGCGCTGATCCCGGCAGAACGTCCGACAACACAAGACGGCGGGGCTTCGGCCCCGCCGTTTTTTGTTGGCCGGAGCCACCCCATATCGGCATGCTTGTCCGGCTCGGGCACCAATCGCGTGCTAACGCCCGCTTAACCTATCGACCGATCTTGATCGTTTTTTAACCATGATTCTTCGAAAGCGCCCGGGACATTAACCAAGACCCGGCCGGATTCATCTTTTGTTGACCATAGAATTCCTAGGGTTCCGCCATGGCGCGGCCAAGAAGGCCGGCTGTTGAGCTACACCAGAAAGGTCGTTCACATGTCTTTGTCCAACATTACGCTTACGGCTGCAGTCCGTCAGAACCTGCTCTCCCTGCAGGGCACCGCTGATCTGCTTGCGACCACGCAGGGACGTCTCGCCACCGGCAAGAAGGTCAACAGCGCGCTCGACAATCCGACCAACTTTTTCACCGCCGCCGGCCTCGATGCCCGCGCCAGCGACATCAGCAATCTGCTCGACAGCATCGGCAACGGCGTGCAGGTTCTGCAGGCCGCCAACACCGGCATCACCTCGCTGTCCAAGCTGGTCGATACCGCCAAGTCGATCGCCAACCAGGTGCTGCAGCAGCCCTCGGGCTACAGCGCGAAGGCTACCTACACCGGCAGCGCCCCGACGGGCGCCGGTCCGCTGGCCGTCGCAGGCACCGCGACCGATCTGACCAACAACGGCACGAACTCGCTGGAAGGCCAAGCAATAGTCTTCAATACGGCAGCTGGCGCGACCACGATCACTATCAGCAAAACGGCTGGCGCCGGCAAAACCAACTCGATCACTGGTCTCAACACGGCACTCGCGGCGGCGGGCATTCAGTTGATCGCAAGCCTCAACGCCAACGGCTCGCTGACCTTTACCTCGGCCAACGATGCCTCCTCCCAGACCATCACCAACGGTGCCGCCTATGTTGCGCCGGCAGCCGGTGCGTCGACCTCGGTGAATATCAATACCTCGAGCGGTGCAGCATTCACGGGCGGAGCGATTGTCGCCGCGGTGGCCGACCCGGTATCGCAGGCCACGCGTGCGTCGTTGGTCACCCAGTACAACCAGATCATCACGCAGATCACCACCACGGCGCAGGACGCGTCCTTCAACGGCATCAACCTGCTGAACGGCGATTCGCTGAAGCTGGTGTTCGACGAAACCGGCAAGTCGACGGTGACGATCGCGGGCGTGACCTTCAATCCGGCCGGTCTCGGTCTGGCTTCGCTCACCGCCGGCAATGACTTCATCGACAACGCCGCGACCAACAATGTTCTGACGGCGCTCAACACCGCCAGCATCACGCTGCGTTCGCAGGCTTCGGCCTTCGGCGCCAACCTGTCGATCGTGCAGATCCGCCAGGACTTCAACAAGAACATCATCAACGTGCTGCAGACCGGTTCGTCCGCCCTGACGCTGGCCGACACCAACGAGGAAGCGGCCAACAGCCAGGCGCTGTCGACCCGCCAGTCGATCGCGACCTCCGCGCTGTCGCTCGCCAACCAGTCGCAGCAGGCCGTTCTCCAACTCCTGCGTTGATCCCGGCGAAACGTCCGACAAACCAGAACGGCGGGGCTTCGGCCCCGCCGTTTTTTATCTGCCGTATGAAATCCCGCGCCATGCCCATGCGGATGTCACACATCGCGGCCGTCGCGGTTCTGACGTGGGTTTTCGCGAAGGGCGATGTCAAAAAGAGCGGCAAGGCTATGCCTCGCCGCCGCAAGTTGCTGGCTGAATCGTCGCTTAAGACCAGCGTCGATGAGATTAGCGCAGCAGTTGCAGCACGCTCTGCTGCGACTGGTTGGCGAGCGACAGCGCGGAGACCGCGATCGACTGGCGGGTCGACAGCGCCTGGCTGTTGGCCGCTTCCTCGTTGGTGTCGGCGAGCGTCAGGGCGGACGAACCGGTCTGCAGCACGTTGATCAGCTTCTTCGAGAAGTCCTGGCGGATCTGCACGATCGAGAGGTTGGCGCCGAAGGCGGAGGCCTGCGTACGCAGCGTGAGGCTGGCGACGTTGAGCGCGGTCAGAACCTTGCCGGTCAGGACGTTGTCCGTGAAGTCGGTGCCGGGGGAGAGCGGAGCGAGGCCAAGACCGGCCGGATTGAAGGTCACGCCCGCAATCGTCAAGGTCGATTTGCCGGTTTCGTCGAAGATCATCTTCAGCGAGTTGCCGTCCAGCAGGTTGATGCCGTTGAAGGAGGCGTCCTGCGCCGTGGTGGTGAGCTGCTGGATGATCTGGTTATACTGGCTGACCAGGGTCGCGCGAGCGGTTAGCGACACCGGGTCGGGCACCGCGGCGACAACTGCACCGCCAGCACCGCCACCAGCGGCGTTGGCGCTGATATTGATCGCGTCGAGCGCGGCGGGAGCGGCCGCCGCAGCTGTCCCGGTGATCACCTGGCCCGCGCCGTCGTTGGTCGAGGTGAAGGTCAGGCTGTCAGGCCCGGTGATCACGGTCGACAGGTTGACGCCTGCATCCGCCAGCGCCTGGTTGAGCTGCGCCAGCGACTGGACCTGTGCCGTCTTGGTCACGGGATTGAAAGACGACGGCGAAGTACCGACAGTGATCGTGACGGCAGTGCCCGCGGAATTTGTGAACGTGAAAACGCCGCCGTTGAGCTTGCTCGTCGTGATGTCGGCGGCAGTAGCAACGCCAGCCGCGCTCGGGACGCCCGTCCCGGTGAACTGGATGTTGGCCTTCGTGCTGTAGCCCGAGGGCTGCTGCAACGCCTGGTTGGCGATCGACTTCGCGGTGTCGACGAGCTTTTGCAGCGACGTGATGCCGGTGTCGGCGGCCTGCAAAACCTGCACGCCGTTGCCGATGCTGTCGAGCAGATTGCTGATGTCGCTGGCGCGGGCGTCGAGGCCGGCGGCGGTGAAAAAGTTGGTCGGATTGTCGAGCGCGCTGTTGACCTTCTTGCCGGTGGCAAGGCGGGTCTGCGTGGTCGACAGCAATTCGGCGGTTCCCTGAAGGGAAAGCAGGTTCTGGCGAACTGCTGCTGTAAGGACAATATCGGACATTGATGACTTCCTTAAGTGACGCCGGCGTCGGTCGAGTTCAACGCGTTTCGTGATCCAGCCAACTTAAGGGATGAACAAAAGCTTTTAAAATATGGTTAACTTATGCTTACGAATCGTGGTTAACGAAGGGTTTAACCGATGGACCGGCTCCCAGCGCTCCGGCAGGACCGGCAGCGATGTGGCCATCGGCAGTATCGGCGTTGCCGAAACGGTGCCGGGATCTGGACCGTTGATTCGCTCGATCCGAATCATGCCGGGCGGCGATGAGTCAGGTTCGATGCCCTTTGGAGGGCCCGACAGGTGAGGTTTGCCAACTGCTACCGGGCTCTCACAAGCTGGAACCTCGCTTCGGAAGCCAGCTGAGGCGATTTGCAACCGAAATAGGCAGACTCGGAAGGCAAGTAAGTCAATCTTAAGTGGCTGTCTTTACTGATAACTAAAGGGAAACCGGGAAGCTGTCAGACGGAAAAAGGGGTTGCTGAGGTGACAAATGTCTAGTGCTGCCGCTCAAGCCTACGCGCGTGTCGCAAATACCACGGCTTCTCCGCGAGAAATTGAAGCCCAGGCATTGTTAAAGGCGGCGAACAAGTTGCACGCCGCAATGACCAACCCCGACGCGTCTTATGCGCAGATGTCCGAAGCGCTGATCTACAACCGCAAACTTTGGTCGATCTTCCTCAGCGAGGCTCAGCGCGACGAGAATCCGCAGTCGTTGCAGGTGCGGCAGAACATCGCAAATATCAGCGTTTTCGTGTTATCCCAGACGGCGGCCTTGCAGATGAGCCCGCAGCGGGAGCACTTCAAGCCGCTGATCGAGATCAATCGCAACATTGCAGCCGGATTGAGCGGACGTCCGGATTGAGCCTGGACTTATATCATGGCGGACTTCTTCAGCATTCTCAGCAACAGCTACAAGACGGCGCCAACGCCGTCATCGTCGAATGTGAAGTATGTCCCGGTCGACCCCGCTCTTTATACCGGCACCTGGAACGGGGCGTATTCCACCGGCGAGAAATTTTCGTTCTCGATCTCGAACGTTCAGGGATTTCGCGCCAAGGTGAAGTACCAGAGCGGCGCGGGGCCGATTCAATTCCAGGACGTGCTGATCAAGGACAATTCCTTCCGGATCGGGGACTCCAAGTTCCTGTTGAAGAAGGTAGGGCATGCGCAGATCAAGACGGTCGTTACCAATCCGGCGACCGGCGCCAGTGCGCTTAACACCGCCTACGCCGACCTCGTTTAAAAGGGGGCGACCTTCCCGTCCGGCGCGTTGAGGCGGTCGATCCGCTGTCCGCGCGCGGAAAGTTAAAGTCTCGTTAACCAGACCAATTTACGATTCGGTAACCGAAGTCCATGCCGTGGGCCGACAGTTGTCGTTCGAGGGCCGACGACAACGGGATGCGGGAAAATCTGCAATGCGGGCCAGGTGACGCCATCGTTGCAGCAAGTGATTGCTGTTTGGGCGCTCAGGCCAACGGCCAGAATTGGGGCAGGATGTATGGATACCGAACTTGATGGGCGCAATGAGATTGTGGGGACTGCGGCCGCCGGTCGCATCGGTTTTGCCAGGCTCACAAGGATGGCGTTCGACGGACACGATCTGCGTCCGCTGTGGCAGAGCTTGATGGAGCAAGTGGCCAACGGGACGGCCGGGGCCGGCGTTGCGCTGGATCTGTCGCTAATCGCGCAGCTGCTGGGCAAAAAGGAGATCGGGCTCTCGATCCAGGCTGAGGCGCTCGGCTTTCACCGATTGTACCGGTCTCCATGCTCGGTTGCTCAGCCGGGATTGCGGCTGCTGGCTCTGGCGGCGGACATTGACATGGGGGGAAATACGCCGATCGAATTTCTGCTCGAAGGCTCCGATGTCGAACTGACCACATTATACGTGGTGCCGGGAACGGATCTGCCCACGCCGCTGCCCGCTCACGACGTCGCCATCGTGGTAGCATCCGACTCGGAAGAATGTAGCGGTGCGCTCGCCGACATCGATCGGGCGTCATGGCCGCGACCGCTGCTGAATCCGCCGTGCCGCATTCGCAGCCTGGATCGCGACAAGCTGCACCGAGTGCTGCGCGGGATCGATGGCGTCGATATTCCCGCCACCGTTCAGGTCAGTCGCGCGCAACTGGCGGAGGCGTCTCATCCGACGGACCTGCTGACGGACGACGCGACGTATTACGTCAAGGAGGCTGCGGCTTCTGTCATCGTGCGGCCTCTCGGGTCGCACGCCGGCGTTGGGCTCGCGAAGATCGACGATCGCGCTGGCATGGCGGCATACCTCGCGGGCCGGCCGGAGCAGGAATTCTTCCTCTCGCGCTTCGTCGATTACACCAGCGAGGATGGCTTGTTCCGCAAGTATCGTTTGGTCTTTGTCGAGGGCCGGCCCTACGCCTGTCACATGGCGATCGCCGATCGCTGGGACATCTGGTACCTCAATGCGGGAATGTCCGAGAGTGCAAGCAAGCGTCTCGAAGAAGAAACGTTCATGCGCACTTTCGACATCGGCTTCGCCCGTCGCCACCGGGCTGCACTGGCCGGGATGTCGGAGCGCGTCGGTCTCGACTATTTCACGATCGATTGCGCCGAGAACAAGCGCGGCGAATTGTTGGTCTTCGAGGCTGACAACACGGCCGTCGTGCACAACATGGATTCGCCGGAGCTGTTTCCATACAAGCCTCCGCAGATGCGCGCGATCTTTGCGGCATTTACGGCGATGCTGCACCGCCGCGTCAGCCAGGGAAGGGAGCAGGCGGCGTGACCAAGGTAGTGCGCGAATCACTTCTGCAATCCGAATCGAGCGAAACGCTCGACCCGCAGAACTGGGACGACATCCGCGCACAGGGGCATCGCATGCTCGATGACATGATCGATTACGTCGCTACGATCAGGGAGCGTCCGGTCTGGCAGCCGATACCGGGAGAGGTTCGCGCACGGTTTCGCGCCGGGCTTCCGCGTGAGCCTTCCGATCTCGACGATGTCTACCGGGAATTCACCGACTTCATCGTCCCCTATACGACCGGCAACGTTCACCCGGGCTTCATGGGGTGGGTGCATGGTGGCGGCAACGTCGTGGGGATGCTTGCGGAGATGCTGGCGGCGGGACTCAATGCCAATCTTGGCGGCCGCGACCACATTCCGATTGAGGTCGAGCGTCAGATCGTCGAGTGGATGCGTTCGATATTCACGTTTCCGATCGGGGCGAGCGGGATCTTTGTCACCGGCACGTCGATGGCAAATCTGATGGCGGTGCTGGTGGCGCGAACATCGGCGCTCGGAAGGTCGGTCCGGGACTGCGGCATCGGCGATGAAGGCGCGCGACTTACGGCCTATACCTCGAGGGCCGCGCACGGCTGCATTGCCAAAGCGATCGACATCGCCGGCTTCGGCAGCCAAGCATTGCGCCGTGTCGATGTCGACAGATCTCACCGCATCGATGTTGCGGCGCTGCGTGCTCAGATCAAGCAGGACCGCAAGGCCGGTTTGAAGCCTTTCCTGGTCGTCGGCACGGCCGGTACGGTGGACATCGGGGCTATCGATGATCTGGCGGCGCTGAGCGCGCTGTGTCGCGAGGAGCAGCTCTGGTTTCACGTCGATGGCGCCTATGGCGCGCTCGGGATTCTTTCACCGGTGCTCGCGCCGCGGCTTGCGGGAATCGAGAGCGCTGATTCGATTGCGTTCGATTTCCACAAATGGGGACAGGTGCCCTACGACGCCGGTTTCCTGCTCGTCCGCGATGGCGAGCGGCACCGCAGTACTTTTGCAGCGCCGGCCGCTTATCTCCGCCGGGAGACCAAAGGGCTCGCCGCGGGCTCATGGTGGCCGTGCGATCTTGGCCCCGATCTATCACGCGGCTTCAGGGCGCTGAAGACCTGGTTTACGTTGAAGACCTATGGCACCAGGAAGCTTGGAGCGATTGTCACGCGGACCTGTGCGCTAGCAACGTATCTGGAGACGCGGATCCTGGCCGACCCGCGGCTGGAATTGCTGGCGCCGGTTCAGCTCAACATCGTCTGCTTTCGCTATCGCGCCGCCGACGCCGACAGGGTCAATGCGGATATCGTCATCGACCTCCAGGAATCGGGGATCGCCGCGCCCTCGAGCACGGTGGTCGACGGCCAGTTCGCGATCCGCGCCGCTATCGTCAACCATCGCACCGACACTTGTGATCTTGATGCGCTTCTGGCCGCGATCATCAGGTTCGGTGCGGCTCGGACATGAATCAATTGCCAGCCCTTGGACCTTTACGAACGGCCGCTGGGGGCGGAGATGTCGGGACGGTTCGTTCGCTGGCAGATTGGTTCGGTGCTAAAATAGCGATGGGGCCCGGAATTCAACCGTATGAGCGCAGGAGATAGCAGCATGGCGTTGAAAGTTGAACTGAAACCCTTCGAGCGGATCCTCATCGGCCAAAGCCTCATCACCAACACGGAGTTCCGAACCAAGCTCATGATCGAGGGGCATGCGCCGATCCTGCGGGAGAAGGACATCCTCACCGCGGAGACCGCGGATACGCCGGTGAAGCGGCTCTATCTCTGCGTCCAGATGATGTACCTGGAGGACGACATTCCGAAATACCAGGACCTTTATATGAGCTTCGTCAAGGATCTGCTGGAGGCGGTGCCGAGCTTCAGACAATCGATCGAGACTGCAAGCAGGCTGATACTGGGCGGCTCCCTCTACCAATCGTTGAGGGAAATCCAGAAGCTCATCAGACGGGAAGCGGAATTACTGAAGCAGAACGTGTAGCGTTGCCAGCCGAGACCTCCGCAGCATGACCGGCTCCCACCAGGCTGGACCAGGTAACAGGCGTCTTTTACGCCGTACGGTCTGTGCTGAGCGGGCGCGGAGGCCCAGATTTGAGGTCGAGCGCATGGAAATAGGCGCGCCGGCGCAGCACGGCCTCGTCGGGATACTGCGCGACTACCGCCTGGGTGCGGTTATCGACGACCTGATAGACGATCGAAGCCGCGGCCTGATCGATGAACGCCTGATGCGAGACGAAATCGCTCGCCGCCTGCGTATCGTTACGCACGGCCACGCTGGTGTCCACCGCCGTGACACTTTGGCTGGCGGGCAATTCGGTCGCGACCGCGTTACTGGCCGCCTGGCTCTGCGGCTGTACAACAACCGCAGCAGCCGGCGCCCCCACCGGCCTGATGCTGAAATCGGTACTCATGGCAGCCTCCTGGCCTCCCTCGAGTAAAATCCCAACCCTCCATCGGGGGCAACTATGGCCTGACACCTCTCAACGTTTTGTTAGTGAACGCGCTAAACGTTATGCTGAAGCGAGCGCGCAAAATTAATGAAAAATGTAACTTCTTTCCGGGGAGCGCTTTCTGGCGAAGCGACGCACGCCGAGAAAACGCCCCAGACAAAACGGCAAGCCCCGCGCCATGCGCTCACAGCGAGCGGCTGACCGCGATCGGCGTCATGTGGCGCGGTCCCGGCGCCGCGCGGCGTCCGGCCGCGGTGTAGGTGTTGGGAATATTGCGCTGCTGCATCTCGGTGTTGACGCCGCGCACGATGCTCTCGGACACCGCGTGCGCCGTCGCCAGCACCGTAAGATTGATCTGCAGCATGGCGCGAAAGGTTTCGTGATGACGATGCAGCGTGTTTAGAAGTTCGGGTGCAGTCTGCGACAGATATTTCTGGCTGGCCTTCAATTGGCCGACCGCGTGGACGTAGCGGCGCGACAGGTCGGTCTTCTGCGGTTCGAGCGCCATCGCCTCGCGCAGCTTGCCGGCGCGCACCAGCTGGGTTTCGCGCTCGATGACGCCGAGCAGCGTGCTCATCACGTCCATCATGTTCTCGGCAAGCTTGCGCGCATCGCCGGGCGTCGAGGCCGACGGGGCCGGGGCGGGCGCCTCCCGCCCTGGAGCATTCTGGTTCATGTCCGTTTTCCCTTGAGCGGCTAGCTGCTGCGGCCTGCTTGCTGCATGATCAGTGTGTGATAGACCTCGTTGGAGATGCCGACGCCGCCGGCCTTGGCGAAGTTCTTCGAATATTGTTCCGTGAGCATCGAGCGCCACACGCTGGTGCCGGGTGTGCTGCCGAACGGGCCGTCGCCCTTGAGCCCGTTCGTCATCTGCGAGAACATCGAGTTGAGGAACATCGCCTCGAAGTCGGTCGCGGTGGTCTTGGCCTTGGCCTGCGCCTGCGGCGGCACCTTCTTCAGGGCGGCGGCGAAATCGGGATCGGGCCGGCCGTTGAACAGCGGTATCACCGACTTGGAAGGCATGCTGCCGGTGCTGCCGTTGATCGGGCTCGAATGCATCACATCACCTCGATGTCGGCCTCGATCGCGCCGGCGGCCTTGATCGCCTGCAGGATGCTGATGAGGTCGCGCGGGCCGATGCCGAGGCCATTGAGGCCGTCGACGAGCTGCTGCAGCGACACGCTGTCCTTCACCAGCGCGAACTTCTTGCCGTCTTCGGAAACCTTGACGCTGGAATTCGGCGTCACCACCGTTCGTCCGCGCGACAGCGGATTGGGCTGGCTCACCTGCGGGCTTTCGGAAATCGAGACGGTGAGGTTGCCCTGTGCGACCGCGACGGTGGCGACGCGGACGTCGCGGCCCATCACTATGACGCCGGAGCGTTCGTCGATCACGATCTTGGCGGCGAGATCCGGCTCGACCTGCAACTGCTCGATCTCGGTCAGGAAGGCGACGACGTTGCCCTTGAACTCCTGCGGGATCGAAAGCTGCACGGTGGAGGGATCGATCGGCTCGGCGGTCTTGACGCCGAGGTAATCATTGACCGCCGCCGCAATGCGCTTGGCGGTGGTAAAATCGGCATTGCGCAGCGCCAGCCGCACATTGGGCAGGCGGTTGAGCGCGAATTCGATCTCGCGCTCGATGATGGCCCCGTTGGCGATGCGGCCGACGGTCGGCACGCCGCGGACGACGCTGGCGGCGGCGCCCTCGGCCTGGAAGCCCGCGACGGCAACCGAGCCTTGCGCCACCGCGTAGACGTTGCCGTCGGCGCCGAGCAGGGGGGTGACGAGCAGGGTACCGCCCTGCAGGTTCTTGGAATCGCCGAGCGCGGAGACGGTGACGTCCATCCGCGTGCCCTGGGTGCCGAACGCCGGCAGGTTGCCGGTGACCATGACGGCGGCGACGTTACCGGTGCGGATGGTGGCGCCGCGGATGTTGACGCCCATCCGTTCCAGCATCGCCTGCAGCGACTGCTTGGTAAACGGAATATTGTTGAGGGTGTCGCCGGTGCCGTTGAGGCCGACCACGAGACCGTAGCCGATCAGCTGGTTCTGGCGCACGCCCTCGATATTGGCGAGATCCTTGATCCGGGACGTGGCGGAAGCGGGCAGCGCCGACAGCGCCAGCGCCAGAAGCGCGGCGCAGGTCACCCCGAAAACTCTTGCAGATTGCACGCTGGCCATCCTCTGCTCCCCGCTGAGGTCCTCACACCGGATCCGCTGCCACTCCCATGACGGCCGATCTGGCTTCAACTATGCGAGAACGGTGCCATGCCGGTTTTTCGAATTAATTTATTGATATCGCTACATATTCTTTAGGGCGCCGACTTTTACCCTCCGCGTCCGGACTGGCAAAACCGGCCACTGGCGGCAGTTTTTGCCGGGTCATTTACTCCCCGTTAACCATAAAAGGGCGAAGGTTCCGCCCATCGACCTCGGGAATTCGCCCATGCGCATCTACGGACCGAACGGAACCACCCTCGGCTCTCCCGCGGGGAATGCCAAGCGGACCTCCTCGACCGGCTTTTCCTTGCCGGACGATGCGGCGGCGGCGCCCGAGACTCGCGCCGCCACCGCGCCGAAGGCGGCAGCGAACATCGATGCGTTGCTGGCGCTGCAGGGGATCGAGGAAGATCCCGCCGAGCGCAGAAAGCGTTCGGTGCAGCGCGGCAAGGGCGCGCTCGACGTGCTGGACGACCTCAAGATCGGGCTCTTGTCGGGCAATTTCGACGCCTCGACGGTAAGTCGCCTGCGCGACGCTGCCGCCAACCTGAAATCCTCCTCCGGCGACCCCGGCCTGGACGCCGTCCTGTCCGAGATCGAGTTGCGGGTGGAGGTCGAACTGGCCAAAGCCGGGCAGTACTGACCCGGCCAAGTCAGGCCCAGAAAGGGCCGGCGGGCTAACGCCTTCAGGTTGCTCACAGGTTCCTGCCGGGAAACTCCCGCAGTGCACAGTTCGCTGGCGGTGCTCGATATTGTCTGTCACATGACGCCGCTATATAAGGCGCGCGCGGACCGAGGCTTTCGGACCGCCTTGCACGACAGATGGGCTGGCCTTGGAAAAGTTGAAGAACTATCGACCCTCCGAAAAAGAGCCTTTCATGAACGACCGGCAGCGCGATTATTTTCGCGTAAAGCTTTTGGCGTGGAAGGACGAAATCCTCAGGGAATCGCGAATTACCTTGCAGACCCTGCAGGAAGAGAACGTCAATCACCCCGACCTTGCCGACCGCGCCTCGTCGGAAACCGACCGTGCGATCGAGCTGCGCGCCCGCGACCGCCAGCGCAAGCTGATCTCCAAGATCGACGCGGCGCTGCAGCGGATCGAGGACAACACCTACGGCTATTGCGAGGAGACCGGCGAGCCGATCTCGCTGAAGCGGCTCGAAGCCCGCCCCATCGCCACGCTCTCGGTCGAGGCGCAGGAGCGCCACGAGAAACGCGAGAAGGTCTATCGCGACGAGTAGGTTCCGGCCGCCGCGTGCGGTCGTTTTGTTTTTGGGGCCCCGGTTCCGGTCTGATCGGAACCGCAAAGGCTTCGATGCGTACCGCGGAGGCCGCCGATGACCGACATTCGCTCGGCTGCTGAGGCCATCGCCGCCGCCCGCCGCGGTCGCAGGCCGCTTTCGCCGTTTGCCGCCGACGCCGCGCCAAAGTCCGAGCGGGAAGGCTATCGCATCCAGGATGCGGTCCACGATCTGCTCGCAGGCGATGTCGGCCCCCGCGTCGGCTACAAGATCGGCTGCACCAGCGCGGTGATGCAGGAATATCTGGGCATTCCGCATCCCTGCGGCGGTGGCGTGTTCGCAAAAGGCGTGCACGACAGCGGCGTCTCGCTGAGGGCAAGGGATTTCATCCGCGTCGGCGTCGAGTGCGAAATCGCGGTGCGGCTGGCGCGCGATCTGGCGCCGAGCGAAGCGCCGTTCACCGCCGAGTGGGTCGCCGAGGCGATCGACCTCTATTATCCGGCGATCGAGATCGTCGACGACCGCTACGTCAAATGGGAGACGATGGGCGCGCCGACGCTCGTTGCGGATGATTTCTTCGCCGCCGGCTGCGTGCTCGGGCAGGGCGTGCCGCGCTCCGCCGCGCCCGATCTGCTCAAGGTGATCGGCCGCGCGCTCATCAACGGCGAGGAGGTCGGGCAGGGCACCGGGGCCGACGTGCTCGGCCATCCCCATAACGCGCTCGCCTGGCTTGCCAACCATCTCGCGGCCGAGGCCAAGGGATTGCGCGCCGGCGAGATCGTGCTGACCGGCAGCCTGGTGAAGACCGTGTGGCTCAACGCCGGCGATCGCGTGGTGATGAAGCTCAGGGGGCTCGGCAACGTGAGCGCGACGTTTACCTGAGCGGCGTTTCAAGCATCGCGCGTTCCCTGATCGTCATTGCGAGCCAACGGGTCGCGCGAATGAGCGCCCGATGACAGGCTCCGCGAAGCAATCCATAGTGCCGCAAGCAAGAAAGCTGGAGCACTGGGCAGCGCATGTAGCGTTCGAGTTCCTGAACCGGCGTTGACTTCGGTCGCCGCACGATGTCGAGCGCAAAGGTCTGGTTCCGCTGGCTCGAACCGGTCGCGATTGACCCAAATGAGACCTTGGACGCATGGAAGGAGGGGGGTGCTCCACGCTGCCGCGCAGGGCTGGAACATCTAACGCCTTCAGCGCAGCTTACGGTAGCCGGACCGCCCCTGTTGATTTGGATCAAACGTAGGCACTCCGGAATTGGGTGCATGGGCAGATCGTTCATCTGGGTTCATGTGCAATTGATATTGGGTACAGACCCTAGTCAGGGAGGTTTGACATGAGTGCAATCATCAAGTCGGAAATGATCTCTCGCCGAAAGGCCCTTTCACTGATGGGATTGGCGGCTGCGTTCGGCCTCGCGGCGGCCCCTACGGTACTGACAGTATCCGACGCTGAGGCTCAGACCGCTGCGGCTCCAACCGCTGCAGCTCCGACCGCTGGCATGGAGCGGCGTGCAGCCCGGCACGAGCGGCGTCAAGAGCGGCGTACAGCCCGGCACGAGCGGCGTCAGGAGCGGCGTGCAGCAAGGCACGAGCGGCGTCAGGAGCGACGCACAGGTACAGAGACCGGTACGGCTACAACCACCGGCACAGGTACCGGGGAGAAAAAGTAATTCCACTGGCTCGGCGAAGTCACTTGCTGGTGGCGGATTGATTGGGGAGCCACCCAATCTTGGCGTTCAAATGCTCCGATAAAGGTCCGAAGTCGCTTAGTGGCACATCGCGCCAATTCGCTGCGCTGCGGAATTGGTCGCTATCGGGGCACGGACATTGAGCCTATAGGACGCACCATCTCGTGAGGCTGCCAGCCAAGCGGTCAATTGGCGCGCGGGAAGGCAGGCTCGATTGTGGGGCGTGTCAAATCTTGACTGCATTCGCAAAGAGCGTGTCACCCCACTCGTACAAGGGGCGCATGAAGTCGGATTGCGTGTGGATTGCTCGACCCTTGCGGTCGCTCCATTTTCGTCCGTAGGTATCGAACGGAAAGTGGCGCATGTAGTAATCGCAGGTCTCTTCCCAATGCTCGACCGACAACGACTTACCATAGTGTTGGCAGTGGAGACCAATCTCCACGCGTTCTACGCCGCCGGGCTCTCGCCCATGGTGCTCCGCGAAAATGACCTCCCGCCGGTTTCGCCACATCATTAGAATGTCTCGCTGTTCGGGGCCGAAGAAACGACGAAAGCCCAACAGTTCGCGATTGGCTTGATAGGGCGCATGGTCGTCAGGTGTCATGTAGGCGTCGAACAGCTGAACCCGCACGCCGTCGCAATCGCTAGGATGCGTTCGTTCCATGAACCCGCGTAGATCGCCGGTAACGCGCTCGTCCGCATCGAAGCAAAACATCCACTCGAACTGCAAATGTTCGCGCGCAGTCTGCAGCAAAAGTCCGCGATGTCGCCCCTCGGCGATCCGGCGTGCCTGGATGTCCGCTTCCCACGACCGGTTTGCAACAATCAGAGCGACTTTTGGGTGTCCGCCAAGGATTTCCAGCGTTCGATCCGTACTCGCGTCGTCATAGGCAACTATGGCGTCGACGCCCTTGCCGACGTAGTCCAGCGTGTCTTTGAGAATAAGCGCTTCATTGCGAACGCGGGTGATCCCGATCAAAAAGTGCCTGCGGCCCAACAGGCTTGTATTGCAAGCAATGATTTGTTCCCCGTCGCGGAGCTGCCAATTACTCTTGCCCAGCACGATCACCACCTAGCTGCGATAAAGAACTAGCCAATGATGGAGGGAGGCCGCAGTGACGGCAAGGGCTAAGAATTGGCAGCGCTGATGGGCAAAAAATCGCTGGACGTCAGGAAGACGCGACTTCTCCGTCCGCCTTGGTGCTGTTCGTCAAAAGCGCGGCCGTGTCCATCGCATCCAGCCGCGTGCGTGACGATCGCGATACGCCCCTCGAGTGGGGTGGACGGCGGGACTAGGAAGGTGATTTGCATGAAAGGAAAGGAGGGAAAATTTCTGCAAAAGGGGCTGGACAGGCGGGTCTCAAAACAACCCGGCGGGCAAATCAGTTGGCCTCACAGGTTCACGGGAGAGCCGTCGCGGTGCGGTGGCACCGCAATATGAATCCGTATTTTGCCGGGGTGTTGCATTCGCGTTTGGTCAGCGAAGCGGAGATGCGCTATGCTGCCGGCCTATTCGCTTGGAAATGAGGTCACCGGTCGGCGCGACAAGACGATCAGGAGCGGAGCAGCATCGATGATGACCTTACCTGAGCTGGCGACAGATGCCCTGGAAGAGTTTCTCGGCTCCTTCATGCGCCGCCGGTTCGGATCTTCGCAGACGCCGCTGGTGGATATCGTGCCGAACGCCGCCCGTTTCGCGCTCGAATGGATCGGCAACAGCGACGCGCTCTACCACAATGTCGAGCACACAATGCTGGTCACGCTGGCGGGAGTAGATATCCTTCGCGGCCGCGCCTTGCATACCCAGTTGAACGCGGCCGACTATGCCCATGTCATCATCGCCTGTCTTACCCACGACATCGGCTATGTCCGCGGCCTGTTCACGGAAGACGACGCCGACGGTTATGTGATCGATTCAAACGGCACCAAGATAACGCTGCCGCGCGGTTCGTCGGACGCCAGCCTGATGAACCACCACGTCGACCGGTCGAAACTTTACGTGATGCGGCGGATCGAAGGTCTTCCTGGGTTCGACAAGCAGCGCATCGCCGATGCGATCGAAGGCACAAGGTTTCCGCCCGAGCCCGGCCAGGAATGCGGCGTGGAGGCTTCGATCGTCCGGGCGGCGGATTTCATCGGCCAGCTCGGCGATCCCAACTATCTCAGGAAGGCCAACGCGCTCTACCAGGAGTTCGAGGAGGTCGGCATGAACCGCCAGCTCGACTATGATTCACCCGCCGACATCGTCAATCGCTACCCGCAATTCTACTGGAACAGCGTGGCGCCGCATATCCAGACCGAGATCCGCTATCTCAACAAGACCTCGAGCGGACGCCAGTGGATCGCCAACCTCTACAGCAACGTCTTCCGCGCCGAGCAGGACATCTCGCTGTCCGGGCCGCAGAAGTAGGAACGTAGTTGGTGCGTAGGGTGGGTTAGCGAAGCGTAACCCACCGACCATCGAAAAATGGTGGTCCCGAACGAGTGGTCATCGACGCCAATCAGCCGACGATAGTGCCGCCACCGGCGCTGGTCGAAAACTCGGGTTCAGGCAATCCCTCGCCACTGCAGTCGTACGCTGCTGCAGACCCATCCCCGATGGTGGCCGACTCAGCCAAAAAGCGAAAGGCGCTTAAACGGCCGGAGGCCAGAGTTGCTGCCTACCGGCCGACCCCGTCGAACACCGCGGCGGTCGCGCGCGCCGGCTCGACGACGCCTGTACCGTCGACCAGTGGTCGATTCATTCGGCACGATTCCCGAATCGACCGAAGCAGTTCAATCTCTCGGCATGAGAGCAGGAATTATCGTAAAGGTCACCCGGACGGACCGCCATCGACTTGAGGCGATCGTCTCGGATCGCAGCGCGCCTCAGAAGCATGTTTCGGCGGGCCAACATCATTCTTGCCACTGCCGACGGCTGTGGCACCGCCGAGATCATGCGCCGCTCGGGCAAATCCAAGCCCGTGGTGTGGAGATGGCAGGCCCGGTTCATGGCGGAGGGCGTCGAGGGGCTGACGCGCGACAAGACGCGCAAGCCCGGCAAACCACCGCTGCCAACCGGCACCGTGCAGAGAGTGGTCGACTTGGCGCTTGGGCCGCCGCCGGGAGAAACAACCCACTGGACCGGCCGGATACTGGCGAAAGCCGCAGGGGTGAGCCTGCGTTCGGTGCAACGTATTCTCGAAGCCCACCAACTCGCGCCGCATCGCATCCGCACGTTCAAGCTGTCGAACGACCCGAAGTTCGCCGAGAAGCTCAAAGACGTCGTCGGCCTCTATGTCGATCCTCCCGCCCATGCAGTCGTCCTCTCGGTCGATGAAAAGAGCCAGATTCAGGCGCTCGACCGCACCCAGCCAGGGTTGCCGATGAAGCCGGGCCGTGCCGGCACGATGACCCACGACTACAAACGTCACGGCACCACCACGCTGTTCGCTGCCCTCAACATCCTCGACGGCACCGTCATCGGCCGCAACATGCAGCGCCATCGCCACCAGGAGTTCATTCGCTTCCTCAACACGATCGAGGAGCAGGTCCCGGCAGGGAAAGTAATCCACGCCATCGTCGACAACTATGCGACCCACAAGCATCCGAGGGTACGCCAATGGCTGGCCCGGCATCCCCGCTGGACGTTCCACTTCACCCCGACCTCAGCATCCTGGCTCAATGCGGTCGAAGGCTTCTTCGCCAAGCTCACGCGCCGTCGCCTCAAGCGAGGCGTGTTCCGATCCGTCGTTGACCTGCAACTCGCCATCAACCGCTTCGTCGCCGAGACAAACGCCGATCCCAAACCCTTCGTATGGACCGCCGATCCAAAACGCGTCCTCGCCGCTGTCAAACGCGGGAAACAAGCGTTAGAGTCGCTCCACTAGGTTATCGTTCGCGGATATCATTTCCGGACAGCTAGTGAGAGATCTATTCAACCTGCGTTGAACTCACGGCCGCGCGAACCAGGCTTTAGCGCCAGGTAAGAAATTCAATGTCCTCTGCAACGCCGTAAAGCCCTCGGCGCGCTGACATGGCCCTCTGGTCATGCGGGCTGTCCACAGCAACGCCTAGCCTTGTTGGCGTTGCGTTGCCATCGGCTCTGTGTGCATCGACTGCTGAAGTGGCCTCTTCTGGAGTTGCCAGGAACTCCGAACGCGTGCAAGTTCGTGCCAGCGCTCCGCCTGCGCAATCCATTTGCCTCTGTTCAAAGGTTCCAACCTCGCTCGCTCCAGGCAGTACGTCTCCATTGTCGAGCAATCATTGTCACTCATTGCAAGATCCTCCCAACGCCAGTTTATTTCCTTCCTTTGCGTCGGAGTCATTATGATTATGGGGCAGAACTATTCTTAAATTGGTTCCACAACCTGGCCTCGATAAGAGGTTTTTTTGGATCTTCCGAGTTATGCATCCGCGGTGCAACATGCGATTAACATTGCCAGGGCTGTAGCGGCTGGCCACACGTCGAAACCGCCACAGCTTAAACTTCTGGAAATCAAGGTGTGTGACGGGAATGCCACATCGAATCGCGATAGCGATGTTCCACTACGACCGCAAAGAACGGACGAGCTGGGGGCTGATCCTGACACAGCCATCTACTTGGAGCTGCCTTGGTACTTAGATCCGCCTTGGCGGCTTTTTTGTTAAGCCCCGCGCATGCGGCAGGCCGCCCGCACACCAAGCTCGTCAATCGAATTCTCGCCGGCCGATTGAAAAAAGCCGCCCACAAACTGTGCTGCGCGGCTTGCCTTCCCACGACGGAAACTGTTCGAAAACCATTCAAGCCTGTCGGGCATTTGCTGGTAACGAATCGAAAATCGTTCATCCGCACATTCCCGTAAACCAACCAGGTGAAGGTGAGCGGAGCTATGAGCAGGGAAGCAGTTCTGGAAAACGTACGCCGATTTCGTGCGATCGCCTCGTTGTATCGACAAACCGCAGCTTTCCGGCCCAGTCAAAGCCGGTCTTTGCTGGGGCAGGCCAGAGAATGGGAGTGTCGGGCGTTGGCGGAGTTGGAGAGCTACTTTAGCGGCTCAGCGCAGCCAATAAGCGCGCAGTTGGAGATCGCTATCGCCGCCTGAAGGCGGGAACAGCCGCAGCCGGCTCCGCGACAAGCGGCGTCGTCAACGTGCCGTTATTGTTTCCGCCCCGGACCGACGTCGCCCTGGGCCGCTGTTGGGTCGACAAGGAAACTTCGCCGCCGCAGCAAATCGGGCGGTCGTGTTCCCTTCGCTTTCAAACGATCGCGGCCTCCGGCAGGGGAGCTACCGGAGGCCGCGTATTACATCGCATCGCGCCTAGGTTCGCGACGTGATGTGGGAGCTCTTTATCGTTTCGGCATGATCTGCTTCGGAAAACCGGTTCCCACTTTTCCGGATCATGCCCGAATCTAGAACGGCAGCAGCACGTCCATCACCTGCTGGCCGTAGCGCGGCTGCTGCACGTCCATGATCTGGCCGCGGCCGCCATAGGCGATGCGGGCCTGCGCGATCTTCGAGGAATTGATGGTGTTGTCGCTCTGGATGTCCTCCGGCCGCACGATGCCGGCGACGATCAGTTCGCGGACTTCGAAATTGACCCGGATCTCCTGCTTGCCTTCGACCACGAGATTGCCGTTCGGCAATAGCTGCGTGACCACGGCGGCGACGTTGGTCTGCAGGCTTTCCTGCCGCTGCACCGAGCCCTTGCCGTCGCTGGAGGCGGTCGAATCCGCTGTCAGGATGCGGCCGGGCAATATCTTCTTGGCCTGTGCGCCCAGCGTCTGGGCGCCGATGAAGTCGGTAATGCCCGAATCTTCCTTGTTGGTGCGGCTGCGCTGGGTCTCGTTGGCGAAGTTAGCCTGATCGGTGATGTTGACGGTGACGGTCAGCAGGTCGCCGATCTGGTGCGCGCGCTGGTCCTTGAAGAACGAGCGCGAGCCGTTCCGCCACAGCGAATTGGCGTTGTAGGACACCGCTTCCGGTTTCGGCATCGGCATCTGCACCGGCTTGTAGCCGGGCTGCGTGGTCGGGTTTTCGATCGCCGCCAGCTTCGGCTGTTCGCCGATCTGCGACAGCCGGTCGATCGACGAGCATCCGCTCGCGATGGACAGCATCATCAGCGATGCGCCGGTAACAAGGAAACGTCTGCAACTGGACCTGAACATGTACCTTACTCGGCTTTTGGAGCGACGGGCGAAACGGAGGAGGCGACGGCGACCGGTGCGGCGATGCGGTCGGGCGAGATCGACGAGGTCTGGTCCGGCGCGGCGGCGGGAGCGGGAAGGCGGGGCGTCGCGACCGTTATCGCGACCTGGCCGCGGCCGACCACGGTACCCATCACCGTGCGCTTCGATTGCAGATTGAGGACGTTGACGACGTCACCCTCGGTGCCGTTCTCCATCGCCTTGCCGCTGGCGGTGAGATACAGCCCGGTGGACTGGTAGATCAGGGTGACGCTCTGGTCGCGTGTCACCAGATCGGGCTTGACGAGATCGGCGGTGCGCAGCGCCTGGCCGGCGCGCAACTGCTTGCGCATCTGCATTCCGATCGCGCGGTCGCGCGCGGCTGCGTCGCTGGCCACGGCGGCTTTCGGCCGCCGCTCAATCACCACGTCGGAGGATTTCAGGACCTCGTTGCGCTCGACGTCGCGCGCCAGCACCGCGGCTTCCACGGTCTCGACCACGGTGCCGGTAAAGCGCAGCCTCGTCGGCGGCGCGCCGGCATCGTTGCCGATCTCGAAACTGACGTCGAAGCGGCCGCTGCGCTGGTCGGCGCGGGCCGAGACCGGTTGCAGCGCGCCGGTGTTGGAGGCGTCCAGCCGCAGGTCCTGCAGGTCGCGGTCGAAGGTCAGGCTGAGGTTGGCGGCGTCGCCGAGGCCGTTGCGGTGCTCGAGCGTGCGGGCGACCTGAAGTTCGATTTCCTTGCCTTCGAGTGTCCGCGCCGCGCGCGTCACCGAAATCACCTTGATATCCCTGGTATCGACGCCGATCACCTGATGCGCCCGCAGCGCGGTGAGCACCTGCTGGGCCGGCAGCGTGCCGGTGGTGCCGAGATCGGGCGCGCGGTAGATCGCGATCTGCGCCGCCGGACCTGCGTTGTCGATGACGTCGCCGATCCGCACCAGGTCGCTGGTGACGGTGACGTTGGCGCGAAGCGCCGGCGCCTGGATGACGTCGTCGCTCGTCTGGGCGAGGGCCGGCGCGACGGCGGCGGCGAGGAGGGCGACTGCTGCGATCAGGGTGCGTATCGTCATCGTAAGCTTCCTCAGCGGAACAGCGCGGCGGTGGTTTGCATCATCTGGTCGGCCGCGCTGACCACCTTGGCGTTCATCTCGTAGGCGCGCTGGGCGGCGATCAAATCGGACATTTCCGAAACCACGTCGACATTGGCCTGCTCGAGGCTGCCTTGCGTGAGGCTGCCGTATCCCTCGGCGGTGGCGAGGCCGTCCTGCGGCGGGCCGGATGACGGCGTGTCGGTGAACAGGTTGTTTCCGACCGGCTGCAGGCCGGCCTTGTTGATGAAGCGCGTCAGGCCGATCTGGCCGATGATGGTCGACGTGGTCGAGCCCGGCAGCGTCACCGAGACCTGGCCCTGGGCGTTGACCGTGAGGCCCGAGGCATTCTGCGGGATCGTGATCGCGGGCTGCACCAGATTGCCCTGGGCGTTGACGATGCGGCCCTGGTTGTCCATCTGGAAGGTGCCGTCGCGGGTGTACTGATAGGTGCCGTCCGGCATCTGGATCTTGAAGAATCCCTCGCCGGTGATGGCGATGTCGAGATCGTTGCCGGTCTGCGACAGTGTTCCCTGCGTCATCGAGCGCGGGGTGCCGACGGTCTTCACGCCGCCGCCGATATCGATGCCGACCGGCAGGATGGTGCCCTGGTCGGACGCCTGCGCGCCGACCCGGCGGATGTGTTCGTAGATCAGGTCCTGGAACGCGGCGGTCTGCTTCTTGTAGCCGGTGGTGCGCAGGTTCGCGATGTTGTTGGAGATGACCTGGACGTTGAGTTCCTGGGCCGCCATTCCCGTCGCTGCGGTATGAAGAGCTTGCATGGGTCGCCTCCTGAAGTGGCGGTTACGCGGGAACGTCGGCGAGTTGCTGGATCGCGGTCTTGTGCAGGTCGCTCTGCTGCTGGAGCAGCGTCGCGATCTGCGTGTAGGCGCGCGTCACCTCGATCATGCGGCTCATCTCCGCCACCGAGTTGACGTTGGACTTCTCGATGAAGCCCTGGCGGATCTGGGATTTGACGTCGGGATCCGGCGTGCCGCCTTCGCCGGCGGAATAGAGGTTCGAGCCTTCCTTCAGCATCCGCTGCGCGTTGGCGAAGCTGACGAGGCGAATCTTGCCGCGGATCGCATCGGTCGTGCCGTTGCCTTCCAGCACGGTGACGGTGCCATCGGGCGAAACGTTGATGTCATGGTCGGTCGGCTGAAACACGATCGGCCCGCTGCCGCCGAGCACTTGATTGCCGGCGACCGTCACCAGCTGGCCCTGGCTATTGAGCTGCAGACCGCCGTCGCGGGTGTAACGCTCGCCGCCGGCCGTTTGCACCACCAGATAGGCGTTGCCGTCGATCGCGAGGTCGAGCGGGTTGTTGGTCGGCTGCAACGCGCCCTGCGTGACATCGCGATAGGTGCCGCTGTCCTGCACGTAGCTGATGGCGCGGTCGCTTCCGATGAAATTGTCCTCGTGCGCGCCGGTCTTCAGGTATTCCTGAAACAGCGACGCATCGGTCTTGAAAGCGGTGGTGTTGACGTTCGCAAGGTTGTTGGCGACGACATCCATCTGCCGCTCCAGCACCATCTGCCGCGAAAGTCCGATGAGAAGCGCATTCTCCATCGGTGGTTCTCCCCTCTGATGAACCGCCGGCCAGCTCTCCCAAGCATCGCCTCGCGGATCGTTCGAACCGGAGGCTCTCCCAAGCCGCGGTTCGCCGTTCACTACAGCGAAAGCCGTGCCAAGTCGTAAAATGATGATTTTATAACGGGTTAGATGTTTGGCCTGCCACCGTCAGGGGCGGCAGAAAGGTCTTGTTGACCATGTTTGCCCGGCAACTTTTTCCCACCCGGCGGGCAAAAGAAAGATTCCATTAACCATTGCTACCTTAGCGTCACCATCAGGAGAGCGCATGTGCGCTGGGGGCATTTGTATCGCGTCGTGGCTGCCTCGCGGCATCGAGTTCATTTTTTCGAGAGACTGGACCGGGCGGGGCGATGGCGGACAACGAACTGGCGGAAGGCGCGGCGGATGGCACCGAAGCCGCACCCGCCCCCAAAGGCAAACTCAAGCTGATCATCGCGGCCGCGGGCATGTTCGTCGTCCTCGGGGGCGGTGTGGGCACCTGGCTGCTGTTCTTCCACCATG
>CAWHRA010000050.1:0-8499 GCA_963831585.1 uncultured Alphaproteobacteria bacterium | reverse complement strand
CCATTAGCGGAAGTCGCCACTTTGGTTCGATCAGCCCGTCGCCACGGGCGAAATCCCTAGCTGCGATGGTCATTCGGGCAGCCCGGCTCGCCGCAATCCTTCTTCGTATCGCGAGAGGTCTTCGGCCCGCCGATAAGGGGCCTGCACGTTTTTGAGGGCGGAAACACGTAGCGCGGGATTGAGTTGCCGCAGCCGAGCCATTGCCTTGTGTGCTTCGTCCGGTCGTCCGGCCATTGCATTGCTTGCGGCGGCGATACGTAATCCAGGTTGAAAGTCCGGCCTGTCCTGCAATGCCAAGGCCGCCCACGATGCCGCTTCGTCATAGCGGCCCAGGAGGAAATGGGCATGCGCGGTCCCGCTTCGCATTGTTGTCAGCCGCGGATCAAGTGGGCTCAGGCGCATGGCACGCGCGAAGCGCTCAATCGCCGGTTCCGGCTCGCCGAGAAAGTTTTTTACCCAGCCGCCGAAATTCCATGCCTCGGCCGAATTGGAATTAAGCACAAGCGCGCGATCGATTAAGGCGGCGCCTACCCCAAGGTCGCGAACGACATACGCTAACGCCCACCCGGCGACGGCGGGCGCGATCGGGTCATCCTTGCCCAACTCAACCGCCCGATGAGCGAGCCTTTTCACTTCGGCAATCGCGTTCGCCGTGTCTGAAATCCAGCCATTCGCCTTGGCCCAGACGTAGCACAAGGCGGCACGACCGTAGGCGGAGGCAAAATCCGGGTCCAGCTCGATCGCGCTGTTGAACAGGCGCAATGCCTCGTCGTTCGCTTGCCGGCTTGCAACCCCCTGATAAAACCTGTCCAAACCGCGCAAATAGAGGGCATAGGCGTCGAGGCTCTCGGTTGGCTTGCGCTTGGCACGCTCGATTTCGGCTTTTTCCACCGCTGGCGCGATCGCCCCGACAACGCTCTCAGTCACCTGGTCTTGCAGATCGAAGATGTCGCTGAGATCACCATCAAACCGTTCTGCCCAAAGATGTGCCCCGGTCGAGGTATCGACGAGCTGTCCTGTGATGCGCACCCGATTGGCCGACTTGCGAACGCTACCTTCCAACACGTAGCGCACCCCAAGCTCGCGTCCGACCTGCTTCACGTCGACGGCGCGCCCCTTGTAGGTGAAGCTCGAGTTGCGGGCGATGACGAACAGCGCCTTGAACCGGGACAGCGCCGTGATGATTTCCTCGACTATGCCATCCGCGAAAAATTCCTGTTCCGGATCGGAGCTCAGGTTGGCGAAGGGGAGAATGGCGACCGACGGCTTATCGGGGAGCGTGAGGGCTGGTTTCGTCGGTTCTACTGGACTATTGGCGACTTCCCCGCCCGCCGGCCCCTGCACTTCCCGCACTGGTCCGACGAAACGGAAGCCCTTCCGCGGCAGTGTCTTAATGAAGCGCTGTTCCTCACCGGAATCGCCTATCGCAGTCCGCGCGGCGTTCAAGCGCGTCGTCAGCGCCGCATCGGACACGATTCGGCCGTTCCAAACGGCATTGACAAGGTCGTCTTTGCTGACGACGCGCTCCCTATTGCGGATCAAGTAATCGAGCAGGTCGAACACCTGTGGTGCAATGGAAACGACGTCTGACCCACGGTGCAGTTCGCGCCGGTCAGTGTCGAATGCGTACTCCTCGAAGAGATAGCGCAAGCTAGAAATCCTTTGGTCGGCCTCCGATCGTCGAGGCTCCGGCACCGATTGCAACGCAAAGAATAAGCCGCCGGTAAGGAAAACGTAAGCCGGATGTTAAGCGCGCCAGCGCATCTCCCGGTACCCTCGGCTCGTGAAACAATCCAGCCTGGACACATCGCAATGAGCACGATCCACGGGGCCACCGAGTTGAGACAGGCAACCCCACAGCGGGAAGTCTACAGCCCTCTCGATATATATTGGGATGCATTTCAACGGTGGCGCAAACGCGAGAGGCTGCGAACCCAGTTGTGCCAGCTGACAGAAAGGGAGCTAACGGACATCGGTATCACGCGCGGTGAGATCGACTACATTGCCTCGGAGCGAGATATCGCGATTCCGCATCGTTCGACGGGATGGCGCAATGGCAGCGCTCTCGTCTTTGTGATGCTCTGCACCGCGTGCATCCTCCTGTTTGCGAGCGAAGCCAGAAGTCAATGCACGGCGCGAGATGTCCTGCAAAACCAACTAAGGCTCAAGAAAGCGCCCTCGGGTGGTTGGCCACAAATTCCAGTCAGATCGGCCGCCGATGTTCCAGTGTGGAAAACGATCACAGTGGGAACGTTTGCAGATTCGTTTGCCCTTAGTAACGCGTTGGATGCCGTAGGTTGCGGTATCGGGAACTCGGCTGGGGAAATTCTGAGCCGCCCGACCTTTACCCTTAGCGCAACGAAAACGAGCGTGGAGCTTTTTGCGGTGTCAGCGGCAGAACTCGGCTTTCAGACCGATACTGCTTCGCTAGGCGATATTTACGCGCGCGCAAGAACGTTGGGTTTTGGGCTTGCGGCGGCAGAGATCGGTCCGCAACTGAGGCTTCAATATTTTGACCAGCCCGTCGGCGAGTTTCTTATCGTCGGAATGCAGCCACTAAGGACGTGGAACGGCGAGCCCGTCATTTTAACTGTAGCTAACGGCGGAGCGGGACTAATCCTCATCGGCCAAGACGGCAGCGCGGACGCACAAATTTCCGTGCTATCCCGTTTTCTATTCGTGCAGTCCATTAAACTCGCACCCGCCGAGGGGCCCGAGGCCGCGGCATTCGTCAATCATTGAAATTCCAGCTCGTTCACCATGTCCTGCCCGATGGCGAATGTCCGAGAAGGGTCAAAAGGCGAAATACTCGCTCAGAGCAAATTACGTCTGCTGTGGCCCCGATAGCCGAAATGAGGCGACCACGGCGGCATGTCCGGGTTGGGCCAACATCTGACTCATGCGACGCAGCCTTGACGTTGGCAATGTCGCGTCAGTCATTTCGTATCCCCTCAATCCCACGTGCTCGGGTCGACCGCAAACAAATTTCTGATTTTCAGAAATTATGCTTGCCGCCGCACCCAAATCAGTTTTATATCCGCCGCCGTCCCGTCCCACCAAGAGGGGCGGCTCGCGATCGTCACGGACGCGGGGCGGGATGCGATGGACGCGGATGCGCCTTTGACGAATGGCGCGTGAGGCGGACGGCGAAGCCGTGTGGTCCTGATGCCCCGACGCTGGCATCAAGCTCTTGAGGAGCACGCTTCTCAGGGGTGACGGTGGCAAGAAAGCCCGGTCACCGGGGAGAGCGCGGAGTAAGCCGTAAACCATTGCGCGGGGAATGCCGGGTGATTCCGGTGTGACCTGACTAACGCGTGTGCGTCTCTACCACTACCCCTGCACACGCGGCTATCGGGCGCATCGGGCGCCCGGCATTCCCTGCGCCCTCTGACTGGAGAGGGCGGAACGAACTGATAAAACTCGCGCAAGACATGCGGCGAGATCGCGGAGGCGTATTTGGCCGTCATTGCGAGCGCAGCGAAGCAATCCATCGCGCGCCAAAAGGGAAAGTTGGATTGCTTCGCTGCGCTCGCAATGACGATCGCAAAAAAATCATCGGGTCCCCCGGCTGTCTTCGCCCGCGAAAGCGGATGATCCAGCATTCCAGAGAGATCAGTGGTTGAACCGAAAAGTCGCCATGTCATTCCCCCCTCCCGAACGCCCGCTTCAATTCGCCCTTGGCGCGCTCCAGCCGCGCGCGTTGCGTCTTCGGCAAGCCCTTGCCGGCGCGGTTGATATAGAATGTCAGCATCGAAAGCGCCGAGCGATAGGCGCCGGCCTTGCGGCGCGAACTGCGTTCCGCCGAGCGCTTCAGGGAAGCTGCGATTTTCCTCGGGTCCGTCAGCCTGAAGACGCCTTGTCTGAGATCGAGCGCGTCGCTGTGCTCGGTCACCCGCTGTGACCAGCGTTTTGGCGATGCCTTTTTGCC
Organism: uncultured Alphaproteobacteria bacterium; assembly: GCA_963831585.1. GTDB lineage: Bacteria > Pseudomonadota > Alphaproteobacteria > Rhizobiales > Xanthobacteraceae > Bradyrhizobium. The sequence goes on along the minus strand of CAWHRA010000050.1, from coordinate 4,571 downwards.
CGCCGATTTTCGGCGCGCCGAGCCGGCCTTTCGGGTCGCCGACTTTTGCGAGCGTTTTGCAGTGGTTCTCCGCGTCGTCGTTTTGCGCGCCGTCCTTCGTTCAGCCATCGCCAACTCCATGTCATTTCAGCCAAAAACCGCAGACAGCCCAATTGGTTCCGCCGCCCCCTTTTGGGAACTCCGCCGTCCCCACCGCGTTGACCCGACTGGCAGGCAAGCCGCATTCGCGCCTGAAAACTCTGGAATGCAGCATCCCGGGGTGTTTCCTCACTGGTACCGGTCGATGGATTTGAAGCTCAGCCCGGCGGTCGATGAAAGCGCGCCCGCGGGGTGCAACGACGACGATCGAGTCATCGAAACATCCATTCCTTCCCGCCTCGATGCGCTCAGCTGGAGCGGTTTCCACACCCGCGTCGTGCTGGCGCTCGGCATCACCTGGATTTCGGATGGGCTGGAGGTCACGCTGGCCGGCGCGCTGTCGGGAGCGCTGAAGGAAAGCCCGACCTTGCAGTTTTCCAATTTCGACGTCGGCTTCTCCAACAGCGCCTATCTCGCCGGCGCCGTGTGCGGCGCGCTCGGCTTCGGCTGGCTGACCGACCGGATCGGACGCAAGAAACTGTTCTTCATCACGCTCGCGCTCTATCTCGCCGCGACCGCCGCCACCGCGCTGTCCTGGAGCCTCGCCAGCTACGCGCTGTTCAGGTTTCTGACCGGCGCCGGCATCGGCGGCGAATATACCGCGATCAATTCGACGATCCAGGAGCTGGTGCCGGCGCGCTATCGCGGCTGGACCGACCTCGTGATCAACGGCAGCTTCTGGGTCGGCGCGGCGCTCGGGGCGACCAGCGCGATCGTGCTGCTCGATCCGCATTTGCTCGGCCCGGATCTCGGCTGGCGGCTCGCCTATCTCACCGGCGCCGGCCTCGGCCTGATCGTGTTCGTGATGCGGATGTGGATACCGGAAAGTCCGCGCTGGCTGATAATTTACGGCCATCCCGAGCAGGCGCACGCGATCGTGGACGACATCGAGCGTTCGGTCATCGGGCATGTGCAGGACCCGCGCCAGCACGCCTGGCCCAAGATCAGGCTTCGGATGCGCAATCACACGCCGCTGCGCGAGGTGGCGCATACGCTGTTCTCGCTCTATCGTCAGCGTTCGCTGGTCGGACTGGTGCTGATGACCGCGCAGGCGTTCTTCTACAATGCGATCTTCTTCACCTTCGCGCTGGTCCTGACCGATTTCTACGGCATCGCCGCCAACCAGATCGGGTGGTATATCCTGCCCTTCGCGGCCGGCAATTTCCTCGGGCCGTTGCTGCTCGGCCGCCTGTTCGACACGCTGGGCCGCCGCGCGATGATTGCGTTCACCTACGGCGCGTCGGGCGTGCTGCTGGCGCTGTCGGGGTATCTGTTCTCGATCGGGGTCCTGAGCGCCGAGACCCAGACTATCGCATGGATGGTCATCTTTTTCTTCGCTTCTCCCGCCGCGAGCGCGGCTTATCTGACTGTCAGCGAAACCTTCCCACTGGAAGTGCGGGCGCTCGCAATCGCGCTGTTCTATGCGATCGGGACCGGCATTGGCGGCGTGGTCGGCCCCGCTCTGTTCGGCGCGCTGATCGATACCGGGTCGCGCAACAGCGTGTTCGCGGGCTACCTGCTGGGGTCGGCCTTGATGGTCGCGGCGGCTGTCATCGCCTGGCGTTACGCCGTCGCAGCCGAGCGCCGGTCGCTGGAATCCGTTGCCCGCCCGCTGGCCTTTGTGGAGTAGAATGAAATGAACCAGGACTTGGTGGATCAGGATTTGGCCGAGGCGTCGTTGCAACAGGACATTCCATCACCGGATCGGACGCCGTCGAAATGGAGCGCGGGCGAATTGGCGCGGCGCCTCGACGAGTTCGCGATCCTGCTCGACATCGACGGCACGCTGCTCGATCTGGCGCCGACGCCGCGCGAGGTGTGGGTGCCGCCGGGACTGGCGACGACCCTCAACCGGCTGCTCGACAGGACCTCCGGCGCGCTGGCACTGGTCAGCGGGCGTTCGCTCAACGATATCGATCTGATATTCGCGCCCGAGCAATTTCCGGCGGTCGGCGGCCACGGTGCCGAAATGCGCCTCTCGCCGGACAGCGAAGCTGTCGCAACCCACGCGCCGCCGATGGACAAGGAATTGAAGCGGCGGCTGGCGGCGATCGCCAGGCTGAGCCCCGGCATTCTGCTGGAAGACAAGGGCTATTCGCTGGCGCTGCACTACCGGCTGGCGCCGCATGCGGAAAAGGCGATCTACGAAGCGGTGTCGCTGATCAGGGCGGACCTGCCGAACGCGCCGATCGAGGTGATGCCGGGGAAATGCGTGTGCGAGATCAAGCATTCCGGATTCAACAAGGCATCGGGCGTCATCGAGCTGATGACGCATGAACCCTTCAAGGGTCGCCGCCCCATTTTCATCGGCGACGACGTCACCGACGAGAGCGTGTTCGCCATCATGCCCGATATGAGAGGCGTCGCATTTTCCGTCGGCAGGCGCGCGCAAGGTGTTGCGGATCATTTCGACGAACCGCGCGACGTGCGGGAATGGCTTGCGCGTCTCATCGATGGCGATGCTGCGGCCGAACGGTGAAACGGAACCGCAAAGAAACAAGTTCCGAAAACGTTATCTGTCACTCAGGCTGTCGTTTTAAAAATCCTGAATTCGCGTTTGAACGGCCGTGTTCCGCCGCGCCGCGGCCCGAATTTGGTTTCATTTCGTTGAAAGGGTGACGAGGAACCATATTGATGAATGGTTGTTAACACGCGAGCACTTTCAGGAGGGGACCTGTGAACCTCGTCGTCGTTTCAAATCGCGTTGCGCGCGGCAAGGCCAATGAGCCCATGACGGGCGGGCTTGCGGCTGCGCTGCTGCCGGTGGTGGAGAAATCCGGCGCGATTTGGGTAGGTTCCTCCGGTCGCGTGCGCGACGGTTCCCAGAAGGAACCATTCGCTGAAATCGAGGCCCTCGGCGCCGGCGCGCTCGCCATGCTGGATCTGCCGGCGGCGCATTACGGCGGATATTATGAAGGCTTCGCCAATTCGGCATTGTGGCCGGCGCTGCATTCACGCTCCGATTTGATCCGCGCCTCGCAGGAGGACTATCTCAGCTATCGCGAAGTGAACGCCTTCATGGCGCGGGCGCTGCTGCGTTTCCAGAAACCCGACTCCCTGTTCTGGATCCAGGATTATCATTTCCTCGCGCTCGGCGCGGAATTGCGCGATCTTGGCGTCACCCAGCCGCTCGGGTTCTTCCTGCACACGCCGTGGCCGGCGCATGGCGTCGTCGAAGGCGTGCCGCATCACCGCGAGCTGATCGAGGCGATGCTGGCCTACGACCTGATCGGATTCCAGACCCAGGACGATTGCGACAATTTCCTCGGCTATCTCTCGTCGGATCTCGGCCTCGAGATCGACGACGGCCTCGTCACCTCGCGCTACGGCAAGACCCGCGCTGCGGTATTTCCGATCGGAATCGATCCCGAAAAATTCGCCCAGCAGGCCGCCAAGGCGGTGTCGCATCCCGACGTGTCGCGGCTGCGGCGAAGCCTGAACGGCGAGAAGCTGGCGATCGGCGTCGATCGGCTGGATTATTCCAAGGGGCTGATCAACCGCATCAACGCGTTCGACCGGATGTGGACCCTGCAGCCGGCCCTGCAGCGCACCGTATCGCTGCTGCAAATCGCGACGCCCTCGCGCGGCGCGATCGAGGCCTACGGCAACCTGCAAAGCGAACTCGCCAAGCTGGTCAGCGACGTCAACGGCCGCCACGGCGAAGTCGACTGGACGCCGATCCGCTATCTCAACAAGGGTTTCAGCCAGACCGTGCTGGCGGGCCTCTATCGCACCGCCCAGGTCGGCGTGGTGACGCCGCTGCATGACGGCATGAATCTGGTCGCCAAGGAATATGTCGCGGCACAGAACCCGGCCGATCCCGGCGTGCTGGTGCTGTCGAAATTCGCCGGTGCGGCAACGAACTGGAGACCGCGCTGCTGGTCAATCCCCACGACATCGACGGCATGGCGCGGACGATCGCGACCGCGCTCTCGATGCCGTTGACCGAACGGCGGATGCGCTGGAAGCGATGATGGCGAAACTTCACGCCGGCACGATCCAGCAATGGTTCGCCGATTTCGTCGAGGCGTTGCGGGAGACCCGGAGCTGTCGATGGGAGGTGGAGCCGCCGGTCGTGGACCCGTAAACCCCGTGGCCGCTGCGCTCCGCCAACAGCAACGCGCGTTATCACTAGTAACAATACGCGAGGCCATCGAGAACGGGACACCGTGCCTTGTCCGGCGCACTCGGATTTTGGAGCGGCACGACGCCCTTGCCTTGGCCGACGAACACGCCCTGTCCAACGATGACGGACGATTTGTTGCCGATGATGACGCTTGGATGCGGCGAGGCCAGGCTCGACCGGGTTCCGTCAGCCCAGATGATCGCATCGCCGGAGAGGTTGTACCCGCGCCGGCCGTCGTCGCAGTTCACGTCGACACCTTGACGGGTGCAGGCCTGCGCGAGTGCTGGGGCCGCGTTGCCTGCCAGCA
>CAWHRA010000049.1:0-9592 GCA_963831585.1 uncultured Alphaproteobacteria bacterium | reverse complement strand
CATCTCGGACCCTGGGCCGTTTGTCAACGCTCGCCCCTTCTGGGACATGCTCTCATGTGACAGTATGCATCACGATGCGCTGTCTGCTTGGGCGGGCACGGTGAATTGAAAGATGGGGCCACGGGCTCGTTGACGCTGGCCCACAACACCATGAGCCTGCCCAAGATCACCTCGTCGGAGGTGATCAAATCTCCGATATGCAAGAAGGCTGGCGATTCGAAGTCGGTGTTCAGTAACGCTTGACGCCGGCGGTGTGATTTCCGCGATGCCGCGGTGCCAACATATGCATTCCCGACGCGTCGCCGTGCGGTGCCTGCGAAGCCATCGCACGCGAAAATCCGAGGCCATCGTTCGAATAGACGGAGAAGGTCGGGTTCTGGGCTAAGGCCGCGGCGGGCTCCGAGATCGACTCGTATGCCGAGGCGGGGGTCGCAAGGAGCGCGGAAAGAGCGAGCGTCGCGCCCAACAATTTGAAGCTGGTCATGCTATCCTCCTGTCACTGAAGCGCAACCCATGCGCGTGCTGTCCATTGACCTGACTGACAGTTAGGCGTTGGCATTCCTCTCGCGCAGGGGCGGCGCAATCACGCTTCGGCGATCAGCGTGTGATGTCACACAGGACCAGAACAGCGGCGGCGTTTGCGCGACCTTCAGGGGCCCCAAGGAAGACCGCGCTATTGACGAAGTCAGCTCCGGCGTCGCCGCCTTCCGCCCATTCATGACGATGCCGCCGTTCACGGCGGAGCATTGAAAAAGAGTTCCACCCGCGCCGGTTGGCGTCGGCACTTCCGCTATTGGCACAAAGCGGACCTTGCGCGATGTCAGGCTTGAGTCCGTTATGCACAGCAAAGCGGACATCCAACACTATGCCGCCCTGATATTCGCCATGAAGCGGTCGAGTTCCTCGCGCAGCCGCGCGCTCTCGCTGGAAAGGCTCTTGGCCGAATACAGCACCTCCTCGGAGGCTGAGCCGGTTTCCGTGGCGCCGCGATTGACCTGCATGACATTGGCGGCCGCTTGCTGGGTGCCCTGCGCGACATTCTGAACATTGCGCGCGATCTCCTGGGTCGCCGAGCTCTGCTGCTCCACGGCGCTCGCAATCGCCGAGGCGATGTTCGAGATCTGGCCGATGGTGCCGCCGATCTCCTTGATGGCCGCGACCAATTCCTGCGTCGCGCCCTGCATGCCCGCGATGTGGGTCGATATCTCGTCGGTCGCCCTCGCGGTCTGGCTCGCCAGCGATTTGACTTCGGATGCGACGACGGCGAATCCTCGGCCGGCGTCACCGGCACGCGCGGCTTCGATGGTCGCGTTCAGCGCCAGCAGGTTGGTCTGCTCGGCGATCGCCGTGATCAGCTTGACCACGTCGCCGATCTCCTGCGCTGCGCGCGACAATTTGCCGATCCGGCCGTCGGTCTCCTGCGCCTGCACCACGGCGGCTTCCGCGATCCGGTTGGAATCGCGGACCCGCCGGCCGATTTCGTCGACCGAGGTGGACAATTCCTCGGTGGCGGTGGCGACCGATTGCATGTTGCTGGAGGCCTCTTCCGAGGCGCCGGCAACCTGGCTCGACAGGCTTTGGGTGGTTTCCGCGGTCCGTGTCAGGGTGCCGGCGGCCTGTTCGAGCTGAACGGCGGAGGCCGAAACGTTGGAGACGATCGCGCCGACCGCCGCCTCGAACTCGTCGGCGAAACGGATGAGTTCGCTGCGGCGCGCCGAGCTGGCCGCCTTGTTCTGGGCATCATGGGCCGCGGCGTCGCGCTCGGCCTTGGCGATCGCCTGCATCTTGAACTCTTCCACCGCGGCGGCCATCTCGCCGATTTCATCGCTTCGCCCGAGGCCCGGTAGCACGACATCGAAATTGCCGCCGGCGAGTTCGCGCATCGCCTTGCACATCTCGATCATCGGCCGCGAAATCCCCTTGCCCAGCAGCAGCGCCAGCACCGCACCGAGCAGGAAGCCGCCGGCCGCGAGCATCACGATCAGCCGTTCGGTATCGCCGATGGCCGCATCCGATTCGGTTTCAAGTCTTTTCTGATCAGAGGACAGATCCGCCTTCAGCGCGCTTGCGCCCTTGACGATCGCGCCGGCCAATTCGTTCATCTCGGCGACGAGCTTGTCGATCGCCTTCGAGTTCTCGACCAGCCTGGTCAGCGCCTGCCGGTATTCCTCCAGCAGCCCGCCGGCCTCTTTCAGGCCTTGCGCGATCTTGTCGTCCTTGGTGGGGATGGTCCGCATCGAATTCTCGACGAACTTGAGGCGCGCCAGCGCGCTGTTGGCGACGGTCTGGTCGGAATTGATGACGAAGGTATTGGCGAGCGCCGTCACTGCCTGAAACTGCTCGGTGACTTTCTTCGCACCGAACTCGATCTGCTGAAGCTCTGAATCATCGGCGTTGCTGGGGAGATCGTCGAGCTTGTAACGGAACATGTTGCCGCTTTTCGACAGCTGGTTCTGCGTCACCAGCGCGCTCTCGCGCTTGACCTTGAGGATATCGGCGAAAAGCTTGCTGAAGATGCCGAATTCGCCCGCCAGCCGCGTCACCTGATCGCGGCGTGCCGGGTTGACGGTGCCTTTCAACGACTGAGCAATGGCTTCCTTCAGGCTCGCTTCGGCCGCGAGTGCCGCCGTGGCATCGTCTTCCTTGCCGGTCACCACATAATAGCGCGCCAGCGCCCGGTACGAAATCAGCTCGCGGTCGATATTGCGGGCGAGATCGGCCTCCGAAACGCTGCTCCGGTAGGACGCGACGCCCGTGGAGACCCGCTCGAACCCGAAATAGGCGATACCCATGCTGACGGCCGTGATCGCCAGCACGACGGCGAAACCGAGGGTGACTTTGCCGCGAAAGCGCAAGCCTGGCAGCTTTGACGATACCGATTGCGAACCCACCCCGGACCTCCCAGCCATTTTCCAATAGTCGACGTCGCCGGAGGCGCTCGCTTCCGGAGACGTATGCCGAAAACTAGAGCAGAATGGATAAAGGGCCGTAAATTTACCGCCAATCCTCCGGGGTGGGCTCAAGAGCCGGCAGGCGCTGCCCCCTTCCCGGCCTGGCCAGCCGACCTCAGCCGCCGCCGACCAAGGGGCATCGACCGGCCGGCGCGCGCGGGCCGCCGGAGCACGACTCCCGGCGTTCGCCGGGACCGCGGCCGAACAAAGACGACATCACAATGACTTCCGCGACGAAATTCCCAGTTGCAAAGTCCTGCTCCCGTGCTTCTAATTGGAACAATTAAAAACATCGGGAGGTATCAGGCGTGTCTACAGTCAAATTGACGGTAAACGGCAAGGCGGTCTCGGCCGAGGTCGAGGACCGGACCCTTCTCGTCCATCTCCTGCGCGAACATCTGAACCTGACCGGCACCCATGTCGGCTGCGACACCAGCCAGTGCGGCGCCTGCGTGGTCCATATCGATGGCAGGGCGGTCAAATCCTGCACCGTACTGGCCGGACAGGCCGCCGGGTCCAGCGTCACCACCATCGAGGGCATCTCGAAGGGCGACGAGCTGCACCCGATGCAGGCCGCTTTCCGCGACAATCACGGACTGCAATGCGGCTACTGCACGCCGGGAATGATCATGTCGGCGATCGACATCGTCAATCGCTACGGCGGCAAGCTCGATGAGGACACCGTCCGCCACGAGCTGGAAGGCAACATCTGCCGCTGCACCGGCTACCACAACATCGTCAAATCGGTGCTCGATGCCGCCGACCGCATGAAGGTCGCGCAGGCCGCGGAATAGCGTCCGCAGACCACCGTTTGCCAGCTCAAAGACCGCCGAATTTCGACGGAAACGGCGGAAATCAGAACTCCGGTAGGGAGACCAGGGATATGGGTGTTGAAGGTATTGGCGCCAGCGTAGTGCGCAAGGAAGACCGGCGTTTCATCACCGGCAAGGGCCGTTACGTCGACGATATCAAGCTGCAGGGCATGACCTATGCCCAGTTCGTCCGCAGCCCGCACGCGCACGCCAAGGTAAAGAGCATCGATTCGGCGGCGGCAGCGAAAATGCCCGGCGTGGTCGCCGTGCTCACCGGCAAGGAGATCGTCGACGACAAGGTCGGCAATTTGATTTGCGGCTGGGCGATCATCTCCAAGGACGGCTCGCCGATGAAGATGGGCGCGTGGCCGGCGATGGCGCCGGAAACCGTGCGTTTCGTCGGACAGGCGGTCGCGGTCGTCATCGCCGAGACCAAGAACCAGGCGCGCGACGCGGCGGACGCCGTGGTCGTCAATTACGAGGAACTCCCGGCCGTCCCCGATATTCGCGCGGCGATCAAGCCGGGCGCGCCGCAGCTCCACCCGGAGGCGCCGGGCAATATGATCTACGACTGGACCATCGGCGAGGAGGCGGCGACCGACGCGGCCTTCAAGGCGGCGGCCAATGTGGTCTCGCTCGACATCACCAACAACCGGCTGGTGCCGAACGCGATGGAGCCGCGCGCGGCGATCGGCGACTACAACGAGGCCGAGGAGCATTTCACCCTCTACACGACCTCGCAGAACCCGCATGTCGCGCGGCTCGTGCTGTCGGCCTTCTACAACATCGCCCCTGAGCACAAGCTGCGGGTGGTGGCGCCCGACGTCGGCGGCGGCTTCGGCTCCAAGATATTCATCTATCCCGAAGAGATGGTGGCGCTGTGGGCCTCCAAGAAGGTACGGCGCCCGGTGAAGTGGACCGGCGACCGCTCGGAAGCGTTCCTGACCGACGCCCATGGCCGCGATCACCTCACCAAGGCCGAAATGGCCTTCGACAAGGACAACAAGATCACGGGTATGCGCGTCAAGACCTACGCCAATCTCGGCGCCTATATGTCGTTGTTCTCGTCCTCGGTGCCGACCTATCTCTACGCGACGCTGCTGTCGGGCCAGTACAACATCCCCAACATCTTCGCCGAGGTGATCACCGTCTACACCAACACCGTCCCGGTCGACGCCTATCGCGGCGCGGGCCGGCCCGAAGCCAGCTTCGTGGTGGAGCGGCTGATGGAAACCGCGGCGCGGCAGTTGAAGGTCGACCCCGGCGAATTGCGCCGCAAGAACTTCATCACCCAATTCCCGCACCAGACCCCTGTTATCATGGCCTATGACGTCGGCGATTTCGGCGCCTCGCTCGACGTCGCGCTCAAGGCGATCGACTATGCCGGTTTCCCGGCGCGCAAGGCCAAGGCGAAGTCCGAAGGCAAACTCCGCGGCATCGGCTTCTCCTGCTACATCGAGGCCTGCGGCATCGCGCCCTCGAAGGCGGTCGGCAGCCTGGGTGCCGGCGTGGGCCTGTGGGAATCCGCCGAAGTCCGGGTCAATCCGGTCGGCACCATCGAAATCCTGACGGGATCGCACAGCCACGGACAGGGACATGAGACGACCTTCTGCCAGCTGGTCGCCGAGCGACTTGGCGTTCCGATCAGCCAGGTCCAGATCGTGCACGGCGACACCGACAAGGTGCAGTTCGGCATGGGGACCTATGGCTCGCGCTCGGCCGCCGTCGGCCTGACCGCGATCCTGAAGGCGATGGAGAAGATGGAAGCCAAGGCCAAGAAGATCGCCGCGCATCAGCTCGAGGCGTCGGAAGGCGACATCGTCATCGAGAACGGCGAGTTCAAGGTCACCGGCACCGACAAATCGATCGCGCTGCCGATGGTCGCGCTTGCCGCCTACACCGCGCACAACCTGCCCGACGGCATGGAGCCGGGCCTGAAGGAGAGCGCATTCTACGACCCGACCAACTTCACCTTCCCGGCCGGGGCCTACATCTGCGAACTCGAGGTCGATTCCGCCACCGGCAAGACCTCCTTCGTCAACTTCGTCGCCGCCGACGATTTCGGCCGGCTGATCAACCCGATGATCGTCGAAGGCCAGGTCCATGGCGGGCTCGCGCAGGGCATCGGCCAGGCGCTGCTGGAAGGCGCGGTCTATGACTCAAACGGCCAGCTCGTGACCGCGTCGTTCATGGACTACACCATGCCGCGCGCCGACGACCTGCCGTCGTTCAAGCTGAACCACACCACGACGCTGTGTCCGGGCAATCCGCTCGGCGTCAAAGGCTGCGGCGAGGCCGGCGCGATCGGCGCTTCGGCGGCCGTGATCAACGCCATCACGGACGCGATCGGCAACAACAAGCTCGAAATGCCGGCGACACCCGATCGGGTGTGGCACGCCATTCACGGTTGAGAGGGAAACCAGTCATGTATCAGACCACCTATCATCGCCCCTCCTCCGTCGACGAAGCCGCGGCGCTGTTTGCCAAGGGCTCGGAGGCCAAATATCTCGCCGGCGGCCATACCCTGATCCCGGTCATGAAGCAGCGGCTGGCATCGCCGTCCGACGTGATCGATCTCGCCAAGATCAAGGAGCTGATCGGCATCGACGTCTCCGGCGACGCGGTGACGATCAAGGCGGCGACGACCCATTACGACGTCGCCACCAGCGCGCCCGCGCAAAAGGCGATTCCCGCGCTCGCCCATCTCGCCTCGCTGATCGGCGATCCGGCGGTGCGCCATCGCGGCACCATCGGCGGCTCGATCGCCAACAACGATCCGGCCGCGGACTATCCGGCGGCGGTGCTCGCGCTCGGCGCCACCGTCAAGACCAACAAGCGCTCGATATCGGCCGACGACTTCTTCAAGGGCCTGTTTTCGACCGCGCTCGAGGACGGCGAGATCATCACCCAGGTCTCGTTCCCGATTCCGGCCAAGGCGGGGTATTCCAAGTTTCCCCATCCGGCCTCGCGCTTCGCGCTGACCGGCGTATTCGTCGTCAAGACCAAGTCGGGCGACGTCCGCGTCGCCGCCACCGGCGCGTCGCAGAGCGGCGTGATGCGGGTGCCGGCGATCGAGGCGGCGCTGAAGGCCAACTGGTCGGCGGCGGCGCTCGACGGCGTCAAGATCTCCGCCGACGGCCTGATGAGCGATATTCATGGCTCGTCGGACTATCGCGCCAATCTGATCAAGGTGATGGCGCAGCGCGCGGTCACCGCGGCCGGCTGATCGCGCCTTCCATCTCGGACCATCCCTGCGGCGCGCAGCAATGCGCGCCGCACTGCATTCAGCCGGCCGAGCATCAAAAGGTGCTTGCCACGCCGCTCGCAAGGCGAGACAATTTAGCTAATCAACTAATTAAGAGACGGGCGCATGATCCGGAAAAGCGACATCCGGTTTTCCGAAAAGATCATGCGCAAACAACAGGGTGGAGCGCGATGAAATTCGGCATCTTCTACGAACATCAACTGCCGCGGCCGTGGAACGACGGCGACGAGCTGAAGCTGTTCCAGGACGCGCTCGACCAGGTCGAGCTCGCCGACAAGCTCGGCATCGACCATGCCTGGGAGGTCGAGCACCACTTCCTCGAGGAATATTCGCACTCCTCGGCGCCGGAAGTGTTCCTCGCCGCCTGCTCGCAGCGCACCAAGAACATCCGCCTCGGCCACGGCATCTGCCTGATGCCGCCGGGCTACAACCATCCGGCGCGCGTCGCCGAGCGCATCGCCACGCTCGATCTCGTCTCCAACGGCCGCGTCGAATTCGGCACCGGCGAAAGCTCCGCGCTGCTCGAACTCGGCGGCTATCGCGTCCGGTCGAGAAGAAGCGGATGTGGCGCGAGGCCGTCGAGCAATGCGCCAACATGATGGCGATGGATCCCTATCCCGGCTTCAAGGGCGAATACTTCGAGATGCCCTGCCGCAACATCGTGCCGAAGCCGGTGCAGAAGCCGCATCCGCCGCTGTGGGTCGCGTGCTCCAACCGCGAGACGATCAAGCTGGCGGCGCGCTTCGGCATCGGCGCGCTGACCTTTGCCTTCGTCGATCCGGCGCGAAGCCAAGCAATGGGTCGACGACTACTACCGCATCTTCAAGGAGGAATGCGTGCCGATCGGCCATGCGGTGAATCCCAACATCGCATGGTGACGGGCTTCTCGGTGCATCAGGACGCGACGGAGGCGCGGCGCCGCGGCCTCGACGGGCTTCCGCTTCTTCGGCTACGCGCTCGGCCACCACTACGTCTTCGGCGAGCACAAGCCGGGCCGCACCGACATCTGGGCCAAGTTCGAGAAGGCGCAGGCAGCGCTGCCCGACGCGCCGGCGCCGCGGCGAAGGCGGCATCGGCACGCCCGACGAGCTGCGCACGCATCTGCGCAACTTCGCCGACTCCGGCGTCGACCAGGTCGCGTTCATCCAGCAGGGCGGCCGCAACAAGCACGAGCACATCTGCGAGGCGCTCGAACTCTTCGCCAGCGACGTGATGCCGGAGTTCAAGGAAACGCGAAGCCGAACGCGTCGAAGCAAGAAGGCCGGAAGAGCTCGCGCCCTATGTCGAGAAGGCGTTGGCGCGCAAGAAAGAGATGAAGCCGCTGCGCGACGACGAAATCCCGAACGTCCTCGCGCTCGGCCGCCAGATCGCCGAGGAGGGCACCGGCACCGAACGCCAGAAGCAGAATGCGAAATTTTGGGCCGATGCCGCCAAGGTCACGCTCGAAGACCCCGCCTGTCACGGCCAAAGACATCGCAGCCTCCTAACGTCCAACCCAGACCCACGATGGATGATCACGTGCTCGACAACCGGCGCTCCCGCAAACTTCCGCTCCGCCTCCGGCCCGCTGGCCGGCTTCCGCATCGTCGAGTTCGCCGGCATCGGTCCCGGTCCCTTCGCCTGCATGCTGCTGGCCGACATGGGCGCCGAGGTGGTGACGCTCGACCGCGTCGGCGCGAAGAAGAACCTGAAGGCGGTGGCGACACGCGGCCGCAAGGTCGTCGAGCTCGATCTCAAGGACAAGGCCGCGATCGCGCAGGTGCTCGACCTGGTCGCGAAGGCCGACGCCCTGATCGAGGGTTTTCGGCCCGGTGTGATGGAGCGGCTCGGGCTCGGCCCGGACGTGTGCTGAAAGCCAATCCGCGCCTCGTCTATGGCCGCATGACCGGCTGGGGCCAGGAGGGGCCGCTGGCGCAGGCTGCCGGCCACGACATCAACTACATCTCGCTCATCGGCGCGCTTGCATGCGATTGGCCCGCGGGACGGCGCGCCGGTGCCGCCGCTCAATCTCGTCGGCGATTTCGGCGGCGGCGCGCTCTATCTCGCCTTCGGTCTCGTCTGCGGCCTGCTGGAGGCGAAAAAATCCGGCAAGGGGCAGGTGGTCGATGCCGCGATGGTCGACGGCGCGGCGTCACTCATCACCGGCGTGTTCGGCGGCACTGCCTCGGGCGCCTGGGTCAACAAGCGCGCGTCCAATTCGGTCGACGGCGGCGCACATTTCTACGGTGCCTATGAGACCAGGGACGGCAAGTATATCTCGATCGCCTCGATCGAGGCGCGCTTCTATAACGAGCTGCTCGAGCGGCTCAACATCCGCGACCTCTTCAAGACCAAGCAACGCGACCGCGCTGGCTGGGATGCCGCCAAGCAACAGCTTGTTGCGCTGTTCAAGACCAAGACCCGCGACGAGTGGTGCAAGATTCTTGAAGGCACTGACGTGTGCTTCGCGCCGGTGCTCGACGTGAAGGAGGCGCTGGAACATCCGCACATGGCGGCGCGCAAGATTTTTGTCAGCCGCCACGGCGTCACGCAGCCCGCGCCGGCCCCGCGCTTCTCGCGCACGC
>CAWHRA010000048.1:0-38497 GCA_963831585.1 uncultured Alphaproteobacteria bacterium | reverse complement strand
CATGGGTGCGACGCCAAAATAGATGCTCTAACATATTGATGTTATTTCACTTTATCGTCTGATCCGGAATAGCTGATCTTTGGGCCGAGAAAAATTCAAAGCTGACTATTGGGGCATCTTCCTTTCATTTCAAGTTCTTAAGTCGATCGCCCGTTCGTCCCTCGATGACGCCGCGCCTTCTCCGGTACAGCATTGCAGTACCGAATAAGCTCATGCAGTACCGCGCTAGTTCCGACCCTCTTTACCATCTCGTTGCAAAGTAACGTGCCGCTCTGGCCACGCCTAGGATAGAACAAGTGCCATCGTAGTTTGGCGGCGATAGAGCAAGGAAACCCGCGGGCGGCGATCCCGAGGTTGGCGTTTGCGCTATCAGACCGCAGGCTTGCGAAAGCTTCGGCCCGACCTGCCACTTAATTTTCATCCAGCCGCGATTAGAATTCTCCAGCAGCACCGCGCCCCTGCGCAGACGTGCGCCACTCCACCTCAATTCCTCCAACACCGCTGGAAGCGATCAAGTACCGATCAACGTCATACCCATCAAGTTCGACCAACTTAGCGCCGAACTTGAAGCAGGCCTAGACCCACGACGCTTTGATCGTAATTTCGGCGACCTCATCGTATGAAAAGGCTACTCTCGCGCTCTCAGATGATGTTCAGCCCGAAACTACTCACACCTTTCCACGAAGACCCCTTCTAGATCACAAAGCAAAGTCCCGAAAACAGCAACAATCTCTCGAAAAGAAGCTCGCTGCATGAGGCGCTTCAAGAATTTCTCCACTTTCGAGGAGGAGCTCCGTTCCGGACCTATGGCGAAGGCGGGGACGCGCGGGTTCTGAAGTTGCCGCGCTGGCTAAATTCAAACCGGTTGACGTCAAAATTCTTCGGATAGGTGTTACTCAAACTTGGCGGTATCGGAAGGTTGTAGCCGATCTTCAATTGGTTCATCAGGACACTGCGTAATCGCATCGATCCGGCAAGGCCGGCAGTCACGCAGGTGCCTGCCACATTCTCGAGTCCGGGGGCGCATGCGAACCGGGCCGCGGCAATCGAACCGGTAAGAACGCTCGCTCCAAAAGCAAGCGTGACGATAAGGCCGGTGTTGAAACGTTTTGACATGTTGGCCTCTCTCAAAAATTCACGGTTGCGCCGCCGGCGACGACCCAGGCGTCGCCCGACATGAATGGCACTAACGGCGCGATGTCCGGCGGTCCCGGATTTTCGTTCTCCCGAATCCAGACCCGCTCGACCCTGCCATTGATGTTGATCTTGTTGGTGACATTGTAGTTGGCAACTCCGCCTGCCGCCCAGCGGGTCTTCGCCGGGACGAAGCTGAACGTCGCGGCATCATAGCCATCGTGGTCGCGATAGAGATAGCCCGCGGTCGGGCCGATGGTGAAGCCGTTGGCGAACCTGTAATTCAATCCGGCATTGACCCGGTACAGGTCGCTGTTGGAATTGAACCCCTCCGAAATCAAGGTCAACCCGGCAGGATTCAGAATCTCGTTCTTTTCGGTATGGGTCCAGAAACCATTGCTGTAGATCGACCATGTTTGATCAAAGGCATAAGATGCACTGCCGGAAATCGTCGTGCGCGGCCCGACCCTGTACTTGTCGTAGTCTAGCATGTCGAACTGGCCGGATTGCGAGATGCCATCCCAGGAATAGGACCCGGAGCCCTGCAGCGAGAGCGGCCCTTTGGAATCCAAGCGCGGCGGTCACCGTTGCCTCGTCGCCGTTCTTGACACTGATGGTATCGGTGGTCAGGCCAGTAATGGTGTTCTGAGATTCCTTGTTGAACGAGTTGCGCTGGGTATAGCCACCCGACAGGGTAAAAATCAGCGCCTGCGACAGCGGAATGTTGACGCCCGCGGTCGGTCCGAAATTCCAGCCTTCGCCGTAGGTGCCCTGATCGACGAGATCGCCGTCCATGCGCGCGAAGCGCGAGTTGCCGTAAAGCGCGGCCTTTCCGGTCGGGGCGTTGATCAGCATCGCGACAAAGGGCTGGAAGCCGGTGAAGCCATTGTAAGTGACGGTGCCCGAGAGCTGCGAGTCGACCGGCGTATCAACCGAGCCGCGCTCGCCGGATGTTGATTGCGACGAAGAGACAAAGCCACCCAGCAGCACGAATTCGAGTTTCCAATTGGGGTTGGGATTGCCTGTCAACGACAGCGACATCGGCGTGTAAAGCTGCGTACCGTGACCGGTGCCGCTCAGAGGTGCCGCGTTGGTGGGAAAGCCTCGGGTGTTCTGCCAGCTGAAATAGCGGACTTCGGTGCTGTAGCTGATGTTCCACAACTGATCGATCGACTGCACAGCGGCCTTGACCGGCTCATCGGCTGCAAGCGCCTGACCTGCACCACCTCCGCACGCAACCGCCACCGCTGCCGCACCGGCAATTAATCGTCGCATAATATACCCCCGGGCGCCCAAACTTTCAGAACGCATTTCAGAGCATTACGGGCGAATGTCAAAGCCAGTAATGCTCCCTCCAAACGGGGCTGGCCTGTCGGGGGAATGATGTACCAGTCACGGAGTAGCCGCGGCTTGGTCGGCTATTGTTTTCCGATATACTTCAGACCGACATAGGGGCCGCTGGCGCCGAAGTTGGTGCTGTTACCGTTGTGGATCGTCGAACCGGAGGAAGGCGAACCGGAAAAGTAGTTTGAGGGCGGTTTGTTCTGCGGGCCAGCGAGATTTAGCGTGCCGTTTTTGACCGTGTACGAGGGGCGCTGGCCAAGCCCACCCTGACCTGCGGCGAGCGCGTCGTCTGAGGCGGCCAAGTAGCCGCCCAACACCAAGACAGCACCAACTACGGCAATTTGCTTCATGAACATGTTAGATATCTCCTTTGTGACATCCACTCGACAGTAAGCATTCTGATCTTCAACGCCCAAGGCAGCGAGAGCCGACACTCAGCAGGGTATACCCTTCCAGCGCAAAACCGCGCAGATGCACTGGTCGCCGTACCGCCCCTCGTGATGAAAGATACCGTTGGATTCATTCGCGAGCGATACGGCAGATGTCGTATTTCGTCGTCGGTAACGAGGCTAGTGTCGAAAGGCCCTGCGCCGCCGCAGGTGGTGGCGCCGTCGGAGATCAGCGCCGAGACACAATCTCAACCGTGGCCGGGTGATCGCCGGTCTCGGAGCGGCTACGCATCTTTTTGGGAAACACTATTGATTGATTCCTTGTCGTCAACACAGGCTGCAACGATCGCTTCGTGCAGTTCCTCCCCGGTGATCGGCTTGTGCAGAATACGATGACCGCTGGCGGTGGCTTCCTTGATGCGCGACGGCGAAGTATCGCCGGTCACGATAACGGCAGGGACCGAGCGGCCGATATGGGCGCAAAGGGCCTCGATTGCGTCCAGCCCCGTAGCACCATCTCCGAGGCGGTAGTCGGCGATGATCAGATCGACCGGTGCATCGCCGGCCACCACCGCCTCTACATGAATCTGTTGCACCTCGGCGGCAGATCGGCCGGCATAGACGCGATGCCCCTGTAGCGTGAGCAACTGCACCATAATATCGAGAACATGCCCCTCGTCCTCCACGACCATGATGGCGACGGCGATGGCTGCTGGTGATGCCCTGTTATCGGGCAAGGGAGTTTCCACCGCACTGGCTTTCGGAACCGTAACGGAAAACATCGAACCGCACCCGGTGACGGAGACCAGCTTCAGCGGATGTTGCAGCAGTAGGGTCGTGCGGCGAACGATGGCGAGGCCGAGGCCAAGGCCATGCGTACGATCCCTCGCCGGGTTCTGCAATTGCACGAATTCCTCGAAGACCATTGCTTGCTGATCTGCGGGGATGCCGGGGCCGGTATCCCATACCTGGATTTCCACCGAAGCGCCACGCCTGCGGCAGCCGAGCAGAACGCCGCCGGATCTCGTGTATCGAAAGGCGTTCGACAGCAGATTGCCCAGGACCCGTTTCAGCATCATGGGATCGCTGTCCACCTGCAGACGGCTTTCGACAACACGCCAACCAAGGCCGCGATCCTTCGCCGCTGGAGCAAATTCGTTGCTGAGATGGTAGAAAAGTTGCGACAGATTCACCCGTCTCCCTCGCAACAGTGACGACGCCGGCATCAAGCCGGGAGATGTCGAGCAGCCCATTCAGAAGGGCGCTGAGGTTGCCGACAATGGATTTTGCCTTGCCGGCCAGATCGCGTGCATCGCCGGATTGGACAGCGCCGCGGAGACCCAATGCCGCGAGCGTAGCGATCAGCAGACTCAAGGCATGGATCGGCTGGCGCAGGTCATGACTGGCGGCCGCAAGGAAGCGCGTTTTCGCACGATCGGCCGCTTGTGCACGGTCGCGTTCTTCCTGTAGGTGGCTGACCAGCTCGACATTTTCCAGGCGCAACCTGATGGTCTCACGCAGCATGTGGTACGTTGTGCGGCAGTAATAGAGATTGATGGCCACAAGTCCCGCAAGCAGGGAGAGATATGCGCCGGAGATATCACCTCCATTGGTGATGGAGCGTACCGTAATCGGCAGCACCGTTGCGATGATCGAGCCGACGAGAGCAGGCGGAAAGGCCGAGAGCGACGGAACCGTGCCGCAGATCAGACCGGTCAAAACAATGACAGTGAATGAAAAAAGAACGGGCTCCTGAGGAAGGAACCCAACCCAGCCGAGCATTCCCCACAGCAGGCCTGACACACAGGAAAACGCAGCCGCAAGCCAGCCCCATCGCAACGCGGACGCAGGCTCTCGATCTCGGCTGAAGAACCGGCGCGCCGCCAGGACGCGTATGGCGGTGAGCAGATACAACGCGCCGAGCCATCCAATCAACCAGTTCGCCGATACGGTGTTCCTCAGTACGTACGCTGCCGCCAGCGAGATAAGGATGTTGGCGACCACCACCCCATAGGAATTGCGATACAAAAGCTCGACGAGCGACTCGCGTATCTTGTCTTCTTGCATCGAACCCCTCCGCGCGCCGCCAGGTGCGACCGCTCCGTTCGCGAGTTGTGGGTTGCGCTAGCCCGCTGGAAGGCCGAGCCGAACCGCGTAGGCTGTCAATTCAGCACTGCTGTGCAGATCAAGCTTCCGCATAAGATTCTCACGATGTTTCCGGGCGGTAAGCGGGCTAATGCCGAGACGGTTGGCGATGTCGCGGCTGGTGGCACCGTGAGGGATCATCCCCAGGATTTGCCGCTCACGCCTTGTAAGCGTGACTGGAGATATAATCGCAGCCGTGGGCTCCGGGGTCTCGTTCGGCCCGTCATGCTGGTCCACCGCAAAGCGAACCTCCTCCGCCACATAGGCGTCGCCCTTTCTGATGGCATCGATTGCGGCGATGAGTTCGGATGGATCGCCGCCTTTGGTCAAATAGCCGTTTGCGCCCGCCGAAAAAGCTGCCCGGACCGAACGTGGCTCAACATTGGCGGTGAGGACAAGAACTCGCAGCTCCGGCCATTCGGTTCTCAGGTTAGCTATGAACTGAAACCCGCTGACACCCGGCATGCCGAGATCGAGTATGAGAAGATCGGCGGGACTTTCGTTCAGCAGCCGGTGAACGGCTTCACCGTCCGCAGCTTCTCCACTGACTGTAAGCCCGTCCACGGTCGATAGAAGCTGTTTAAGACCTTCCCGAATGAAGGCATGATCGTCAGCTATGATCGTTCGCACGAGTCCGCCACCTGTATCGCCCCGGCCTGCAACGGTATTAGGATATCAACCAACTCCAATCAAGGATTTGCATCCACGAAACCATTTGTCAGATCAGCTTGATACGAAATACGCCAACTGCCGTATTTTTGTGCGTGGTCGCGCAAGGTAATGTTGTGCTGGTTGTCTGATTGCTCCGTTGCCGTGTTGCGCGGCTGGTACCGAGTGGACGCCGATCCGGGTGATCCACCGGCGGATTTGAATCTCTATGTGGCAGCTGACGCCCGCGTTCTGGTTTTCCGTGAGCGGGCCGATGGCCACCTCCACACCGGTTATCTGTGCCGTGCGAGACGTAGTTGTCGGATTACCAAGTAGCGAACGGTGACGACGACCGGCCCGACATTCGCAGCCTCTCCCATCTCGATAAGCCCGACCAAACGGCACCTTTGTTTGGAGAAGCACAATCGCGCACATCGGCGCAGTACACTACGCTACGCGCGAGTGACCGAATGCATACCAAATTACGACATCAATCGCCTGCGCACGCCTCAAAACCAGACGTGTGAGGAACTGAAGATCGACAACCTACATTTCCATGACCTTCGCCACGAAGTCACGAGTTGGCTGTTCGAGGCAGGACTTTCCATCGAAAAAGTCGCTCTAGTGACTGGTCACAAAGATTGGCGAATGCTGCAGCGCTACACCAATCTCAAGCCTGAAGATCTTCACAAACTACAGAAGGCCGGGCAACCCTCGATGGAGGAAGGTCGAGAGCAGCGCCGCCTTGAACAGCATCGCCCAGTGATTGTCGACCTCGTCTTCGAGCCCGGAAAAAACTGGAAAAAACTGATGTATCGACGCCCGGCGCCGCTCCAGCACGATCGACTTGCCGTTCGGCATGATGAGTCGGATCCAGACCAAGAGCACGCGCGACTGCCCAAAGGCGATCTGGCTGTCGTACTCGCCTGTCAGGCGTGCCCGCTGCGGAATGAGAAGATATTTGCCGGTCAGTGTATCATAGACATTTTCCGAGACTTGAGCCGTGATGTGCGCGGGAGATTTCATACCTATTCCGGCTAGGAGCGAACCATGACCGGCAATCGGGCGCTCGGCTTCCACGTTGCTGTCATGTTGTCCACCCGGCTGCTCAAGGCAGCGGCTATCGCCGCCGCCTTCCAGTTGGACACACATCGAGGGCGAACTTCGAGCGGATGAGGCCTGGGGAGACAGTCGTTGTGGCGGACTTTTGAATCCGCAACGTCGATGATCCATTGTGGCCAACTTGGTGAGCGGCATAAACCCACTCAAGAGCATCCACCTTTCTTGGATTGATCTATTAAAGAAGGGAGCGGTCGCCCCGACGAGCAAACTTCGCCTCAAGTCGGAAGTGACGGCTTAGGTAACGACAACCTCGCCGTCGCGTTAGAACCCATCGCACGTGCACGCTTTCGTAGGCATTCCGCACACAACACAACCGCCAGCATCAAATATTCGATCGATATACCAGCCAGAAACTATCACCTCAATTTCGTCAAGTTCGGGACTTTATACCGTCAATTAATGGTTGTATATTACCTTAATGACGCTCCAGCTCTAGAACTGAAGGTCATTTCGCCGTCGTTCAAGGTGGACATTTGCCGGGAGGGACGAGGCAATGGAAACAGCATGGACGATGCGGTCGCCAGATATGTCTCGACGACCGACGCGGATCACATCGCGCAGAGCCGATCTGGTATCCGCCGCTTCGATTTGAATTTTTCGGCCAAACTTAAGCATCTCCTTCCGACCGATCGCGGGTTCTTCCGAGCCACGTACTGCATTGCTTCGCACATTGCCTAACCGGAACAACGTCCCGATGTGGGGAGAACGACGATGCCTGGTGTGACCTTGGTCTTGCGGAACTTCTCAACGACCGCTCGTTGGATGATCGTTATATTCGGTGTTTTGTTCGCTGGCGCCAGGGACGCTGCGGCTGGCAACAACATAAACATCGTACGCGACCTTGCGGGCCGGGTCGGACCCATTGTCGGTTCGGCGTCGGCCTGCCGGGACATCGCACGGACCCGTATTGAGGTCATCGTCGATAAGTTCACCGCCGTGATCAGGGAAGCCTCGTCCAACGAGGCCGAGCGCTCCGACCTGACGCAGTTGCTCGATCGCACCGTCGCGGACGGCCGTAGCGCCGTGACGTCGGGACAGGTGGATTGCAGATCGGCAGACCGCCAACTCGCCGATCTCGAACAGTCGATCGCGCCCCCGAGCAGGGCCCCTGCTCTCCCTCCGTCTTTCGCCACCGCGGCTGCTGCACCGACCGCCGGGGTCGGCGTCGGCTCCCCGGTCCGGGGTGTAACCGATCGAGAGATCCGGTTCGGAATTGCGGCACCGTTTTCCGGCCCTTCAAAAGAGCTGGGGCGCCAGATGAAACTCGGGATCGAGACTGCCTTCAATCGAGCCAACGACGCCGGCGGCGTGGAAGGTCGGATGCTCAAGCTGATCGCGGCCGACGACGCCTTTACTCCGGCGCGCACCGCTGAGGCCATGAAGCAGCTCTACGAGAACGACCGGGTATTAGGTGTGATTGGAAACGTTGGAACGTCCACCGCAGCCGTCGCGGTACCGTACGCGCTGGAGCGGAAAATGCTGTTCTTCGGCGGCTTCACGGGCGCAAATGTTATCCGCAGCGATCCTCCGGATCGTTATGTATTCAACTATCGCGCGAGCTACACCGAGGAGACCGACGCGGTTGTTCGCCATTTTATCAAAATGCGACGGATACTGCCCAGGCAGATCGCCGTTTTCGCCCCCCAGCAGGATCCGGCCGGCGAGGCGGCCTACGCAGGTGTCGCAAAGGCATTTCGTTCGCTCGGCCTCAACGACGTCGGCATTCTGCGGAAGTCTGCATCGATCCAAGTCCGACCTTGCCGAATTTGGCCGTCAGCGTGGGCTGATCGAACGGCTTCACGAGATATTCGTTCGCTCCGGCCGCGATCGCTTCATGGATGTGGCTGATATCCTTCTCCGTCGTGCACATGATCACGATCGGCTTATTGCCGTCGTCGCGCGCGCGCAGATGACGCAGAAATTCAATCCCAGTCATCACCGGCATGTTCCAATCCAGGAGAACCACGTCGGGCATCTGCTGCTCGCAGGCAGTGACGGCCAGTTGACCGTCGCTGGGCCTCGTCGACGGCGAAGCCCATGGCTTCGACGAAGCGTCGCGCGACCGAGCGCACGACGCGAGAGTTGTCAACAATCAGACACCTTTTCATTTCCGGCTCCAAGTAGCGGGGACTTCAGGCAGCGACGACACGGTCTCTTCCTGTCTTCTTTGCCTGATAGAGCGCTGCGTCGGCGCGCTGGATCAACTGCGCAAGCGGTTCACCAGGATCGTAGCAGGCGACGCCGATCGACACGGTCACGGCGCAGACGGTCTCCTCGACATTGCGCGCGGACAAACAGCCTGCGCGCAACGCCGTCCTGATATTGTCTCCGACCCGCATGGCGGCGTCGATCGACGTGGTGGGTAGGATGACGGCGAACTCCTCGCCGCCATAGCGCGCCACGCAATCCTGGCCCTTGACGTTCTGCGCAAGCGTGGCCGCGACGAGTTGAATGACGGCGTCGCCGGTTGCGTGGCCCCAGGTGTCGTTGACCATCTTGAAGTGATCGATGTCGATCAGCAGCAGCGACAGATCGTCACCGCTGTTCATGGCGTCGCCGCTCATCGTCTGCAGCGACATGTCGAAATATCGTCGGTTCGCGATACCCGTCAAACCGTCGGTCGTGGCCTCGCGCCGCAGATCCTCCAGGGTCCGTTCCAGCGCATCGATCTTGTCGGACGACTGCCTGAGGTCGAGGCCGAGCCGCTCGCTGCGACCGACGATCCTGCTGGTCTCCTCGACCAGGGAATCGATCAGGTCGGCCAGCCTGTGCACGTTGGCGAGGAACTGCGCCGAGATATCGTCGATCGCCACGCCGATGCCGTCGGCATCGCTTTGGGCTTTCTCCACGAGGTCGAGAACGGTCTTCAGGGTGTCCCTGGCCCGGATCGACTTCTCGCACAGCGCCTTTTCCGAGACCGGAGGCCTGAAGAACTTCCCGTGCAACTCATCGAGCGCCTGGTCGTCGATCGGGCAATGGTTCGAGAGCAGCACGTCGATCGTCCGGGTGAGATCGGAATTCTGGCCCGAATGGTATGCGTACCAGACCGAAAAGTTCGAGGGAGTTGGCAGCACGCCATGCGCTTGCATGGACGCCATCGCCGCCTCGGCTTGGCTGCCGACCTGCTCAGCACCATTCAAATACATATCGTCCGTCCGACCCGACAGAAATGCGACGGCCGACTAATAGCAGTAATGCGATACCTAACAAATGCAGGGGTTGTGCATCATGCAGATGCTCTTGGTATGATACTTAGTCGTTTGTTAAGCGATAAACTCAAGTTCTCTTAGTGTTAGATTTATGACAAATTTTTTCGACTTCAATGTCGAAAATGCAATTCGACGCCGTATTACCGGCGTTTCGGCGCGGAAGAGACGCAGTCGGAATAGACCGCGCCCGGAAAATAAGCCCCTTTCTACGAGGCCATCGCACGACCTGGTCAGCTGAAAAAAGCCTCGCAGATCGAACGGCACGAAAGACCGCGAGCCGGAGCACCCAGTCGCACTTCCGGGGCTGCTTCAGGCATGTTACCCGCGCGACAACAGACCATCGCTGACCTTTTCGGCGATCATGATGGTCGGAATGTTCGTGTTTGCGGTCGGCAGACGCGGCATTACCGAAGCGTCGGCGACATAAAGATTCTCGCTTCCGATCACCTTGCCGTCGGGATCGACGACCGCATCGGGATCGGAACGCTTTCCCATTCGGCAGCTGCCGCTCGGATGCCAAACGCCGAAAATGCTACGACGAACGAAATCCATCAAGGCGCTACGGTCCTGCATCACATCCCTGAACGCGGCGCCATTGAGCAGAAAGTGCTTGATCGAAAGGTGGCGAATTGCTGCCGGAAGGTCGAGCAGCGCGCCGAGCGCTGCGGCGGCCGCCGCGTTGGCGCGGCTGAACTGGCTCAGCCGCTTGATTCGCGGCGAAAACGACGCCGGAAAGAAGTCTTCGGCAGCGGTGTTGAGCGCCGGATGGACGACCAGGCCGAACAGCGTTCGCACCGCCGCCATCATCCGTTCGAGGTCGCGCGGATCATCCAGGAGGTTGAGGTCGACCAGGGGATGACGGCGCGGATCCGGCGAAGCCAGCGAGACCTGCCCGACCGAATAGGGCCGGTTGCACCAGAGAAAATACAGACCAAGCCGGGCCCCGAGCTGATGCCAGCCAGCGCGGGCCGACGCGGTGACATACATGTCCGAGCGATCGCAGCCCTCGAGGCCGGACGAATAGCGCAGCGCGACGAAGCTCGCCCGCCGCTGCGACAACGGCAATCGCAAGCGTCGCGGCAGGAATTGACAGAACGTCAGGGCGGGATGGTCGCGCAGATTGCGGCCGACCCCGGGTCGATCGATTGCAATTTCGATGCCGAGATCGCGAAGCGACGCCGCCGGCCCGATTCCGGCCCGCAGCAGGATAGCGGGCAGAATGTACCGCGCCGGCCGTCACGATCACACGATCGGCGCCAACCTGCACGTTCCGGCCGTCGCGCACGACGCGAACGCCGGCGGCGCGGCGGCCGCTCATCACCAGCCCCTCGACATGGCTCTCGGCCCAGATCGTCAGATTGGCGCGCCGGCGCGTCGCAGCGTCGAGATAGGCGGACGCCGCCGAAACCCGGCGATCGTTCCGGTTCGAGAAGGCAGGCGGGAAAATTCCATCCTCGAATTCGCCGTTCTGGTCGCGCCGGAACGGAACGCCGCTGGCGGCGAAGGCCGCGCCGACCGCCGCGCCGAAAGGAGGCCACTTTTCCCGTGAAATCCGCCGGATCGGCACCGGTCCATCATGGCCGTGCAGGTCGCCCGTGAAATCAAGGTCGGTTTCGAGCTTGCGGAAATAGGGCAGGACGTCGTCCCAGCCCCAGCCATCGGCGCCGAGGTCGCGCCACTCGTCATAGTCCCGCGGCAGGCCGCGGTTGGCCGCCTGGACGTTGATGCTCGAGCCGCCTCCCATCACGCGGCCCTGCTCATAAGCCCGCGAAACTGCCTGCCCGTCCCTGGTGCGTCCGCTCGATGCACTGAGGCCGGGCCAGATATAGCGATCCCCGAAAAACAACGGCATCGGATAGCTGTCCAGGATCTCGGCGGGCTCCGTGCCAGGCGGCAGGTCCCTGCCCGCCTCGACCAGCAGCACGCGTCGGCTGGCGTCGGCGGAAAGCCGGTTGGCAAGCACGCATCCGGCGGAGCCGCCGCCGACAATGACATCGTCAAACTGCGGATCGCTCATGGCCTCGGTCGCTCCCGGTGATGGCGGCCGGATCGCGCGGCCGCCATCTCCAAGGTCAGCGGAAATCTCCCTTGGTCTCGGGGATCAGCAACGCGCCTATCAGGTAGATCGCAAAGATGACACCGATGAAGACCGACAGCGACATCGGGATCTGCGCCGGACCGGCGCTCGCCAGCGAAACGAAGGTCGGCATCATGCCGCCGAGCGCAAAACCGATATTCCAGGACAGACCGGTGCCGCTGGCGCGGATCTCGGTCGGAAACCGTTCATTGAGGAAGATCAGGATCGGCGCGTAGCCGGCGTTACCCAGAAAGGCGATCGCCAGCGCGTACAGCGTGATGGTCGTGGTATCGGTTGCCTTCGCCATGCCGAGGTAGCAGACCGGCAGCAGCACCGCCATGCAGACCCCGACCAGCAGGAACGTCTTCTTGCGGCCGATGAAATCGCTGACGCGCGCCGAAGAATATCGCCGAAACCAGCGCCACCACGCTCGCGCCCATCAGGATCAGCGACGAGACGCTGTTGGGAACGCCGTTCACCACCTTGAGGAACGACGGCAGATAACCTGAGGTCAGATAGTACCCAGCACCGCCGCCGAAGGTGACGAGCAGGTTGAGCAGCAGGATGTTGCGGTAGCTGCTCGAAAACAGCATCCGAACCGGGGCGCTCGTTACCGTGATCGCACCGCTGGCCTTCCGCTTTTGCTGCTCCTTGAAGAACGGCGATTCCTCGAGGTTGTTGAAGATGAACCAGCCGAGCAGCGAACTCAGAAGCCCGGCGAAGAACATGCAGCGCCATCCCCACACCGCGAACGCGTCGCCGGGAAATATCGACGACATGACCAGGAACACGAACGACGCCATCAGGGCGCCGATGCCGGCGCCGCCGCCGCCGACCAGACCAGACATCGCGCCACGCCAGTTCGGCGAGGCCCATTCGGTGCCGATGGTGTGGGTCGAGGCGACCACGCCGCCGACGAAGACGCCCTGAACCAGACGCAGGACGAGGAACAGGACGGGCGCGATGAATCCGACCTGGGCGATCGTCGGCAGCAAGCCGAATGCCGCGGTGCTGATGCCGACGCCGACGATGGCGACGAACATCGCGTTCTTGCGGCCATGGACGTCGGCATAGTGACCGAAGATCGCCGAGCCCACCGGGCGCATCAGCAGCGTCACCGCGAACGACGCGTAGACCGCGGCCAGTGACAGCGTCGGCACCGTCGAGGGAAAGAACAGCGCGCCGACGACCGGCGCCACATACAACAGAATGAACAGGTCGAACAGATCGAGCGACCATCCCAAGACCGACGCGATGATCGCATTCCTCATTTGCCGGCTGTCAGCGGGCGCGGCCGTTACGGCCGCCTCCAGATTCGCGATTGTCATTTCATTCCTCCCTGTTTGCCCCAAAATGATTCGTTGTTCAGCGCCCGACGAATTTCGGCGGGCGTTTGGCGTTGAAGGCTTCGACACCTTCCTTGAAATCTTCCGACTGCCGCAGCCGGCTGTAGCAATGGCCTTCGAGTTCGATCGCGACCGTCAGCGTCGAGTCTTCGGTATCGTTCAGAAGCTTCTTGGCCGTCCGCTGCGCCAGCGGCGCGAAGGTTCGGAGTTCATCGACAAGCTTGTCGGTCGCTTTCTCGAGTTCGGCATCGGGCACGCATTCGGTCGCGATGCCCCAGTCGAACGCCTGCTTTGCGGGAATGCGCTTCGAGCGCATCACGATGTCCTTGGTGCGGGTGATGCCGATCATCTTCTGCAGACGCGCGGAGCCGCCCGATCCCGGGATTTGACCGAGCTTCTGCTCCGGCAGCGCGTAAAGCGTGGTTTCCGAAGCAATCCGGAAATCGCAGGCCAGCGACAGTTCGAAACCGACCCCGAAGCAATAGCCGCGGTTGGCGACGATGACCGGCTTGGCGCAGCGCGCCGGCGAGGCGATATTCCAGGCGAGCTTGGAGACCGTCTCCGGCGTGGCTTCCATGAAGCCGCCGATGTTGCCGCCGCTGGAGAAATGCTCGCCGACCGAGCGGACCACGATGACGCGCACGCGCGCGTCCTCGTCGAGCGTCTCGAACACCAGCCGCAACTGGTCGCGCTGCGGCATCGAAACGACGTTGTAGCGGCGGCCGGTTGAGAATGATGTCGGCGCGCTCATGCGCCTCGTCGATCTCGACCTGAAAGCCATCGAGCTTGCCAAGCCGCGGGATCGGCGAAAACGTAGGGAGAAGAAGACATGTCAGTTCCTTTCTTGGTGTTCTAATGCCGCGCTTGACGGCGGCTCATGTTCGCGCTGATAGTCGCCGGCGACGAGCAGGCGGCGCAGCAATTTTCCGACCGGAGATTTCGGCAAGGCGTCGACGAAGACGAAGCGCCGCGGGCGCTTGAAATTCGCAAGTCCCGACGTCCGGCAGAACTGCTCGAGATCCTGCTCGGTGACGGCGCGCCTTGCGCTTGACGAACGCGGTGACGACCTTGCCCCATTTCTCGTCGGCAAGGCCGACGACGGCGACTTCGAGCACGGCCGGGTGCAGCGACAGGCAGCTTTCGATCTCGACCGGCGAGACGTTCTCGCCGCCGGTAATGATCATGTCGTCGACCCGGCCGGTGACGAACAGATCGCCATCGCGGTCGACGAAGCCGGTGTCGCCGGTGAAATACCAGCCATCCCGCAGCGATTTGGCGTCGGCGTCGGGCCGGCGCCAGTAGCCTTCGAAGGACTTCATCGCCGGCCAGCAGCGCGATGATCTCGCCTTCCTCATTGGGCGCGGCGAGGTCGGCCACCGATCTGGCGTTCAGCCTGACCACCCTGATCTGCTGATTGATTCCGGCCTTGCCGGCCGAGCCGGGCTTGGCCGGCGCGTTCTGGTCGATGGTGAAGGTGTAGATTTCCGAGCTGCCGTAATGATTGACGAACAGCTCGGGCTGGAACGCCTCGTTCAGCTTCTTCAGCAGCCCGTCGGTCATCGAGGCGCCGGCGAAGCCGAGTTTTCGCACGCTGGAGACGTCGGTCGACGCAAACTCCGCGGGCATGGACCAGATCGTGATAGAGCGTCGGCACCAGATAGAGATTGGTGATCTTTTCCGCCTCGATCAGCGCCAGCGCCCGGCCGGTGTCGTAGCGCGGCAGGCAGACGAAGGTGCCGCCGATCAGCGACATCGCGATCAGCGAGCGCACCCCCATGGTGTGATAGAGCGGCATCACGCCGAGCGTGCGCTCGCCGCGCCGGTAGAGATTTTGCGCCACATGCGCGATGCCGGCGGCGCGCTCGGCGCGGTGACGCCGCGGCACGCCCTTCGGCCTCGACGTGGTTCCGGACGTATAGAGCATGATCGACCAGGCTTCGGCGCTGACGCGCGGCGTCACGTCGGCCGCGGGCTCGCCGACCATGCGATCGAAACCGATCGCGCCGGCGGCGCTCGCCGCCGCCGGCGAGATGCGCGGCAAAGCCGGCGGCGCGCTTCGATTGCTCGACGGCCGCCGCGGAAACATCCTGGTAGACGACGGCGCGGGCCTCGGAATTCTCGATGCAGAAATCGAGCTCGTCCGCCTTGGCGCGCCAGTTGACCGGCGTGATCACGATGCCGGCGAGCTGGCAGGCCCAATGCAGCGTGGCGGCGGCCTCGCAATTCTGCAGCACCGTGACGAGATGATCGCCGGGCTTCAGTCCGATGCGGTCGAATCGACGCCACCAGCGAGGAAATCCGCGCGTACCATTGCGCGTAGGTCAGGCGAATGCCGTCATCGACGATCGCCAGCGCATCGGGATCGCGCGCCACGCTGGCGACAAAGCTTGTTCCGAGGTCAAGCATCGGTTTTCTCTCTGGTTTTGGTCGGCCAATTCCGCCGCGGCTTCGAGCGCCGCGCGCACGATCGGCGCATAGCCCGTGCAGCGGCACAAATGCCCGCTCAGCAGGTCGCGAATGTCTTCCTCATCCGGCTGCGGGTGCTCGCGCAGGAAGCTGTCGAGCGACATCAGGATGCCGGCGGTGCAGAAGCCGCATTGCAGCGCGTGATTGCGCTTGAACGCCGCCTGCAGAATGCCGAGCCGGTCCGGCGACGGCGCGAGCCCCTCCACGGTGCGGAGCTCGCAGCCGTCGATCTGCACGGCCAGCGTCAGGCAGGCGCGCGCCGGCTTGCCGTCGATCGTCGATCGTGCAGGCGCCGCACACGCCGTGCTCGCAGCCGACATGGGTGCCGGTGACGCCGATCTGGTGGCGCAGGAAATCGGTCAGCAGCAAGCGCGGCTCGGCCTCGCCGGCGCACGGCTTGCCGTTGAGCGTGAAGCGGACCATGTGCCGGCGGCCGGCCTGCAATCGGCTCATTGCAGCACCTCCCGCACCAGGTCGCGGCCGATCATGCGCACGAGATCGCGCCGGTAGCGCGCGGTGGCATGGACGTCGTCGCGGGCGTCGAGCTCGTAAGCAAAGGCATTGAGGGCGTCGTCGAGCGCGCTGCCTTCGAGGCGCGGAAACTCCCGCGTCGCCGGCATGTCGGCGACGCCGCCGACGGCGAGGCGCACGCCGTCCGTCGTCGCCACCGCGGCGCAGGCGACGATGGCAAAGTCGCCATGGCGGCGAGCTACTTCGCGGAATGCGCAGCGCTTGCCCAGAGCCGGAAACGACACGGCTTCGATCAATTCTTCGTCGGCCCGCGTCGTCGCCATCATGCCGGCGAAGAAATCCTGCGCCGCCACCCGCCGGCGCCGTTTGGCGCTGCGCAGATGCACCTCGCCGCCGAGCGCGCGCAGCACCAGCGGCAATTCGGCGCTGGGATCGGCATGCGCGATCGATCCGCAGACGGTGCCCCGGCTTCGGGTCTGGACGTGGCCGGTCCATGGCAACGCCAGCGCGACCAGCGGCAGGCTGTCGCGGAGTTCCGGCCATGCCAGCAGCGCGGCCTGGCGGACGCCCGCCCCGATCGTGATCGTTCCGCCGTTGCGCTCGATGCGAGCGAGCTCGGAAAGCCGCATGATGTCGATCAGCGTTTTGGGCTTGGCCAGCCGCATGTTGAGCATCGCCATCAGCGATTGTCCGCCGGCGATGATGCGGGCATCGCTGCCTTCCTGGCCGAGCACGCCGAGCGCCTCGTCGAGATGTTCGGCGCGCACGTAGTCGAAGGCGGCGGGCTTCATGACTGCCCTCCGAACAGACGTCGCAGTCTTCGCGAACAGGGAGACACGGGCCGCATCGGGCGCGGCACCGCCCGCCTGTGCGCGCCAGCGAGGCAAAGAACTGCCCGATGATCACGCGCGCGGCGCCATCGAGCAGGCGGCCGCCGATGCTCGCCACCTTGCCGCCGATCGCCGCCTCATAGACGTAGCGGATCGCGGTGCCGCCCTCCGGCATCGGCGTCAGGGTGATGCGCCCTTCGCCGCTGCCGAATCCAAGCGCGCCTTCGGCCGAGCCGCCGAGCGTGACCGCGCGCGGCGGATCGAGATCGGACAGCTTGACCTCGGCGCGGTATCGTCCCTTTACCGGACCGATGCCGATGGTCACGTCGGCGCGGAAATGCGTGTCCGAGATCTTTTCAACGCCGTGGCAGCCGGGAATCACGGCCCGCAGCGTCTCGGGATCGAGCAGCATGGCCCAGACGCGCTCGGCGGACGCACCGACCCTGGCCTCGCCCTCGCCGCGCAGCTTGCGTCCGCCGCGCCTGCGTCTTGATCGGCGCGGCCGGCGCGACCCGGCAGGCGGCGCGGCCTCGGCGCCGCGCACGATGGGCGCGAGTTTCGCCGGCACCAGCGGCAACTCGATGTCGTCGCAGCCGAGCGCATCGGCGACGGCGTTGGCGATGCAGACCGGCGTCGACATGCAATTGCCCTCGCCGACGCCCTTCGCGCCCAGCGGCGTGAACGGCGACGGCGTCTCCATGTGGAGAATCAGCGGATCCGGCGACTTCCATCGTGGTCGGCAGCAGATAGTCGGCGAAGGTCCCGGTCAGGAAGCTGCCGTCGGCGCCATAGGCGTATTCCTCGTAGAGCGCGGCGCCGACGGCCTGGGCGAAGCCGCCGCGGATCTGGCCGTCGACCATGGCCGGATGCAGGATGGTGCCGCAGTCGTGCATGGTGACGTAGCGGTCGATCCGGGTTTGCAGCGTGGTGCGATCGATCTCGACGCCGCAGAAATCGAAGATGAAGCCGTGGCAGAGCGACGAGTTGACGTGATCGGTCTTCGTCCGGGGCGGTCAGTTCCGGCGGGCTCCAGAACACGGTCTCGCGGATCGTCTGCCCGACGCCGTCGGGCAGCGCGGCCGGCGACCAGTGGCTCAGCCCCGCCACGCGGGAGAACGATACCTTGTTGTCGGGGTTGCGCTTCGATCCGACATGGCCGCCGACGAACGCGATATCGTCGACATCGGTGTTCAACTGGCTCGCGGCGATGCGCGCCAGCCGCGCCGCGATGCGCGTGGCGGCGAGCTTGGCGGTGCCGGCGACGGCCGGCGCGAAGCGGCTGGCGTAATTGCCCGAGGCGATCGACCAGGCGTCCTTGGCGGTATCGATCTCGGTGTTGACCCGGATATCGCCGGGCGTGAGACCGAACACATCCGCGACGACCTGCGAAAGAACGGTGCGATGGCCCTGCCCCTGCGGCACCGAGGCGACATGCACGGTGACGCTGCCGACCGGATCGATCGCGATCGTCGCGGTGGCCTGGGCGCCGTTCTTCGGGCCGGCCTTGCGGCGCTCGGCCGGCGTCAGCACGGTGGTGATGTAGCCCATATTGGACACGCTGGGCTCGACCACGGCGGTATAGCCGATGCCGTAGAGGCGTCCCTCGGCGCGCGCCGCATCGCGGCGCGATTTGAGTTCGGCGAGCGCGCCTTCGTCGACGCCGCGCCGGATCGCCTCCTGATAGTCTCCGGAATCGAGCAAGGCCCCGCTGGCCGTGCGGTACGGAAAGGCGTCGGCGGGAACGAGATTGCGCCGGATGACGTCGAGCGGATCGAGACCGAGTTCGACCGCGATGCGCTGAACCAGGCGCTCCAGCGCGAAATAGACCTGCGGGCCGCCGAAGCCGCGATTGAGCCCGGTCGGCGTCTTGTTGGTGACCACGACGACGATTGCGAACCGTCGAGATGGCGAATGTCGTAGGCGCCGGTCAAATTGCCGTGCATGCGATACAGCGTCGCCGGCTCCGGCGCGCGCAGATGCGCGCCGCAATCCTCGACCTGGTCCCAATCGAGCGCGAGGATGCGGCCGTCAGTCGGCCACGGCCGCGCCAAGCGTCGTGGCCCGGTTGGTGGCGGAAACCGACGCGGTCAGATGCTCGAGCCGGTCCTCGATCCATTTGACCGGACGCCCGGTGGCGCGCGCCGCCGCGGCGATCAGAACGATGTAGGGGAAGATGCCCTGCTTGACGCCGAAGCTGCCGCCGGAATCCGGCGGCGTGCGCAGCCGCAGACGATTGCCCGGAACCCGCAGCGCCCGCGACAGCACCGCATGGATGCTGAAGGGGCCCTGGAAATTGGCGAGCACATCGTAAGCGTCCTCGCCGGCGTCGTACTCGGCGACCACGCCATAGGTTTCGATCGGCGTGCAGGAATTGCGGGGATAGCGGATATCGATACTGATCCGGTGCGCCGCCGAGGCAAATGCCTGCTCCGGATCGCCGTAGCGAAAGGTCCGGTCGCTGGCGACGTTGCCGGGAAAGCCGTCATGCAGAACCGGCGCGTCCGGCTCGCAGCGCCGCCAGCGGATCGACCACGGCCGGCCGCGGCTCGATACCGCACCTCAATCAGGTCGACGGCGTCTTCGGCCAGATAGCGATCGGTCGCGACGACGACGGCGACGGGCTCGCCGACATAGCGCACGCGCCCGACCGCGATCGGCCAGCATTCGACCGGCGCCTTGACGCCGACGACGAGGCTCGTGGTCAGCGCCTTGATGTCCTCGCCGTCGAGGACCGCGACGACACCCGGCGCGCGCTTCGCCGCGGACGATTCGATCGACGACGATATCGGCATGAGCATGCGGCGAGCGCAGGATCGCGGCGTGGAGCGTGCCGGGACGAACCCCGAGATCGTCGATGAAGCGGCCGCGCCCGGTCAGCAGCGCCGCGTCTTCGACGCGCGGAATCGACCGCCCGACCCATGGCGGGCCGGGCTCGCGATCGGCAAATGAGTGGCTGGCGGCTTCCGCCATCCCGAACGTTCTCCCGTGCATCTGGATGCTTCGGGAGATGTATTCCGCCGCGCCGCAGGGCCCGGCCATACCGGCCGATCTCAGAACTTACCATCCCGTCTCATTTCGCCGGCGCGTGTGCAGCGCAGCATCAGCTCGCCAGCCGGGAAACGTTGCGAAACTCGCGGGGGCTCACGCCGGCATGGTTGCGGAAGAAGCGCGTGAAATGCGCCGGCTCGGCAAAGCCGAGCTGATTGCTGATGTCGCAGACGCTCGCCGACTGGTTCAGCACCGCGTCGACCGCCTGCTCCATCCGCACGACGTTCAGATAGACCTTCGGCGGCACCCCGATCGAGGATTCGAACAAGCGGAAGAAATGCGCGCGCGACAGTCCCGCCTCCTTCGCATAGGTATCGAGGGCAGCGTCGCGCCTGGTTTCGGCCCGCATCGATGCCGCAGCCTTGCGGATGCGCCAGTCGCCCGAGCGAGCGTTCATCTCCCTGATCGAAGCCGGAAAACTTCGCCATGGCGTGAAGCGCTCGATCACCGCGATCATCAGGTCGGACAACGCCGCTTCATGCGCGGCCCGCGCCTCCGGACGGCTCATCATGTCGGCCGCCAGATTCATGGCGAGGCTGCGGATGCGCGGCGACACTTCGCCGGAGGGATGGCTGAAGAAGCCGGATGCGCCGCTCGCAGCCCAGCCCGGCCGAAACGCCGTCAGCCATTCCGGTTCGATATAGAGCGCGAGGATGACCGTGCGCGGCCGTTCCGGATCATGGACATAGGAATGCGGCTGCCAGCCATTGACCAGAACGGCGGTATCGTCGGTCAGCGGATAGACCGTATCGCCGACGACGAACTGGGTGTCGGCTCCCTCGACCTTCAAAAGCACATGACAATGCGGGTGGGCATGGCGCACCAGCGACCAGTCCATATCGAGAAGCGCGACCCGACCAAAGGCTCCGTGCGCGATTCGCAGCGCTGTCGACATAGCAATCTCTCCCAGATAGCGATGCCCGGACCATGCCCGCCATCCTTCGATGGCTCCGATGGCACGCGGCCGTCATCCCGTTTCCCCGTTGCATTTCCCTGGCTTGGGCCAGCGTTTCTTGTTGTCGGTCAACCCTGACCGTCTAGCTCAGGCAGCGACCATGCGTGCGAAGGCCGCCTTCGGGATCGTCCTGCAGCACCCGGCCCAGATCGACGTTTTCGATGCCCTTGACGTGAATACGCTTGAACTCCATCGGCTCGGTCGACAGCGGCTTGGTGGCGTCGATCCCCATCTTGGCGCTGACGCCGTCGTACGACGACGGATCGAGTTTGGAGCCTTGCGCGCCGGAGACGACCACGAGATCGCGATCCGCCTGGAAGCGGGTCGCGATCGCCCATTCGATCTCGCTTGGCTCGTCGATATCGACATCCATGTCGACCACGACCACCTGCTTGATGTCGTAATGGCCCGCGAACGCGCCCATGATGATGTTCTTCGGCTCGCCCTGGCTCGCCTTCTCGATCTTGACCGCCAGATGATAGCGGCAGGTTCCGCCGCGCGTCAGGCGGACGTCGCGGACCGAGGGGAAGCTGCGCTGCAGATGTTCGAGCAGCGTCGCTTCGCGCGGAATTCCGCCGAGCAGGAGATGCTCGATCGCCGCCGCCGACGATGGTGTGGAAGATCGGGCTATTGCGGTGCGTGATGGCGTCGACCTGGATCACCTCGCGATCGGCGCGGGGGCCGTAATACTGCGGAAACTCGCCGAACGGACCCTCGGGCTCGCGCACCTTCGGCAGGATGCGGCCTTCGATCACGATCTCCGCATGAGCGGGCACGCGGACCTGGTTGGTCCGGCATTTGACCATTTCGATCGGCCGGCCGAGCAGCGCGCCGGCGATTTCCATTTCGTCGTCATCGAGCGCCGCGATGGCCTGCGAAGCCAGAATGCAGGCGGGATGCACGCCGATCACCAGCGCGATCTCCAGCGCCTCGCCGGCCTCTTCGGCCATGCGGAAATAATGTCGCGTATGCCGCGGCAGCAGCAAGACGCCGATGCGGTCGGGGCCGCTGATCTGACAGCGATGGATCGAGACGTTCTGAACACCGGTCTTCGGATTTCGGGCGATCAGCAGCGCCGCCGTGATATAGGGCCCGCTGTCGTGTTCATTGTGCTTGGGGATCGGCAGTTGCCGTAACAGATCGATCTCGCGGTGAATGACCTCCTGCACCGGCGCCGCCGTCACCTCGACCCATGGCAGCGGATGGCGGACGGCGTTCTGGAAACGCGACAACAGCTCGCCGGTCGGAATGCCCAGCGAATCCGCGATCCAGCTCCGGTCGGCAAACAGGTTCGCGACCACCGGAATCGAATGCTGACCGGGCCTCGGAAACAGCACCGCGCTGTCCAGTTCCAGCTTCTTGGCCACCGCCGCCACTTCATCGATCAGCGACAAACCCTCGCGGGCCACGACGAGCCGGTCGGTCATGACCAGGCGCTGCAACCAGCCGCGCAAATCGGGATGGGCGTTATGGCCGGCGATCGCCGCCGTGGCCCGGTTTGCCTGCGTCATTCATGTCCCCTGGTCTTGGGCGTTGCATTCATGTTCGAAAACTCCATTCGGGAAACCTCGTCGCGCCGGGTGGGACGGCCGCGCAATTCCGGCCGCTCGCCCCACCGGCTGACGACGCCGACGTCGATGTCGAACAGATCGAGCGCGCGCCCGACCGTATGGTCCACCATGTCGTCGAGCGAGTCCGGCTTGGCGTAGAAGGCCGGTACCGGCGGGGCAATGATCGCGCCCATTTCCGACAGCGCCGTCATGGTCCGCAAATGACCGGTATGCAGCGGGGTTTCGCGCACCATCAGCACCAGCCGCCGCCGCTCCTTGAGCGTCACGTCGGCCGCGCGCGTCAGCAACGTCGTGGTCACGCCGGTGGCGATTTCGGACATCGAGCGCATCGAGCACGGCGCGACGATCATGCCGGCGGTTCGAAACGAACCGCTCGAGATCGAGGCGGCCATGTCGTCGATGTCATGATGCTTGTGGGCCAGCGCCTTGACGTCCGCGATCTTGAGCGTGGTCTCGTAGGCGAAGGTGATCTCCGCGGTCTTCGACATCACCAGATGGGTTTCGACGCCGGCATTGCGCAGGAGCTGCAGCAGCCGGACGCCATACACGACCCCCGACGCGCCGGAAATGCCGACGATCAGGCGGCGCGGCGCGGGCTCAAAGGATTTCACCGGCATGTTCCCTTTTGTTGCAGCGCACCCGGCATCAGCCGATGGCGGCGCCCTCCTCAAGGTAGGGGGCTCGTCAGATCAGAACAAATAATTGATTTTTATTCCTACCATCATCAATAATGATGGTAGTTCGGGCGCGAAAGGCGGCGGCATGGATCTCAAGCAGATGCAATACTTCCTGTGCCTCGCGCAGGAAGGCAACGTCACCCGCGCTGCCCGCCAGCTCAATCTGGTCCAGCCGGCCCTGAGCATGCAGATCGCGAAACTGGAAAAGTCGCTCGGCAAGCCATTGTTCTATCGCGCCTCCCGCGGCATGTCGCTCACCCCCGCGGGCGAGGCGCTTGCGCAGCGGATCGCGCCGATCCTGTCCGACATCGAACGCGTCCGCGGCGAGATCGCGCAGCTCGGCGGCAAGGTGTCGGGACGGGTCAGCATCGGCATGATCACCTCGGCGGCGCAGAGCACGCTGCCGGCGTCATCGGCGACCATCGCCGCCCGATATCCCGAGATCCACCTGTTGGTCTGCGAAGGCTATTCGGAGACGATGCTGGAATGGGTAACCGCCGGGCAGCTCGACATCGCCATCGTCAACACGCCCGCGCCGCGGCTGCCGCCGACCGCGCGCCACATCCTGGACGAGGAGATGATGCTGGCGCACGGCGCCGGCAACAGACTGGCGCTGCCGAAAGTCGTCTCGTTCGACCGGCTTGAGGGCCTGGATATCGTCATCCCCTCGCGCCGCCACGGGCTGCGGCGCATCCTGGACGACGCGGCCGCCGAGGCCGGCTTCAGCCTGAAACCCCGGCTCGAGATCGACACGCTGTCGGCGATCTGCGAAGTGATCGCGACGACCGATCTGGTGACGGTGCTGCCCGGCATCGTGCTGCAATCGACGCTGTCGGCGGGCCGCATCAAGGCCCGGCGCCTGCGCAATCCCTCGATCGTCCGCTCGGTGGCGTGGGTGACCAATCCGAGGCGCAGCGTTTCGGCGGCGATGTCGGCGGTCATGGAGATCATCGCCGAGGACCTGACCAGGGCCGCCGCGTCCGCTTCCCGTCTCGTCAGGCGCTGACGCGGCAGCGGGTCAGCCGAGATCGGCCATGACGCGCCGATACTGGTTGGGCGAGGTTCCCGTGTGCTGCTGGAAAAATCGCGTGAAATTGCTCTGGGCGCTGAAGCCGAGGTCATCGGAAATTCTTCCGATTTCTTCCTCCTGATGGTGCAGGCGGCCGACCGCGGCCTCGACACGCAGCGCATTGACGTAGACGCGCGGGCTGACGCCGGTGCAGCTTCTGAACAGATGGTTGAAGTGCGGGCGCGACAGCCCGGAGATGCTGGCGGCCTCATCGAGGTCGACCGCATCGGCGGCGCATTCGCGCAGATGCCGCAGCGCCCGGCTGATGCGATAGTCCCTCGATCCGCGCGGCTTGCGCGCGTTGGCGCCCCGATCGCGCCAATCCGAAAAGCCATGGGAGACGTTGAGACAGAGGTCGAGGATCACTTCCTGGAGTTCCTCGTGCTGGTCCGAGGGATCTGCCATCCGCCGCACCAGTTTGGCGCGCAGCCGGTCGACCTCGTTCGTGATCGGAATCCCCGCCTGCGGAAAGAACCCGGCCTCGGAACAACCGACGAAATTTCGTTCGGCATCCGCGAGCCAGCCGCGGCTCGATGTAAAGCGCCAGGAACAGGGTTTTCTCGGCGCCCTGACGGTGCACATATTCGTGCTGCTGCCAGGAATTGACGGCGACCAGCGTGTCTCTGCGCAGCGGCACCGGCCGCCCCTCGACCACGAAGTTCTGGTCGGGGCCGCTCGACCTTGAGGATCAGGTGGCAATGGGGATGGGCATGGTCCACCAGCGAAGTGTCCATGTCGAGGAGGGCGACGCGTCCAAAGCGGCCGCGCAGGATGCTCAAAGCCCTGGTCACGACTGATGTCTCCGACCGGCAGGTCGTCCGGATTGCGATGCGGGCAGCAACGATAACCTCGGATTGCCGGCGACCGGTATGTGTCGGCCGGCAAAAAATCATCCGAAATGATAAATCGGCCGCGCTGCGGCGAAGCCCAGCCTTCCGCCCGGCATTATGCTGTCCCTCAAGATCAAGGGCTGGTCCGCGCCGGCCGCAAATCCACGAAGGGAGAGATCACCATGGATGTCGTATTTCAGGATTCGGACCGCGACCGCCGCGAACAGCAACGCCAGCATCAGTTCCGCGACAGATTCGTCGCGGAAACCCCGCCCTGGTATCACGGCGCGCTCCACCTAGGCTTCACGCTACTGGTCACCGGTGACGCGATGTGGCTGTGCTGGACCCGGATCCATAACGCAGGCTGGGAATGGCTATTGGTGATCCCGATCGCGCTGTTCGGCAACTGGATCGAGTGGGCGGCGCATCGCTACATCCTGCATCGCCCGGTGAAGGGGCTGGAGATGATCTACAAGCGCCACTGCACGGTGCATCACCAGTTCTTCACCCATCACGACCTGACCTATCACGGCCACAAGGAATGGCGCGCGCTGTTGTTTCCGCCCTTCGCGCCGCTCGGCTTCGTGCTGGCCGCGCTGCCGCCCGCGTTCCTGCTCGGTGCTGGTGATCTCGGCCAACGCCGGCTACATCACCGTGTTCACGATGGCGGCCTACTATCTGATGTATGAGGGCTTGCACACGCTGTCGCATCTCGACGACGAGCGGCATCCTTATCTGCAGGTACATTCCGCTCATCAACACGGTCCG
This sequence comes from uncultured Alphaproteobacteria bacterium, assembly GCA_963831585.1. Lineage (GTDB taxonomy): Bacteria > Pseudomonadota > Alphaproteobacteria > Rhizobiales > Xanthobacteraceae > Bradyrhizobium. Next base: position 12,398 of record CAWHRA010000048.1, on the reverse strand, counting down.
CCGGATGCATACCATCCACCACGTGCTCGGCTTCATGCAGACGCGCAACTTCAACCTGACCTTTCCGATCTGCGATGCCCTGTTCGGCACCAGCGACCTCGACCGCGGGCTGGTCGGCACGCTGTTCAACGGCAATTCCAACAAGCACATGCGCAAGGACCTGCTGCCGCATGATCCCGGCATTGCCGTGCCGCAGCTTGACGCTGATAGCTCCGGCGTCAAGAAACCGGCTTGAGAGCCCCATTCCGGCAACGACCACTTAGGCTTGTTCTGGATGCGTGTCGGAAGCTTGATTGAGCGTCTCCGCAACGGAGCGCAGCACGAGCGGCGCCTCAATCGAACACTTGTTTTGATTCAGGACCGAGCGGCATTAAGCGCAAACCCGCCCGAAGTTTCTTGTACGGACACTTCGAGGAATTGGCGACATGCCCGCCCGGAGCCATCGTGATCAAAATGTCTTCCGCAAGCGCCTGAAAATCCCCCCGGAAATGAACGGTGCCCGCCCAGCCCAATCCGGCATCATCGGGCGCGCTTGCTCATCGCACAAGTAGCCGGTGAAGGCGGCGCATAGCGCGGTAAGTGGCCCCGGTGCGCACCCGGCAATTGACCAGGGGCTGGTCGAAGGTGGCGCAGAGGGAGCCGCCTTGGGACGCCAGCGGAACGATCAGTCGGTATCTCACGATGCCAAACCGCAACAAATACCTGCTGCTGGGTCCGTGGGATCACGGCGCCCGCATCAACGCGTCGCCATGGCGGGGCAGCGAGACCCCCGAATTCAATATCTATGCCGAGATTCTCCGCTTCTTCGACCAGCACCTGATCGGAATCGACACGGGGTTGCGGACGGAGAAACCCATTCACTATTTCACGGTTCACGAAGAGCGCTGGCGAGCCGCCGACGCCTGGCCGCCGATCCCCGAGGCGACGCGCTATTTTCTTGCCGAAAGCGGCAGGCTTGTCGGAGCCGGCTCACCGTCCGGCCAAACCGGCGGTCAAGACACCTACGACGTGGATTTCGGCACGCGAACCGGTCAACTCACGCGCTATGAGCGAATTGCGGCGATCGACAGCCGCCGATACTATACCGACTGGCAGGGCCGCGACGGCGTCATGCTCAACTATACCAGCGCCGCTCTCCTGCAGGACGCCGAACTGACCGGGCATTGCGAGGTATCGCTATGGCTGTCGAGCAGTGCGGCGGATTTCGCTATTCACGCCTATATCTCGGAAATAATGCCGGACGGCCAATCCCATTACGTTACCGAGGGCCTGCTTCGCGCGCTACATCGGAAAGAGTCGGAGCCCCCGGCCCACTATCTGACGTCCTGGTCGTTCCATTCATGCGAACGCGCCGATGCGCAAGCGATGCCTGTCGACACGCCGCAACTCCTGAGATTTGCGCTGTTGCCGGTCTCCTGGACATTCAAGGCGGGTAGCAGGATAATGATCTCCTTCGCTGGCGCCGACGCCGACCATTGCGCGAGAATTCCGGCCGATCAGCCGCCTCGCCTGAAATTCCTGCGCGGCACCAAGTACGGCTCGTCCGTCGCACTTCCGCTCAGGTTTCTCAACGCCTGAACGACGACCCCACCCAGCGTTCTGCCGCCGGCCGGCCGAATTGATTTCCGTATTTCCGTCGATGGCGGCACAACAGGCGAGACCGATGAACACCGAAAAAAGCGACGAACTTCTGAAATATCTCGAAGACAAGGGCATCGCCGTCAAGACGTTCGAGCATCCACCGGTGTACACGGTCGAGGAATGACGCGCGCTTCGCGGCGACATTCCAGGCGTGCATACCAAGAATCTGTTCTTGCGCGACGGAAAAAAGCGCTTCTTCCTGTTCGTCACGGACGAAAGCAGGGCGATCAACCTGAAAGCGTTGAGCAAGATCATCGGCGTCAAGGGCGGGATGTCATTCGGTTCGCCCGACGCCCTGATGGAGATGCTGGGCATCACCGCCGGATCGGTCTCGCTGCTGGCTTTGCTCAACGATCGCGAACGGAAGGTCACGGTCGTGATCGACGAAGCCCTCCTGAGCGCAGAAAAGATCAACTGCCATCCGCTAACCAATCGGCGTACGACATCACTAACCCGGGACGACATAGCAGCCTTCATGGCCGCGACGGGCCATACGCCGATGTACGTCTCGCTGGAGCAGCAAGACAAAAGCGAGTGAGGCCAGGCGCTCAACATCATGCCACGCCGCCGGCCGGTGCGACTTCCGACGCCGGCACTCCAAAATTTTCCGTCTTCAACAGAGCTTCGGAGGCATCGTCCGATTTGAACAGGAAACACCATTCGGGCGGAAACATCAGTTCGACGGCCTGTCCCGTGGCTAGAGCGCTCGATACGTCGCGATTGGGCTGCTGCACCAGCACATGGCGGTCGCCGAAAATCCTGACACGAAACTCGGTAGAGGGGCCAAGATAGCTCACGAGTTCAATCACGCCCTCGACGAGGTTGCTGCTGCCGGCCGCCCGGGTCTCCTGCGGCCTGCCGATCTGTATTTTTTCCGGCCGGATGCCGATCAGCGTGGCCGCAGGCACCTACGCGGTCACTTTCAGCAATAGGCCGAAATTGGTCAGAAACCCCCCGCCCCTCATCTCGCCCTTGAAAAAATTGGTTTTGCCGATGAAATCGGCCACGAACGGACTTGCAGGACGCTCATAGAGGTCGGAAGGGCTGCCGATCTGCTCGATACGTCCGGCATTGATGACAACGAGCCGGTCCGCGAGACTGAGCGCTTCTTCCTGGTCGTGGGTGACGAATACGGTGGTCAGGCCGAGCGATTGCTGAAGCTGACGGATCTGGATCCGGACATCGTGCCGCAGTTTGGCGTCGAGCGCCGACAGCGGTTCGTCCAGCAACAGGACATGCGGATTGATCACGAGCGCGCGGGCCAGCGCGACGCGCTGCTGCTGGCCGCCGGAAAGCTGCCGCGGCATGCGTCCCGCGAACCCACCGAGTTGCACGAGATCGAGCACCTTTGCGACACGCTGCGCGATTTCCGACTTGGGAACCCGGCGCATCTCCAGGCCGTAAGCCACATTCTGCGCCACCGTCATATGGGGAAATAGCGCAAAGCCCTGGAACACCATTCCCGTGTTGCGTTTGTTGGCAGGCAGGTTGGTGACGATCCTTGTCGCCGAAGTAAATGCTGCCTTCGCTGGCATCGATAAAGCCGGCGATCATGCGTAGCGTCGTGGTCTTGCCACAACCGCTGGGGCCCAGCAGCGCAACAAACTCACCATCCCTGATATCGAGCGACATTTCGCTGACGGCAATCAAACCGTCGTAGCGTTTGACGATGTTCTTAAGGACTACTCTGGACACCGGTAACGCTTCCTCGTTGTCATCAGAAGGTGCGTCCGAGACGGACGTATCGATCCGAGATGATGAGGGCTGCCGCGACGATGAGAATTTGGATGGTCGCGACCGCCATGATGGTGGGATCGGTGCGGTATTGAAGATAATTCACCATCGCGATCGGCAGGGTAATCCGTCCGGGCCGACCAACAGCAGGGATTTTTCCAGATCGCCAAAGGAACCGATGAAGCCGAACAAAGCCCCCGCGGTGACCCCCGGACGGATCAAGGCAGGGTAATCCGGAAAAATGTGGTCGCACGGCTGGCGCCACGGCTGAGCGAAGCTTCCTCGATCGACGGGTTCATGCCGGCAAGCGACGCGACCAGAAGCCGCAGCACCCAGGGAATAGCGATCAGGGAGTGCGCCAGCGCCAGGCCGTGGAATGTCGCCGCCAGCGGTATGTCGCTCCAGATCTCGATCTCGACGTACAACAGATAGATCGCGCTGCCCGACACGATCGCCGGGATCATCAGCGGCGACATCAGAATGGTGTTGATCAACTCAGCGCCGGGAAATTTGTGGCGGCCGATCGCCAACGCAGCGGGCACACCAACAACGAGCGCCAGCACGGCGGCGCAGGCCGCCACCTGTAAGCTCAGGAAAAAGCCGTTCCTGAAATCCGCCAAATTCCAGGCTGCAGAAACCAGGCCGTGGTATATCCCTCAGGCGGCAGCGAAAGTATCTTGTTGGAGAAGAACGCCGTCCACAATGTGGTAGCCAGCGGCAGCAGCACGAACAGGATGATGAGCCAGACCCAGCCCAGGTAGGCCCAGTTGAGCAAGTTGGGCTTCCATGCCGTTTTCATCGGGCGAGGCCTGCGTGCGAAGAGCGGTTGAAAATGACGCTCGACGTGATCGTCAGGATCATGGTCAATCCGATCAGGATGAACGCGAGCGCCGAACCGAACGGCCAGTTCATGGCGGCCGACATCTGGGTATAGATCGTCGGCGCCATCATGTAGAATTTCGGTCCGCCCAGCAGGATCGGCGTCGCATAGGCATTCATCGACAGAATGAAGCAGAGCACCGAGCCCGCAAAAATTCCAGGCGGTAGCAGCGGCAGCACGATGCGCCGGAACGTGTTCAGGGCTGAGGCGCCAAGGTTGAGCGATGCCTCCTCCAGCGAGATATCGATATTGTGCATGACGCTGTTCGAGCGTCACGATCATGTAGGGCAACAGCACCGAGGTGAGCCCGGTGATGACCGCGCCCGACGTATAGAGGAAGCGAAGCGGTTCGCCGGTGATACCGAAGGTCTGCAACAGGTAATTCAGCACGCCCCCATCGTTGAGAATGACGATCCAGCCCGCGGTGCGCGCGACGTTACCCATGAACAACGGCAAGATCCGGGAACGGGTCCTTGCCATGTAGTAGCTGCCTGCAATACGCAGGCTCTCTGGAGCCGAATTCCCGCCGCCGGCTGTTGCACGATCTCGATATCGGGGATTCTCTGATGCCGACCAAGGTTACTATCATCCACGTTACGATGGCGAAACCTACGGCGAGCATCTCACCTGTGGATTTGACCTGCGAGAATTCCACCACAACCAGGGGAAATGCGAAGAAGCTGACGGTCGAGAGAAATAGCGGCGCTTCAGCATGAATGCCGAAACTACCGAATTGAATTCCCTACGAACTCGATGCTGTTCCGAATTTGCCATTTGCTGATCCCCGGCTCGAACATTAAGGCTTTGCCCATATGGCCGGCGGGTTCAACTGGTCAGCGCAACACACTAATCTTTCAGCAAGATCTCTACCTATTCCCTATCAGTCACGAGATGCTCTTTGCCTATGAACGACGGCTTCGCGCCAGAAGCGGCTGTCTACATAGAGACCTTATTTTCACCGTCAGACAAAACAAAAGCCCACGCGGGCATTACACCGCATGGCCTTTGCGAGACTGTCCCCCCGGGCCCTCCGGGGGTTCCCGTCTCCGGGACGCTTGCTGTCGAGGGTGTGATGGATTACCCACCGTTCATACGAACGAACACGCCTCAACCAACTCGTCCGCTTCAAACCGCATCTTTAACAACTTTCAGGGGTGACGCCTTCACCGACTTGCTGGCTGGCTTGGCCGCGAACTCCATGGGCTCTTTCGTGAAAGGATTTACACCGCTGCGCGCTTCAGTAGCAGGCTTGTTCACAACCGACATCTTGGCGAAACCAGGAATGACGAATTCGCCGGATTTATTGAGCTCCTTATAGCCTACCGTTACCATCTGCTCGATGACGGCCTTCACGTCTCCTTTCGAAACCTGCGTTCCCTCTGCAATTGCATCAATCAACTGATTCTTGGTCATCTTGGCCATGGTGGGGTTCCTTTGTGTGGGCTCAGAACAATTTAAAGCGCATGAGCTAGGCGGGGTACGTCGTTCTGGTTAAGACGCGGCAAAGCCACGCAGTTCGCTTCTCGTTCATGCCTATCGTCATGAAGTCACCGGGCTTAAAACCCATCGAGGCCCAAAACGCAAGGAGCAGCTCGGCGTGTGTTTAGTGCCTGGTTTCCATGTGCCAGAAGTGATTGGTCGGGAATTCTGTTTGGGAGCGCCAGACTGCGCAGTCGTTATAAAGGATACGCTCGCGATGGAGCGACGCGGAGGGCGGGTCGGCATCCATCTGGGCTGATGGCGTTCGACCAGCCGTGGAGAACACGGAGTGGTCGGCCGTGGACGCTCGACGGGCTGCGACCGGGTTGTTAAGCCCGCCTCCGCGGGGAGACTTTGAGTTCAGACATGACCGTTGCGATCGAGATGGGACATACGACGGCAGGCGCCCCGGCGACTCTCGACCTCGAGGAACTGCTGGCGACCCGCCTGCTGGTGCAGGGCAATTCGGGCTCCGGCAAATCCCATCTGCTGCGTCGGCTGCTGGAACAGAGTGCCCCCTGGGTGCAGCAGACCATCATCGACCCCGAAGGCGACTTCGTGACGCTGGCCGACCGTTTCGGCCATCTCGTGATCGATGCCGAGGACCATACCGAGCGGGGCCTGCAGGTCGCCGGCGAACGCGCGCGCATCCATCGCGTCTCCACGGTGCTCAATCTCGAGGGGCTCGACGCCGAGAACCAGATGCGGCGCGCCGCCGCCTTCCTCGGCGGGCTGTTCGAGGTCGCCCGCGACCACTGGTACCCGATGCTGGTGGTGGTGGACGAGGCGCAGCTGTTCGCGCCGGCCGTCGCCGGCGAGGTTTCGGACGAGGCGCGCAAACTCTCGCTCGGCGCCATGACGAACCTGATGTGCCGTGGCCGCAAGCGCGGGCTTGCGGGGATCATCGCCACCCAGCGACTGGCGAAGCTCGCCAAGAACGTCGCGGCCGAGGCGTCCAATTTCCTGATGGGCCGCACCTTCCTCGATATCGACATGGCGCGCGCCGCCGACCTTCTGGGCATGGAGCGGCGACAGGCCGAGGCCTTCCGCGATCTGGAGCGCGGGCAATTCATGGCGCTGGGCCCGGCCCTCTCCCGCCGTCCGCTGGGGCTGCGCATCGGTCCGACCGATACCACGCCGCGCAACGCGACCCCGCGACTGATGCCGCTGCCGGAAGCGACACTGGACGCACGCGCCATCATCCTGGCAGCGCCGCCGCCCGAGACCAATCGGCCCCAGCGCCGGTCGTCGCCGGACCTGCTCGGCCAGCTCATGGCGGCGAAATCCGCGGCGCTGGAGATCCGTCCCGAAGCGGTGGAGCAGCCACTCAGCGCCGAGGAACTGGCGGAGCGGCGCGAGCGCGTGGACCGTATCCTGCGCGCCGTCATGGCCGAACCCGACGCGGGATTCCGCGCCATCGGCGTGCTCTATCAGGAGTTCGTGGTCCGCTGCCGGATCGAGGGCCTCGGCTCGGCCGTGCCGGACCTCGGTGACTTCCGTCGCATGCTGACGCGCGCCCGCGCCGGGCTCGGCTCCGAGATGGCGGAGGATGGCGGGTGGCAGGACGTCTCGGTCCGCGCCTCACTTCTGCCCGAGGACATGCAGGGCGTCTTCATGATGATCGCCCGCGCCGCGAAGGAAGGTTGGCCCTGCCCGGGCGATGCAGCGATTGCCCGCGCCTATGGCTCGCACTCGTTGCGCCGTGCCCGGCGTCTGCTGACCTACATCGAGGAGCAGGGCCTCATCGTTTGCCAGCTCGACGGTGCCGGCCGGCGAATCGTGACGCTCGTCGAACTGGCCTGGGCGACGGCACCGGGCGACCCCAATGCCGAGGAACTGCCGGCGGAGCAAAGCTGCAGCAGTTCGGCTCTATGATGCGACGGTCGAGCGCGCACTCAGGTACCACGCATCAAGCCGTGGCGGTCTGCAGCAGGGGGCTGCCACCGAGCTTCTGTTGAAGTGATACACCAACGAGGGTGACTTGCTAATGGCGCCCGTCTCGCTCCGCGGTATATGATTGGCAAAAGTCGCGGAGTGTTGCGCTACGGTTGCTTTGACCGCGCTGTTGTCGTCGACCGCTTTTTGTATATCTCGCTTAAAGGGAGTTCCGAGCTTGAGCGTTGCCTTCACCAAGGAAGACAGTGCCGAACTGCGTCGGAGACCTTGCTCCCCGACCGCCCGGTTTCACCTCATCCGAACCTTGTGACGGAAGCAGGATTCAAGGCTCTGGAATTTCAGCTCCACCAAGCCCGCGAGGCATACGAGACGGCGCAGAAGCTCGAAGACGTGAATGAACGACGGCGGCAAGCAGCAACCCCTTTGCGTGATGTGCGCTACTTTGCGGCGCGAGTTCGGACGGCTCAGGTCATCACCAATCCTACGTCAACTGACACTGTCGCCTTTGGGAGCACCGTGACCTTCAGGCGCGACGATGGGCGCGTGCAAAAATATCATATCGTGGGAGAGGACGAAGCGGACCCCAAGGCGGGTTCCATTTCCTTCGTGTCTCCAGTGGCAAGGTCGCTGATGGGCAAAGCAGTTGGGGATATGGTCGGCACATCCGGTCAAGAGCTTGAGATCATTGCGATCTCGTAGCACCTCCTTCAAGGACCGGCGAAGGCCCAAAGCGCAAACCTGGCGGCGCCGATTTCGATGGTTTCTCCGACCTCGGGATGCGCGAGCGCCGGAACTTCGATCCTCAGTTCTCCGGCCTCGGTGCGCACCCGCAGGGTGCGCCGCGCACCGCGAAACACCGATTCCAGAACCTCTCCATTCGCCGAGATAAAGCGCCGCCACGTCGGTCACCGGAATGGAGCCGGACTGAACAGTCACTGCCGTCTTGGGCGTATCGGCCGCCGATGCAACGCCCGCGCCCAGCATGCATGCCATGAGACGGCCGAACGCAACGCCTTGTTTCCTCAAGAACGAATTCATAGCCGCTTCCCCCATTTCTTGTTCACATGGGCCATGGCCGCAAACGACCGCTCGCGGCAAGGGGCGAAATGAATACGAGTTGAAATCGCTACGAATTCTCCCGGCGCATTTCGCAGGCACGCCACTCGATTTTGGTCGTGGCGGTGGGAGAGCGGAGGCTTGGCGGTGCTGATCGTGCGCGGGTATCAGATCAGCTGAGACGGCTGCGGCGCGGTGTCATTCCGAGGTGATCCTGAGATCTTCAAGTGAGATCATTTCGCCCATGCAGACCCATTGTTTCTTCACAAAGCCACGCTTGAGATCGGCCACTCCAATTCGCCGAGAATGCTGCCGGTCAGGACAGAGGCCGATGGAGATGCCTCAGTTGGCGCCGGCTGCTGGTTTCACCAGGCTAAGCTAACGGTGTCGCTGCGCACTTGGGGGCCTCCCGAAGCGAGCCTTGAATGCGCGCGAGAAATGGCTGCCGTTCTGAAATCGCAGGTGACGCTGATGACCGTTATCGTCATCCCGGTGTTGCGCAGCAATTCAGCCCCCTTTTCGAGGCGGATGCGCAGATAACATTCGCCTATCGTCTCGCCCAGATGTGAGGAAAAGAGCCTCTCGAGCTGGCGCAGCGACAGGCCGGCAAGGCCGGCGAGTTCTTCCCGATCCGCAGGCTCTTCCAGACGGGCTTCCATTTCTGCCAGAACCCTGAGAATCCGGTCGTCGCCGACACCAAAACGTTCCCGCAGGCTTCGTCGAGATTTGCCGGGCGGGACGCGGCTCGGTACGGATGAACCATTCGCTCACGTCAGCGGCAAGCTTGTGACCGTGTTCCCGCGCGATAAGCTCGATCGCAAGGTCAAGACCGGCGCGCCGCACCCGCGCAGGTAAGCCGTCGCCTGTCGATGACGTACAGGCTCGGCTCGAGCGCAAGGGTCGGAAACGCATCGAGGAAGGCCGGCCGATGAATCGCAGTGGATCGTTGCCCGATAGCCGTCGAGCAACCCTGCGCGCGCGAGGAGGAACGGGCCGCCGGAAACTCCCGCAAGCCGCACGTTCGAGCGAGCCAGACGCCTGAGCCAGGCAAACGTTTTGACATCGGAAAAAGCAGCCGGGTCGCCTCCCGCCAGGACGAACAGCGTATCGCAGACAAGCGGCCTTCCGACCGCGCGATCGGCAAGGATGTTTGCGCCATTGGAAGCGCATACCGGGCGGCCGTCGACCGAGATATGCGTCCATCGGTAGAGCTGGCGCCCCGCCAAATTGTTCGCGGCCCAAACGGTTCGACCACCGCCGCATACGACATCAGCGCGAACCCGTCGATCAGAAACAGCCCGAGCGTCCGGCCGGCAAACTTATCCGTTTTGTCGCTTCTGGGCATGAAACCGTCGCCTGGCGGCAAGCATAAACAGCTTTTATCCCCTAGGTTTCCTATTGATCAACATTTTTTCCAATATCGCGAGCGCATCTTTTCTTGCGCTTCGTCCAGTTCGAGGGTTTCGATGGCTTCCCCTTTCCTGCTGAAACTGTCCTGCCCAAACCAGCCCGGCATCGTCGCGCGCGTGACGGCCGAACTCTTCGCAAAGAGCGGCAACATCCTTGAAGCGCACCAGTTCGACGACACCGAGACGGGCGGCTTTTTCACCCGAATTGTCTTCAATCTCCGTGACGAGCGAAACATCGGGGAACTCGTGGAGAGCTTCGGTCCGATCGCCGGCCAGTATGGGATGGACTGGGAGATCCGGCCCAGGAATGCGGCGCGCAAGGTGCTGATACTCGTGTCGAAGGCCGACCACTGCCTGGTCGATCTGCTCTACCGCGTGCGCATCGGCGAACTGCGGATGGACGTCGTCGGCATCGTGTCGAACCATCCGCGCGAGACGATAACGGAACGGACCTTGGCTCCGTACCGCTTCACTACCTGCCCGTCAGCGGCGAGACCAAGGCAAAGCAGGAAAGCACAGATCCAGGCACTTGTTACCGGAACGGGAGCGGAACGATCGTGCTCGCGCGCTACATGCAGATCCTGTCCGACGGGCTCGCCACCACGCTCACCGGGCGCTGCATCAACATCCATCACTAGTTCCTGCCGGGCTTCAGCGGGAGCGAGGCCCTACCATCAGGCACACGCGTGGCGTAAAGCTGATCGGCAAGGCCACGGACATTATGTCACCTGCGATCTCGACGAGGGTCCGATCATTGAGCAGGACGTCGAGCGCATCACGCACCACGACAGCCCCGAGGACCTGGCCTGCGCAAGGGCCGCGACATCGAGCGGCGGGTGCTCGCCCGCGCGGTTTCGATGCACCTGGACGGCCGCGCGTTTATGAACGGCCGCAAGGCCGTCGTGTTCAGGGACTAGAAAATGACAGCCCGCATCATCGACGGCAAGGCGGCGGCAGCGGCGCTAGGGGCAGTCATCGCCCAGAACGTTGCGCAACTCGTGGCCCGCGGCCTCAAGCCGGGCTCGCGGTTGTCCTGGTCGGCAACGATCCGGCCAGCGAGGTCTACGTGCGATCGAAGGCCAAGCAGACGGTAGAGACGGGCATGGCCTCGTTTGAGTACCGCCTGCCCATGGACGTGCCGCAAGCCGAATTGCTTGCGCTCGTCGCAGCCCTCAACAATGACGATGCCGTCGATGGAATTCTGGTGCAGCTCCCGCTTCCGCCCCAGATCGATGCAGAAAAAGTGCTTCGCTCGATCGATCCCGCCAAGGATGTCGATGGCTTCCACCCCGTCAATGTCGGACTGGTGGCGACAGGAAGCGGGGTATCGTCCCCTGCACCCCGCTCGGCGCGATGATCCTGCTCAAATCGGTTCGCGCCGACCTGTCCGGCATGAATGCCGTCATCGTCGGACGCTCGAACATCGTCGGAAAGCCGATGGGCCAGCTTCTTCTCAAGGAAGATTGTACGGTCACGGTGGCACACTCGAAAAGCCGCGACCTGCCGGCGCTGGTGCGCACCGCCGACATCCTGGTCGCCGCAGTCGGCAGGCCGGCGATGATCCGGAGAGTGGATCAAGCCCGGCGCGATCGCTATCGACGTCGGCATCAACCGCATTGCGGACGGTGCCGGAAAGACGCGCCTGGTTGGTGACGTCGCCTTCGCCGAGGCCCTCGATGTCGCCGGCGCGATCACGCCTGTTCCGGGCGGCGTGGGTCCGATGACCATCGCGTGCCTGCTCAGAAACTCCGTCGATGCTGCGGTGGCCCGCCGGGGCTGAAAGGCGTCCAAAGGCCGGGCATGCCGAGCCTGGAAGCCGGCGCCATCCCGTGGGAGGCCTGATGCGTCGGCTGCAGCAACGGTCGCGCGGCCCGATCGGTTAGTCGAACCATCGTCAAAAATTCGCGCCCGACCGCCCCAGTATGGCGCAACTCTCCAGATGCAGGGCCGTGTCCAACGCGGCCGTTCGCCCAAACCCGCCATGGATTATCGCGAGCTCTGGGGACGGCGCCACAATTCATATTTCCTTACAGGAAACAATAGGATAGCACTTTGCGGAACATCGAACGATGCGGCCGCATCCGGCATATTCGACTTTAGGAGGAAGACAGATGGTGAAGAAAGCCGCCGTTCAACGTCGAAAAGCCGTCGCGACGCCAACAAAAAGAAAGCGTCCTTCTGACGGGCTCCTCCGCGCCGAAAGAAGCGGCGCCGACCCTGGGAATTCGAGATCGGCGCCGAGGTCAGGCGGCTTCGAAAGAGCTTCGACCTGACCGTTTCGGAATTGGGCGTGGCTTCGGGTA
>CAWHRA010000047.1:0-17291 GCA_963831585.1 uncultured Alphaproteobacteria bacterium | reverse complement strand
TCCTCCTCGGAGTTTGGCGAGCGCCCCGGCTTCAGTGCGGCAAGCCTCGCTTCCGACCCGAGCAGCGATGCATCCGGCCTGGACGGCAGCTATGTCTCCACCCTGCTGACCTTCTTCGGCTTCGGGCTGCTGCTCGCATTCACGCCGTGCACGTTTCCGATGTTGCCCATCCTGTCGGGCGTGTTGACCCAATCGGCGGGCAGACTGTCGTTCGGAAGAGGGTTTGCCCTGTCCGCGTCCTACGTGCTCGCAATGGCGAGCGCCTATGGCGTTCTGGAAATCTTTGCCGCCTGGTTTGGTGGAAATCTGCAGGCGCTCCTGCAGACGCCCACCGCGGTCACGCTTATGAGTGCCATCTTCGTCGTACTGGCGCTGTCGATGTTCGGATTGACCAGTTGCAGCTTCCGAAATCCCTGAACGCGAGGCTGCTTCCGGATGCCGGCCGGAACGGATCGATCTCGGCGGCGCGGCGCTGCTCGGCTTCACCTCGGCCCTCATCGTGGGGCCGTGCGTTACGCCGCCATTGGCCGCGGCGCTGGTCTATGTCGCGCAAACCGGCAATACGCTGCGCGGCTCGTCGGCGTTGTTTGCGCTCGGTCTGGGGATGGGGTTGCCGCTGCTGCTGCTCGGAACATTCGGGGCGACGGTGCTGCCGAAGTCGGGCCCGTGGTTGATCCGCATCAGGCAGGTATTCGGCGTCGTCCTGATCGGAGTTGCGATATGGATGATGTCGCGCATCCTGGCGCTGCCGCTGATCGCCGCCGGTTGGGGCATGCTCGCTGCCGGCACCGGCGCCTGGATTGCGCTGATCGCGATGAACCGGGGGAAGTCGGTCCGGCGCTGGCGACAGGCGGTGTACGCCGCAACGTCGTCTTCCCTTGTGATTTACGGCCTGCTTCTCGCGGGTGGCGCTACTGGCGGCTGGTACGAACCGCTGCGACCGCTCGCCTGGACGGGCATCGTGCCATCCGCCAACACCTGGCACCAGGGCGAAGACGGCTTTCAGATCGTGACCAACGAGGCCGATCTGGACGCGGCGATTGATGCGGGCCGTGCAGAAGGACGCCTGGATCCGTCGATTTCTCCGCAGACTGGTGCACCGAGTGCCGACTGATCGAGCGCACCGTCCTTGCCGACGAGAATGTGCGCCAGCGACTGGGCGGGGTGCGGCTGATCCGGGCTGACGTGACGCGCTATGATGCGCAAAGCCGAGACATCATGCAGCGCTTTGCGGTTGTCGGCCCTCCCACCCCTATCTTCCTGAACCCCACGGGTACGGAAGTGGAGGGTTCGCGGACTGTCGGCGCGACGGCAGTAGACGACTTCCTTGCCCGGATTGCCGCAGCCGAACGCGGCTGACCAAACCCTTCAGCGGAGCGACCACATGAACGATTTTCTCTTTTCGCGATCGACCTTTCTGCGCCTCGCCGGCGGAGCAACCATGCTGCTTCTCACCAAGACCTTTGCGCGTTCGGCCGAGAACGAAGTCACCCGCGACATGATCCTCGCGGATCCGGAAGCGCCGATCGGCGGAAATCCAGATGGCGATCTCACGATCGTGGACTTCTTCGACTACAACTGTCCGTTCTGCAAGAAGTCGGCGACGTCTCTGGAGCGCCTCGTCAAGACGGACGGCAAGATCAAGCTGATCTACAAGGATTGGCCGATCCTGACCGAGACGTCGATCGTCGGCGCACAGTTGGCGCTGGGTGCCAGGTACCAGGGCAAATATCTCGAAGCGCATCATGCGCTGATGAACATCCCGGGATACGGGATCCCAAAGGAGCAAATGATCGACGCGGTGCGCACGACAGGCATCGACCTGGCGCGGCTTGAATCCGACATGCAGGCCAACGCCGATGCCATTCACGGTCTCATCAAGCGCAACCTGACGATCGCCGAGGCCATCGGCCTGCAGGGGACGCCCGGCTTCCTGATCGGGCCGTACAAGGTCAATGAAGCTCTCACCTACGAAGGCTTTCAGCACGCGGTGGCAGACGCGCGCGTCAGGCAGCGCAAATAATCCCCATTCCGCACAAAGAAGAACAAGTCGATGCTTTCGAAACTCAGCAAGACCGCGAGAACCGTCTTCCTCGCAGCCGTTTTGCCTTCGGCTGTCGCAGGTTGCGTGACCGTCGACGGATCGCAACTGCCGAGCAGCCAGTCCATACCTGCCGGCAAGGCAAATTATGCCGCGCTCGATTCCGAGAAATTCAGGGTCGATGCAGTCGATGTGTCCGAAATGGACCCGAGATACTTGCGCCAGGAGGTCGATTACCGGACGACCGAGGTTCCAGGAACCATTGTGGTCGATCCGCATCAGCGCTTTCTCTATTTCGTGGAGAAAGGCGGCAAAGCCATTCGCTACGGAGTGGGGGTCGGGCGGGCGGGACTGGAGTTTACGGGGACCGCCAGCGTCTCGGTCAGGAAGGCATGGCCGCACTGGACCCCGACGCCGGCAATGATCGCTCGCGAACCCGCACGCTATGCGAAATGGGCCGGAGGCATGGAGGGCGGCGAAGGCAACCCACTCGGCGCACGCGCACTCTATTTGTTCAAAGACGGCAACGACACGCGGTACCGCATCCACGGCACGACGGAACCTCAGTCCATCGGGCACGCGGTGTCATCGGGATGTATTCGCATGATGAATCAGGACATCATCGATCTGTACGACCGGGTCCCGCTCGGCTCAAAGGTGGTGGTGCTATGAATACGCATGGACTGTGAGCGCTCCCTGACCCCGAGCTAAAGCGTTTGCAAACGTGGGACGGAAAAGCGCCGCCGGTAAACGCTTCATTTGCCGGTAAAGCGGGCCGGGCGTTTCTCGACGAAGGCGGCGGCACCTTCGCGCAGGTCGGCCGTCCGGAAGGCGCGCGACTGCGACGACGCCTCCTCGTCGAGCGTTGCCGCCAACGGCGCATCCCACGCCATGTCGATCTGATTCTTGATCAGCGCCATGCTGACCGGCGGGCCGTCGGCGAGGGTTTGCGCCATCGCAAGCGCCTCGCTCAGGAGATCGGCGTCTTCCACCATTTTCCAGATCAGGCCCCACTGCTCGGCCTGTTCGGCATGCAGCGGCTGACCGGTAAGCGCCAGCGCGCGGGCGCGCGCGACGCCGATCGACCTCTGCAGGAACAACGACGCTCCCCCATCGAGCGCGGCCCCGAGCCGGACAAAGCTCAATATGAAGCGTGCCGAACGCGCGGCGATCACGATGTCGCCCGCCAGCGCGATGCCGACGCCGGCGCCCGCGGCGGGACCGTTGACGGCGACCACAATCGGTGTCGGCGAGCCGCGCATCTTCTCGATCACCGGATTGATGCTCGCCCGCATGTGATCGCCGATCTGCTCGCCGGCCTCGAAGGTGTTGCCGCCGCCCAATTGCGCCCCGGCGCAAAATCCCTTGCCTGCCCCGGTCAGCAGAATCGCCCGCACCGCGGTCTCGGCGATCGCCGTATCGAGCGCCTGGCCCAATTCGCTCAAGAGACTGCCGGCGAGCGCGTTATATTGCGCGGGGTTGTTGAGCGTCAGGATCGTGACGGACCCGCGCCGTTCGGTGAGAACCATCGACATTTATCATTGCTCCCAAATCGCAGGCCGGCTGCCGGCCGGCATTTCCCGGGGGTTAAGTCGCCCTGCTACAGGGACCGCGCGATCAGGAGTTTCATGATCTCATTGGTGCCGCCGTAGATCTTCTGGATGCGCGAAGTCCACGAACATCCGCGATATCGGATATTCCTGCATGTAGCCGTAGCCGCCGTGCAATTGCAGGCATTCGTCAGCGGTCTCCACTTGCTTCTGCGAACACCACCACTTCGCCATCGACGCGGTCACGGTGTCGAGTTCGCCCGCGACGAGGCGCTCCACGCACCAGTCGACGAAGACGCGCGCAATCACGGCTTCCGTCTTGCGCTCGGCGAGCTTGAAACCGGTGTTCTGGAACTCGATGATCGGCTGCCCGAAAGCCTTGCGCTCTTTCGTGTAGTCGGTGGTCAGCCTGATCGCGCGCTCCATCGAGGCCACGGCGCCGATGGCAAGCGCGAGGCGCTCCTGTGGCAATTGCTGCATCAGCTGAACGAAGCCGCTGCCCTCCTCGATGCCCAGCAGATTTTCGGGCGGCGCCACCGCATTGTCGAAGAACAATTCGGACGTGTCGGAGGCGTGCAGCCCGATCTTGTCGAGGTTGCGCCCGCGCCGGAAGCCTTCATTCCCTTCCGTCTCCAGCACGATCAGCGACAGGCCCTTGGCGCCCGGCCCGCCGGTGCGGGCGACGACGATGATCAGGTCGGCGGCCTGGCCGTTGGTGATGAACGTCTTCTGGCCGTTGATCACGTAATTGTTGCCCTGCTTCTTCGCGGTCGTCCGCACTCCCTGCAGGTCGGACCCCGTTCCGGGTTCGGTCATGGCGATGGCGCCGATGAACTCGCCGGTCGCCATTTTCGGCAGCCAGCGGCGTTTCTGTTCCTCGGAACCGTAATTCTGGATGTAATGCGCCACGATGGCGCTATGCACCGACACCCCGGTCGTGACATCAGACACGACACTTTCGAGGTCTTCGAGAACGGCGGCGTCGTAGGCAAAGGTCGCACCCAGCCCGCCATAGGCTTCAGGGATGCTCGGAAGCAGCGCGCCCATTTCGCCCAGCGCGCGCCACGCCGAGCGATCGACCATTTTCTGATCGCGCCATTTCTCGGCATGCGGGGCCAGATCCCTGGCGAGGAACTTGCGGAACTGGTCGCGAAAGACGTCCAGTTCCTCGGTCATCCAAGATGAGCGGTAATTCATGGCGTTTCGCCCCAATAGATGAGAAGTAGTTGCTGACAAGCGCCGGTCGGCGCCACCTCAAATCAGCAGGCCGCCACCGGCGACGATCACCTGACCACTGATGTAGTTCGATTCCGGACTGCAGAACAGATAAACCGCGTCGGCTGCTTCTTCCGGCGTGCCGCCGCGGCCGAGCGGGATCATCCTGGCCATGGCGTCGAGCATCTGGGGCTGCACGCCGACCTTGATATCGCGGCCGGCGACGTCGATGGTCTTCTGCTGGGCCTCGATCGGCTGGGTCAGGCGGGTATTGATGAGGCCGAAGGCCACGCAAATTAGGCGCCGAGGTCGAAACAGATCAGTAGTATCTTCCTGCGCGAGCGGAAGCTCAGGCGCGAGGAGGCAATGGCCAGTCCGCCGGTGTAATCGAGGCGCGACCCATAAACTCAAGGTGGCTGACTACGCATCAGATTCGATATTTACCAAAACTTCCCCCGCGATGATTTCGGGGTCTCCAAGATCGAGGTCATGCAGGCTTGCTCGAACAAACTCCAGTACTCTATCGTTCGCTGCAATGGCGCTTTCGCGGTCCTCAAATATCATGACAGCGACACCGACGCCTTCGCCTCCATCCAGTACATAATAAGATCTGAATCCGTGCGACTCCCTGAGGATCTGGCCGACGCCGCTTTTGGCGCGGCGGGCAGCATCCGCAACCGAACGAACCTTGGTGAACTTTCGAATGAATATGTACATCAGGTACACCCATGCGTCTCAGTTCCTGCCCGACGTATCAAAGCATATTGGGTCGTTGCTGGACTAGGGCAGACTTCCGAAATGGGTCAATCGGGTCGATTTTGGCATGTCCGCATCATGTCCGCGTTGAGGGCATCCAATTCGGAGATGGTTCAAGCGTTCGAACCGGAGACTTGAATTGCTGCCAATGAACCCGACGGGCAAATCAGCAAAAACCTGTCCAGCCCCCTTTGCAAAAATATTCGGATTTTCCGAAACCGCAAATCACCTTTATAATCCCCGCCGTCCTGTCCCACTGGAGGGGCGGCTCGAGATCGTCACGGACTCGGGACAGGATGCGGTGGACGCAAGGGGCGCCAGAGACGAGGGCGTTTTTCCTGCGGACGGCGAAGCCGTGTGGTCCTGATGCCCCGACGCTGGCATCAAGCCCTTGGGAAGCAAGCTTCCTGGGGGTGACGGTGGCAAGAAAGCCCGGTCACCGGGGAGAGCGCGGAGTAAGCCGTAAACCACTGCGCGGGGAATGCCGGGTGATTCCGGTGTGACCTGACTAACGCGTGTGCGCTCTCACACTACCATTGCACACGCGGCTATCGGGCGCATCGGGCGCCCGGCATTCCCTGCGCCCTCTGATTGGGGAGGGCGGGAATTCAATGGCAAGGCTCGGGCGAAATGCGCCGCGAGATCGCGAAGCCGCGACTCCGAGATCGCGAAGCCGTGCACGGTAATCTCCCCTCCCACCACGTGCCCTTGCGCGTGGCGGGGTCCGAGGCGAGCAAAGCTCGCTCTCGACCCCGCCGCTTCGCGGGGGGAGGGGAGAAGTTGTTCGCGATGACGGGTTGTTTGAAATTCGAATCCGAGGACGCCTGTGCGACAAGTCCCCGCTTTTCGCGGGGACGCTGTCATGTTCGCGGAAAGACGCGACGGCGTCGCTACCGCCCCCGCCGCGTCGAGCTGCCCCAGTTCTTCAGCGACGACCAGACGCCGCGCGACAGCCGGAAGCAATCGACCGGGGTCGAGGAGCCCAGTGCCTCGAAGCGGTGCAGCTCGACGCCGCTCCACTGGAAGCCGCATTTCTCCAGGATGTTGCGCGACGACGGGTTGGTGACGCGCGCGCCTGCTATCAGCTGCTCGATTTCGAATTCCTCAAAGGTGAAGTCGATCGCCGCGCGCGCCGCTTCGGTGCCGAAGCCCTGGCCCCAGTGCTCGACGCCGAGCCAGTAGCCAAGTTCCGGCGCCTCGGGTTCGCGCCAGTCGATACCGACCATGCCGATCGGCGTGTGGTTGCATTCGATCAGGAACACGGTGCCGCGATCGTCGTTCGCGGTGCCGCGGACGAATTCGATTGCATGGTCCTGGGAATAGGGATGCGGCAGACGGCGGGAATTCTCCGCGATCCGGCGGTCATCGGCGAGACGGGTAATCGCTTTTACGTCCGCGAGCGTCGGCCTGCGCAGCATCAGCCGTTCGGTCTCGAGGACGCAGCTACTTGCTTCGCGCAATGTCGGGGTTGGGAAATCCTGCAGCATGTCGGGCTCCTGTATGCGAAAATAAAACGCAAACTAAAAAGGGGAGGCCGGTTTCCCGCCTCCCCTGGAGCCCTTTGCGCTCCGCCGGTTCAACAGGACCCGGCGGACTCATATAATGTCCACCGTTTACTCGGCCGCGGCTTCCGTCATCGGAACTACCGACACGAAAGTGCGGCCGTTGGCTTTTGCACGAAATTCGACATGGCCTTCGACCTTGGCGAAGAGAGTATGGTCGGTGCCCATGCCGACATTAAGGCCGGGATGCCAAGTGGTGCCGCGCTGACGCGCAATGATGTTGCCGGGTATCACATGCTCGCCGCCATAGGCCTTGATCCCGAGCCGCTTGCCCGCCGAATCACGCCCGTTTCGCGATGAACCGCCTGCTTTTTTGTGAGCCATAGCCCGTCTCCAAACTTCGACTTATCTTTAAATCAATTCCTTGACGGAATCATTTCACTTTTTGTCGCGCTTCACTTTTTATCACTTTTGGCTTTGGCGGCCGGCTTTTTCGCTGGGGCCTTCTTGGCATCCGGCTTGGCGCGCGGTTTCGCCGCAGCCTTGGCCGTTGCAGCCTTGGCAGCCGCCTTCTTGGGGGCTGCCTTTTTCCTCGCGGCCTTCGGCGCCTCGTCGTCGCCTTCGGCCGACACGGGTGCGACCTTTTCCCTTTTCGGACGTGGTCCGATCGAAGGCTTCGCATTGTCGGTCAGGATCTCGGTGATGCGCAGCACCGTGATCTCGTCGCGATAGCCGCGCTTGCGGCGCGAATTCTTGCGGCGGCGCTTCTTGAACGCGATCACCTTGGGGCCGCGCTTGTGCTGCAGCACTTCGGCCGCAACGGTGGCGCCCGCCACGGTGGGCGTGCCAAGCACCGGCTGATCGGCGCCGACCAGCAGAACCTCGCCAAGCTGCACGATCGTCCCGACATCGCCGGCGATCTTGCCTATCTCGAGCACATCATCCGGAACGACGCGGTATTGCCGGCCGCCGGTTTTGATGACTGCGAACATCGTTTTATTCCTTCGTGTTCGATCCCGGCCTCGGAACGGGTCCGGGCCGGCTTTTTCTTCAGTCGTTATGGATTCGCCGCGACGATCGGGACCGTCGCGATTTCCGCGCGATCGGGGAGCGATCCCTAGATCCGCGCAAAAACAAGCGGCGCGAGGAATTTCCCGCGCCGGGTTGGGGACTTATAGCCGGGAAGTACCGGGAGTCAAGGAAAACCGGCCTGAAAACCGGCCAAATCTGAGGGATTTGGCGCATTTCCGGCCCCGCCGGCCCATTTCGGGCCAGGCCGT
Source organism: uncultured Alphaproteobacteria bacterium (assembly GCA_963831585.1). Classification (GTDB taxonomy): domain Bacteria; phylum Pseudomonadota; class Alphaproteobacteria; order Rhizobiales; family Xanthobacteraceae; genus Bradyrhizobium. The sequence continues at coordinate 8,947 of CAWHRA010000047.1, read as the reverse complement.
CCCGGCCAATGAAACCAATGGGTTCCAGCACCGTTGTCCCCGCAGCTTCCAGCGGGCAAGGGCAAAATGGCCGAAGATGTAATAACGACAACGGGCATTGCCCGCCATGGCGCGACACGTCTGCCGTCGGTGGATGTGGACAGCTTCAACATCGAATTGAAGGACGATGACGGCTTTCTCGGCGACCGCGCCAGCAAGGGTGCGTTCCGCAAGATTCTCGACGGTTTGCGCAAGCCGCTGAAAAAGAACGGCGACGATCCCCTGGGCAGCAAATCAGCCGAGGCCATCGCCAAGAGTACGCTCGACGAGGTTCTGGTCGGCGACGACGTCGGTGCCGCAGCACTTGTGCATGGCGCGATCGAGGAGTTCGCCCAGGAGCTCGCTTATGTGACGCAGCGATTTCTCAAGACCAAGGCCTGGGCCGACACCGAACGCATCGTGGTCGGCGGCGGCTTTCGCGAAAGCCGGGTCGGGGAACTCGCGATCGCGCGCACCGGCATCATTCTCAAGGCCGAGGACTTCAAGGTCGATCTGGTGCCGATCCGCTTTCATCCGGACGACGCCGGCCTGATCGGCTGTCTGCACCTGGCGCCGTCCTGGATTTTCGAGGCCCATGACAGCATCCTCGCGGTCGACATCGGCGGCACCAATATTCGCTGCGGCGTGGTCGAAACCCGCTGGAAAAAGGCGCCCGATCTGTCGAAGGCGTCGGTCTGGGAATCCGAGCTGTGGCGCCATGCCGATGACGAGCCGACGCGGGAAGGCGCGGTGAAGCGCCTGGTGAAGATGCTGAAGGGGCTGATTGCGGCATCCGAAGCCGAGGGGCTGAAACTTGCGCCGTTCATCGGGATCGCTTGTCCAGGCGTCATCAATGACGACGGCTCGATCGAGAAGGGTGCGCAGAACCTGCCGGGCAACTGGGAGAGCAGCAAATTCAACCTGCCGGCTAGTCTGGTCGAGGCGATACCGGAGATCGGCGATCATGACACCGCGGTGCTGATGCACAATGACGGCGTGGCGCAAGGTCTTTCCGAGGTCCCGTTCATGCAGGACGTGGAGCGCTGGGGCGTGCTGACGATCGGCACCGGCCTCGGCAACGCGCGCTTTACCAACCGCCGCAAGGAGAAGGATAAAGAACGGGACGAAAAGAAGGACAGGAAGAGCAAGGATTGAGGTAAACGGGCCGGGTAACCTTGACTGGTTAGGTTAAGATCGAGATCGCGTTGCCGATTCCGGCCGCGTCGCTACCGTCAAATCGTCGCTCGGGCTGGCCGGCGAAGCCGCACTTCACGGCCGCTATTGCAATGACGCGACACGGGACCGCCGGTTTTTATCGCGTCTGGCGGTCCCACCCTTTCTCCGTGGTCGTCTGGGGCCCGGAATTTCCGCTCCCAACGCCTTGTCTGCCCCGCCGTCCTCGCCTAGAACTCGCCCCGACCGGGGCGAGAGAATCGCACCTTATGGCGCCTGGAGAGGTGGCAGAGTGGTCGAATGCACCGCACTCGAAATGCGGCATAGGTGCAAGCCTATCGGGGGTTCGAATCCCTCCCTCTCCGCCATAGACCATCGTGATGGATGATGGCGGTCAGTCTGGTCGATCGTTACCTGAAGGGCGGGCGGATTCGTAAGATTCCGACCGATCATCGGACGGGTTCGACCTTCGCTGCCATGTCGGGAGCGCGCGTGATCCGGTATGTCGCATTGCCGCACTTGAGGACCCAGACACCGCGGTCCGGCCGGGAGCGCTTCGTAACCTTCACGGCGCCAATCGCTCTATCACAGGTGAACCCTTGCATGCGGATCTGCGCCGCCAGCATCGATCGTAGCGTTTCGGCTGGAACCAGCGTCGCTGTTGCTTGTCGCGCCTGCACAAATGGGCTGAACAGAACAGCCGTAGCAGCCAGCAATATTGGCCCAAGCGGTCTATACATCGATATCATCCTTCTCGCCATGCACACCATTTCATTCAGGCCAGCCAAATCTCACGCCCGGGTGGCAGCCATGCCCTCAGCGGCCAGCAGAGCAGTGAACAGCAAATGCAAGACAACGGCGGGCCATAGCAGGATTCCCGCCGTCGTTCCCGCGATCCCCAAATAACAAAGATAGATGGCCGCGAGCAGGTTGTAGGCGAGCATCGCCCGCGTGACAGACGGCAACGAGGGGCTTGGCCACGATGTCAATGCGAAGCCCAACAGGACGATACCGGTGAGCCGGCCGAGCGCCTGGCCCGGATCGGACAATTCGGCTCCGAGGATGAGTCGTCCAAACAGCACGGGACTGATGAGCAGGATAAGGCCCGTGGCGGCGGTTTCGACGGCAGCGGCAGTCGTGGCCCATCTCATGGAGCCTCCCTCATGGGCCCGCGGGTCACGTCCATCATAACGAGCGGATAGCCGTACACGTACGATTCCATGCCGAGCAAATAAGCGGCTGCCTCCCGGGCGTCATCAGGAAGGTCTTTCAGATCGCGCGTGGCTTCGTCCCACCACGCCTGCAAGGCTCCCCCAGCAACGCTCGCCCCGGGCGCGAGCAAGGTGGTTGCACCGAATGCCAGAGCGCCGAAGCAAGTGTCTCGTCGGCGCGGCAGCGGCAGGCTGTTCTTTTGCTTCGAGGGCATCGCAATCTCCCTTCGACCAAATTGCCAACCGCTGAACACGGGCGGCAGGTCATGAGTTACATCGATCCTCGGTATTGTGCGGAGGGCCATTAGCGGCTCCCCGAATGCCCGGCTCGTCCTGCCACTGATGCGGCGCCCCGTTGGGCTATCAGGCGCCTCCGCCTCCGCGTTCTGCTGCGGTGTGAAGCGCTCAGTAGAAAGTCCATGCACTGCACCACTGCCGGCAGGAGGCTGCTTGATCTGAAATCAACCAGCTGCGGAGGGACAAGGCTCAGGCTTATTGCGCGCTACGAATACGTCAGCGTTTCTTGCCCATCGGAGGCGACAATGAAATGCACATCTGGACGACGTGACCTTTCGACGGCGGTCCTGGCGGTCTGCATTTTTGGCTTTGCCGCTTCCGCGGCGCATGCCCAGCGCAATCCGGAGCGTGACGCGTATTTCGGCGAAACCCATATTCACACCAGCTGGTCGGTCGACGCGTGGGTCATGGGCAACCGCATGACCGGCCCCGACGACGCCTTGAAGTACGCTCAGGGCCAGACCATCAAGCACCCGCTGGGCTACGATATCAAAATTGAGACGCCGCTCGATTTCATGGGCGTGACCGATCACGCGGAGTATGTCGGCGTCACCAGGGAAGCCAACACCCCCGGATCGCTCGTGAGCAAGCTGCCCGAGGCGCAGCCCATGATCATGAAGGATCCGAACAGCACGGCCGAGCAAAACCGGGTCTTCTCGTACCTGCTCAAGCTTGCTGCGAGCCCGCCCGTGAAGGCGTTCATGAACCCGAAGATCACGTCCACGGTGTGGAAGGAAAACGTCAGGATCGCCGACGAGAACAATCATCCAGGCAAGTTCACCGCGTTCTGTTCCTACGAGTGGACCTCGATGCCCGGTAATCGCAACCTGCACCGCAACGTCTTCTTCCGGGCCTGCGACAAGGTGCCGGACTATCCATTCAGCGCGCTGAACTCCAAGCGCCCCACCGACCTCTGGGACTGGATGGACGCGCAGCGCAAGGCAGGCAACGAGCTGCTCGCCATCTCGCACAACGCCAATGTCAGCGACGGCTGGATGTACCCGATCGACACCGACAACACCACCGGGCGGCCGATCGACGCCGCGTGGGCGGCTTCGCGCGACCGCAACGAGCGGCTGGTCGAGATCAAGCAGGGCAAGGGGCAGTCGGAGACGCACCCGCTGCTCTCGCCCACCGACGAGTTCGCCAGCTACGAGCTGTATCAGGCCATCCTCGGTCAACCGGCCAACGTCGGCCGCATCGACCACATCACGGGCAGCTTCGCCCGCCAGGCCTTGAAGGACGGCATCGCCATGCAGGATGTGCGCGGTTACAACCCGTACAAGCTCGGAATGGCAGGCGGGTCCGACGGACACAACACCGGCAGCCCCTATCGCCAGGACAATTTCTTCGGCCTTCACGCCGATGCCGATGGTTCGGTCGACCGGCGCTTTGCCGGCGTGCTGATTGGCGGCACCATGGACGTGCGCCTGGAAAACCCCGGCGGGCTGACCGGTGTGTGGGCGGAGGAGAATACGCGCGCCTCCCTGTGGGACGCGATGTACCGCAAGGAGACCTTCGGCGTCAGCGGCCCGCACATCAAGGTGCGCTTCTTCGGCGGTTGGGGCTACGACAAGGACATCGTGAACGCCAGCGACTGGGTGAAGCAATCCTACGCGGGCGGCGTGCCAATGGGCGCCGACTTGTCGCCCATGCCCTCGGGCGGAAAGGGCACGGCCCCGACGTTTGTCGTGTGGGCGGTGAAGGACCCGACCTCGGCCAACCTCGACCGCATCCAGATCATCAAGGGCTGGACGCAGAACGGCCAGAGCTTCGAGAAGATCTACGACGTGGCCTGGTCCGGCGACCGCCAGCCCGACAAGTGGACACGCCGGGTGCCGGCGATCCAGAGTACCGTTGACATACAGAAGGCGACTTACACGAACGACGTCGGCTCGGTTGAGCTCAAGGGCACGTGGACCGACCCGGAGTTCGATGCGAGCCTGCACGCGTTCTACTACGTGCGCGTGCTGGAGATTCCGACGCCGCGCTGGACGCTTATCCAGGCGGTGAAATCCGGACTGCCCCCGCCCGATGTGGTGCCCCTCACCGGTCAGGAACGCGCCTGGACCTCACCCATCTGGTACACGCCATCGGCGGAGACCCGGAAAAACGCCCAGGCGGGCACGACCGTTGCCGACCTGAAGAAGAAGGGTGCCACTGCCCTGAGCGACGCGGAGCTGAAGGCCCTCATCGTCGGCAAGGCCCACTGGCTGCGGAACAACGTGACGACAGAGCAGTTCTGGCAGAGCTTCACGGCCGAGGGTCAGACAACTCTGTTCCGCATCGGAACGAATGCCTCCGTACCGAGCGGTTTTGGCAACGTGGAACGTGACGGCTACCAGGGCACGACGAGCCCTTACAAGATCGAGGACGGCAAGCTTATCACCTTCGTCTCGCAGGACCCGTATGCACTCACATTCTACAAGCTCGGCGACACCACCTACGCCGCGCGCAGCAACGAGTTCGGCTACGCCAACTACGAGATCGTTCCGGACCCGAAGATCGCGATCAATCCGCTCACCGAGGTGATCAACCAATTCTCGACCAACCTGGGCCTTACCGAGCAGCAGCGGCAGCAGATCGTCCCGATCCTGAAGGAGGAGATCAAGCAGTTGGAGGCGTTGAAGAAGGACGCCTCCTTGAGCGCGGTGCGCAAGGTCGAGCGGGTGCGGGAGATCGGTAGTTCCATCGACGAGAGGTTGAAGCCGCTGATCAATCCGGGGCAGCAACAGAAGTTCCAGGCGCTCCGCGACGAGTTGCGCATGCGGCTCGTCGATAAGATGGCGACCGAGGCCAGTAAGAAAATCGAGACCGATGTGAAGTCGTGGTTCCCGGACAAGAGCGTCAAGTGATGCCCGGTCAGCCGGAGAGAAGTGTAAAGCGGTCGATGGCGTGGTGTTTTTTCGCCGTGCTGTTGTTGTGCGCGAGTTCCGTCGCGACCGCGTGCCCGCTTTGCCTGGGGGCGTTTCGGTCATCGGTCGCGCAGCAGCTCGTCGACTTGCCGCAGGAGGTGCTGGCACAACCGTCCACGGATGGACGCGGTTACCGGGTCGTCGCCGTGATCAAGGGCGAGCGGCCGGCGAGCGGGATCATCCCGACGGAGGCGATCGAGCTGGATGACGTCGTGGACGCAAGTGCCACCTTACTCCTCGTCCGCGACGAAGCGTGGTCGATGTGGGTTGGCGTCGGCGCCATCGCCGTCGAGCATGCCAACTGGCTCCGCCGGGTCGCCGCCGGAAAGCGCATGTCGGACATGAATGCAGACGACTGGCAAGCCCGCGTCGCGCTGATGGTCCCCTATCTCGAGCATCGCGAGCCGCTGGTCGCCGAGATAGCCTACGGCGGGCTTGCAGGCGCGCCCTATGCCGCCCTTCTGGCGGCGAAACCGCGCCTCGCCGCGCCTGCGGTCCGGAGCTGGCTCGCTGATCCGCAGCTCATGGCAAGACAACCTCTGTACCTGCTGCTGCTCGGCATCGCCGGTGACGCAGCGGATGCCACGGCCCTCGAGCTGCGACTTGAGGCGTTGTGGATGGCGCGCGATGCCACGAACCTCGCCTCGATGATCGCCGCCGATCTGCAACTGCGCGGGCCGTCGCGCCTGGCGTGGGTCGACGCGAAATACATGGGTGATCGCCTGCGCTCTACGCGGGAGCTTGAAGGCGCGCTCCTGGCGCTCAGCGTGCTCGGGAACGCGAACGGCGCAATCCCCCGCGAGCGGGTGATCCAGTCCTATCGCCTGTTCATGCAGGAGCACAAGGAGCTTGCCGGGTTCGTCGCGTCCGATCTTGCGGCCTGGCAATACTGGGGGGCGGTTCCCGTATACCTGGCGCTGATCAAATCGAACGTTCGGCAAGATTTGGCATCACGCGTCGCAGTCATCGCTTATTTGCGGCAAAGCCCGGTCGGAAGCCTGATCGAATCAGACGTGTCTGGGATCGGTATCCCCGGATCAGGCGACGAGCGCGGGACGTTCTGCGATTCTCGTGTGGCCGCAATGACAAGCGCCGATCGCATGGGTCCTGCCATGAAACGCCTGTTACGCGAGCCGCTGATCCATTTCCTGTTGCTGGGCGCCATCCTGTTCGGCGTCTACGCCTACGCTGAGCGGGGTCACGGCGGTGTCGAGCAGTCAAGGCGATTCAACTGACGGTCGACGATCTTTCGCAGATGGTCCTCTTGTTCCGATCGCAATGGCGGCGCGACCCGACGCCAGAGGAGTTGCGATCGCTGGTCGAAGACAAGGTGCACGAAGAGGTTCTCTATCGCGAAGCACTCGCCCTCGGGATCGACAAGGACGACACGATCGTCAAGCGCCGCATGGCGCAGAAGATGCAGTTCCTGGCCGAGGACGTCGCCGCCGCGCGCGAGCCTGCGCGCGAGGAACTCGGGACATGGTATGAAGCGAACCGCGACCAGTTCGCATTGCCGCCGCGCGTCAGTTTCCGCCATCTCTATTTCTCGCCCGATCGCCGCGGGGCGCACGCGCGCGACGATGCAGCGGCCGCGCTGACGAAGCTCACCGGGCAGTCCGAGGACTCGAACGGTGCCGCGACCCTCGCCGATTCGTTCATGTTCCAGGAGTACTACCGCGACCGCACACCGGAGTTCCTGGGCAAGGAGTTCGGTCCCAATTTCGCGCTTGCCGTTGCGAAGATGTCGCCGGGGTCGTGGCAAGGACCTGTCGAGTCCGGGTTCGGTTCGGCATCTCGTGTTCGTCGACACGCTGATCCCCGGCCGCGTCCCCGTTCGAGGAAGTCGAGGCCGACGTGAAGAATGCCTGGCTCGCCGAGCAGAAGGCGCAGGCGTGGCAGAAGGCGTACCTGGACATGCGCGCGAAGTACACGGTGATGCTGCCCGCGCCGGCTGAGCCGAGTCCCGCTCCATCAGGCGAGCGCGGCTCATGAAACGGTGGCAGCATGGCTTCGGATGGCAGCTCGCCGGGCTGCTGTTCGCTTTGCTGCTCGCGCCGCTTGCGGCGTCGGCGCGCCGAGTCGCGCCCGGCCTATCTCGCGGTCAACGAGATCGCGCCCGGACAGTTCAGCGTCCTGTGGCGCACGCCGGTACTCGCTGGCATGCGGCTGCCGATCGTGCTCAAGCTTCCGGACGGTGTGACGGACCTGAAGGACCCCATCGTGAGCGAGCTCTGGGACTCGCTCGTCGAACGTCGCTGGGTCGACGCGGGGCCGCACGGGCTGGCAGGAGAGCGCATCGAATTCGCGGGCCTGCAATTGACCATCACGGACGTGCTAGTGCGGGTGCAGATGCGCGACGGCACCGTCTCGACCACCCTGGTAAGGCCAGCCCGCCCATGGATTGAGATCGCGGCTGCACCCGGACTGATGGCGGTGGCCGGAGCCTATGTCTTGCACGAAATCGAGCACATTCTGTTCGGCTTCGATCACCTGCTGTTCGTGCTCGCTCTCATCCTGATCGTGCGTAGCAGACGGGCGCTGCTGTGGACCGTCACCGCCTTCACGGTCGCCCATTCAATTACGCTCAGCCTTGCCACGCTGGGGGTGGTGCATGTACCCGGGCCGCCGGTTGAGGCAATGATCGCGCTGAGCATCATCCTGTTGGCGTGCGAGATCGTTCGCTTGCGGTACGGTCAGATCAGCTTGACCTCGCGGTGGCCATGGATCGTAGCCTTCTCATTCGGCCTGCTGCACGGGTTCGGCTTCGCCAGCGCTTTGACAGATATCGGATTGCCGCAGGGCGATATCCCGCTCGCGCTGTTCGGTTTCAACGTCGGTGTGGAGGTAGGACAGCTCATATTTATCGGGGCCGTCCTCGGCCTGCTGGCCTGCGCCAGGCGCATCGATTTCCCGCGGGTCGTCGAACGCCACGCCCTCTCGGTCGCAACCTATGCGATCGGAACAATGGCCGCGTTCTGGTTCATCGAGCGCTTGGCAGGATTTGCGATCTGACGCCCGACAAAATTTGGCGAAGCGATCCGGAGCGAAGATATGTTGATCATTCTGAGTTTGTACTTGCTGGTGGTCTGGCTGGTCTTTTCCAAGCTCCGGTTGCTCAAGTGGGGCTGGGGCACGGGTTCCGTCACGGTCTTCGTCGGAGCGTTGATCATCGCGGTTTTCCTGGCGATGTTCAATTATCTGACTCCGTCCGGCAGTTTGACTGTCATCTCTCGAGTTGTGGAAGTCACGCCCAACGTCTCAGGACAAGTCGTCTCTATTCCGGTCAAAGCCAACGTCCGGGTAAAGACCGGAGCTACGCTCATCCTGATCGAG
>CAWHRA010000046.1:0-14075 GCA_963831585.1 uncultured Alphaproteobacteria bacterium | reverse complement strand
GCCCTATATCGTGCGCACCAGTTTTACGCTGGCGCAGTCCTCCACCATCATCGGCGACTGGGCCGTCAAGAACGGCATCAAGAAGGTCGCGACCCTGACCTCCGACTATGCGCCCGGCAACGATGCGCTGAATTTCTTCAAGCAGAACTTTACCGCCGGCGGCGGCGAGATCGTCGAGGAGGTCAAGGTGCCGCTGGCCAACCCCGACTTCGCGCCGTTTCTGCAACGGATGAAGGACGCCAAGCCCGACGCGATGTTCGTGTTCGTGCCGGCAGGCCAGGGCGGCAACTTCATGAAACAATATGCCGAGCGCGGGCTCGACAAGGCCGGCATCAAGGTGATCGGGCCCGGCGACGTCATGGACGACGATCTCCTCAACGGCATGGGCGATGCCGCGCTCGGCACCGTCACCGCGCATCTGTATTCGGCGGCCCATCCTTCGGCGATGAACAAGGAGTTCGTCGCGGCCTACAAGAAGGCCTTCGGCTCGCGCCCGGGCTTCATGGCGGTGAGCGGCTATGACGGCATCCACCTGATCTACGCGGCGCTGAAGAAGACCGGCGGCAAGACCGACGGCGATGCGCTGATCGAGGCCATGAAGGGGATGAAGTGGGAAAGCCCGCGCGGCCCGATCTCGATCGATCCGGAAACCCGCGACATCGTGCAGAACATCTACGTCCGCAAGGTCGAGAAGGTCGACGGCGAACTCTACAACGTCGAATTCAGACCTTCGAGGCCGTCAAGGACCCCGGCAAGACGAAGAAGTGACGCCGGCGTGGTTCGGGTCGGCGCCGCCGATGCTCCCACCCCCCGGCCTTGACCCGGGATCCACGTTTCGCCGTTCGCAGAAGAACGTCACCGCCGGGACAAGTCCGGCCATGACGATTGATTGTTATGTACCCATTGCCGCTAGTGTTGGCTAAACGGAGCCTCATCCCATGACCTCGCTGCTCACCAATCTGTTCGACGGCGTCGCCTACGGCATGCTGCTGTTCGTGCTCGCCTGCGGGCTTGCCGTGACGCTCGGGCTAATGAACTTCGTCAATCTCGCGCACGGCGCCTTCGCCATGGCCGGCGGCTATGTCTGCGCGGTGCTGGTCAACCAGATGCGGCTGGCCGTTCTTCGCCGGTTCTGCCGCTGGCCTTCGTGGCGAGCGCGCTGATCGGCGCGGTGCTGGAACGCGCGCTCTACCGTCATCTCTATACCCGCAGCCACCTCGACCAGGTGCTGTTCTCCATCGGCCTGGTCTTCATGTCGGTCGCGGCGGTCGACTACATTATGGGATCGTCGCGGAGTCTTCGTCCAATGCCCGGAGCCCTCGAAGGGCAGATCGATTTCTTCGGCGTCGGCATCGGCCGCTACCGGCTGATGATCATCGTGATCTGCGGCCTGCTGACCGCGGGCCTGCAACTGGTCCTGGCGCGCACCCGGTTTGGCAGCCGCTTGCGGGCGGCGGTCGATGATCCGCGCGCGGCCTCGGGGCTCGGCATCAACGTGCCGCAGGTGTTCGCCTTTACCTTCGCGTTCGGCTGCGGCCTGGCCGGCCTCGGCGGCGCGCTGAGCGCCGAAATCCTGGGGCTCGATCCGTATTTTCCGCTCAAGTTCATGATCTACTTCCTGATCGTGGTGACGGTCGGCGGCTCCTCCAGCATCACCGGGCCGTTCCTGGCGTCGCTCTTGCTCGGCATCGGCGACGTCGCCGGCAAGTATTACGTGCCCAAGATCGGGCCGTTCGTGATCTACACCATCATGATCGTGATCCTTATCTGGCGTCCGAACGGCCTGTTCGGCCGCACGGCCACGCGTTGAGCCTGACATGACCGCGCAAGCCGACGTCGGATTTCACGCCAGGGCGCACGCGCGCTGGCACTACAGCGAGATCGCGTTCTGGATCCTCGCGCTCGCCTGCGCCTTCCTGTTTCCGTCGCGCTACCTGATCATGACGGACATCGCTGCGGCTGGCGCTGTTCGCGCTCTCGCTCGACCTGATCCTCGGCTATGCCGGGATCGTCTCGCTCGGCCACGCCGCGTTCTTCGGCGTCGGCGCCTATTCGGCGGGGCTGTTGGCCCTGCACGGCGTCATCAACGAGCCGGTGCTGGCGCTGATCGCGGCCGGCCTCGTCGCGATGGCGCTCGGCTTCGTCACGAGCTTCCTGGTGATCCGGGGCGCCGACCTGACCCGGCTGATGGTGACGCTCGGGATCGCGCTGCTGCTGGAGGCCTTGGCAGAGCGGTTCTCCGACATCACCGGCGGCACCGACGGGCTGCAGGGCATCGAGATGCAGCCGATCCTCGGCCTGTTCGCCTTCGACATGTTCGGCAAGGTCGGCTTCTTCTACTGCCTTGCCGTGCTGTTTCTTCTGTTCCTGCTGGCGCGGCGGATCGTGCACTCGCCGTTCGGCCTGTCGCTGCGCGCCATCCGCAACAATCCGCTGCGGGCGGCTGCGATCGGCATCCCCGTCAACAGGCGGCTGATCGCGATCTACACCATCGCGGCGTTCTATGCCGGCATTGCGGGGGCGCTGTTCACCCAGAGCACCCAGCTTGCCTCGCTCGACGTGTTCTCGTTCGAGCGCTCGGCCGACCTGATGCTGGTGCTGGTGATCGGGGGCACCGGATATCTCTATGGCGGGCTGATCGGCGCCGTGGTGTTCCGGATGCTTCAGGAAGTGTTTTCGACCATCACCCCGCAATACTGGCAGTTCTGGATCGGCCTCGTGCTGGTCGTGATCGTGATGGTCGGCCGCCAGCGCCTGCACCGCTGGGTATTGTTTCTGCCGAACCTCGTCATCCGCCAGCTTGCCGGCCGCAAGGCCGCCCTGACCGTCCCCGAGGGTGACACGCCATGACGGTCGTGCTGGAAACACGGGGGCTGGAAAAGCATTTTGGCGGCCTCAAGGTTACCCGCGACCTATCGCTCAGGATCGAGCAGGGCGCCCGCCACGCGCTGATCGGCCCGAACGGCGCCGGCAAGACCACCGTGATCAACCTGTTGACCGGCGTGCTGAAGCCCGATGGCGGCCGCATCCTGCTGGAAGGCCACGACGTCACCGATCTGCCGGTGCATACTCGCGTGCTGCGCGGGCTGTCGCGCACCTTCCAGATCAACCAGCTCTATGCCGATCTGACGCCGCTCGAGACCATCGGGCTCGCGGTATCGGAACGGCTCGGCCGCGGCGGCGACTGGTGGCGCCGCATGGGCACCCGCGACGACGTCAACGCCGAGATCGCCGAAACTCTCCAACGGTTCCATCTGCTCGACGTCATGAACGACCTCACCGCGACCTTGCCCTATGGCAAGCAGCGCCTCCTGGAGATCGCGGTCGCGATCGCGGCCAAACCGCGCGTGCTGCTGCTGGACGAGCCTGCCGCCGGCGTTCCGGAAAGCGAGCGCCACGATATCCTCAAGGCCGTCGCCTCGCTGCCGCGCGACGTCACCGTGCTGCTGATCGAGCACGATATGGACCTGGTGTTCTCCTTCGCCGACCGCATTTCCGTGCTGGTCTCAGGGGCGCTGCTGGTCGAGGGTCCGCCGGACGAGGTGGCGCGCGACCCGCAGGTCAAGGCGGTCTATCTCGGCGAGGCCGCCGATGTCTGACCTGCTCACCATCGAGAACCTGCGCGCCGGCTACGGCGAGGCGGTGGTCTTGCCCAACATGTCGCTGCGCCTGCCCGAAAGCCAGGTGCTGGCGCTGTTGGGCCGCAACGGCACCGGCAAGACCACGCTGATCAATTCGATCGTCGGGGTCACAAGGCGGTTCGGCGGGACGGTTGCCCTTGGCGGGCAGGACATCACCGGCATGCGGCCGGACCAGCGGGCGCGGGCCGGCATCGGCTGGGTGCCGCAGGAGCGCAATATCTTCAAGTCGCTGACGGTGGAAGAAAACATGACCGCGGTGGCGCAGCCGGGGCCGTGGACGGTGGCCAAGGTCTACGAGATGTTTCCGCGGCTGAAGGAGCGCCGCAGCAATTTCGGCAACCAGCTCTCCGGCGGCGAACAGCAGATGCTGGCGATCGGCCGGGCGCTCACGCTCAATCCACAGGTGCTGCTGCTGGACGAGCCGACCGAGGGGCTGGCTCCGATCATCGTTGAGGAACTGTTAAGGGCGCTCGGCACGATTACCCGATCGGGGGGCATCTGCTCGATTATCGTCGAGCAGAATGCCCAAAAGATTCTAGGGCTGGCCGACCGCGTTGTGATATTGGAGCGCGGTGCGATCGTCCACGACGCGGCCAGCGCCGCGCTGAAGGCCGATCCGGCGGTGCTCGAACGCTTCCTCGGCGTCTCGGGGGCCGCGGCGGCACACTAGAGCATGATCCGGAAAAGTGGGAACCGGTTTTCCGATAAGATCATGCTCAATCAAAAAGATAGAGCGGGATGACTTTCGAAGAAAAGTCATCAGATCTAGAGTTTCTTCCGGAGAGAAGACCATGCAAAGAACAAAAGCCCCCTTCCGCGCCGACGAGGTCGGCAGCCTGTTGCGTCCGCCGAAGATCAAGGAGGCGCGCGCCAGGCTCGAGAAGGGCGAGATTTCCGCCGACGACCTGCGCAAGATCGAGGACATGGAAATCGAAAAGGTCGTTCACAAGCAGTCCTCGATCGGGCTCAAGCTCGCGACCGATGGCGAATTCCGCCGCTCCTGGTGGCATTTCGACTTTCTGGCGAAACTGACGGGCTGCGAGCTGTTTCATCCCGACATGGGCATCCAGTTCGCAGGCGTCGAGACAAGGCATGACGCGGTGCGGGTGATCGGCAAGCTCGATTTCCCCGACAACCATCCGATGCTCGACCATTTCAAGTTCCTGAAGAAGCACTGCGAAGTCGCGCATGTCATGCCGAAGATGACGATCCCGTCGCCGGCGGTGCTGCATTTCCGCGGCGGCCGCAAGTCGATCTCGAAGGATGTCTATCCCGACCTCGACGCCTTCTACGAAGACCTCGCCAAGACCTACCGCAAGGCGGTGAAGGCCTTCTACGACGCCGGCTGCCGCTATCTGCAGTTCGACGACACCGTGTGGGCCTATCTGTGCTCGCAGGACGAACTGAAGAAGGCGCGCGAGCGCGGCGACAATCCGGACGGGCTGCAGGAAATCTACGCGCGCATCATCAACTACGCGATCGCCGAGCGGCCGGCCGACATGACCATCACCACGCATGTCTGCCGCGGCAATTTCCGCTCGACCTGGATTTCGTCCGGCGGCTACGAGCCGGTGGCGGAGACCATGCTGGCCGGCACCAATTACGACGGCTATTTCCTCGAATATGATTCCGACCGCGCCGGCGGCTTCGAGCCGCTGCGCTTCCTGCCGAAGGGCAACAAGATCGTGGTGGTCGGCGTCATCACCTCCAAGAGCGGCGAGCTCGAGAAGAAGGACGACATCAAGCGGCGGCTGGAGGAAGCCTCCAAATACGCGCCGCTGGAACAGCTCGCTTTGTCGCCGCAATGCGGCTTCGCCTCGACCGAGGAAGGCAACCTGCTGACCGAGGAAGAGCAGTGGGCGAAGCTGAAGCTCGCGGTCGACGTCGCCAATGAGGTCTGGGGAAAATAGGCGCTCCCCCGAGGAGGGCTGATTGCCGAGCCTTGATGCGATCATCGTGGGTGCCGGCCCTGCGGGGCTGGCGTGCGCGGTGACGATGCGCGCCGCGGGGCTCGGCGTGACGGTGCTGGAGAAGGCGGATGCCGTCGGCGCCGTCTGGCGGCGGCACTACGACCGGCTTCACCTGCACACCGACCGTAACCGTTCCGGCCTGCCGGGCATGGCGATGCCAATGGCCTATCCGACCTATCCGTCACGCCAGCAGATGGTCGAGTATCTCGAAAGCTACGCCGCGCGCTTCGACATCAAGCCCGTTTTCAATACGACGGTATCCCGCATCCGGCCCGACGGCGCGCGATGGTGCGCGGATGCAAATGGCAGCCCGATCACCGCACCCGTGGTGGTCGTCGCAACCGGCATCGCCGACGCGCCGTATCGCCCTTCGTGGTCGGGTTCTGACCTGTATCGCGGTGTCGTCGTCCACAGCAGCGAATACCGCAATCCCGCGCCGTACCAGGGCAAGCGCGTGCTGGTGGTCGGCTTCGGCAATTCCGGCGGCGAGATCGCGCTCGATCTGGCGAATGCCGGCATCGATGTCGCGCTGGCGGTTCGAAGCCCGGTCCAGATCCTGCCGCGCGAACTGCTGGGTTTTCCGATTTTGGCGTGGGCGATCCTGTACCGGCGCTTGCCCGCGCGCGTGGTCGATCTGGTCAACGCGCCGGTCTTGCGGCTGGCGATCGGCCGCATCGAGGACCTTGGATTGCGCCGCGCCGCCAAGGGACCGCGCCAGATGGTCGAGGAGGACGGCCGCGTGCCCCTGATCGATATCGGCACGCTGGACCGGATCAGGGACGGCGCCATCAAGGTGCGCGGCGGCATCGACCGGCTGACGTCCGAGAGGGTGATATTCGACGATGCAAGCAGCGAACAATTCGACGCGATCATCCTTGCGACCGGTTTTCGTCCCGACCTGCGTAAATTGCTTCCGGACGTGGAAGGGGTGTTTGACAGCCACGGAATGCCGCTGGTGACGGGCAGGGCAACCGACGCGCCCGGGCTCTATTTCTGCGGCCAGATCACCTCGCCGACCGGACAGTTGCGCGAGATCGGCATCGAGGCGCAGCAGATTGCCGACAGCGCGAAGCGCTATGCCGCATCCAGGTGAGCGGGCCAACAAGTGGTCATCATCTACCCGGTGCGGAAGTGCTGGCGATCGAGTGCGAGTGCGAGGACGCCGCCTACGGTTTCGACCAGAGTGGCGGGCCTGGATGGACGCTCATCGGGGTCGAACGCCAATCCAATGACGGCCCGCTGTCCCGCGGGCGTCGACACCGGCCAGAAGTCGAGGCGCGAGGTGTCGAATGGGTAGATCCCCGCAGGGATTGACCGTCCAGTCGTCAATGCAGAGCGCGCAGCCTCCATTTCCATATCGACGAGCGCGATTTCTCCGCGCTTCTCGGTGAACGCCACTCCGGCCTCCGACATGAGCATGACGACGACAGGCCCGTGGAAGAGCGCTTCAAGCGTGGTGGCCGCGAGAGAAACGACCTCCCTTGCATTGTCGGCAGCGACGACATCGCGACTATAGAGCTGCAGTAGTCTTGCCTGCCGCATCAGGAGCGTCGCGTCGTCCGCCCTGCGCCGGGCGATCGAGGCCACGCCGCTCGCAATACATCCGACAACGAAAAGCAGCCCAATGGCCCAAATGTTCGCGGGGTCATCGACCATGAGCGAATAGCGCGGTTCGGTAAAAAAGAAATTGTACGCCAGGGCTCCGAGGACGGCCGAGCAAAGCGATGGTCCCAACCCGAATGCGACGGCGGTGACGACGACGGGTATGACAAAGACCAGAGACAAATTCGGTATGGTTACCTTGCTGTCCAACCCAACGGCGATGACAGTTGCAAGGGCGGTCATGACCACTGCAGCAAGATATCGCACCGCGATCGGAGCGCTTGACAGTCGCAAGACCTGAAAGGGATCAGACTCTTCGAGTTGGCTAACTTCGTTTGGCAACGTTGCTTTCGGAGTGATCATGGCGATTGCTCATTTTGGAGAAGGCGTACGCTCGCCCAGTCACCGGGTCGGCTTGGCTCTCATTCATCAACGATCTGTCCGCCGTCATAGCCGCAGGCGATGCGTCCGAGCGCGGCACGAAATGCCTCGCTGCCGACCGTGGATGCAAGCGCCGCGAGTTCGTCGGGCCTTGCGGTCCGGCGTGCGCGACGCAAGAGCGACGCTATCAGATCCGGATCGAGATAAGGAAGACTCGCCCAGAATCCACGCGCGAGATCCTGTGCCAGCGCGTGATCGGGATGCTGGCTGTTTTCCGGGGCACGGCCTATCTCGTACATGTGACGGACCGCGTGCCATGGCGCCCGCTCGGACGGAAGGCGCGCCATGATTTCACGATCTTCCTCGGCGACATAGAAGCGGTTGACCGTGTCGAACAGGACGAAGCGGTAGCCCTGAGCAACAAGGAATGGCTCCCAATCCTGCCATGCCGGCTCTGACGACACCGGCTTCACCGCTTCGGCGACGATTACCCTGGGTCGAAAGCGCTTCCAGTCGCCCCCGAACAGGACGTCGCCTTCGGCACCCTCGACGTCGATTTTGAGGAAGTCGATGGAACCGACCTCGTGCCGTTCGCATAAATCGGCCAGTGTGGTCACAGGCATGCGAACGGTCTGATAGTCGGCGCCGAGGGCTTTTGCCTTTTTCGCAAGGTGTTCGACGGTCGTCGAAAGCCCATGCAGGCGCTCGACCGCATAGAAGTCGATTTCGCCGAGGTGGCGTCCGACCAGGCCACGAACCACGAGATCGCGTGGCCGCAGCCGCGCGTATAGCGCCGCAAGTTCGGGCTGCGGCTCAACGACGATGCCGCGCCAGCCGCGCTCGTAGAACCAGAATGACACATTGTCCGCGATCGGATGCCCGGCGCCGACATCGATATAGGTCCCGGTGGTCTGTCCCGCGAAGGCAAGCGAAAGATGATAGTCCTCGAGATTCTGGGCGTAGGACAGGTCCATTCGCGTCCTCGACTCTCTTCGGCCTGGAATTACGGTGACAGCGCACCCTAACCGGGCGCCGGCGGTATTCAGGACGGCGTGCCCTTATCTGCTCGCTCGACAAGATGCGCCCGCGACGGTGCCGGGTCAAACCGGTCGGCGAAATATTGGGTTTCGTGCGCCACCAGTCCTTCGCGGAATTCCATGATGCTCACGGTGTACGATGGGATGCCGTCATACGTAAGTACGAATTCAGTGACCCAGAGATCGCCGCTGCCGACAATTCGCCGGACCGTAAAACGCTTCTTGTTCGGCTGGACGAAGCGGCTCTCCTGAATGTTGTGCCGGCCGCGGATCCGCTCGCCCGATTGCGGATAATCAAGCACGGCATCCTCGCGGTAGATTTGATGTTCAAGATCGAAATCGTTCGCGTCCGAAGCAGCCCAATGGCGCTCGAGCGCCGCCCGCACGGTTCGATCGTCCATCTCAATCTCCCATCTGCAAGCAACCCGGGGGAACGTCACTTTCGGCCAGCATGCGACATCGGAATTGGAAGTGGCCCTCAATCAGGGGGCGCCTTATTCGTCGGTACGCCAGGCTCCGAGCAGAAATCTGCGCTTCTGCCTGGAGCCGGCCTGCTTTTGGACATCAGGCAGATCGATGGCGTAGCGTTTCATTAAAAACTTGATTGCAGTCCCAACAATCAAGAAAGGCGTGAGGTAGATCGCGAGTATCTCGAAGGCCTTCATGGCAGCTCCTCCTCGACGATTTCAGATTGGGACACTACCACAATCGTTTAGAGCCAGCAGGGGCTAAACGCGGTCCAATATCGACAGAGTTCCGCGTCGGGTCGTCCGCGACCATCACTTCGCCGCGAGATAGACCTCGCCGAGCAGCGAGGAATTAGACCACGGCACCTGTTTGCCGCTGGTCTTGGCGACGACTTCGGCGCGCACGCGCGTCAGCATCTGCTGCACTTCGAGCCCTGGCGTGCCGATGTGGCGCGACAGCGCGGCCGAGAACGGGCTGTTGGCGCCTTCACCGTCGAGCGCGACCTGTCCCGGCGCGGTCGCGAACGCGATCAGCGTGCCCGCGCCGAGCGTGGCGCCGGTGCCCAGCGCCGACGGCGCCGCCAGTCCCGATCCGGCTTCGATGGCGCGGCCAGGTGCGGCGGAGGCCACTTGCCTGGCCACCGGATTGTTGCGGCAGGCATCGAAGATCAGGATGTTCGTGCGTACCTGATCGTCGAGCGCGGCCAGGATCGTATCCATGTCGACCATGCCGTCGGTGAGATTGCCGCCGCCGGCAAGGCGCACGTCGACCGGGATGAGGTAGTTGCGCCCGTCGATCTGGACGCCATGGCCGGCGTAATAGACCACCGCGACCTGCGCGCGCGCCGCCTCGCGCAGGAAGTCGCGCGTCATCTTCTGCATCGCCGCGCGGTCGAGATCGATGCCTTCCGAGACCGCAAAGCCGATGTCGCGCAGGCTTGTCGCGACCGAGCGGGCGTCGTTGGGCGGGTTGGGCAGCGCCCTGACATTGGCGTAGGCGCCGTTGCCGATCACCAGCGCGACGCGGATGCCGGTGTTGGTGACCGCCGTCGCGGCTGGCAGTGCGGCTTGCGCTGAGGCCGGAGGCGCGGTCGCCGTTTGCGGCTGTCCCGAGGGCGCCGGAGGCGCGGTTCGCGGCGGTGTAGGCGCAGCCGGATCGCTCAGCAAGGACAGCCGCACCTTCGCGGTGGCCTGGTTGGCCTTGCTGCCCGCGTCCGTGGCGACGCCTTCCAGCGTCGCATTGAAGTCTTCCCGCGCATGCGCGTAATCGCCCTTGGCCTCAAAGGCGAGGCCGCGCTGGATATAGGCCGAGATCAGCACGCTGCCCGGCGGCGTCATGATATTGACGGGCGCCTTGGCCTTGGCGAGCCGGATCGCTTCCGTCGTGTCAGCGACGGCGTGGTCGAAATCGCCCTTGGCGCGCCAGATCACCGCGCGGTTGATCAGCGGCGAGGGCAGGGCCGGATCGAATCGGATGGCATCGTTGATATCGGCGAGCGCGCCGTCGAGGTCGCCGAGCGCCTGCCTGGCCGAGCCGCGATTCTGGTATGAATACGCGTTCTTCGGTATCAGCCGGATCGCCTCGTCATAGTCGGCGATCGCGCGCGGATAATCGTGCTTGGAGCGGAAGGCATTGCCGCGGTTGTGAAAGATGGTGCCGTTGGGCGGCCCGAGCTTGAGCGCGTCGTTGAAATCGGCGATGGCGATGTCGTATTCGCCCTTGTCGTAATAGGCCGAGCCGCGCATGTTGTAGAGCGCCTGGTTCGGCGTCAGGCGCAACGCCTCCGATGTGTCGGCGATGACCTTCGCGTAGTCGCCCTTCTTGTTCCAGCCGACCGCGCGCCAGAAATAGATCGTCGCGAGCTTCTCGCCGGAAAAGACTTTCAGCGCGATGATCCTGTTGCAGGCCTCGATCTGCTTGTCGGCCGGCGTACCCTCGCTGGTGCAGAGCGGCCCGAGCTGGGCGTTGGATTGCGCGGAAGCGGGCACGACCCACAGCGCAGCGGTGATCGTCGCGAGAATCAAGATGAAACGGCGCATGAAAACAAACCTCTGAAAGTGTAACCTCGTCATTGCGAGGAGCCAACGGGTCCGGCCTGCGGCCGGCCCGATGATAAACTCCGGGACGAAGCAATCCATTTTCTTCGTCGCGCGACGAAATGGATTGCTTCGCTTCGCTCGCAATGACGGTAAGGGGGCATCCGCAAGTTTGTTGCTGGCGACGCTCCGAGGGTTCAAGGCAGGGGTTCAAGGCGCGCATTTCCCCCGTTGGGCAGATGATGGTAGGACGGGCGCCCCGGCCGCCCCTGCCCACCGATCGTCCCATCGTCAGGTCCCATGAAGAACGACGAGATCCTGCGCCAGATCACCGAATTCTGCCGGCAGGCGGATATGGCCGAATCGACCTTCGGCCGGAGGGCGGTCAATGACGGCAAGCTGGTGCACCGCCTGCGCGAGGGCAAGCGTATCACCATCGACACGCTGGACCGGATCCAGGCCTATATCGCGGCCGCCATGCCGGGCGGGGTGGCCCCGCCGCGCGGCCTGCAGGTCCCGCCCGAAAAGCGCGATCCCAGGGGCAATTTCCGGTTTTTTGAGAACCGGCAGAAATATCTGCTGTTCGTCCATACCTGCAGCGAAAAGCGGGTGATCGCCGACCGCGTTGGGCTCGAACTCGGCAGCATCCACCCGCGTCCGCCGGCGCTGCGGGTGTTCGACGCCGGCGTCGGCGACGGCACGGTGCTGGCGCGGGTGATGCGCTCGATGCACGGCCGTTTCCCCCATATGCCGTTCTATATCGCGGGCAAGGAACTCAGCCTCGAGGACGTCCGCCTGACGCTGGAAAAGGTGCCGGACCGGCTGTTTGAGCACCCGGCTACCGTTTTCGTGCTGACCAACATGTATTACGCCGAGGCGCCCTGGCTGACCCCGGTCTCGCCGGCGGCGGCCGCCGGCATGATCTGGCACGAAGTGCCCCTGCGCGGGGCCTCCTCGGGCGAATTCGAGGTCCAGATCGCCGAACTGAAGCCGTTTCTGGAGCAGAACTGGCGGGCCAATGTCAGCCCGCGCTCGGGCATGCCGGTCTATGAACGGCCGGTCGCAATTGTCCTATACCGGGAGGACCACCGCTTTTTGCTCGACCAGATCATCCCCCGGGCCGGCAAGACCGAGGCCAATTTCGACCTGATTATCGCCTCCCAGCCCTACCGGGCCAAATCCTCGGTAAATTTCCGTGCAAAACGCATCATTGCGCCCCTGGCGCGGGCGCTGCGGGCGGGGGGCCGATTAATTGGAATTCACTCCCACGGGCAGGATCCGGGCCTGGAGATCATCCAGGCGGTATGGCCCGGAGAAAATCCTTTCGCCGTGAGCCGTCATGAGCTATTGCGCGCGGTGAAATACGAGCTGGGATCGGCGGCCCGCGACCTTAACTTTAATGCCTATGCCGATAACCGTTCGATCTTCCGTTATGATATGGAAGCGTTGCCCAACGAGGTCACCGGCTCGATCGGAACCTCGACGGCCTTTGCAGCATGGAACGCGGCGGTGTATGTCGCCCAGATCGAAGATGACCGGTTGACGGAAATGACCCAAAGCGGCCGTTATCTCGATGCCGTCAGAGAGGTTCTGCGCAAGCATAACGGGCTCTGGTTTTACGACGAATCCTACGTCATCTCGCGCCGTCGGGACTGACATTTCAGGACACATCATGAAAGGACCGCCGGGGGTCTGGCGGAAAAGGGGTTTGGTTTGATGCGCGCGTCATATCTCTTCACCAGTGAATCGGTTTCCGAGGGTCATCCGGACAAGGTCTCGGACCAGATCTCCGACGCAATCCTCGATGCTTTCCTCGAAAAGGACGTCAAGCTCGGCATTGCCGACGACAGCCTGGTCAACACAAGGCTCGGCTGCGAGACGCTGTGCACGACCAACAAGATCGTGATCGCCGGCGAAGGCCGCGGCCAGCTGTTCCGCGACATCCACGGCGTCTCGGTGGTCGACCGTGAACTGATCAGCCATATCGCCCGCGGCGTGGTCAAGGATATCGGCTACGACCAGAACGGCTTCTCCTACCACGGCGCCGACATCGAGGTGCTCCTGCACGGCCAGTCGCCCGACATCGCGATGGGCGTCGATGCCAAGAAAAAGAAGAGCGGCGAGGAAGAGGGCGCCGGCGACCAGGGCATGATGTTCGGCTACGCCTGCACCGAGAGCGAAGTCTACGAAAAGGGCTCCTTCATGCCCGCGCCGATCTTCTTCGCGCACCGGATCCTGAAGGTGCTGTCGGAGAAGCGCCGCAACGGCCAGCTCGCCGACCTGCAGCCCGACGCCAAGAGCCAGGTGACCGTGAAATACGTCAACGGCGCACCGGTCGGCTGCACCAAGGTCGTGGTCTCGACCCAGCACAACGAGAAGAGCCGCAACAACAAGAAATACTCGCCGGGCCTGATCAAGGAGATGATCTCGACTGCGGTGGAATCGGCGCTGCCGAAGGGCTGGATGCCGCAGAAGAACGCCGACTTCCTGGTCAATCCTACCGGCAATTTCGTGGTCGGCGGACCCGATGGCGATTGCGGCCTTACCGGGCGCAAGATCATTGTCGACACCTACGGCGGCTATGCCCCGCATGGCGGCGGCGCGTTCTCGGGCAAGGACCCAACCAAGGTCGATCGCTCGGCGGCGTATGCGGCGCGCTATCTCGCCAAGAACGTGGTGGCGGCTGGCCTTGCCGACCGCTGCACCATCCAGGTCGCCTATGCGATCGGCGTCGCCGATCCGATGTCGGTGCTGGTGGATACCCACGGCACCGGCAAGGTCGACGAGAAGAAGCTCGAGAAGGTGCTGCCGGAAATGTTCCGGCTGACGCCGACCAACATCCGCCGCTCGCTGAAGCTCAACCGGCCGATCTACCGCCGCACCGCGGCTTACGGCCATTTCGGCCGCGCGCCGGAAAAGGACGGCGGCTTCTCCTGGGAA
>CAWHRA010000045.1:0-12764 GCA_963831585.1 uncultured Alphaproteobacteria bacterium | reverse complement strand
GTCGGCAATCTGCTGCGCCTCGATGCCGATCTCGCGCAACTGTCCGGTCGGCGAGGTGATCTGGCCGCAGAAATAGAGCCCGGGCGCGTCGGTTGTCCTGCCCGTCACCAGCGGCATTCCATGGCCGTCAAACACGCCTTCCACGTCTGGAAGCAATTTACGCA
Organism: uncultured Alphaproteobacteria bacterium; assembly: GCA_963831585.1. GTDB lineage: Bacteria > Pseudomonadota > Alphaproteobacteria > Rhizobiales > Xanthobacteraceae > Bradyrhizobium. The sequence goes on along the minus strand of CAWHRA010000045.1, from coordinate 12,600 downwards.
GGTCGGGACGAAAACCGGTCGCAAGGATGATCGCGTCGAATTGTTCGCTGCTTGCATCGTCGAATATCACCCTCTCGGACGTCAGCCGGTCGATGCCGCCGCGCACCTTGATGGCGCCGTCCCTGATCCTGTCTAGCGTGCCGATATCGATCAGGGGCACGCGGCCGTCCTCCTCGACCATCTGGCGCGGTCCCTTGGCGGCGCGGCGCAATCCAAGGTCATCGATGCGGCCGATCGCCAGCCGCAAGACCGGCGCGTTGACCAGATCGACCACGCGCGCGGGCAAGCGCCGGTACAGGATCGCCCACGCCAAAATCGGAAAACCCAGCAGTTCGCGCGGCAGGATCTGGACCGGGCTTCGAACCGCCAGCGCGACATCGATGCCGGCATTCGCCAGATCGAGCGCGATCTCGCCGCCTGAATTGCCGAAGCCGACCACCAGCACGCGCTTGCCCTGGTACGGCGCGGGATTGCGGTATTCGCTGCTGTGGACGAGGACACCGCGATACAGGTCAGAACCCGGCCACGAAGGGCGATACGGCGCGTTGGCGATGCCGGTTGCGACGACCACCACGGGCGCGGTGATCGGATTGCCATTTGCATCCGCGCACCAACGCGCGCCGTCGGGCCGGATGCGGGACACCGTCGTATTGAAAACGGGCTTGATGTCGAAGCGCGCGGCGTAGCTTTCGAGATACGCGACCATCTGCTGGCGTGACGGATAGGTCGGATAGGCCATTGGCATCGCCATGCCCGGCAGGCCGGAACGGTTGCGGTCGGTGTGCAGGTGAAGCCGGTCGTAGTGCCGCCGCCAGACGGCGCCGACGGCATCCGCCTTCTCCAGCACGGTCACGCCGAGCCCCGCGGCGCGCATCGTCACGGCGCACGCCAGCCCCGCAGGGCCGGCACCCACGATGATCGCATCAAGGCTTGGCAATCAGCCCTCCTCGGGGGAGCGCCTATTTTCCCCAGACCTCATTGGCGACGTCGACCGCGAGCTTCAGCTTCGCCCACTGCTCTTCCTCGGTCAGCAGGTTGCCTTCCTCGGTCGAGGCGAAGCCGCATTGCGGCGACAAAGCGAGCTGTTCCAGCGGCGCGTATTTGGAGGCTTCTTCCAGCCGCCGCTTGATGTCGTCCTTCTTTTCGAGCTCGCCGCTCTTGGAGGTGATGACGCCGACCACCACGATCTTGTTCCCCTTCGGCAGGAAGCGCAGCGGCTCGAAGCCGCCGGCGCGGTCGGAATCATATTCGAGGAAATAGCCGTCGTAATTGGTGCCGGCCAGCATGGTCTCCGCCACCGGCTCGTAGCCGCCGGACGAAATCCAGGTCGAGCGGAAATTGCCGCGGCAGACATGCGTGGTGACGGTCATGTCGGCCGGCCGCTCGGCGATCGCGTAGTTGATGATGCGCGCGTAGATTTCCTGCAGCCCGTCCGGATTGTCGCCGCGCTCGCGCGCCTTCTTCAGTTCGTCCTGCGAGCACAGATAGGCCCACACGGTGTCGTCGAACTGCAGATAGCGGCAGCCGGCGTCGTAGAAGGCCTTCACCGCCTTGCGGTAGGTCTTGGCGAGGTCTTCGTAGAAGGCGTCGAGGTCGGGATAGACATCCTTCGAGATCGACTTGCGGCCGCCGCGGAAATGCAGCACCGCCGGCGACGGGATCGTCATCTTCGGCATGACATGCGCGACTTCGCAGTGCTTCTTCAGGAACTTGAAATGGTCGAGCATCGGATGGTTGTCGGGGAAATCGAGCTTGCCGATCACCCGCACCGCGTCATGCCTTGTCTCGACGCCTGCGAACTGGATGCCCATGTCGGGATGAAACAGCTCGCAGCCCGTCAGTTTCGCCAGAAAGTCGAAATGCCACCAGGAGCGGCGGAATTCGCCATCGGTCGCGAGCTTGAGCCCGATCGAGGACTGCTTGTGAACGACCTTTTCGATTTCCATGTCCTCGATCTTGCGCAGGTCGTCGGCGGAAATCTCGCCCTTCTCGAGCCTGGCGCGCGCCTCCTTGATCTTCGGCGGACGCAATAGGCTGCCGACCTCGTCGGCGCGGAAGGGGGCTTTTGTTCTTTGCATGGTCTTCTCTCCGGAAGAAACTCTAAATCTGATGACTTTTCTTCGAAAGTCATCCCGCTCAATCTTTTTGATTGAGCATGATCTTGTCGGAAAACCGGTTCCCACTTTTCCGGATCATGCTCTAGTGTGCCGCCGCGGCCCCCGAGACGCCGAGGAAGCGTTCGAGCACCGCCGGATCGGCCTTCAGCGCGGCGCTGGCCGCGTCGTGGACGATCGCACCGCGCTCCAATATCACAACGCGGTCGGCCAGCCCTAGAATCTTTTGGGCGTTCTGCTCGACGATAATCGAGCAGATGCCCCCCGAACGGGTAATCGTGCCGAGCGCCCTTAACAGTTCCTCAACGATGATCGGAGCCAGCCCCTCGGTCGGCTCGTCCAGCAGCAGCACCTGCGGATTGAGCGTCAGCGCCCGGCCGATCGCCAGCATCTGCTGTTCGCCGCCGGAGAGCTGGTTGCCGAAATTGCTGCGGCGCTCCTTCAGCCGCGGAAACATCTCGTAGACCTTGGCCACCGTCCACGGCCCCGGCTGCGCCACCGCGGTCATGTTTTCTTCCACCGTCAGCGACTTGAAGATATTGCGCTCCTGCGGCACCCAGCCGATGCCAGCCCGCGCCCGCTGGTCCGGCCGCATGCCGGTGATGTCCTGCCCGCCAAGGGCAACCGTCCCGCCGAACCGCCTTGTGACCCCGACGATCGAATTGATCAGGGTGGTCTTGCCGGTGCCGTTGCGGCCCAACAGCGCCAGCACCTGGCTTTCGGGCAGGCGCAGCGACATGTTGGGCAATACCACCGCCTCGCCGTAGCCGGCGCGCAGGTTCTCGATGGTCAGCAGGTCAGGCATCGGCGGCCTCGCCGAGATAGACCGCCTTGACCTGCGGGTCGCGCGCCACCTCGTCCGGCGGACCCTCGACCAGCAGCGCCCCTGAGACCAGCACCGAAATGCGGTCGGCGAAGGAGAACACCAGGTCCATATCGTGCTCGATCAGCAGCACGGTGACGTCGCGCGGCAGCGAGGCGACGGCTTTGAGGATATCGTGACGCTCGCTTTCGGGAACGCCGGCGGCAGGCTCGTCCAGCAGCAGCACGCGCGGTTTGGCGGCGATCGCGACCGCGATCTCCAGGAGGCGCTGCTTGCCATAGGGCAAGGTCGCGGTGAGATCGTTCATGACGTCGAGCAGATGGAACCGTTGGAGAGTTTCCGCGATCTCGGCGTTGACGTCGTCGCGGGTGCCCATGCGGCGCCACCAGTCGCCGCCGCGGCCGAGCCGTTCCGATACCGCGAGCCCGATGGTCTCGAGCGGCGTCAGATCGGCATAGAGCTGGTTGATCTGGAAGGTGCGCGACAACCCCCGCAGCACGCGGGTATGCACCGGCAGATCGGTGATGTCATGGTCTTCCAGCAAGATGCGGCCGCCATCGGGCTTCAGCACGCCGGTCAACAGGTTGATAACCGTGGTCTTGCCGGCGCCGTTCGGGCCGATCAGCGCGTGGCGGGCGCCCTGCTCGATCCTCAGCGATAGGTCGCGGGTGACCTTGAGGCCGCCAAAATGCTTTTCCAGCCCCCGTGTTTCCAGCACGACCGTCATGGCGTGTCGCCCTCCGGAACGGTCAGGGCGGCCCTGCGGCCGGCAAGCTGCCGGATGACGAGGTTCGGCAGAAACAGTACCCAGCGGTGCAGGCGCTGGCGGCCGACCATCACGATCACGACCAGCACGAGGCCGATCCAGAACTGCCAGTATTGCGGGGTGATGGTCGAAAACACTTCCTGCAGCATCCGGAACACCACGGCGCCGATCAGCCCGCCATAGAGATATCCGGTGCCGCCGATCACCAGCACCAGCATCAGGTCGGCCGAGCGCTCGAAGGAGAACACGTCGAGCGAGGCAAGCTGGGTGCTCTGGGTGAACAGCGCCCCCGCAATGCCGGCATAGAACGCCGCGATGGTGTAGATGGCGATCAGCCGCCGGTTGACGGGGATGCCGATTGCAGCCGCCCGCAGCGGATTGTTGCGGATGGCGCGCAGCGACAGGCCGAACGGCGAGTGCACGATCCGCCGCGCCAACAGGAACAGAAGAAACAGCACGGCAAGGCAGTAGAAGAAGCCGACCTTGCCGAACATGTCGAAGGCGAACAGGCCGAGGATCGGCTGCATCTCGATGCCCTGCAGCCCGTCGGTGCCGCCGGTGATGTCGGAGAACCGCTCCGCCAAGGCCTCCAGCAGCAGCGCGATCCCGAGCGTCACCATCAGCCGGGTCAGGTCGGCGCCCCGGATCACCAGGAAGCTCGTGACGAAGCCGAGCACCATCGCAACCAGGCCCGCCGCGATCAGCGCCAGCACTGGCTCGTTGATGACGCCGTGCAGGGCTAGCAGCCCCGCCGAATAGGCGCCGACGCCGAAGAACGCGGCGTGGCCGAGCGAGACGATCCCGGCATAGCCGAGGATCAGGTCGAGCGAGAGCGCGAACAATGCCAGCCGCAGGATATCCGTCATGATCAGGTAGCGCGACGGGAACAGGAAGGCGCAGGCGAGCGCGAGGATCCAGAACGCGATCTCGCCATAGTGCCAGCGTGCGTGCGCCCTGGCATGAAATCCGACGTCGGCTTGCGCGGTCATATCAGGCTCAACGCGTGGCGGTGCGGCCGAACAGGCCGTTCGGACGCCAGATCAGGATCACGATCATGATGGTGTAGATCACGAACGGCCCGATCTTGGGCACGTAATACTTGCCGGCGACGTCGCCGATGCCGAGCAAGAGCGACGCCAGGAACGGCCCGGTGATGCTGGAGGAGCCGCCGACCGTCACCACGATCAGGAAGTAGATCATGAACTTGAGCGGAAAATACGGATCGAGGCCGAGGATTTCGGCGCTCAGCGCGCCGCCGAGGCCAGCCAGGCCGCAGCCGAACGCAAACGTAAAGGCGAACACCTGCGGCACGTTGATCCCGAGCCCCGAGGCCGCGCGCGGGTCATCGACCGCCGCCCGCAAGCGGCTGCCGAACCGGGTGCGCGCCAGGACCAGCTGCAGGCCCGCGGTCAGCAGGCCGCAGATCACGATGATCATCAGCCGGTAGCGGCCGATGCCGACGCCGAAGAAATCGATCTGCCCTTCGAGGGCTTCCGGAAATCTTGATGAAGACCCGCGACGATCCCATGATGTAGTCGACGGCTGCCACCGACATGAAGACGAGGCCGACGGAAAACAGCACCTGGTCGAGATGGCTGCGGGTGTAGAGATGACGGTAGAGCGAGCGCTCCAGCACCATACCGATCAGCGCGCTCGCCACGAACGCCAGCGGCAGGGCCGCAAAGAACGGCCAGCCGGACTGGTTGACCAGCACCGCGCAGACATAGCCGCCGGTCATGGCGAAGGCGCCGTGGGCGAGATTGACGAAGTTCATCAACCCAAGGGTAACCGCGAGTCCGCAGGCCAGCACGAACAGCAGCATGCCGTAGGCGACGCCGTCGAACAGGTTGGTGAACAGCGAGGTCATGGGGTGCGACAACCGAAGCCAAAGAACTGTTAGAGAAGGCAGCGTGCAATAGTTACAACGTCATGGCCGGGCTTGTCCCGGCCATCCACGTCTTCTGCTGAAAGAAGAAAGACGTGGATGCCCGGCGCAAGGCCGGGCATGACGGGTTGAGAGCAATGCGCGTGAGCGCAGACCCGATTGGAGCCGGCGTCACTTCTTCGTCTTGCCGGCGTCCTTGACGGCCTCGAAGGTCTGGAATTCGACGTTGTAGAGTTCGCCGTCGACCTTCTCGACCTTGCGGATGTAGATGTTCTGCACGATGTCGCGGGTTTCCGGATCGATCGAGATCGGGCCGCGCGGGCTTTCCCACTTCATCCCCTTCATCGCCTCGATCAGCGCATCGCCATCGGTCTTGCCGCCGGTCTTCTGCAATGCCGCATAGATGAGGTGGATGCCGTCATAGCCGCTCACGGCCATGAAGCCCGGGCGCGAGCCGAAGGCCTTCTTGTAGGACGCGACGAATTCCTTGTTCATCGCGGAAGGGTGGGCCGCCGAATACAGATGCGCCGTGACGGTGCCGAGGGCGGCGTCGCCCATGCCGTTCAGGAGATCGTCGTCCATCACGTCGCCGGGTCCGATCACCTTGATGCCGGCCTTGTCGAGCCCGCGCTCGGCATATTGCTTCATGAAGTTGCCGCCCTGTCCGGCCGGCACGAACACGAACATGGCGTCGGGCTTGGCATCCTTCATGCGCTGCAGGAACGGCGCGAAGTCGGGATTGGCGAGCGGTACCTTGACCTCCTCGACGATCTGGCCGCCGCCAGCGGTGAAATGTTCCTTGAAGAAGTTCAGCGCGTCGTTACCCGGGGCGTAGTCCGAGGTCAGGGTCGCGACCTTCTTGATGCCGTTCTTGACGGCCCAGTCGCCGATGATGGTGGAGGACTGCGCCAGCGTAAAACTGGTGCGCACGATATAGGGCGATTTCTCGGTGATGATCGAGGTGCCCGCCGCCATCACGACTTCCGGTATCTTCGCCTGCGTCGCCAGCGGCGCCGCCGCCAGTGCCGCCGGCGTCACGCCAAAGCCGGCGATGAAATTGACCTTGTCGTTGACGATCAGTTCCTGCGCGAGGCGCTTGGTGTTGTCGGGAACGGCCGCGTCGTCCTTGAGGATGACCTCGATCTTCTTGCCGGCGACGGTGTCGCCCTTCTGCTGCATGTACAGCTTGATTGCATTGTCGATTTGCTTGCCGGTCGAGGCCTGGCCGCCCGTCATCGGCAGGATCAGGCCGATCTTCACGGTCTCCTGCGCCTGCGCGGGTGCCCACGCGGCCGCGCCTGCGATCGCTACGCCGGCTGCGGCCAGCGACAAAATCCTAGTGCGAATGAACATGAACGCTCCTCCCTGATCGGTTTTATGCCTTGAACCGAGTCCCTGGCCCTGCCGTACCATAGCCGGGATTTCTCAGCCATGTGCCGGCACGGCATGACGTCTTATATCGGCGCGGCATGGCGTCCGAAGCGCGCGGCGATGTCAATCTCGACAATGGGCGCGATCGCGCGGACCCCGTTTGCTCCGCGAAGTCAGGCCAAATCCCGCTTGTTCGCGGGTAGAACCGGCTGGAAGAATGGTTGCCGGTATAATAGCACCATGGATTTCCAACAGGCTAATTTTAGTCAACTAAGAGATAGACCCGATTAAGGGATAGAGTCGCGCCGCCGCGTCCAGCTGCCCGAGTTCACCGCACCCAGTTCCGCCAATGTCGATCCGTGCCCACCATCTTGCCGTCCCCCTGGCGCTTGCGCTGCTGGCGTGTGGCCTCAGCGGTTGCGGAACGATCAACGAAAAGCTCGCCGACGGATTGGGCGATTATATTCCGCAGTGGCTCGGCGGATTGCCCGCGGACGCGCCGCCGCGGCCGGGCACCGCCAAATATGATGAGTTCATGCGAGAGCGGGATAAGAAGCGCCTCGAGCCTGCGGCACAGAAGGATGAGGCCACTTCCAGCGCATCATCCCTGGATCCCGTGCACTGACCGGCGCGGAATGGCGTCGCGTCATTCTAACGGACGAGAAGGCTTGCCAGTTGTGCGCGTCGGCCAATCCTCTATGAATGCGCGAATCGCTCCCCGGAAGTGAGGGTGGTTTGAGATTTGCTCGTTGAAAATTTGCTCTTGGGATCAGTGGGCCAGGTGGACGCGAAACGAGAGACCGAGCAAGGCAAAAGTCTGGTCATCGGTGGTACCGGGCTTGTCGGCGGCTACATCGTGGAGCACCTCGTGCGCAGCGGCGAGCGGCCGCTGGTATTGTCGAGGCGGCAGCAGGACGGACCAGGCGTCGACTGGGTTCGAGGCGACCTGGCGCGGCCTGACACGCTGGCGCTCCCGCCGTTTGCGACCCTCTATTGCACCGCCGACGCCAATCTCCTGGCCGGCGCACTGCCCCGGCTTTTCAACCCGTCCTTGCGACGGCTTGTCGTCTTCAGTTCGACCAGCGTCCTGACGAAGCAGGATTCGGAAGTGGCGGCCGAGCGGGAGATGATCAGAAAACTCGCCAAAGCCGAGCAAACGATAGTCGCCGCATGTGAACGGCACGGCGTAGGCTGGACGATATTGCGCCCGACGCTGATCTACTCGGAGGGTCGCGACACCAATATCACGCCGTTGTCGCGGCTGATCCGCCGATTCGGTTTCATGCCGCTTGTCGGCGGCGCACCTGGCCTGCGGCAACCGGTGCATGCGGAAGATCTGGCGATCGGAGCTATCGCCGCGGCATCGAGTCCCGCCGCCGCCAACAAGACCTACTCCCTGCCCGGAGGCGAGACCCTCACCTACCGCGAGATGATCGGCCGGATTTTCGACGGGGTACGGTTGCCACGCCGCACCGTTTCGGTGCCCCCATTGCTGTGGAGAGCCGCCTTCGGTCTGGCGAAGCCGCTTTATCCCGGCGCGAATGTGGCGACGGGCATCCGCATGATGAAAGACATGACCTTCGATTCCACACCGGCAATTCGGGATTTCGGCTGGAATCCAAGGAGTTTCAGTCCTGTATTCGACTAATCTCCCAACCGTCGCTTCGTCGTCCCTCAATCCATGAACACCACGGTTTTGCGGCCATTGAGGATCACGCGGTCCGCCAGATGATAGCGGATCGCGCGCGCCAGCACCCGGCGCTCGATATCGCGGCCCTTGCGGACGAGATCGTCGGGCGTGTCGCGATGGCTGATGCGCTCGACGTCCTGGTCGATGATCGGGCCTTCGTCGAGGTCGCTGGTGACGTAATGCGCGGTGGCGCCGATCAGCTTGACGCCGCGCTCATGGGCCTGATGGTAGGGCCGCGCGCCCTTGAAGCCCGGCAGGAACGAGTGGTGGATGTTGATGCAGCGGCCCGACAGCTTCGCCGACATCTCGTTGGAGAGGATCTGCATGTAGCGCGCGAGCACCACGAGATCAGTCCCGGTCTGCCCGACCAGATCGAGGATCGCGGTCTCCTGCTCGCGCTTGGTCTCCTTGGTGACCGGCAGATAGTGGAACGGAATCTCGCCGAAATCGAGATTACTGTAGGTCTCGCGCGGATGATTGGAGACGATCGCAGTCGGGATCATCTCGAGTTCGCCGGTACGCCAGCGATATAGGATGTCGGCGAGGCAGTGATCGGATTTCGAGACCAGCAGCATCACCCGGCGGCGGGTGGCGCGGTCGCGCATCTGCCACTCCATGCCGAAGCGTTCGGCGATCGCCGCAAAGCCGGTCTGCAAAGCCTGCAGATTGACCGCGAGATCGGCGGCGGCAAACACCACCCGCATGAAGAAATGACCGGTCTCGACGTCGTTGAACTGCGCGGCGTCGAGAATGTTCTGGCCATTATGTGCCAGGAAGGTCGAAACGGCCGAAACGATGCCGGGACGATCCGGGCAGGACAGGGTCAACACATATTGATGATCGGGCATGGGCGGACTTGATTACAGTTTGGGCAACGTGGAACCGCGATTGGCGGCCCTGCTCTATCACCGGCCGTGCCCTTGCGCCAATCCCGGGCCGGGCATCATGATGAACAAACAACAGGCGATCCGGGTTAGAACAGCATCATGGCTGACCGACTGAACGGCTACCGCATCCTGATCCTGGAAACGCGCGAGGAGGCGCAGTTCTCCCGCCTGCTCACCGAGCAGGGCGCGGACGTGCTGCAATGTCCGATGTTCACCATCCACGACGCTCCCGATCCCGCGCCGATCGAGGCCTGGATCCGCCGTTTCATCGACAAGCCGTTCGACGACCTGGTGCTGACGACCGGCGAAGGCCTGCGCCGGCTGATGAAGGTGGCCGGCCGCATGGACGTCGAGCGGGAGTTCGTCGCCGCGGTCGGAAGTGCGCGGAAATTCGCCCGCGGCCCCAAACCCGGGCGGGCCTTGCGCGAGATCGGGCTGGAACCGCAGGTGACGACGGAGAAGCCGACCTCCGAAGGCATCGCCGAGATGCTGGTGCGCCTCGATCTCAAAGGACATCGCGTGGCCTTGCAGCTTTATCCCGACAAGGATCACGGCGCGCTGATCGGCGCCATCACGGCGCAGGGCGCCGAGGTCGATACCGTGTTGCCTTACGTCTACGATGCGAAAGCCGCCGATGCCAACATCGTCACCGCGATCGACGAAATGGCGCAAGGCCGCATCGACGCCATTGCGCTGACGAGTTCAGGCCAGGTCCGCCGCCTGATCGAGGTGGCGCAGGCGCATGATTGCGAAGATCGCCTGCGCGAGGCGCTGAAGCATACGCCGATCGCCTCGGTCGGGCCGGTGGTTTCCGACGAACTCAAATCGCACGGCCTGCGCACGGATATTTATCCGGCCAACGAGGCCTACTTCATGAAGCCGCTGATCTCGGCGATGGCGGCCGAGCTTGGGAAAGGCGCGCCGCGGAGCGCCGCCAATAAATGAACCGTCATTGCGAGCGAAGCGACGCAATCCAGCTTTCAAACACGCGGGTGGATTGCTTCGTCGCTAACGCTCCTCGCAATGACGGCGAAAGGATCGTGCGTTACTCCGCCGCCTGCTTCGACTCGTCGAGATACGCCCGATAGGCCAGCCGCATGCCGTCCTCGAGCGAGGTGCGGGCGCGCCAGCCGAGCCTGGCGAGCCGGCTGACGTCGAGCAGTTTGCGCGGCGTGCCGTCGGGCCGCGACGGATCGTAGCTGATCGTGCCGCTGTATCCGACCGTTCTGGCTACCACGCGGGCGAATTCGGCGATGGTAATGTCCTCGCCGGTGCCGATATTGACCAGCTCATCGCCGGAATAGGTCTTCATCAGGTGCACGCAGGCGTCCGCCATGTCGTCGACATAGAGGAATTCCCGCCGCGGCGTGCCGGTGCCCCATACCACCACGTCCTTGGCGCCGGCGACCTTGGCTTCGTGAAACCTGCGGATCAATGCTGCGACGACGTGGCTGTACTCGGGATGATAATTGTCGCCCGGCCCGTACAAATTGGTCGGCATCACGTTGATGAAGTCGGAGCCGTACTGGCTGCGATAGGCTTCCACCATCTTGATGCCGGCGATCTTGGCAATCGCATAGGGCTCGTTGGTCGGCTCCAGCGGTCCGGTCAGCATCGAATCCTCGCGCAGCGGCTGGGCTGCCAGTTTCGGATAGATGCAGGACGAGCCGAGAAACATCAGCTTCTCGGCGCCGTTTTGATGCGCGGCGTGGATCACATTGGTTGCGATGATCAGGTTGTCGTAGATGAATTCCGCGCGCAGCGTGTTGTTGGCGACGATGCCGCCGACCTTGGCGGCGGCCAGAAATACCGCCTGCGGGCGCTTTGCCTTGAACCAGGCGGTGACTGCGGCCTGATCGCGCAAATCGACCTCGCGGCGTTCGACCGTCAGGAGTTCGGCGCCTTCCTGCGCGAGCCTGCGCATCAACGCACCGCCGACCATCCCGCGATGCCCGGCGACAAAGACCGTCTTTCCTTTCAGGTCAAATGGGGTCTTTGCCATTGGCTACCTCACGCCGCGCGATCGCCAGATCGCCCGCGACCATCTCCTTGACGAGCTGCGCGAAAGTCGTCTTCGGCTGCCAGCCGAGCTTTTGCCGCGCCTTGCTGGAGTCGCCGATCAGCAAATCGACCTCGGTCGGGCGGAAATAGGTCGGGTCGATGCGGACCACCGTCTTGCCGGACTTCTTGTCGACCCCGGTTTCGTCGACACCCTTGCCGCGCCACTCGATGCTGCGGCCAAGCTCGGCGAAGGCCAGTTCGACGAATTCGCGCACCGAGCGGGTCTCGCCGGTTGCCAGCACGTAGTCGCCGGGCTCGGCCGCCTGCATGATCCGGTGCATGCCCTCGACATAGTCCTTGGCGTGGCCCCAGTCGCGTTTTGCGTCGAGGTTTCCGAGGTAGAGCGTATCTTCGAGGCCGGTCTCGATGCGGGCGACGCCGCGGGTGATCTTGCGGGTAACGAAGGTCTCGCCGCGGATCGGGCTTTCATGATTGAACAGGATGCCGTTGGAGGCGAACATGCCGTAGGCCTCGCGGTAATTCACCGTGATCCAGTAGCCGTAGAGCTTGGCGACGCCGTAAGGCGAGCGCGGATAGAACGGCGTGGTTTCCTTCTGCGGAACTTCCTGGACCAGGCCGTACAGTTCCGAGGTGGACGCCTGGTAGAATCGCGTCTCCTTCTCCATGCCGAGAATGCGAATGGCTTCCAACAGCCGCAGCACGCCGATCGCGTCGGCATTGGCGGTATATTCCGGGCTCTCGAAACTGACGCCGACATGGCTTTGGGCCGCGAGGTTGTAGATCTCGGTCGGCCGAATCTGCTGCATCAGCCGGATCAGATTGGTCGAATCCGTCATGTCGCCATAGTGCAGCAGGAACGGCACGTTGCCGGCGTGCGGATCTTCATAGAGATGATCGATGCGCGCGGTGTTGAACGAGGACGACCGCCGCTTGATGCCATGCACGGTGTAGCCGAGGCCAAGCAGATATTCGGCGAGATAGGCGCCGTCCTGCCCGGTCACGCCGGTGAGGAGCGCAACGCGCCGCTTCGAATCCTGAACCG
>CAWHRA010000044.1:0-40907 GCA_963831585.1 uncultured Alphaproteobacteria bacterium | reverse complement strand
TGCCCGCGAAGACTATGAAGTGCGCTCATGACACAAACGGAAAATGCCTCAGCCTGGCCGGATCACAAACCGACCGCGCTGCTGGTGCTTGCCGACGGCACCGTGCTCGAGGGTTTCGGCCTCGGCGCCGACGGCCACGCCGTCGGCGAGGTCTGCTTCAACACCGCGATGACCGGCTATGAGGAGATCCTGACCGATCCCTCCTACGCCGGCCAGATCATCACCTTCACCTTCCCGCATATCGGCAATGTCGGCACCAACGACGAGGACATCGAGACGGTGAACATGGCGGCGACGCCGGGCGCGCGCGGCGTGATCCTGCGCGCCGACATCACCGAGCCGTCGAACTACCGCGCCACGCGCCACCTCGACCAGTGGCTGAAGGCGCGCGGCATCATCGGCCTTTCCGGCATCGACACCCGCGCGCTGACCGCGCTGATCCGCGAGAAGGGCATGCCCAACGCCGTGATCGCGCACGCGCAAGGACGGCGAGTTCGACCTGCACGGCCTGAAGGAAGAGGCGCGCGAATGGCCGGGCCTCGAAGGCATGGACCTCGTGCCGCTGGTCACCTCCGGCCAGCGCTTCACCTGGGACGAAACGCCGTGGGCGTGGGGCAAGGGCTTTGGCCGCCAGACCGCGCCCGAGTTCAACGTCGTCGCGATCGACTACGGCATCAAGCGCAACATCCTGCGGCTGCTCGCCGGCGAAGGCTGCAAGGTCACGGTGGTGCCGGCGACCACATCCGCCGAGGACATCCTGGCCATGAAGCCCGACGGCGTGTTCCTGTCGAACGGCCCCGGCGATCCCGCCGCGACCGGCAAATATGCCGTGCCGGTCATCCAGAAGGTGATCGACTCGGGCACGCCGACCTTCGGCATCTGCCTCGGCCACCAGATGCTCGGGCTCGCCGTCGGCGCCAAGACGAAAAAGATGCATCAGGGCCATCACGGCGCTAATCATCCGGTCAAGGACGAGACCACCGGCAAGGTCGAGATCACCTCGATGAACCACGGTTTCGCGGTCGACCAGGCCACGCTGCCGAAGGGCGCCACCCAAACCCATGTCTCGCTGTTCGACGGTTCCAATTGCGGCATCCAGCTCGAGGGCAAGCCGGTATTCTCCGTGCAGTACCACCCCGAGGCCTCGCCCGGCCCGCGCGACTCGCATTACCTGTTCAAGCGGTTTGCGGATCTGATGCGGGCGAAGAAGCGCGCTTAGGGAACGCGCTGCGTGCCGGTAATCGTCATTGCGAGCAGCGTAAGCGACGAAGCCATCCATTCCTCGGCATAGAAGCCGGACTGCTTCGCGGAGCCTGTCATCGGGCGCGCGTTCGCGCGACCCGTTGGCTCGCAATGACGGAAGGGCTGGCGTCGTCACCCCGCGCTTGATATGATGCCCATCATCATACCGCAGGAACGCGCCGCAATGGACGACCAGAACGCCCCCGCCGTCACGTACGGCGTTACGCCAACTGACGTGATCGCCTCGATGGCGGGGGTCGATTTCGTCCGCGCCATCTTTGATGGCCGGTTGCCGTCGCCGCCGATCATGCAGACCATCGAGCCCTTCGATTCCACCGCCGAGCCCGGCGTGGTGGTGTTCCACAGCACGCCCGGTTTCCGGCACTACAACCCGATCGGTTCGGTGCACGGCGGCTATGCCGCGACCTTGCTGGATTCCGCGATGGGGCTCGCGGTCCATAGCATGCTGCCGCCGGGCACCGGTTACACCACGCTCGAATTCAAGATCAGTTTTGTCAGGGGCATGACCAGGGATACCGGCGTGGTGCGCTCGGAGGGCCGCATCCTCAATGTCGGCCGCCGCGCCGCCACGGCGGAGGCGCGGATCACCGACAACAAGGGCCGCCTGCTGGCGCATGCCACCACGACCTGCCTGGTATTCGAAATTCCCAAGGAAACGGGCAAGGGCGCGGGAACGTGAGGCATCGATATCGGTTGTTTCAGTGCCTGATCCTGCGCGCGGGAGCATTGCCATGGCTGATGTCCGCGAGGACATAAAACCCTTCGCCTTTGTATTCGAGGACGATGGCCTCGTTCCGAACAACCCGATGCCGTTTCTGCTCTACAAGGGCGCGATCGACGTCGCCAACCCGCACCCCGAAAGAACCATCGAGGAGCTGTTCGGCGCCAACGGCTGGGGCGACATGTGGCGCAACGGCGTTTACGACTACCTGCACTACCATGCCACGGTGCACGAAGTGCTCGGCATCGCGCGCGGCCTTGCAACGGTGCGCTTCGGCGGCGACCGCGGCAAGGAATTCGAGATTTCCGCCGGCGACGTCGCGATATTGCCCGTCGGCACCGGGCATCAGTGCCTGTCGGCGAGTCCTGATTTCTCCGTGGTCGGCGCCTATCCGCCCGGCGCGAAGATGCGCGTCACGCGGCCGACGCCGGAAAATCATCGGAAGGCCCTGCGGACCATTCCGCTGGTCAATTTGCCGAAGACCGATCCTGTGATGGGAGCGGGCGGGCCGCTGCTCAAGCTGTGGAATTAACAAAACCGCGCGCCGGCCGATCCCTGAACGTCGGGCCGCGCCGCGTTCATTCCGCCGCGGCCTTCTGCCGGCTGTCCTCCTCGGCAGGCCCGGAATTCCCGGCTTTCCCGCCTTGCATCCAGCGCGTCAGCGCATTGGAGAGATTGTCGAGATAGAGATACACCACCGGCGTCGTGAACAGCGTCAGCGCCTGGCTGACGAGCAGGCCGCCGACCATGGCGTAGCCGAGCGGCTGGCGGATTTCCGATCCGGTGCCGGTGCCCAGCATCAGCGGCACGCCGCCCAGCATCGCCGCCATCGTCGTCATCATGATGGGGCGGAACCGCAACAGCGCCGCCTTGCGAATCGACTGCTCGGGCGAGAGGTGTTCCTCGCGCTCCGCCGCGATCGCGAAATCGACCATCATGATGCCGTTCTTCTTGACGATGCCGATCAGGAGGATGACGCCGATCAGGGCGATCAGGCTGAAATCGAATCCGAACGCCATCAGGATCGCGAGCGCGCCGACGCCGGCCGACGGCAGCGTCGAGAGAATCGTCAGCGGGTGGATGTAGCTCTCATAGAGAACGCCGAGGATCAGATAGACCACGACCAGCGCCGCCAGGATCAACAGCGGCACGGTGCCAAGCGATTGCTGGAACGCCTGGGCCGTGCCCTGGAAGCTCGAGGCGAGCGTGCCGGGCGCGCCGAGATCGTACACGACCTTCTGGATCGCACCGGTGGCCTGGCCGAGCGCGACTTTCTCGGCGAGGTTGAAGCTGATGGTAATCGCCGGGAACTGACCTTGGTGGGCGATGGCCAGCGGGCGCACCGGTATCGTCGTCCATTTGCAGAACACCGACAACGGCACCTCGCCGCCGGTCAGCGGCGACTTGATGTAGAGCTTGTCGAGCGAGTCGAGCTTGCCCTGCAGCTCGGGCAGGATCTCGATGATCACGTGATAGCTGTTGAGCTGGGTGAAATACTGCGTGACCTGGCGCTGGCCGAACGCGTCGTACAGCGTATCGTCGATCAGCTGGGGCTGGATGCCGTAACGCGACGCGGTGTCGCGATCGATCGTCATGGTCAGCGTGGTGCCCTGGGTCTGCTGGTCGGTGGCGACGTCGCGCAATTGCGGCAGCTTCTGCATCGCGGCCAGGATCTTCGGCGCCCACTCGTTCAGCTCGTCGAGATTGGCATCCTGCAGCGTGAATTCGAACTGCGTGCGGGTGGCGCGGCCGCCGAGGCGCACGTCCTGGGAGGCCTGCATGTAGAGCCGGGCGCCCTCGACCTTTTCCAGCTTCGGCCTCAGCCGCGAGATGATCTGCTGCGCATTGGCGTCGCGCTGGTCGTGCGGCTTCAACGTGACGTACATGCGGCCGGAATTGAGCGCGGTGCCGCCGCCGCCGATGAACATCGCGATGCTGTCGACGGCGGGATCGGCCTGCACGATCTGGCTCAGTTCCTCCTGGTGGCGCTTCATGTCGGCAAAGGAGATATCCTGCGCCGCCTCCGAGGTTCCGGTGAGAAAGCCGTTGTCCTGCTGCGGGAAGAATCCCTTGGGAATGATGATGAACAGGTAGACCGACAATGCGAGCGTCGCGAAGAAGATGCAGAGCGTCGTCAGCTTCCAGCGCAAGGCGCGGTCGAGACCGCGCGAATAGGCCTCAAGCAGCCTGTCGAACGCGCGCTCGCTCCACTGGTAAAACCTGCCGTGCCTGGTCTCGCTGCGCGCGCGCAGGAAGCGCGACGCCATCATCGGCGTCAGCGTCAGCGACACCACCAGGGAGACGAAGATCGCCATCGCCAGCGTCACCGCGAATTCGCGGAACAACCGGCCGATGATGCCGCCCATCAAGAGCAGCGGGATCAGCACCGCCACCAGCGACACGCTGATCGACACGATGGTGAAGCCGATCTCGCTGGCGCCCTTGAAGGCGGCGGCGAGCGGCCGTTCGCCCGCCTCGACATAGCGCGTGATGTTCTCCAGCATCACGATGGCGTCGTCGACCACGAAGCCGACGGCGATGGTCAGGGCCATCAGCGACAGATTGTCGAGGGTATAGCCGAACGCCCACATCAGCGCGCAGGCGCCGAGCAGCGCCAGCGGCACCGTCACCGCCGGAATGGCGGTGGCCCAGAAGCTGCGCAGGAAAATGAAGATCACCATCACGACCAGCAGGATGGTGATCAGGAGCGTGATCTGCACGTCCTCGACGGCGGCGCGGATGGTCAGGGTTCGATCGCTGATGATCTTGATCCTGATCGCCGGCGGAATAGCCGCGATCAGCCGCGGCAATTGCGCCTTGATCCGGTCGACGGTTTCGATGACGTTGGCGCCGGGTTGCTTGAAGATGACGAGGAACACACCGCGTTTGCCGTCGGCCCAGGCGGCCTGCTTCATGTCCTCAGGGCCAGCGACGGCCTGACCGATATCGCGGATCCGCAGCGGACCGCCGTTGCGGTAGGCGATGATGACGTCGTTCCAGTCCTTGGCGTCCAGCAGCTGGTCGTTGGCGTAGATCGTGTAGGCGCGCTTCTCGCCGTCGATGTTTCCCTTGGGGCTGTCGACCGTGGTGATCGCGATCTGGCTGCGGACATCCTCGAGCGACAGGCCCTTGGCCACCAGTTTGGCCGGATCAACCTGGATCCGGATCGCGGGCTTTTGCTGGCCGCCGATGAAGACCTGGGCCACGCCGGAAATCTGGCTGATCTGCTGACCGAGCTGGGCGTCGACGGCGTCGCTCACCCTGATCAGCGGCAGCGTCTCCGAGGTCGCCGACAGCAGCAGCACCGGCGAGTTGGCCGGATTGATCTTGCGGTAGGTGGGCGGCGACGGCAGGTTCTTCGGCAGTTGCCCGCTCGCGGCGTTGATCGCCGCCTGGATGTCGTTGGCGGCGCCGTCGATGCTGCGGTTGAGATCGAACTGGATGGTCACCGCGGTTGAACCGAGCGAACTCGTCGAGGTCATCTGCGCGATGCCGGGGATTTGCGCGAGCTGACGCTCCAGCGGCTGCGCCACCGAGGACGCCATGGTTTCCGGGCTGCCGCCCGGCAACGATGCCGAGACCTGGATGGTCGGAAAATCCACCTGCGGCAGCGGCGCGACCGGCAACAGCGGATAGGCGACCATGCCGACGAACAGGATGCCCGCCATCAGCAGCGATGTGCCGATCGGATATCGGATGAAAAGCGAGGAAATGCTCTCGTTCATGCCTGCGCCCCGGGAAGGCGACGGGCGCATCTTCTCCCGGCGGTCGGGAATCGCCCCCGGCTTGAGCGCCGGGCGCGAAAGTGCGGTTTCCTCGCCTGCGGTCGGTGGTTCCCGGATCGGAAGTCCGGCACCATCTGTTGCCAGCCAGCATAATCGCTCCCGGCGCTGTTCCGCGATTGGAAACCTTCACAGGCCTATGCGACCTTCGTCCTATCGGCGATGCCCCCTGCAAATCGGCCGCCGGATACCGATGCGGCGACCTGGGCAACGGGCGGGCGCTTGATCAGCCGCTCGGCAGGTTGAGCTGCCAGGAGACGCCGAAATTGTCCGCCAGCCAGCCGAATTTGCGGCTGAATGGATAGGCCGCCAGCGGCATCAACACGCTGCCGCCCTCGGACAGTTCTGCAAACAGCCGATCGATTTCGGCTTCGTCGGCGCAGTCGACGAACAGCGACATCGCCGGCGTGAACGTGAAAGCGTGCTTCACCGGGCTATCGATGGCCATGAAGGTCTGGCCCGCGATCGCAAAGGTGGCCTGCTTCACCGAGCCTTCCGGGCCCGGTTCGCCCGGGCCGTAGCGGTGAAGGTCGGTGACGGCGGCATCGCCAAACAGCGCGACGTAGAAGTTGATCGCTTCCTCGCAGCGCCCCTCGAACATCAGGAAGGTCTTGATTTTTTGCGACATGGTGCATTCGGGATTTTTCTGCCGTCGTCCCGGCGAACACCGGGACCCCGTAACCACAGATACTTGCTGGTTGAGACGCTGGTCGCTCCGGCGCGTTAAAAATTCAGGCGCCGGTGGTTGTGGGACCCGGCTCGCGCTTCGCCTGGCCGGGACACCGGATAGAATTTGCGCTACCTCGCTACGCCGCGTTGCTGCCTTCCTGGCGGCTGGCTTCGAACAGGAACCAGGTGCGGCGCTCGGTTTCGTCGATGAAGGTTTCGAGCAGCGCGGCTGTGCCGGAATCCTCATTGTCGTCGCACAGCTTGTGCGCCTTGCGCATGGCGGCGGCGACGCGCTTGTTGTCTTCCATCAACTCACGCAGCATCTCGCGCGGCGGCACGAAGCCCTCCTCGCTGTCCTGGATGGTCTGCAATTTCGCGATCTGCCCGATCGAGCGCAGGGTGGTACCGCCAAGCTTGCGCACCCGCTCCGCCAGCTGGTCGGTGGTGGCGAAGATCGCGTCCGACTGCTCGTCGAGCATCAGGTGATAGTCGCGGAAATGGCGGCCCGAGACATGCCAGTGGAAATTCTTGGTCTTAAGGTAAAGCGCGAAGGCATCGGCCAGCAGCGTGTTGAGCGCCGACGATATCTTGTCCACCGCGGCTTGCGGCAGGTCGGTCGGTGTATCGAGGTCAGGGGATACTTTGTCGGACTTATTATCGGACCTGGCTTTGCTCACGATGCACCTTCCTGTTAGGAACCTGACGATTGACGGCATGGACACGGGCCGCCGGACCCTCTAACGCATCAGCATCCCGCCGGTTCCTCCGCCGGAACCCGTTTTACCCGGATCCCATACGACGATGGACGACTGGATCGATTATTACAATTCCACGCATACGATTTATGCGAGCAAGCTGCATCGCGACCTGCATTTCCAGCTGATCGCCAGGGACATCATCGGCTACATCTCTTCGCCCGATGCGGTGGTACTGGATTATGCCTGCGGCGAAGCGCTGTCCGCGGCCAGGGTCGCGGAGGCCTGCGGTCAGTTGATCCTGGCCGAGCCAGCGCCCGGCGTGCGCGGCCGGCTGATCGCGCGCTTCGCGCCCAACATGAAGATCCGGGTGCGTTCGCTCGAAGACGTCAGGAAAATGCCGGAGAGATCCGTCGACCTGGTGGTGATGAATTCGGTCGCCCAGTACATGACCACCGCCGAGCTCGATGCGGCGTTTACGGTGATCAAGCGGCTGCTGAAGCCCACCGGCCGGCTGGTGGTGGGCGACATCCTGCGTCCCGAAGTGGGGATGCCGCGCGACGTGCTCGCGCTGTTGCGGTTCGCGGCGAGGCACGGCTTCCTCAAAGACGCCCTGATCGGGCTGGTCGCCACCGCGCTGTCGGACTACCGGCAATTGCGCACCAAGGTCGGACTGCAGCGCTACAGCGAGGCCGAACTGGTGGCGAAACTGGCGGTAGCGGGATTCGCCACCTCCCGCGCCCATTCCAATATCGGGCACAATCCGTGGCGGATGACCTTTGTGGCCCGGCACGCGCTGAACCTGCCGCCGGTCGGTTAGGGTTAACGGCCGGTAGACGTGGCTCACCACGATGTGATCGGGCAATGATCGCGGCGGCCCGGTGGCGGAACGTCTCCACGCAAGAGCAGTGCATCGCTCTTTATCCTGGTTCAAATCCAGGCCGGGTCTCCATCCTTCGCCGCTACCGCGGCTTCGGCTCGGCAGGCCAGCCGGGCACCCTGAGAAGGCTTGCCGCGCCGTAGCTCGAAGAGCGACGGCGGGGCAAAGGCGGGAAAAGCCGGTTGATTGGGGCGTTAATACCCTTTCGCGGCTGCGGAATCTGGTCTAAAGACCACCCGCGCGCGAGGTTGATCCCAAGCGCCGGGTTTGAGGGACGCGCGGTAGGCGCGCCCTTTTTTTGTGCCCAATTCCCTGTTCCCGCGAGACTTGATGCCCAAAAGAACCGACATCTCCACCATCCTGATCATCGGCGCCGGCCCCATCGTGATCGGCCAGGCCTGCGAATTCGATTATTCCGGCACCCAAGCGGTGAAGACCCTGAAGGAAGAGGGCTACCGCATCGTTCTCGTCAATTCCAATCCGGCCACCATCATGACCGATCCGGAACTGGCGGATGCCACCTATATCGAGCCGATCACCCCGGAGATTGTCGCCAAGATCATCGAGAAGGAACGCAACGTCGCCCCCGGCGGCTTTGCCCTGTTGCCGACCATGGGCGGCCAGACCGCGCTTAATTGTGCGTTGTCCCTGCGCAAACAGGGGACATTGACAAAATTCGACGTCGAGATGATCGGCGCCACCGCCGACGCCATCGACAAGGCCGAGGATCGCGGCCGTTTCCGCGAGGCCATGACCCGGATCGGGCTGGAAACGCCGCGCTCGGTGCAGACCAAGACGCTGCCCGACGCGCTGCGCGCGCTCGACGACATCGGCCTGCCCGCGATCATCCGCCCCTCCTTCACCATGGGCGGCACCGGCGGCGGCATCGCCTACACCAAGGCCGAATTCATCGAGATCGTCGAGCGCGGCATCGACGCCTCCCCCACCGACGAAGTCCTGATCGAGGAAAGTGTGCTGGGGTGGAAAGAGTTCGAGATGGAGGTGGTGCGCGACAAGAAGGATAATTGCATCATCATCTGCTCGATCGAAAATCTCGATCCGATGGGTGTGCACACCGGTGATTCCATCACGGTGGCGCCGGCACTGACCTTGACCGACAAGGAATACCAGATCATGCGCGACGCCTCGCTGGCGGTGCTGCGCGAGATCGGGGTGGAGACCGGCGGCTCCAACGTGCAGTTCGGCGTCAATCCGGCCGATGGCCGCATGGTCGTGATCGAGATGAATCCGCGGGTGTCGCGCTCGTCCGCGCTGGCCTCCAAGGCGACCGGCTTTCCGATCGCAAAAGTCGCGGCCAAACTCGCGGTCGGCTATACGCTCGACGAGATCGCCAACGACATCACGGGGGGTGCTACGCCGGCCTCGTTCGAACCGACCATCGACTACGTCGTCACCAAGATCCCGCGCTTTGCGTTCGAGAAATTTCCCGGCGCCTCGACCACGCTGACCACCTCGATGAAGTCGGTCGGCGAGGTGATGGCGATCGGCCGCACCTTCCAGGAGAGCCTGCAGAAGGCGCTGCGCGGCCTCGAAACCGGCCTCACCGGCCTCGACGAAATCGAGATCGAGGGGCTCGGCCGCAGCGACGACAAGAACGCGATCCGCGCGGCGCTCGGCACGCCGACGCCGAACCGCATCCTGCAGGTGGCGCAGGCGATGCGGCTCGGCTGGTCGAACGAGGAGATCTTCACCTCCTGCAAGATCGATCCCTGGTTCCTGGCCGAGATGCGCGGCATCGTCGATATGGAGCGTAAGATCAAGGAAAACGGCCTGCCGGTGAATGCATTCGGCATGCGGACCCTGAAGGCGATGGGCTTTTCCGACGCGCGCCTCGCGGTGCTCGCGGAAACCACCGAGGCTGAAATCACCGCAAAGCGCCACGCGCTCGGGGTTCGCCCGGTGTTCAAGCGCATCGACACCTGCGCCGCCGAGTTCGCCTCCCCCACCGCCTACATGTATTCGACCTATGAATCGCCGTTCGCGGGCAAACTCGCCGACGAGAGCGCGCCGACGGACAAGAAGAAGGTCATCATTCTCGGCGGCGGCCCCAACCGCATCGGCCAGGGCATCGAATTCGACTATTGCTGCTGCCATGCCTGCTTCGCGCTGCACGACGTCGGCTATGAAAGCATCATGATCAACTGCAATCCGGAAACGGTGTCGACCGACTACGACACCGCCGACCGATTGTATTTCGAGCCGCTCACCGCCGAAGACGTGCTCGAAATCATCACCACCGAGCGGCAGAACGGCACCCTGCACGGCGTCATCGTGCAGTTCGGCGGCCAGACACCGCTGAAACTGGCGCGCGCGCTGGAAGCGGCCAATGTGCCGATCCTCGGCACCTCGCCCGACGCCATCGATCTCGCCGAGGACCGCGACCGCTTCAAGCGCGTGCTCGACAAGCTGCGGCTGAAGCAGCCGAAGAACGGCATCGCCTATTCGGTCGAGCAGGCGCGGCTGGTCGCCGCCGATCTCGGATTGCCGCTGGTGGTGCGCCCCTCCTACGTGCTCGGCGGCCGCGCGATGCAGATCATCCGCGAGGAAAGCCAGCTCGGCGACTACCTGCTCGGCACCCTGCCCGAGCTGGTGCCCGGCGACGTCAAGGCGCGCTATCCGAACGACAAGACCGGGCAGATCAATACCGTGCTCGGCACCAATCCGCTGTTGTTCGACCGCTATCTGTCCGACGCCATCGAGATCGACGTCGACTGCCTCTCCGACGGCAAGGACACCTTCGTGGTCGGCATCATGGAGCATATCGAGGAAGCCGGCATTCACTCCGGCGACAGCGCCTGCTCGCTGCCGCCGCATTCGCTGGATGCGGCGATGATCGGCGAACTGGAGCGGCAGACGCGCGAACTCGCGCTCGGGCTCGACGTGGTCGGGCTGATGAACGTGCAATACGCCATCAAGGACGGCGACATCTACGTGCTGGAAGTCAATCCGCGCGCCTCCCGCACGGTGCCGTTTGTCGCGAAAGTGATCGGCACGCCGGTGGCGAAGATCGCAGCCAGGCTGATGGCCGGCGAGAAGCTTGCGGACTTCAATCTGAAGAAGCGCAAGCTCGGCCATGTCGGCGTCAAGGAATCGGTATTCCCGTTCGCCCGTTTCCCCGGCGTCGATACCGTGCTCGGTCCGGAAATGCGCTCGACCGGCGAGGTGATGGGCATCGACCGCTCGTTCGAGGTGGCGTTCGCCAAGAGCCAGCTCGGCGGCGGCACCCGCGTGCCGCGCAAGGGCACGGTGTTCGTATCCGTCCGCGACATAGACAAGACCCGGATCGCGGAAGCGGTGCGGCTGTTGGCGGCGGTCGGCTTCAAGGTGATGGCCACCTCGGGGACGCAGCGCTTCCTGACCGATTTCGGGGTGCCGACCGAAAAGGTAAACAAGGTGCTGGAGGGACGGCCGCATATCGTCGACGCCATCATGAACGGCGACATCCATCTGGTTTTCAACACCACCGAAGGGCCGCAGGCGCTGGCCGACAGCCGCTCGTTGCGACGAGCTGCCCTCTTGCATAAAGTGCCATATTACACCACTCTTTCGGGTGCCGTGGCGGCCGCGCAGGGCATCCGCGCCTATCTGGGCGGGGACCTTGAGGTCCGCACGCTACAGAGCTATTTTTCTTCCGAAATCCTGATCGTTGACGGGCCTGCCTGCCCGTTAACCGATTGGCAATAAAGCAGGCTTGGCTGGAACTCACCGGCCAAGCGGATGTTCTGTTTCGGCGCCCGGTCGCCCCGAAATCGCAATCTGAAAAACGACTCGCGCGCGTCCCCTTCGGGCGGCCCGCGCGATCGAAGGACAAGAGAAATGATGGAAAAGGTTCCGATGACCGCCGGCGGCTATGCCGCCCTTGAGGTCGAATTGAAGCAGCGCCAGTCGGTGGACCGTCCGCGCATCATCGAGCACATCGCCGAAGCGCGCTCGCATGGCGACCTGTCGGAAAACGCGGAATATCACGCCGCGAAGGAAGAGCAGTCGCACAATGAAGGCCGGATCGCCGAGCTGGAAGACAAGCTGGCGCGCGCCGACATCATCGACATCTCGAAACTGTCCGGCGACACCATCAAGTTTGGCGCGACCGTGACGCTGGTCGACGAGGATACCGACAAGAAGGCGGTGTGGCAGATCGTCGGCGAGCCGGAAGCCGACGCCAAGAAGGGCCGTATCTCCATCACCTCGCCGCTGGCGCGCGCGCTGATCGGCAAGAAAAAGGGGACTTCCGTCGAAGTCATGGCGCCCGGCGGTCCCAAGGCCTACGAGATCACCAAGGTCGAGTGGCGCTGAAACGGCGCCCTGATTTCGCGACCGCGTTCCGAAAACGCGGCGTATCAAATGAGGGGCCGGGACATCTCCCGGCCCTTTCGTTTTGGCATGTCATGCGTTTCGGCATTGTCATGCCGTGCCGCGCAAACACTCTGCGAGCGGCCTTATTCCATTGTTGCTTTGCGAAACCGCGCCGATTTATTTTGACGGCGTGCTTTCGCTCGGCTTCGCCCCATTATACGACTCGAATACGTCGAAACTTCTTGGGGGACACGGCAATGATTGAAACCCTCGCGGCATGGAAGCCGCGCGCGTTGAGTGTACTGCGCATCATTACGGGATTGATGATCATCGAACATGGCATGGCCAAGCTGATCGGATTTCCCGTGGTCGCCTCCTTCGCCAATCTGCAGCCGTTATCGCTGCTTGGCGCCGCCGGCTTCATCGAGCTGATCGGCGGCGCGCTGCTGATCGTCGGGCTCTGGACGCAGCCCGCGGCGTTCATTGTTTGCGGCGAAATGGCGGTCGCCTATTTCATGGTGCATGCACCCAAAAGCTTCTTCCCGCTGATCAATGGCGGCACGCTGGCGATCGCCTATTGTTTCGCGTGTCTATATCTGTCGACCGCGGGTGCGGGGCCGTGGGGCCTCGACGCCATGATGAAGCGGAAATAAGGGGGAAGACGATGGACAGGTTCAACAAACTGCTTGCCGCCGGCGAGCCGATCATCCTCAGCGTCTTCCGCATCGTCACGGCGCTGTTGATGTTCCAGTTCGGGGTGGCGAAGCTGCTGAAATTTCCGGCCGGCACGGCGTTCGACAAGGTGCAGCCGCTGTCGCTGTTCGGTGTCGCCGGCATGTTCGAGCTGGTGGTGGGCGGGCTCCTGCTCGTCGGGCTGTTCTCGCGGTGCGCCGCCTTCGTGCTGTGCGGTGAAATGGCGTTCGCCTATTTCATCAGCCATTTCCCCAAGGGCTTCATCCCGCTTTTGAACGGCGGCAGCCTCGCGATCATGCTCTGCTTTTCCTGCCTGTTGCTGACCTGCGCCGGCGGCGGCCCGCTGAGCCTCGACGCGATACTGCGCAAGAAGAGCTGAAGGCCGGGTGGCCGCAGCGCCCAGAACCGTCATGCCCGGCCTCGTGCCGCGTATCCACGTCCTGGCGCAATTCACCGCAGCAAGGACATGGGATGGCCGGGGCGAAGCCCGGCCATGACGAGCGCGTAGCGCAATCGCGTCTGCGTACCAACAGCAAGCTTTAACCCGGCACCTTCACTTCGAGCGGCACCGCCGCCTCGTATTTGGAATTGTGCAGCACCAGCGACGTCCTGACGTTGCGCACGTGGGGCGCTGCCGTCAGGTGGGTGACGAACTCCTGAAACGTCGCCATATCAGGCGCGACGCATTTCAGGATGAAATCGACCTCGCCCGACAGCATCCAGCATTCCCGCACCAGCGGTTCGGCGCGAACGAACTCCTCGAAGGCGCGCAAATCGGCGTCGGCCTGGCTCGACAGATGCACCGAGGCGAACACCGTGACGTCGAAGCCGAGCCGGCGCGGATCCAGAAGACCGCGATAGCCCTGGATGTAGCCCTCTTCCTCCAGCGCCCGTACCCGGCGCAGGCAGGGCGGCGGCGAAATCCCGACGCGTTTGGCCAGTTCCACGTTGGTGATTCGGCCGTCGGCCTGGATTTCACTGAGGATTTTGAGGTCGATTTCGTCAAGATTCTTCGACACGCGGGTCCGGGTCCTGGGGCTGGCAAAGGCTGGTGACAATGGCTGGCAACTCTCTTAGCGCAGCTACGCCAGCTTGCGCAATTTTATTGCGCGTGCGGTGCGCCATTTTTCGCGTCTGCGGGGAAAAATCGCCGATATGGATTGCAATTCTTGCATAGCTTGCCAGATATCCTAGACTTGGATTTGACACTTTCAGCGCCGGGGCGATGCCCTCCGGGCGCTTTTCGCCCAAGCCCCGACCAAATTCCCTTACAGAGAGGGACTTCTCCTATGCCTGCTCCCATCCACGCCAAGGTCGTCATCATCGGTTCCGGCCCGGCCGGCTATACCGCTGCGATCTACGCTGCGCGTGCGATGCTGGAGCCCGTGCTGATCCAGGGCATCCAGCCCGGCGGTCAGCTCACCATCACCACCGATGTCGAGAACTATCCGGGTTTTGCCGACGTCATCCAGGGTCCCTGGCTGATGGAGCAGATGGAGAAGCAGGCCGCCCATGTCGGAACCAGGATCGTCACCGATCTCGTCGTGAAACTCGAACTCGGCCAGCGGCCGTTCCGGCTGACCTGCGATTCCGGCGACGTCTATCTCGCCGAAACGGTGATCCTCGCCACCGGCGCGCAGGCGCGCTGGCTCGGCATGCCCTCGGAAGAGAAATTCAAGGGCTTCGGGGTCTCGGCCTGCGCCACCTGCGACGGGTTTTTCTATCGCGGCAAGGAAGTCGTCGTGGTCGGCGGCGGCAACACCGCGGTCGAGGAGGCGCTGTTCCTGACCAATTTTGCCTCGACCGTGACGGTCGTGCATCGCCGCGACCATTTCCGTGCCGAGCGCATCCTGCAGGACCGCCTGTTCAAGCACCCCAAGATCAAGGTGATCTGGGAATCGGCGATCGACGAAATCCGCGGCACCGAGAACCCGGGCAAGGTCACCCATGTCCGGCTGAAGAACGTCAAGAGCGGCGCGATTTCAGAGGTGCCGGCGGACGGCGTCTTCATCGCCATCGGGCACGCGCCGGCGACCGACCTCGTGCTCGGCCAGATCAAGCTGAAACCGTCGGGCTATGTCGAAGTGGCGCCGAACTCGACCGCGACCTCGGTGCCCGGCCTGTTCGCCGCCGGCGACGTCGCCGACGAAACTTATCGCCAGGCAGTAACGGCCGCAGGCCTTGGCTGCATGGCAGCTCTTGAGGCCGAACGTTTCCTCGCCCTTCGGGCGGGCGAACGCGCGGCGGCGGAATGATCATGGCACGAACCCGGGACGGATTTACCGATATGGATTGGGACAAGCTGAAGGTGTTTCACGCGGCGGCGGAAGCTGGCAGCTTCACGCATGCGGGCGAACAGCTCGGCCTGTCGCAATCGGCCGTTTCACGGCAGGTCAGCGCGCTGGAGCAGGAGCTCTCGGTGTCGCTGTTCCACCGTCATGCGCGCGGCCTCATCCTCACCGAGCAGGGCGACCTGTTGTTCCGCACCGCGCATGACGTGTTCATGCAGTTGCAGGCGGCGCGGGCGAAACTGACCGACAGCCGCGAACGGCCGAGCGGCGATCTCAAGATCACGACACCGCCGGCGCTCGGCATCAACTGGCTGATTCCGCGACTCCACGAGTTCACCGCGCTCTATCCGGAAATCCGGATTTCGATGATCGTCACCGACGAGGAGCTCGACCTCTCGATGCGGGAGGCCGACGTCGCGATCCGCACCCGCAAGCCGACCCAGCCCGACCTGATCCAGCGCAAGCTGTTCTCGATCGGCTTCCACGCCTATTGCTCGCCGGAATACATCAAACGCTTCGGCACGCCGCGCACGCTCGAGGACCTCGACGCGCATCGCATCATCATGCTGAGCGATACACAGGTTCAACCGCACTTGCAGAACCGCAGCTGGCTGATCGACGCCGGCCGCAACGGCTCCGGTCCGCGCGAGGCCTATTTCAAGGTCAACAACATCCTGGGGCTGGTGCGCGCCTGCCAGCAGGGGCTCGGTATCGCGTCGCTGCCCGATTATCTGGTCGAGGAAAATAATCGCCTCGTGCAGTTGTTCGGCGAGTCCGACTCGATCCAGCTCGACACTTATTTCGTCTATCCCGAAGAGTTGAAGACGGTGGCGCGGGTGCAGGTATTCCGCGACTTCGTGGTGAGCAAGGCGCAGCGCTGGCCGTCGTAATCCAGCGCCTGCTCAGAGCCCCCGGTCTCCGCATGACTGACATGCTTGCAGCCCAGTTGCTGCAAGGTACCGGCGCGGACCATACTCTACGGACGCTGAGCATTCGCGTTGCGCATTTGTCCCCCTCCTCCAGTGGCGCGGAAGCTCAGTAATCCCTCTTGGAAGGTGATTGTGTCGGCCTCACGTGGCCAATACCTTAAGCCGGGCTCTATCGAGCCCGGCTTTTTTTTGACATCCGGTCGCGATCGCTGGCCCACCGTGCAGCTGGATGCACGCGTATGCACCTGTTCCGCGCGTTGACAGGGGCGGCGGCGCCGACCATTATTTCCAAATGATCATGAGTCTCTGCATGGCAGCGTTGTCGAAAAAAGCCCCGCTTTCCGGGGCTTTGAATTGGCGCGCGCGATAAACATTTCACTCCGCACCGATCCTAAAGAACCCCGCCGTCTGGACGGGGTTTTTTAGTGTCCCGTCTCCGGCTTTTCCCCCGAGGAGATGGACCAATGAGCGAGCTGCGAACTTCCGATCTTCCAGCCAGCCTGTGCGGCCTCTGGCTGCCGCTGATCACGCCGTTCCGGAACAATGCGCTGGATGAGGTCTCTCTGCGCCGGCTGGTGCGGCATTACAGCCCGTTGCCCGTCGACGGGCTGGTGCTTGCCGCCACCACCGGCGAAAGCCTGACGCTTTCGCCCACCGAGACCGAACGGCTGGTGCGCACGGTGCGCGACGAAGCCGCAAAGACCAGAAATCTCCCGCTTCTGCTCGGCCTGTCCGGTAGCAACACCAGCGCACTGCTCGACACGCTGGCGCGAACCGCATCGTGGCCGATCGACGGCTATCTGATTTCCTGCCCGTATTATTCGCGGCCGTCGCAGCGGGGGCTGGAGCTTCACTTCGGCGCGCTCGCCGAACGCGCCGCCCATCCGGTAGCGCTCTACAACATCCCCTACCGGACCGGCGTCAATCTCGGCAACGAGGCGATGCTGCGCCTCGCCTCCCATCGCAATATCGCAGGCCTGAAGGATTGCTGCGCGGACCGCAGCCAGTCGATCGAGCTGTTGCGCCGGCGTCCGCCGGATTTCGCCGTGCTGACCGGCGAGGACGCGCAATATCAGGAGGCGCTGGAAGACGGCGCCGACGGCGGCATCCTGGCGTCCGCGCATGTCGAAACCGCGATCTTCGCTGAAATCCACCGGATGCAGGCGGCCGGCGAGCACGAGGCAGCGCTGGCGCGCTGGCGTACGGTTGCCGATCTCACGAAATTGTTATTCTCCGAGCCAAGCCCGGCGCCGATCAAGTACTGGCTGCGGCGGACCGGATTGATCGACAGCGCAGAGGTGCGGCTGCCGATGACGGAAGTCAGCGCGGAGCTCGCCGCGCGGATCGATGGCGAGATTGAACGAAGGAAGGCGGCGTCCGCCCGCGCGGCATAGCCCCTCCCCACAAGCGGGAGGGATCAGAAAGACCGCGCCGCTCAATCCAGCTTCGTCCTCGCCAGCCGCAACGCATTGCCGATCACGCTGACCGAGGACAGCGCCATTGCGGCGGCGCCGATCATCGGCGACAGCAGGATGCCGAACACGGGATAGAGCACGCCGGCGGCGATCGGAACGCCGGCGGCGTTGTACAGGAACGCGAAGGTAAGGTTCTGGCGGATGTTGCGCATGGTCGCGACCGACAGCCGCCGCGCCCGCACCAGGCCCATGAGGTCGCCGGTCAACAACGTAACGCCCGCGCTTTCGATCGCCACGTCGGTGCCGCCGCCCATGGCGACGCCGATATCGGCCGCGGCCAGCGCCGGCGCGTCGTTGACGCCGTCGCCGACCATGGCGACGATGCGGCCTTCCTTGCGAAGCCGCTCCACCACCTCGCTCTTGCGCTCCGGCAGCACGCCGGCCTCGATCTCGTCGATGCCGAGCTTTGATGCCACCGCGCGCGCGGTAGTGAGATTGTCGCCCGTCAGCATCACCACGCGCAGGCCGTCCTCGCGCAGTTTCGCCAACGCAGCTGGCGCCGATACCTTGACTGGATCGGCGATGGCGATGATCCCGGCGGCGCGACCGTCGACCGCGACATAGATCGCGGTAGCGCCATCCTGTCTTGCGGCTTCCGCGGCGGCATCGACATCCCCGGTTGAAATGCCGAGTTCACCCATCAGCATCGCGTTGCCGAGCGCGATCTTGCGGCCGTCGACGGTCCCGGTCGCGCCCTTGCCGGAAGGCGAGGCGAAATTACCGGCCTCGCCGGGCTTGACGCCGCGCTCTTTGGCAGCGTTCAGGATCGCCTGCGCCAGCGGATGCTCGCTGCCGCGCTCGACGCTGGCCGAAAGCAGCAGCAATTCGCTTTCCTCGAAGCCGCCGGCGGCGACGATCGACACCACTTTTGGTTTTCCTTCGGTGAGCGTGCCGGTCTTGTCGAGCACGATGGTATCGATGCGTTCGAACCGCTCCAGCGCTTCGGCATCGCGGATCAGGATACCCGAATTCGCGCCGCGGCCGACTCCGACCATGATCGACATCGGGGTGGCGAGCCCGAGCGCGCAGGGACAGGCGATGATCAGCACCGTGACGGCTGCGACGAGGCCGAAGGTGAAGCGCGGCTCGGGACCGAATGTCATCCAGGCCGCGAATGCCGCGACCGCCGCCGCGATCACCGCCGGTACGAACCAGCCGGCGACCCGATCGGCGAGGCGCTGGATCGGGGCGCGCGAACGCTGCGCGCGGGCCACCATGTCGACGATCCGCGCCAGCATGGTGTCGCGGCCGACCTTTTCGGCTGACAGCACGAGCCCGCCGCTTTGATTGACCGTACCGCCGATCACGCGCGCGCCTTCGGCCTTCGACACCGGCATCGACTCGCCGGTCACCATGGATTCATCGACCGCCGAACGGCCTTCGGTGACAATGCCGTCGACCGGGATCTTCTCGCCCGGACGCACCCGCAGACGGTCGCCCACGACGATGGCGTCGATCGCGACATCCTCGTCGCCGTGGTCGGTGATGCGCCGCGCGGTCTTCGGCGCGAGCCCGAGCAGCGCCTTGATCGCACCCGAGGTACGCTCGCGCGCCCGCAATTCCAGCACCTGTCCGAGCAGGACCAGCACCGTGATGACGGCGGCGGCCTCGAAATACACCGCGACCATCCCGTGCATGTCGCGGAACGCGGGCGGAAACAGCTGCGGCGCCAGCGTGCCCACCACGCTGTAGACATAGGCCACTCCGGTGCCCATCGCGATCAGCGTGAACATGTTGAGATTGCGCGTCAGCAGCGAGCGCCAGCCGCGCTCGAAAAACGGCGCGCCCGCCCACAGCACCACCGGCGTGGCCAGGATGAGGGAAATCCAGTTCGACCAGTCAGGCGAAACGAGGTGACCGAAGCCGAGATGGCTGCCCATCTCGATGACGAAGACCGGCAGCGTCAGCGCCAGCGCGATCCAGAATCGCCTGGTCATATCGATCAGTTCGGGATCCGGCGCCTGGTCGAGCGAGACCTGCTCGGGCTCCAGCGCCATGCCGCAGATCGGACAGGAGCCCGGACCGACCTGCCGCACCTCCGGATGCATCGGACACGTGTAGATGGTGCCGGCCGGTGCAGCGGGCTCCGGCTGCTGTGATTGTTTCGGCGCAAGGTATTTTTCCGGCTCGACCTCGAAGCGCTCGCGGCAGCGTGCGCTGCAGAAGAAATAGTCCTGACCCTGCCAGGCAAAACGGTGCTTTGCGGTGTCGCGGTTGACGCTCATGCCGCAGACCGGGTCGACCGCGACGCCGGCCTCCTTGTCACCGCCGCCATGCTTGCCGCCGCAGCAGCAGGCATGCGTTTCGGGGCCGTGATGATGGCCGGTGTGCGCCGCGGGTTCGGCCTTGCGGGCTTGCAGGAATTTTTGCGGCTCGGCTTCAAAACGCTCGCGGCAGCGCGCGCTGCAGAAGAAATAATCCTGACCCTGCCAGGCAAGACGGTGTTTTGCGGTGTCGCGGTTGACGCTCATGCCGCAGACCGGGTCGACCGCGATGTTGGCAGCCTTGTCGCCGCTATGCTTGCCGCCGCAGCAGGCCCCGGCCTCGTGATGGTGGCCGGCATGTGCCGTGCCCGCCCGGCGTGGGTGATCCGTCTCTGCCATCACAGCTCTCCTGGCCTCTTGAAAAGTATACCCTAGGGGGGTATATGAGCCGAATGAGAGACGAGATCAAGACCTCCTGCCTGAAAAGACTGAAACGGATCGAAGGCCAGATCCGGGGCCTTGCCGGCATGGTCGAGGACGACCGCTATTGCATCGACGTGGTGACGCAGATCGCGGCCGCGAAGGCGGCGCTGCGCCGCGTCGAGGAGGAAATCCTGCGCGACCACGTCGCCCACTGCGTCGAGCACGCGATCTCCTCCGGCGACAAGGCTGACCAGCGCCGCAAGATCGCCGAGCTGATGGACGTGATCGGCCGCGCCGACCGGTAGCGGTGACGGCGGCCCGACCGGTGATTTGCGTGGTTAATCCGCAGTGACGCCGGCGCGTCGAATCCGAACGACGCGGCAGCGCCAACTTTAAAGCTTTGAGGCCTATTGAACTCCCCAGCGAAAACCGACGGGGGAAACAATGACCACTCAAACCATTCGCGATACCGCCAATCTGGCTTCGGCGCGCGCCGAAGCCGTGCAGGATCTGCTCCTGGTGTCGTCATTCGGGCTGTGGGCGATGCTTCTGGGCGTGGCGCCGGTGGTGGCCTTGCGGCTCGTGACCGGAAGCTGACAGGCCCGGGCAAGCGACCGGATTGGTTAATCCGCGGTAGCGCCTGCGCTCAAAAGCGCAAGAAATCGCGATCGGCTTTTTTAAAAATTTCCGCGTATCAACGTCGCCACAAAAGCAAGAAGCGCGGGGGCGTCGTGTGAGTACTCAGGATAATCCATTCCCTGAACAGCAGGGTTTCAGCACCGGAGACATTCTTTGGGCGCTGGGCATCTGGTCGGTGATCCTTGGCCTGTCGCCGGTAATCGTCTTCTACATGCTGATGGTCGCCTGACCCGGCCATCGCAACCGAATTCGCAAGGCCTTAACAACGTCATCCCCACGTAACGCCTCAGCCGTTACGTGGGGATGACGATTTACAACAGAAAAACGCGCGAAGCCTGCGCGTTCTTGTTGGTCTTGAGCCGCGGCCTGGTTAAGCCGCCTGCTTGTGCATTGCGCCGCTCGCCGACGCCGATCCACGGATCGCCTTCACCGAACGCTCGATCGCAGCCCACAACCGGCCGATCTCGGCCGCCGCGCGCCCTTCCGCATAATATTCGCGCGCGCCTTCGCCATGGCTCAGCGCCATCAAGAGGTCGGCACGGTTGGTGATCTGGCCGCCCCAAACCGGGGCCCGGAACTTGGCCAGCGATTCACGCGCAATGGTGACGATCGGGCTTTCCGCGTCGTCGCGACGCGCGGGCGCACCGTTGAGCACCACCGCATATGGCTTGCGCGCGGCGCGGCAGGTCTGAATGGTTTCCTGCACGGCGTTGACGTCGAATACCCCGGGCCGCGCCGGAATGATCACCATGGTGGCGTTCTTGATGGAATCCTCCACGACGGACGAGAGATTCGGCGGCGTGTCGATAAAGACCCACTCGAAGCCGTCACGTTTCGCGGCCGCGACGATCCCGCTGACGGAATTGACCGCGGTCTTGATCGGCGGCTCGTTGGTGCCGCGCAACTTGTGCCACAGTGTAAGCGACCCCTGCGGATCGGCGTCGACAAGCAGAGTGGGTTTCGTTGCCTTATGGACATGCGCAGCAAGATGAGCGGCCAGGGTACTTTTTCCCGAGCCGCCTTTACGCGAAGCGAAAACAATGACGTTCATACCTTGGCCTCCAGATTGACCCCAGAACGCGAAAATGAATCACCACGCTGATTCGTGAAAGAAGAATTTACAACCAATTGTGCCGCAACCCCTGATTAATCCTAGGGGTTGGCTTTTGAGTCACACAACGCATCTCGCCGGCGGAAAAACCCCGCAAATCGAATCGAAAAGGCCCTTGTTGGAGTCATCGTGCGATTTTTCTCCGGGTTCACCGAAGACAAATCCGTTCGCATTCAACCTGTCCGGGCATCCGCGCAACCTGGTTTCGCGGCGAACCGATGGGGCTTGTCGAACAAAACGAGTCCGGATGGCAGCAAATTCTGCCAGCAAAGGGGGCAGCGGCTTGCGGCGACTGCGCGAAAACGAAAAACCGCAGCTCGGCCCTGCAGGCCCAATCGAGGCGGGATCAGTCCTCGTCGGACTTCCTGGATTTCTTCGGCTTCCGCGAATTTTCCGGTTTGATGCTCATCGGTCTGCCGACATTGACCGCGGTGGCGTCGGCCTCGGGCGACCTGAAGAACTCGCGGCAGCCCGGGCTTAGCTGCGACTTGTTCTGGATCATGCAGACCGTGATCCGATCGACATCGGGAACGAACGCGCCGCAGAGCCGCATCGCGTCACCGCTGCAGGCTTGCTCCTGTTCGGGGGTGTAAGCCCGGCCTGCCGCGGGCCACATCGACACCGACAGCGCGGTCGCGAGCATCAGAGCGACGTGGACGTACCTGGACCTGAGAGCCATCGCGAATCCCCCCGAAAGCGCTAGTTCGCGAATTGTGGGTGAAGGGCGGCGGATAAGCAAGGAGGACGGCAACGAGAAGGGCAAGGAAGAGCGATTGTCAGGCGACCGTGTCGTAGAAAACACGGCGCGCGCTTCGATCGTGGCATGCGCGCGACAGGCGTTCGACGCGTGGTACAGTTGGGTGGGCTCGAACCACCGAACTCCTGTTCCACAGACAGAGAACCGCCTCCGCCGCCTGTGCGAACCTCTACGCTGGAGTACGAATTATTACGTAATTTCAATATCAAATGCCGCGCTGAATACGCTGCCGTTCTCTTCGTTTTCTGCTATCGTGGTAGCTATGTGGTAGCTAGACATACGAACAGGAACTCGAATGGCTTCGGCAAGTATCACGATCAAGGCTGTGCAGGCACTCGCTTCGGGTGACGTCCTCTGGGATGGGGGTCATAAGGAAGCGGTGCGAGGCTTTGGTGTACGGCGCCAGCGCGATCAAGCAACCTACGTTCTCAAGTACCGAGTATTTGGGCGCCAACGCTTCTTCACCATCGGCCCGCACGGGTCGCCCTGGACGCCGGAGAAAGCGCGCCGCGAAGCCAAGCGGTTGTTGGGACTGGTCGCGGACGGGAAAGACCCAGCAGACACTAAGGTGGAGGCCAGCCTCCAAGCGGCCGACACACTCCGCAAGATCGCTGATCAATACCTTGAGGTGGCCAAGAGGAAACAGCGCCCCCGCACGCACTCCGAAGTCGCCCGTTACTTGTTGAGCGCCTGGAAGCCGTTACATTCGCTCTCTGTATTCAAGATCAGCCGCCGCCATATCGCAGCGCGAGTCGCCGATATCGCAACGGAACAAGGAGCGGTCTCCGCCGCCCGCGCGCGGACAGCTCTGTCCACAATGTTTAATTGGGCCATTCGAGAGGGGCTGGACATCGCGGCAAACCCGGTGCACGGCACCAACCGTCCCGAACAGCCGAAGTCCAGGGACCGGGTGCTATCCTATGCAGAGTTAGCCGAAATTTGGCAGGCATGCAGGGATGATGACTATGGGCGTATATTACGCTTGCTGATTCTCACCGCTCAACGGCGTGACGAAGTTGGTGGGATGCAGTGGCCGGAACTGGATACCGCAGCCGAGCAGTGGATCATACCGAGCGCTCGGACCAAAAACCATCGTGAGCACGTACTGCCGCTCGTACCCGCTGCCTTGGTCTTGCTCCCTCCCCGGCGGACTGATCGCGATTACATTTTTGGCGACGGCCCTCGCCGAGAGGGCGATCAACATCGAGGGTTCTCGGGCTGGTCCAAATCGAAGGCAACGCTAGATGCTCGTATTCTTGCAGCGCGGAAGGAGATAGACGCCGGCGCTAAGCAGCTGCCCCATTGGACCGTGCATGATGTTCGCCGCACGGCTGCAACCGCGATGGCGGAACAGTTGAGCGTTCTTCCACATATCGTGGAGGCGATCTTGAACCACGTGAGCGGCCATCGCGCCGGCGTAGCTGGGGTATACAATCGAGCTCGTTACCAAGCAGAAATGCGAGTTGCGCTGGAACGCTGGACTGAATATCTGCTTCGCATTGTGTTGCGATGATTGAACAAGCACCAACAGTTAAATTCCAGTGCGGACGTAAACTGGCACAGGTTCGGTGGTGAAGCGTTGGTGCCCAGGAAAGGATTGTCGTCCCGGCTTGATAACATTAGCAAAATCAACGGATTAGCGCTATCCAAGATCGATGCTTTGTACCAAGCAAATGTGCCAATGTCGATTTGTCAAATGACGATTCAACGGAGGCCTTCAACTAACCTTTCTGCCTTCCGGGCGACCGTCACCGATTGGGGCTTAAATCTTTCTTCGCATCAGTAGAGTAAGCCAATTCGGCCTAGGCATGCCATGGTTGATGTGTACGGCGTATTTGGCACTCTCGCTAAAACGATAACGTCCAATTTATTGGCGCCGAATCGATGGTGGAGACCCGAATTGCACCGCGTTTTCCGTCGCGAAACCGGCTAGGATCGAATACGATCGCGAATAGATCGATTGTGTAGCCCGTGACTTATCCGCGACCGGATCGGCATTAGAGTTGGCTAACACCGGCGCGATACCTGTTAAATTCGCATTGGTCATACCCGAGAATGGATTGAGCCTTCCGTGCCGCGTCGTATGCCGAAGAGGCTTTCGACTGAGTGTGACGTTCGAATGATCGGCATTTCGACTGACACCATATTTCGTGCGAATGCATTCTCGCGATGTTCCACTCACCGGCCTATTTATAAGGTTGACCCCCAGCCCGCCTTCGATTGTGAAAGCCGAACGATTCTGGACCCCGAATCTCATGCAGCTGTTGGCATCTCGTGACTATCCCGTGATCGACTATCAGACGATGGGCGAATTCATCGGACGAGAACGGCTTTTTCGAGCGACGGACGGCGCATTCCTGCTGCACTTGTCATCGGAAGGGAAGCTCGATGCGGAGGAACGGATCATCTGGCTGACCGTGCGCGACGCTATATCATGGCTCAATGAAGCGCCGGACGAATTCGGTTCTTTTTGGGAGTGCGCGGTGGATGCTCCTGTTGAGCCGAAACCAATTCAACACACAGGCCCGGCTTTCTAAGAATTTCAACATATCAAGGTTTCATGGAAAGACGCGCGATCCCTCGCAAGCCTGTATTGATGTCTGGCGCGATTCAGTTCGCTGGCTGCGCGATTAATTGCTTAGTCCGCGACATAAGCATTTCGGGGGCGGCGCTCGATGTTGCCGAGCCCCACGACGTCCCCGAGCATTTCAACCTCCTCTTTAAGGCGGACGGCACGCACATTCCCTGTCGCGTCGTCTGGCGCCAAGAGGGGGGATCGGCGTGGCCTTCGACTAGTCCTCGACGTTCGTGTGAAATGTTGGCACGAAACGGACGTGCCGACTGTAGAGCGAGATGTTCGTCCTCGGGGCATAGCAGAAGTGCCGGAAACGGGCCGCCACTTGGGCGCGATTGAGGGGAGCCTTAGCCGATCGGAATCGTTAGCCCTCGGTTAGGGAAGTTGCCCTACGATGGCCTGTAATTGCCAGCTTTGCTTTGAAGTTGATAGGCCGCGGCGTCAGCTTTTCCCGTCTGGCTTTGAAATGCTCGTTCATTTCGTCACCGATGAGCCTACGAAGATACCGGCCGTCCGCGCTATGCTGGAGCCGCGATACCTCGTTGTCCCGCGATTGCTGGGAGGCGGTGACACGCAAATCAGCTCAAGCGGCGTGCTAATGGTCGATGCGGACCTGCGCAAGATGGTTCGCGTCGAACAGATCAAGCTTGTTTTGCTGGACCTGAATTGCATTCCTGAAAAGCTGTTTGTCGTTCAGAAACACGTTCACCACATGGTTGCGCAGGCGTTTGCGCTTGGAGCGACCGCCGTGGTTTCGCGTCCAAGAGAAATCATACTCAAACTGGCACAGATCGAAGCCGCGGAGAAGGCAGCATTAACCGACTTTGCCATTACCTCACGCGAGATCGCGGATGGCGCGGCGGCCTTCTCGTCAATGTTCTCGGCCGCGCGGGGCGGCAAACTGATAGACCTTTCAGACGCCGAGCGCGCCACGTCAGAAATCATCGATAGCATCGTGCAAAACGGGCTTGGCGCGTGGCTCGACGACGTACGCCGCTATCATGAAGGAACGTACCAGCATTGCCTGCTGGTGATGGGAGTTGCTGTCGGATTCGCCTTACATCTCGGGTTCAGCTGTCCGGATGTAAAGCGACTCGGAATGGCAGCAACCCTACATGATATCGGGAAAGCTCGTATTGCTTTATCAATTCTCGACAAGCCCGGACGCCTCGATCCAGGTGAAGAAGGGATCATGAGACGCCATCCGGTCATCGGATATGAGTTACTAAAGGATATCTCAGGCATTAGCCCGGAGATTCTTGACGCAGTGAGACACCACCACGAATATCTGGACGGTTCTGGTTATCCCGACGCGCTGATGGCACCGGAGATTTCCGATCTGGTAAGATTGCTGACGATCTCCGATATCTTCGCCGCGCTTATTGAGTCGAGGCCGTACAGCCCGGCAATGTCCCGCCAAGATGCCTACAAAATCCTGTGCGGTATGGATGGAAAGCTGGAACGGTCGCTTGTGAAGGCATTCCGGAACGTTGCGCTTGTGGCGTGAAGCAAATTTGCGGAAGCGAGACGAATGCCGCGTTCACCAGCGCAGTGAGAGAGCGGTGACTTCCGTTGCTGGGGGCAGACCGGAAGAAGTTCGCCGACGGCCAAAACTACGCGATTGATCCCAAGCGGAAGTGCAGGACTATCGGTCGGCGTGCCGCATCTTACCACCAGCCCCGTTGCAACTGATAATAGTACTGGCCGCCGCGCCGACGCGTATTGCCAGTCTCGGAGTTCCAGGGATGGAAAAGGGACCCCGAGTCGTCGTCGCCCCAGTAGTTGCCGCTATCAACGGCGGCATCATCCGTCGGCAGGCGCGTCACAAAGCCGCCCTGAGGCTGGTTGTTCAAAACCGCGATGAAC
The DNA here is from genome assembly GCA_963831585.1 of uncultured Alphaproteobacteria bacterium. Lineage (GTDB taxonomy): Bacteria > Pseudomonadota > Alphaproteobacteria > Rhizobiales > Xanthobacteraceae > Bradyrhizobium. The sequence goes on along the minus strand of CAWHRA010000044.1, from coordinate 13,620 downwards.
TCGGTGCGATAGTTGGTCTCGCCACTCAGCGGCTCGTCCGAGACGATAATCGAGGATCGCGGCACTGCGGTCGGCGCGATGCGATCGAGCGCATCCTGCGGGATTGTGATGCGGTCGAGCGCGTCCTTGGCGTCATCCCCGTTGTCGATCGTGACCACGCTCCAGCGCAGGCCCGCGTCGCTGCGCGCCATCGCCGTGAACACATGCGTGCCGATCGGCCTGTCGGGATCGCGGATTGCGACCGGAACCTCGATGCTCGCATCGAACACCTCGCCCCCGTCCGCCCACGGCTTATGCGTGTTGCGGCGTACGTAAAGCTTCTGTGTCGCGCGGCTGATATAGACCGAGACCGGCTCGAGCGCGAGCTTGGCCTCACTCGCCGCCTTGGCGGTGTCGGCCTTTCTCGTCTGGGCCGCCTTGGCCGCTTCCTTTGCGGCGGCGGCGGCGGCGAGCTTCGATTTCGCGTCGGCCCTGGCGGTGTCCAGCTGGGTCCCCAGGTCCGTCGCCTTGACGGTGGCCTTTTGCTTGAGATCCTCGGCCCGCGCTTTGGCCTGGTCTGTCTTTGCGGCGACGAGCGCCTTGTCGGCGAACGCGAGCTCGGCGTCGGCGCGGGTCTTGAGTGATTCCAGCTTGCGCAGCGTCGCCGTGAGCGATGCTGTCTCGCGCGCCGTTGTCACGGCGGCTTTCTTCGCCTCGTCGGCCGTCTCGGCGGCCTCCGCGGCCTCGCGGGCGAGCGTCTCGGCACGCGCCGGGGCAGCCGCGAGGGCCTCCGCGTCCGGCATGAACAGCGCCGGATGCGTGAATTCGACCGGAGCCGCGTCGTTCGGCGAAACGATCACCCGCATCCCGATCCACGTCTTGTCGAACAGCTTCTCAGCAAAGCCGTAGGGCATCCGCACGCAGCCGTGCGAGGCCGCATATCCCGGCAGCGGGCCGCCGTGTAGCGCGATGCCGTTCCAGGTGATGCGCTGCATGTTCGGCATCCAGGCATCGTCGTAGAGGGTCGAGTGGTGGTCCTTGTCCTTCTCAAGGACGGCGAAGACGCCGGCTGGCGTCTCGCGTCCCGTGGTGCCGGTCGACACCGGTGCGCGCAGGATCCAGCCGTCGGCGTCGTAGAAAGTGACCTGCTGGGTCTTGATCGACACGATCGCCATGATCGGCTCGCCTGCATTGCGCGGCGCGGTCGCCTCGGTGGGTGGCGCGGGGCGCGTCTGTCTCGCCGCGGCATCAGCGCTCAGCGCCGTCAGTGCGGCTATCGCCGCGAGCGTCACAAAGGCGGGAGGCCTCCAGCGCCGCATTGCCACGGTGGATTGCGCCATCGTAAATCGATACACCATGCTATCCCCGGTCGAGATGCCTCTCCGCGCTTGCGTCGACCAAGTGTCAGGTCGCGATTTTGTAATAACTAACGGCCGCCACCATCCAGGCCAATTCGCTCCTGGGGTTGTCGGCACATTCCGGCGGCAAATCTCTCATATACGACAGCCTGGTTACCGGCCGCGGCGGTAGACCTGAATCAGAAGGGACGAATGCGACTGCCGCAGCAGCCGCTGGGCCCTCAACATATTGACAGGGTCGGCTTTATTCGTCCTTCCATTTGATCGAGCAGCCAATAGACGCCTTTTGGTCAGCCGGCGCCAGACCGGTGGTCGCAATCGCGCGCATGGCCTCGACAAGCTCTCGGGGCGCCCCCGCGCGAGGCGGAGTTGTGCGGCCTTCGTCGAGCCGGCCGCGATACTTGAGCTTGCGGTCGGCATTGTAACCGAAGAAGTCCGGCGTACAGACCGCCCCATACGCCCGAGCGACTGTCTGGGTCTCGTCGTGGAGATATGGAAACGGGAAATCATGAGCCTTCGCGAAACGCTTCATATTCTCAAATGAGTCTTCGGGATAGCTCGCCGCATCGTTCGAACAAATCGCCGCAAAGCCTATGCTCTCCGACATCAGCACGCGGGCGTCCGAAACCATGCGGTCGATCACCGCTTTAACATAAGGACAATGGTTGCAGATGAAGACGACGACCGTGCCTTTTTCGCCCGCAACGTCGTCCAGTGCGTAAGTCTTGCCGTCGGTGGCCGGAAGCCGGAACTCCGCCGCTGAGGTATCGAGAACGACTTGGGTAGCTGTTGTCGCCATATCGCACCTCCTTGTGCCCAAATATCTGGTGACGACGGCCTGTTGGGGCACAGTTTCAAAAGCCTGCTCGCTAGTCGCGTCGTTTAGCCATTTCCGGTCGACCCTTAACAGCCGGCATTTGGACGAGCGCGGGATTTCGTCGGTGTGGGCCAGGAGCCGACCAACTGCGGGACCTACAGATAAGGGCTGCATCGGCAGCCGCTGCATCATCGATGCGGGTTCCCCCGGGGCCCTAGTGAGATCAAGATTTCTCCCCTTTTTGACCTCGATATCACGGTACGATGGGCGAGAACAGCAAGCGGAGGTTCAGCCAATGCCGATAAGAGACGGCTTTGATCCGAACCACCCATTGCCTTTCTTACTCTCTGGTCATGCTGATGAGCACGGGGAGCGCGGCTCGTTGCTGCTCCTTAATGCGAGTATTTTGGTTCTAGTGGCGTCACTGGTCGGTATGGCGATTCTCCTATCGTTGGGAAATCCGGCGAAGGTCTTTGCGGACATCAAGGCTTCGCTGACGGACATTTCGGCCCTTCAGCTGTGAACCGGCGCCGAACATTGACCCCACAGAAACGAAATCGATCAATCGCTTATGAGGCCGATCGGCGCCCGGACCCCACGCCGATCCACATGCATCTGTTGCGTTCGTTCCGTTGCCCGGGGTTGCGCTGGCGAGGCCACTCGGCGTCCGCCCGCCGCCCTCGTCCCCGAGCCCAAGGCCTTCACTCCCCGGCTCGTCGTCGCAGACCGGGTACGGCGCACCGCCCAAGCCGAAGGTGAAGCGCGCCGGATGAGTGGGGTTCGCGGAGCGTGCACTCAACGGTGATGTTGAAATTAACCACTTGTTAACCCTGCGCGTCGCCTAATGATTGGGAATCACCAACGTCTGCCCCTGCGACGACGCAACCGGATTGATGCCTGTTTCGCCAATCCTGTCCTACGCGGAGCAAAAAATGTTCGGAAAGGACGATGTGGACAATCTCAGCCGCGATCTGGATCGCGCGCGCGGAAGACGTGACGCACTTGCAACCGAAGTCACGACACTGACGGCTCGGATCGCTGAAATGGAAGCCCGCCTTTCAGAGGAAAAAACCCGGCGGGAGCGGGATCGCGTTTTAGGTGAAATTGAAGCGATAAAAAACCGACTCAAACAAGCCATCAGCGCGCTTGCGCCTGTCATCGGTGAACTCGGCGAGGCCACCAAGATGGCGGCGGCAGTCGTGCCCGACGCTCGCGAGCTTAACAGTTTTCTGTTATCGGTTGCGACCGAAGTCGATAGCGCAGTCGATCTCATGTTGCACGAGATGGATCAACGCGCGGATGCGGTGCGAGTCGACCCTCTCCCTCCGATCGAGCCGCCAAAAGATAATCGTGATTGGCTACTCCGTTTTCCCGTAACGCTGTCTCGTATCGGTGCGCCACGAGAGACAGACGTTACAAAAACGAATGGTTCAGCACCATCATCGGCGGTGGTTGGTTGGGCTTTGCGTCACAAGCCGCTGGTCGCCGTCGCGCTCGTCGGGTTAACCGCTGGGCGGAAGATGATAGGATCGAAGGAACTCGTGGGGGTACCCCCTCCACCTTGCTCCGAACCCCTTGAACCGCGGACCTAGGGGAGCAGAAGGCGGAGAAGCGCGGTGGGTTGGCTGAGCGGCTGGATATAGCGCCGTCCCGGCCGGTCGCCAGCAGCGCTCTCACCATGATGACGAACATGGTTCGCGGGTAGCCGCGCGATGGATCAGTTCTAGGCTCTCACTAGATGGGCACTGCTAGCGGTGTGACAGTCGTGCGCAATGGATTTGTTGCCACCGGCCCCGGTTGATTTAGATCAATACCCGCTCTCTGGAATTTGGGCGACCTGCAAGAAGGCAGGAAACCGGGAGCTTGATATGGGTGAACGTTCGGAATCGAAGCGGGTCTGCCGTCGAAGCGCACTTGCTCTTCTGGGATACGCAGCTGTGTTTGGGCTCGTAGCCTCGCCTGCAATTCTGATGGTGTCAGGTGCCGGCGCCCAGACACCCACCACGCCCGCTACGCCTTCCACTGAGACGCCGAAGTCTGGTACAGAACGGCGTCAGGAGCGACGCGCGGGCCGCGCAGAGCGGCGTCAGGAACGACGCACGGGGCGTGCAGAACGACGTCAGGCGCGCCGCACGGGGCGCACTGAGCGGCGCGAAGGTACCACCGAAGAGAAAAAGTAGTATCCTAGAGGCCGACACGAGGCTGCGGCCAAGCCTGCAGAGCACGTCAGCCGATCCACCATGCCAACGTCAGCATGGCGGTGACACCCGCGATGTTCGTCATCATCCACATGACGCGGGCATCATAACTCGCCGCACCACTACCAGCACCATGGTTCGCCAGCGGTCTCAGTGACGACGTTCTCGATGACAGTCAAGTCGAACAGCACAAAGGCCCGGTCAGCGAGGACAAATCCGGGCCTTTGACTCCGCTCGTTAGGACGTCGGCTGGAGAGTCAGGACGGAGAATGACCAGCCGTCGCCCGACGAGACGCCAGCTTCACGCCATACAACTTGCACCCGATTCGGATGTTCGAATTGAGGCGCGGATCGCCACAGCGACAGCTTAACGAACCCGGCCGGTCTTCCTATCGAACAACCGACAAGGTTCGAACTGGCCATTAATCTAAAAACCGCCAAGACGCCTGGCCTCACCGTCCGAACTTCGCTTATTACCGCCGCCGAAGACTTTGATCGAATGAGGCCCACTGACTTCCGATATTGGCGGCAGCACAAAACGGACATGCCGATGCAGTCGCCGGATGTCCGTCGTTGAGGGGCGGTCTCAACCGACCGACGCAACACTTTATCTTAAAGGGAAAAGATGGAGTGTAGGATGGAAGGGAGATTTCATAGAGGTTTTACCGCGGCAGAAAAGACCGAATTATGGGACCGTTGGAAGCGCGGGGAGTCACTGAAGGCGATCGGGCGAGCTTTTGGTAAGGAGTCATCGTCGATCTATTTTCTGGTCGCCCCGCATGGAGGGTTTCGTCCTGCGGAGCGGCGTCGCTCCAGGTTGGCATTGACGCTTGCGGAACGCGAGGTGATTTCCAGAGGCGTTACGGCACGTCAATCGGCCCGGTCTATCGCCAAACTGCTTGGCCGCTCGCCCTCGACGGTGAGTCGTGAAATGAGCCGCAATGGCGGCTGTAATCGCTACTGGGCGACAGTTGCGGACGAGAATGCCTGGGCACGATCGCGTCGTCCAAAATGTTGTAAATTGGCGATCAATTCGCGGCTTCGGCAGGCCGTGGCAGCGAAGCTCAGATTGGATTGGTCACCCGAGCAGATTGCCGGTTGGCTGAAGAGAACGCATCCTGAAGACGAGTATAATCAGGTGTCACACGAGACCATCTATCGCAGCCTGTTTGTCCAAGCGCGCGGCGTGCTCAAGAAAGAGCTGCTTCGCCATCTTCGATCGAAGCGCTCGATGCGTCGCTCCAGACCGGTTGATCCGAATGGCGATAGACGGGGACATATGAAGGATGCCGTCTCAATCCGTCAGCGACCGGCGGCGGTTGAAGATAGGGCGGTGCCTGGCCATTGGGAGGGCGATCTGCTGTCCGGGCCGAACAACACCTACATCGCGACCTTAGTCGAGCGTCAAACGCGTTACGTGATGTTGGCCAAGGTGGCAGGCAAGGACACCCAGACTGTAGTCAACGCGCTCATCAAGCAGGCGAAGAAGCTACCAAAAGAACTGTATAAGTCCCTGACCTGGGACCGGGGCAAGGAACTGACGGATCATCGGCGCTTTTCGATGGCAACCAACATCGATGTCTATTTTTGCGACCCGCAAAGCCCGTGGCAGCGCGGGTCGAACGAGAATGCCAATGGCCTACTGAGACAGTACTTTCCAAAGGGCACCGACTTGTCGGTGCATTCGCAAGCCCATCTGAACAAGGTGGCTCGTCAGCTAAACGAACGGCCGCGTGAGACCTTGCAATTCGAAACGCCAGCAGAGAGATTTAATGCCTGTGTTGCGTCGACGGGTTGAGCCGGCACCCCAAGACCGGACATCATCAGATCGACCCGGTTGGTCCGGTTCGTGCCAACTACGGACATGGCCTCGCACCGCGCAAACTGACGCTTTGTGCCAATGCACAAAACGCGACATTGCGTTGCTTTCCGCGTCTACGCAAGTCCCCGTTCGCGATCTATAACTGTTTCAGGAATTCCAGGAGCGCATTGCTTACGTCTTTGGCGCGCTCTTGCTGAGTCCAATGACCGCAACCTTTCAAGACTATTGTCTCGCGAAGCAAGGGCACGAACTGTTTCAGGCTAGGGACGAGATGGCTCCAACTCGGCGATCTGTAAACCCCGTCTCGATCGCCAACGACATAGAGTGCCGGGACCTGAACCTTTGCGCCGGACCATGGTGCGAGCAACTCCCAATTGCGATCAATGTTGCGATACCAATTCAAACCTCCTCCAAAGCCGGTGCGCTTGAACTCTTCAACGTAAAATTCGATGTCACTGTCCGTGAGCCACGTCGGCAATGATTGGGTTGTAGGCTTCCCATCAAGCCAACCCCCCTCACTAGGAAGCATCGTGAGCGACGCAGGATCTTCAACCGGCGCATCGCCAGATAGGGCGAACAATGTCGTCTTGATTGCGTTGTGGACGTCTTTTTCGAGTTCTGCCTCGGCAACGCCCGGCGTCTGGAAATACAGTTGATAGAAGCGCTGCTTTTCGGTCCTCGGCATGACGGTGCTTGGTCGGTTGGGACCACGCACCTGAAACGGCACGCTCAAGCCAACGACGGCCCTAAATCGATCCGGTCTGAACAGAGCGCAGCGCCAAGCGACCGGCGCTCCCCAATCATGTCCGACAACGACTGCTTGATCCGTGCCGATCGCGTCGAGCAATCCGACCATGTCTCCGGTCAAATGCAATAGAGTGTATTGATCGATCGCATCAGGTTTGTCCGTCTGCCCGTAACCACGCATGTCGGGCGCGATGGCGCGATATCCGGCGGCAGCGAGCGCTTCCAATTGGTGCCGCCACGAATACCAGCACTCCGGAAAGCCATGGCAGAGAAGCACGGTGGGGCCGCTCCCTGCTTCGGCCAGGTGCATTCGAATGCCATTTGTCTCGATAAATCGATGCGAGATCGTCATTGCCAACCTCCGTAAGATCCAGTCACATTGTGAGCTCCAGCCACAACCGAAGTGGCTCCGCCGACACCTAGTCGAACGGCGGACCGCCAAAACGACATGCCCTACGAATTATTTTCGAGCCCGCACCGCGCCTCCGGTAGCATCGGCGCAAGGTCGGCTTCGGGTCTTGGCCGTGTAAAAACCCCTTCCCAGGGACGTCGGTGAGAAGCCGAGACCGGTTCGGTCTCAGGCCACGATCGCAGCCATCAGCGGCTTGGCCCCGACGATGTTCATGACCCGCGTCAGATTATAAGCCAGGACCGAGAGTGCCATCTCGGCGGCTACTTTTGGAAGCGTTTTGGCGAGGAAGTGTGTCGCTCCCATGCGGGCCTTCATCGTTCCGAAGGGATGCTCGACTGTTTCTCGACGCTGGCGCATGGCTTGTGGGTTTGCATCGAGGCGCTGCTGCACAGCTTCGAGCAGCTGCTCATGCTCCCAGCGCGTAATCCGCCGCTCTGGCCCGGTCGTGCATTGGGATTTGAGCGAACAATCTTGACAGGCTGTGGTCCAGTAGCGGCGCAGCCTCTTGCCGTCTTCCTCATTCGTGAAGCGATACGGCAAGCGCTCCCCAGCTGGACAGCGATAGGCGTCCTCCTTGGGCAAATAGACGAAGTCCTGCTTGCCAAAGCGACCATCCGACTTGGCACCCGATGTCAGCGGCTTAGGTAGCGTTACGGTGATGCCGGCCTCGTAGCATGCAAGGATCTCCGGACTGCTGAAGTAGCCGCGATCGGCAACGGCCTCCAGCGTCTCCGTCCGCAGAACAGCCTTTGCCTGCTTGGCCATGTTAGCAAGTTGTGCCCGATCTGAGCCGCTGTTGGTTACCTCGTGCGCCACAATCAGATGGTGCTCGGTGTCGACGGCGACCTGAACGTTGTAGCCGACGACGCCGGAACCGCGGCCGCTTGTCGCCATCGAGCGGCTGTCGGGGTCGGTTAGCGAGATTTGCCGATCGGGCGAAGCGAGCATCTGCTTCTCGTAGACGGCAAGCTTGCCCATCTCCTCCTTCAGCTTCGTCAGCTTCTCGGTAAGCCTTGTTACCTTCGCGGCCAGCGCCTCCGTCGGCTCCTGCCGGTCGGCCGTGTCAAGTTGGCTGAGATAGCGCGCGACGCTCTCCTCCAGCTGGGCACGCCGCCGTTCCACCTTCGCCCGTGTGAAGTTCTTGTCCCGGTTGTTCACGGCTTTAAACTTGCTGCCATCGATGGCGACGCTCGCCGTCGCGAGAAGGCCCATCTCACGGCAGAGTTCGACGAAGCGCGCACATACCTTGCGTAGCGCCAGGCCATTGTCTTTGCGGAAGTCCGCGATCGTCTTGTGATCAGGTGCGAGCCGACCCAGCAGCCACATGACCTCGACATTGCGGCCGGCTTCTCGTTCGAGCCGCCGGCTCGACTGAACCCGGTTCAGATAGCCGTAAATGTAAAGCTTAAGGAGAACCGAGGGGTGGTACGATGGCCGACCGGTTGCCGCCGGCTCCGCCCCCTCAAAGCTCATCTCAGCCAAATCGAGAGCACCGACAAACACTTCGATCACCCGAACGGGGTTGCTCTCGTCAATGAAATCATCGAGGCATTCGGGCAATAGCGTCCATTGCCCACGATCCGCCTCTTCAATGAAGCGCCTCATCAATTCCCCCGCAGAATCACGAGAGAATCATAGCAGCAGCACAGCGTTTTCACACAGCCAGGGTCAAAGCCGGAAATACTCATTGCGAGCAGATGTTTTCCGCCCCTCACCCGATAGCGGACATTGCGCCACGCGGTTGGCATGTCCATTTTGTGTCAATAAGCGACATATGCGCCGCAGCAAATAACTTCGCTATTCGATCACCTCGTCGGCGGTCGCGAGCAGGTTTGGCGGCCAAGCGCTTTGGAGGTCTCCTAAAGAAGACCGGCCGCCTCCGCCCTGTCCCGCTCAGTTTGCTTTTGTCGAATAACTGCCAGCTCTTGGGTGCACACATCAAATTGGCTGGTCCCGGCGCGCATTCCGATCTTTTCGCAGAACGCAAGGTTTTCACTTGCTATAGCGCGATCGACATCGGTTCGCGCGTTCGCGCGCATCGCAGGTGCGGTAACTAAAGCAGAGTACAAACCAAAAGCCACCAATACAGCAACGAGTAAGTACAGGAGCCGCGAAGGAGTTGATTTAACACCGCTGTCAGCGGCATTAGTGTTGGCTTCAATCATAAGTAATTCCTTTTTCAAATGGCTGATCAGTTGCATTCTTCAACCGGAAACACTCAACTTTCCAACCGGCACTTAAGCCTGCTCTAGCTGGGCTGTTTGAAATTGCTCACATGCCATAACTAGCAGGAGTCTTGTTGGCTTTGAACGCCGAAACACAGCAATAACTATTCTAAGCTTAGCCCGCGCCCTGCCGAAAGAAAAGCCCGCCCCGGCTGGTCCTGCAACCAGGAGAGCATCGTCATAGAAATCTTAACCTCTGCGTGACTCTTCGAACTTTGGCTGCAATTCGGCCCGCCCACACTCGCGTGAACGAACGCTGGATTCGTGGGTATGGCCAAGAACAAACAACAAGTTTCTCGCCCTGAGCCCGTTTCAAGGGAGTGGTCAATGGTGGTAGCTTTACGCTCGCGTCGTCTAAGTATCGATGCGTGTCGGACAAAAACGGTTACTTTGGGGGGTAAGTCATTATGCCATCCAGTTCTCACGGGGCTCTGTCTCGGGCCGACGAGTTCGCCGCTAGAAGCGCTGACGCTTTGATTCTGATCGGGCGCATCTTGCTTGCGTGGGCCTTCCTAGCGAGCGCGTACGGAGCAATTACTAACTTCGGCGGCTCGCTAGGGTATTTTAGGTCGATGAACCTTCCCGCGCCTGAGCTGTTCACCTGGGTGAATCTCCTTATTGAACTTGCAATATCGGGCAGCTTGATCTTGGGCATTGGCACGCGGTATGGCGCAATTCTGACTTCCGTTTTTATTGTTGTCGCTACTGCAATAGGACACCGTTACTGGGAATACCCTGCGGGTCCGCAGCAGGTCGGCCAGTATATAAATTTTGTGAAGAATATCTCGATTCTCGGAGGTGTGGTGGTGATTTTCGTCACAGGTGCGGGTCGTTTCTCCATTGATCGGAGGCTTGGCAATTAGCCTGCGAGTGCAGAGGGTAACGCCCGATTCATTATCAAGATCGAGGATGAATTCTCAGGACCATTCGTCGAATTTGATGGAGCCCTCGCGGTGCCGTCCTTGGCAACGGACAACCCCCATCTTTCGTAAGGATCTCATCTCGGTTCAAGCTTACTTGAGGGCCAACCACTGACCGATCATGTATGCGGCGAAGCAAGGAATCGCTGCGAAGATCGTCCCCATGACAAAGGGATCGAGTTAGCGCTGTTTCGCTTAGGTTCAGCGAAACGGCATCGGTCGATCCGTCCGGCAAATCAAAGTATAGAAAGTTGACCTAGGACCAGAGCTTATGTCAGGTCGGGGTCAAACTCGGACCTCGAAGAGGGTGACGCTGATGTCCGTTTCACCCTCGATAGTGTTGCAAACGTCGTTTTGCCGAAGGTGTCAAAAATTCTGAGGGCCGCAGGCGCGATTTTCGTGTAGAGATCTGAGGGACCTCATCGCCTCACGCTAAACTCATAGGCGACTTCGGTAACGCGACTGAGGTTATCCGAATCGTCGATCGCCTCGCGTTTTAAGGATTTCACCAAAAATTCGGACTGATGCAACTTTCGACTTTTGCAACAGTATCCTCTGAACGGACGTCGCCAGACCGCTCCAGCATGTCTCAAAAGTGCCAGAAGGCGACATGGCACCATTATTCAATAACCTCGTCGGCGCGGGCAAGGAGAGTTGCCGGCAACTCAAGGCCGAGCGTCTTCGCAGTCTTACCGTTGATTACAAGTTGGAGTTTGGTGACCTGCTCCACCGGTAGGTCTTCTGGCTTTTCGCCGTTCAACACGCGACCAAGATAGACCCCTACTTGTCGGTAAGCTTCAGGGTAATTCGTTCCGTAGCTCACCAAACCGCCAGCGACCGCAAATTCGCGGATTGGATATATCGCTGCTATCTTGTGTCGAGCCGCTAGGCCGACAAGTGCCTCTCGATTTTGAAACATAAACGCATCAGCCGAGACAGACAACGCGTCCGCCCGTGCGTCTGCAATTGTTTCGAAAGCTCCTTCCAAATCGGCCGAGCGGCTTACATCGATAAAGAGCAGCTTCACACCCATAGCATCAGCAGCCGACTGAAGAGTTTTCCCAATAAGGTCAGTCCCAGTTACAAGACCTGTTGGGCTGTAGAGGAAAGCGATCAATTTCGCCGTCGGCACTAGCTCCCGAAGCATCTCTAGACGCTTGGTCAGTACCTCTATGTTGAGAACGGAGATCCCCGTGGCATTTCCGCCCGGTCGGTTCAGGCTAGCAACGAACCCAGCCGCGACGGGATCAAACCCTGTGAAGAATATGATCGGGATAGATGTGGTCGCAGCTTTCGCTGCTACTATTGATTGACCCGCGAATACCGCAATTGCGTCAACTTGACGCTGAACCAGTTCGGTGGCCAGCTCGGGTAGACGCGCCTCTTGGCTGTCTGCCCAACGGTATTCAACAATCAAATTGCGCCCTTCGATAAAGCCCATATCCGCTAATTGACGTTGGACCGGCGCAAAACCTTTCTGCGTACCTTCACGTGAGCCAAATCCAAGGACACCTACAACTCGCGAACGTGACTTTTGCCCCAAGGCGGCAAGCGGCCAAAGCAAAGTGCTTCCGACTGTGATAATGAACTCGCGTCGTCGCATGCCCAACCCCAGATGACTGTCTGGACGTTACCAGATCAGCTTAGATCGCACGAGCCAGAAGAGCGCCTGAGGACCGCTTCGGGTCAAACTCAGAAAAACTCAGTCTGATCAGATGTCTTCCGCGTCACCCCTAAAGGCGGACATTGGTCAGTACAGTGGGCACTCGCATTCGTGCCAATTCCGGACTCATGCAGCGCGGCAACAATCAGCGCACTATTCGATCACCTCGTCGGCACTTGCGAGCAAAGTTGCAGGGATGGACAGATTCAGTGCGGTGACGGTCTTGTTATTGATGACGAGGTCAAATCGGGTGGGTTGCTGAACCGGCAAATCGCCGGGCTTTGCTCCTCGCAGAAGGCTATTTACGTAGGGAGCGGCTTGCTTAAAAAGATCGACGTTGTTGACGCCATAAGACATCAATCCACCTTGTCCGGCGTAGTAGCGGTAGGGATACGATACCGGAACTCTAAAACGCGCCGCTAGCGCGACGATCTCCCGGCTTTGGTTGGCAAAAGAGGAATGAGGGGTAACGACGACAGCTCCGGGTACCCCGGATGCTGCTAAGCCTGCAAAAACGGATTCGATGTCCTGAATGTTTGTAACCTCGCCTTTGACGATGCTTACATTCAAGGAACGAGCGGCTTCCTCAAAGGGGTTGAGGAAAAAGGCCCGATCCGGTTGTTGAGTTTGCGGATATACCAGCATCGCTGCCCGCCCGAGGCTTGGAACCATTTCTTTGAGCAGTTGCAGCCATTTCCCTCCAAGGGAGGGCACTGTATTGGTGACGCCGGTAATATTGCCATCCGGTCTCGCAATGTTTGATACGATCCCACTGGCAACCGGGTCTGCCACATGCACAAAAACAACAGGAATGGACTGCGTCCTTGCGTGAAGCGCGCTCACGACGACGGCTGACTGTGCAAGAATTATATCCGGATTAAGAGCAAGGACATCCTTCGCCACGGCGAGGGCGTGTTCGTACCCCTGATCACCTGCAGACCAGAATTGATCTACTCTTAGGTTACCGCCTCTTTTCCAGCCAAGCGAAGCCAACCTTTGATCGAACGCCTCAAGGGCGTTTTGGTATTCTGTCGAGGGCTTTATCGCGAGGACAATGCAGAGTTGACGTTCTAAGCGCTGACCTACAGCAACTTGCGAGCAAATAGCCGAAGTGCTCAAAAGCACGAGGAATTTCCGGCGTTGTATCATGTGCCTCACCAGCCGACCAGCGCTCGCTCTTGAAGACTAAACACCGATACGATAGAAACATTCCTTTCTAAATTTTTGAAGTCGCCTTTGGGTCAATCGCGTCAGTCTTAAGCTGCGCCGATGACTTCCGGTCTTGACCTGTGAAAAGACGTCGGCAGCATCGGTCGCAATGTCTCCAACGTGCCAAAAAGCGACTTCCCGCGAAGGGTGGAGTTTGGCGGAGGCGGCGTGTTACGAAATTCCCACTTTTCTCATTACCAACTCAAACTTCCGTCGTTGTGAGATGTCGATCCGCGCATTCGATCGGTAAACGAGCTGAAGGCGAGTGAG
>CAWHRA010000043.1:0-102366 GCA_963831585.1 uncultured Alphaproteobacteria bacterium | reverse complement strand
TCGCGATCGACGGCATCAGCGACACCATCCGGGAGATCAGCGGCATCGCCACCACGATCGCGGCGGCCGTCGAGGAACAGGATTCGGCGACCCGCGAGATTGCGCGCAGCGTGCAGCAGGCCGCCGCCGGCACCAGCACGGTGTCGCACAACGTCGCCGGCGCGAGCCAGGCCGCCGGCCAGTCGCGCGCACTCGCCGACAACGTCATGTTGGCATCGAGCGAGCTCAGCCAGCATGCCGACGCGCTGTTCAGGAGTGTCGACAGCTTCCTCGCCGGCCTGCGCGACGCCGCGTAGGCGCCGACGGAATCCAGGACGCGTCAGGGGTCTAACGGGGGGCCCCTGACAGGGTCCCGCGCGCGCCGACAAGCCAGCCTCGCCATCCCAGGGTGATGCAGACCGCGCACAGTCCGAGCAGCCCCACGCCAATGATGAGACTGAGAATCCTTTCGCCGCCCGAACAGAAATTGCCTTCGAGGCAGGCATAGGAAATCGCGCCGGGCGCGACAAAATTGCCGACGATGAAGAGATAGACGACCACCATCAGCAGCAGATAGGCGCATGTCACGGCGATCCGCCGCGTCCGCGACGGCAGGCCAGCGGCCGCAAGCTCGGTGCGCTCGGCAATGTATTGACCCGGCGAGGCTTTCGCGAGGTCGCGGATCTGCACGGTCGATCGCGTCAGGAGATCGTGCACCGCCTGATTGCGGCGGGTGGCCGCCAAAATCACGAAGGAGTACAGCCCGAGCACTCCCTTGATGACGACGCGGACGCAAGCCCTTGCAAAGCCGATATTGCCGCCATCGTGGTCGTCCACGACGCGCAGATTGGCGAAATAATGCCCCAGCGTGCCGCCCATCCGCGACACCAGGATCGGTTCATAAAGCACGAGCACCACCACCGCCAAGATTCCCAGTCCGCGGGAAAGGTTGTCGTTGCCGACCGACGCCGCCAGCAGCACGGCGCCGAACAGCACGATCAGGGTGATGATCCAGTCGATCAGCATGGCGCGAAGCCGCCGCGAGAAGCGCGCGTAGCGCGGCGCATCCATCGGAGAGATTTCGGTGCCGGCACTCATGAGGGATCCCTGATTACAGTCATAAGTCGGCGAAGCGGCGGTTGAGGTTCACGAGGGCGCAACGCCACGATCGGTGCTTCCGCTGTTCGGCTCCGTGCCCTAATCTGGCCCCGCGGGACACCTTGCGAGGATGCAGACGGTACAATGAAGAGGCCGGCAGGAAGAAGGACCGGAAAGGGCGCTGTAACAGGGCCAGCGGTGGATTTCGACGATCCCGCCGTCGATGCCGTGTTCAACGCCTATCCAAAGCCGGTGAGGATAAAATTGCTGGCGCTGCGACGGCTGATCTTCGAAACCGCCCAGACCACCGGAGGCGTCGGCGCGCTGCAGGAGACCCTGAAATGGGGGCAGCCAAGTTATCTCACGCCGCAGACCAACAGCGGCAGCACGATCCGTATCGACCAGGTGAAATCGGCCGCCGGCCGGTACGCGGTCTATTTCCACTGCCAGACCAATCTGGTCGAGACCTTCCGTGAGCTTTATCCGACGCAACTGCGCTTCGAGGGCAACCGAAGCATCGTTCTCGACGTGAAGGACGAGCTTCCGCGGGCCGAGCTCCGCCATTGCGTGGCGCTGGCGCTGACCTACCATTTGAACAAGCGCAAATCCGCGCGCTAGACAGCTGCCGCAAACGTCAGGCGACCAGCGCGGCGTCGCCGCCGATCTCCACTGGAGCGTCGGAAAGCGCGCCGGACTGCGCCTGCAATAGCCCGACGATCTCCGCGTTGGGTCGCGCCCGGCTGAACAGGAAGCCCTGGCCCTCGTGACAGCCTTCCGCGCGCAGGCAACTCAGCTCGGCCTCGGTCTCGACGCCCTCGGCAGTGATGGTGACGCCAAGACCCTTGCCGAGGCTGATGATCGAACGCACGATCGCCTGGGCGTCGCGATTGGACCCGAGGTCGCGCACGAACGACTGATCGATCTTGATCTTGTCGAACGGAAAGCTGCGGAGATAGCTGAGGCTGGAATAACCGGTACCGAAATCGTCCATCGAAATGCGCACGCCGAGCGCGCGCAGCGCATGCAGCGTGGCCAGCACCTGGCTGCTTTTCTCCAGCAGCAGCGTTTCGGTGATTTCCAGCTCGAGCCGCCTGGCCGGCAGGCCCGACTGCTTCAAGGCATCCATCACGATCGACAGCAGGTTGCCGGTGCGGAACTGCAGCGGCGACAGGTTGACCGCGACGTGGACGTCGTCGGGCCACCCCGCCGCGTCCGCGCAGGCGCGGCGCAGCATCAAGCCGCCGAGCCCGTTGATCAGGCCGGTTTCCTCGGCGACGGGAATGAATTCGGCCGGCGAGATCATGCCGCGTTCGGGATCGGGCCAGCGCACCAGCGCCTCGAAGCCGGTGATGCGTCCCGTCGAAAGACAGATCAGCGGCTGATAATAGGGCCGCAGCACGTCGTTCTGGATCGCGTCGCGCAGGTCGAGTTCGATCTTGCGCCGGCTCTGGGCACGGGCGTCCATTTCGGACTCGAAGAAGCTGAAGGTGCCGCGCGAATCGTTCTTGGCGCGCGACAGCGCCATGTCGGCGCTCTTCAGAAGCTTCTCGGATTCGTCGCCGTCGCCCGGTGCCATCGCGATACCGATGCTGGCGCCGATGATGACGGAGTGGCCGTCGAGCAGATAGGGATCGACGATCGCCTCCAATAGCCGCTTGGCGAGCATCACGACATCCTCGGGGCGCGTCAGCCCGCTCTGGACGATCGCGAATTCATCGGAGTTGAGGCGGGCCAGCGTATCCTCCTCGCGCAGCGTCGAGCGCAGGCGCTTGGCGACGCCACGCAACAGCTTGTCGCCGATGCCGTGACCCAGCGTGTCGTTGACCGCCTTGAAATTGTCGAGCCCGAGCACCAGCACCGCGACCTTGTCCGAGCTGCGCCTTGTGTGCTGCAGGATCTCGTCCATGTGCTGGCGCAACAAATTGCGGTTCGGCAGGCCGGTCAGGCTGTCGTGCTGGGCCATGAAGGCAAGCCGCGCCTCGGCGCGCTTGCGCTCGGTAATATCCATCAGCGCCAGCAGCACCGCGGGCTGGTCGTTGTAGACCAGATGGCGCGAATAGATCGCAAGATCGATCAGCGCGCCGTCGGCCCGCACGTGCTTCCAGGTGCGCGCCGTCAGTTCGTCGCTGGAACGATCGCCGGCCCAGGGCGGTTCGGAATCGAAAGCCTGGACGCTGCGGATGGTGAGCCTTTCGAACTCCGCGCGGCTGTAGCCGTAATGCTCCACCGCGGCATCGTTGACGCCGAGGATGCGTTCGTCGTCCAGCGCGCAGACGATCATGGGGACGGGATTGCTATCGAACAACAGCCGAAACGAGGCCTCGCGCTGTTTCAGCTCGGTAATGTCGACGCGCAGACCGATGACGCCGCCGTCCCCGGTCAGCCGCTCCTCGATCAGGATGACGCGTCCATCGCTCAGCGTCTGCTCGTGGCTCTTGCCGGGATGATGGAGTTTCTCGAGCCGAGCGGCGATCCACTCCTCTTCGCGACCGATCGCTTCGGGATAATCGCCACGCTCGACGCCGACGCGGATGGTGTCCTGCAGCCGCGCGCCGGGCTCGAACAGGTCCGAACTGCGATTGTAGATCTCGGCATATTTCCTGTTCCAGAGGATGTAGCGTCCGTCGGCGTCGAGGAACACGATGCCCTGGGGCAGGATGTCGATCGCCTCGCGCAGCCGCTCGTGGGATTTTCGCGCTTCGGCGATCGCGGCTTCCGCCTCCGCGCGCTTGCGCACGATCTCGCCGATCTCGGCGGAAACGCGGCGGCCAGAGCCCTGCAGCTTCGGAACGGGCTTTGCCGGCCGGCGGGCAATGCGGGCGATCGCCGCATGCTTCAGCTTCTTTACTTTCTTAGGCCGGACCTTCGGCATTACTTGCGCCCCAATCGCTTTCCGCGGGGGCGTTTTCCGATAAGTGTCTGAAAAAATGGTATCTCTTGGCCGCGCCGCCATTCTGTCGCAACGTTGCAAACCGGCGCCTTTGGTGCCGAATGCCTGTTTTGCAGGCGAACGCAGGCTGCGGCGGCACGGCGGACGACTACCCACTCCGATACCAGCAGTGGCGTTGGCGACGATTTGCGCAAAACCCGGCCTGCTTATGCAGACACTGCTCATCGCGCGGGGATTGCATAAATCCTGCGCGCATTCCCGCAAGGACGCACGAAATTTCGCCAATGATCGACAGGGTTATCGAACCGTTAAGAAGACGGCTGCATTGGCTCATTTCGGGATCCAGATCCGATTTGGCGCGGCCGGATGTTCGCGACCGGCAAGAACAATACGCCGCGTCGCACCGACGCATCGATGTCGTGAATGGCGAGGCCGCAATGAAGATCGCATGCGCAACGGCAATTCGGGTCTGCACTGTCGCGGATCAATTCTGGCTGCGCCGGCCAGCCGTTCGCGCACGGCGCAGAATCAAGCAATTGCGATTGGCGCGGCGTCTCTGCGCGCCGAATCCGTGCTAGGCTTGCGCCATATCGAGTGATCCGATGAAGTCCCGCCTGACTATCAACCTGCTCCTGATCGCTGCCACCGTTGCCAGTGCTGGCTTCGCGCTGGCGCAGGACAAGGGCAGCGTCAATCCGAAGCCGCTGCCGCCGCTCGCCAATCCGAACGATCCGAAACTGGGCGCCAAGGAATTGTTCGGCCGCAAGCTGCTGCCGGCGGCGATGCCGACGCATGTGATCGGCTTCTACGCCAAGGGCTGCATCGCGGGCGCCGAAGCGCTGCCGATCACCGGCAATACCTGGCAGGTGATGCGGCTGTCGCGCAATCGCAACTGGGCGCATCCCGACATGGTCAAGCTGCTGGAACGGCTTTCGGTCAAGGCGCACAAGGATGCGGGCTGGCACGGCATCCTGGTCGGCGACATGTCGCAGCCGCGCGGCGGCCCGATGTTCACCGGTCACGCCAGCCATCAGGTCGGGCTGGACGCCGATGTCTGGCTGACGCCGATGCCGAACCATCTGCTGTCGCGCGAGGAGCGCGAGGAAATGTCCGCGGTCATGATGGTGCGCCCCGACCGGCTCGACGTCGATCCGCAGGTCTTTACGCCGGGCCATCTGGCGGTCATCCGCGACGCCGCGCAGGAGCCGACCGTGGAGCGGATCTTCGTCAACGCCGCGATCAAGAAGGCGCTGTGCCGCGAAGCCAAGGGCGACCGCAGCTGGCTCTCCAAGATCCGCCCGATGTACGGCCACGACTATCACTTCCATATCCGCATCAGATGTCCGCCCGGCAGCGCCGACTGCAAGAGCCAGCCGGAGCCGGCGGCAGGTGAAGGCTGCAGCGCCGGCGATCTGGCTTTCTGGTTCAAGGATTCGATCATCCATCCCAAGCCGCCGAAGGAGCCGCCGAAACCGAGGCCGCCGATGACGCTGGCGCAATTGCCGGCCGCCTGCCGCCAGGTGCTGGCCGCGCCGGATGCCAGGCCATAGCGGGAGGATTTCAATCGGGGCGATTTTTCATTCCGCCCCGAAATGCGCTAACATTAATTCCTCCCGCGCCGTAAGCGCGGGCGGCTTTTTGGGACGGCGGTCTCGATCTCCATTATCTCCATCCGTCGGCAGGTGCGTGGCGTTGCCGCGCACGGCTTAACATTGTGAGGACCGCCATGCGCATCAGTGCACGCAACCAGATCAAGGGCACCGTCGTCGAGGTGAAGAAGGGCGCGACCACATCGCATGTCCGCGTCGATATCGGCAACGGCCAGATCGTCACCTCCTCGATCACCAACGAGGCGGTCGACGATCTCGGCATCAAGGCCAAGGGCCACGTCACCGTGGTGATAAAAGCCTCCGACGTCATGATTGCGGTGGATTGATCATGCGTGCGCCTCTCCTGATCGCGCTGGTCCTGCTCGGGACCGGCGCTGCCTTTGCGGCGGAAGAGCCGAGCGGCTGCGACAAGTTCAAATGGAGCATCGAGCGGGAGCGGGCGGCGCTGACCGCGCCGGATCGCATCAAGCTGGCCTCCGGCGGCGACCTCGCCGCATTGCCGCCGACCGGGATAACGCTCGCCTTGCGTACGCCAGGCGAGGCACAACTGCCCTCCCCGCCTGAGCGTGCGCCGAAGGATGGCACCTTTGCCGGTTTTGCCAATATCAAGGCTGCGCCGAAGGCCGGCCTGTACACCGTCAGCCTGTCCGCCGGCGGCTGGGTCGATCTGGTACAGGATGGGCATTTTCTCAAGCCAAAGGCTTTCAGCGGCGCCACCGACTGCGACGGCATCCGCAAGACCATGAAATACGAGCTTTCGGCTGGTCCCTTCGTCGTGCAGGTCAGCGGCACAAGAGAGACTTCGGTATCGATCGCGATCCTGCCATCGGAATAGGCCCGCACGGGGGCCTTTACCCGAAAGCCCAGCCTGCTATTGTTTTTGCTCGCGATATCCCGACCGGCCGTAAGTCGCGGGAGCCAGCGGAACGGCGCTTCCGTCTGTCGCTTTTAGTCAACCAACGCCTGATTTGCGCGTGCCCCCAGGTGCGCTGCGAACACGTACGGAGCGCCATTATGCATCGTCTTGCCGGAATTTTTGCCGCCTTTGTCATGCTTTGCGGAGCGACCCTGTCGCCCGCCCTGGCCCAGGACAAAAGCCTTACGGTGTTCGCCGCGGCCTCGATGAAGAACGCGCTCGACGACATCGACGCGGCCTTCACCGCCAGGACCGGTGTCAAGGTAACCGCCAGCTATGCCGCGAGCTCGACACTGGCAAAGCAGATCGAACAGGGCGCGCCGGCGGATATTTTCCTGTCCGCCGACACCGACTGGATGGATTATGCGACGGGCAAGAAGAACATCAATGAGCAGACGCGGGTCAACCTGCTCGGCAACAGCATCGTGCTGATCGCGCCGAAGGACTCCAGGATCGACAATGTGACGATCGGACAGGGCTTCGATCTGGCAAAACTCGCCGGTGACGGCAGGATCGCCACCGGCGACGTCAAGGCCGTGCCGGTCGGCAAATATGCCAAGGCGGCGCTGGAGAAACTTGGCGCGTGGCAGGCGGCGGAGCCGAAATTCGCGATGGCCGACAGCGTGCGCGCGGCGCTGACGCTGGTGGCGCGCGGCGAGGCGGCACTCGGCATCGTCTATTCGACCGACGCCAAGGTCGAGCCCGGCGTCAAGATCGTCGGCACCTTCCCCGCGGACTCCCACCCGCCGATCATCTATCCGGTCGCGGCAACAACCACCGCGAAACCGGAAGCCACCGAATATCTCGCCTTCCTGCGCTCGTCGCTCGCCAAGACCACGCTCGAAAAATACGGATTCACGTTTCTGATCCGCCCGACCTCCTAGTGTTCGACATCTCGCCAACGGAATGGACGGCGATCCAGCTTTCGCTGCGGGTCGCCACGGTGGCGACGCTGGTGGCGACGCCGCTCGGGATCGCCGTGGCGTGGCTGCTGGCGCGGCGCGATTTCTGGGGCAAGGCGGTGCTCGATGCGCTGACCTACCTGCCGCTGGTGCTGCCTCCAGTCGTCACGGGCTATCTTTTGCTGCTGACGTTCGGACGCCGCGGCCTGGTCGGCGCATGGCTCGCCGATCATCTCGGCATCGTGTTCGCGTTCCGCTGGACCGGCGCCGCGCTCGCCTGCGGCGTGATGTCCTTTCCGCTGCTGGTGCGCCCGATCCGGCTGTCGATCGAGGCGGTTGACCGGCGGCTGGAGCAGGCGGCGGAGACACTGGGCGCGGCACCGTTCCGGGTGTTCCTGACCATCACGTTGCCACTGGCGCTGCCGGGCGTGCTGGCCGGCATGGTGCTCGGCTTTGCCAAGGCGATCGGCGAATTCGGCGCGACCATTACGTTTGTGTCGAATATTCCAGGCGAGACGCAGACCATCTCCTCGGCGATCTATTCGCTGATCCAGACCCCGGACGGCGACAGCGCGGCACTGCGGCTGGTGGTGGTCTCGGTTGTGATTGCGTTTGCGGCGCTGGTCGCATCCGAGGTGCTCGCGCGACGCGCCACCAAGCGCCTGCACGGGAATTGACCATGTTGCGCGTCGACATCGTCAAACAGCTCGGCGAATTCTCGCTGCAGGCCAGCTTCACCAGCGAGGGGCGCGTGACCGGCCTGTTCGGCGCCTCGGGCGCCGGCAAGACCTCGCTGATCAACATGATCGCGGGGCTGCTGCGGCCCGATCGCGGCGTCATCGCCCTCGACGGCGAGACACTGGACAACACCGCGGCACATATCCACGTTCCCGCGCATCGCCGCCGCATCGGCTACGTGTTCCAGGACGCCCGGCTGTTTCCGCATCTCGACGTCAGGCAGAATCTCGACTACGGCCGCCGCATGAACCGGCTTGCCGACGATCCCGCGCAGCGCAAGCGCGTCGTCGAGCTGCTCGATATCGGCGGCCTGCTTGACCGGCGGCCAGGTCAATTGTCCGGCGGCGAGCGCCAGCGCGTCGCGTTTGGGCGCGCGCTGTTGTCGAAACCGAGATTGCTGCTGCTGGACGAGCCGCTGGGTTCGCTGGACGAGGGCCGCAAGGTGGAGATCCTGCCCTATCTGATCCGCCTGCGCGATGAGGCTCGGATTCCCATGGTGTATGTCAGCCACGACGTCGCGGAGCTGCGCCAGTTGGCGACCCAGATCGTCATGCTCCGGCACGGCCGCATTGCCGCCTTCGGCGGCGTCAAGGTGCTGCCGGGGACACCGCTTTGAGGCCACGAACAACCGATCGCGCCCGTGGTCACAGATTGATTCCAAACCTGACCAGCACTGAAGCGGTGGCAGCATAGAGCACGATCGTAAGAACACAGCTTGCGCCCATGCTCGGCCAGAAACCTATTCCGGCCCTGAGCATCGCCGGAAGCACCAGGAACATGGGCAGTGAGGGCAGGACATACCAGAATGTCGATTCCGCATGACTGGCGATCCGCTCGGCATCGCCGGTATCGCGCCACAGCCAAAGGATCCCCAACAGCGACACCAGCGGCAGCGAGACGATCAGGGCGCCCAAAGCAGGGCTGCGCCTCGCTACCTCGGACACCACGGCGACGATGATGCCGGATAACGCGCACTTGATGATGAAATAGACCATTCGGTTATCCCCTTTCAGCTTCACCCTGGCGTAAGGCAGGTTCCGCCGGCAATTTCCTGTCGGTTCCCGGTCACGGATTTTGTCACGACGAATACCACCTCTTGCCTTTGCGGCCGGCGCAAACTAGAAAAAACACAGGGGAAAGGCAGTCTCCCCTTGAGACCATGGTCCAAGTACTGCGCAACACTCGACGTGTCGAGGAATTGCGCATGGACCACATCAAGAACTCCATTTCCACACTCGACTATTGCACCCGGATAGCTCCCTCGCTCCTGGTGCTCGCGCTTTCATCGCCCACTCTCGCGGCGGAGCGCTTCCACAAGCTGGCCGGGCCGCAGATCGCGACCACGATCGCCGGCATGCAATTCACCGACGAGGTGCATTGGCGCGAGGTCTATGAGACGGACGGCACGCTTCGAAGCTACGCGATGGGGCGCGTCCATCGCGGCACGTGGCGGGTCCGAGGCAGCGAGATGTGCATCGACTTCGGCAATGACGGCGACAAGAACTGTTTCGAAGTCTGGCTTCGGGACAACGAGGTCGTCATGCCACGGGACGCAGAAGACAATGATCCGATCCAGGGCTTCCTCGAGAAGCCCGGTGACACTGCGTCTGCGGTTGCGGGCCGGACGCCGTGAAGGCGCGCGATCGCTGGACGCCGACCGCATCACAGGGATGGCGGCATCCAGGCCGGATCGCTGGATTGAAATCGTGAATTGGGGGCAACAGCGAAGAGGAGCTTGAACATGAAGACAAGATTAGCACTCGTGACGTTGCTCGCGGCGGCGGCCATGCCGGCGTTCGCGCAGGCTGCCGAAATCGACTGGAGCAAGGTTGACGCCGCGATCGGGAAGTCGGCGGTGGTATCGGGCGAGGTGCATCGCTACGGCCTGCCGCGGTCCGACCTGAAGGTGACACTGGACGGTGTCGCCATCAAACCGGCCCTCGCCCTGGGAGGCTGGGTTGCGTTCGCCCCGTTGGGCGGCGAAGCCATGGTGATGGGCGACCTGGTGCTGGTCGAAACCGAGATCGCGCCCGTCATGACCAGGCTCCTGGACGGCGGCCTGGACATCACGGCTATCCACAACCACATCCTTCGCGCCTCGCCCGCGACCTTCTACATGCATGTCGGAGGCCATGGCGATCCGGAGAAGATGGCAGCGGTCATCCGCTCGGCGCTGGCATCGAGCAAGACGCCGTTCGATCCTCCGACCACGGGGGCCGCGCCGGCGCCTGCAATCGATCTCGATACCGCCAAGCTCGATGAAATCATGGGCGTCAAAGGCACCGCGACCGGCGGCGTCTACCAGTTCGCCGTGCCGCGCCGCGATCCACCAGTGGAGATGGGAATGAAGGTGACCGGCCCGATGGGTGGCGCCAACGGCATCAACTTTCAACCCACCGGCAACGGCAAGGCCGCCATTACCGGTGATTTTCTGGTGACGGGAAACGAGGTCAATCCGCTGATCCGCGCGCTGCGCGCGAACGATATCGAAGTGACCGCGATCCACAGCCACATGCTGGACGAGCAGCCGCGGATGTTCTTCATCCACTTCTGGGCCAATGACGACGCGCTGAAACTTGCGCGAGGTGTTCGCGCCGCGCTCGACAAGACGGCGATCGCCAAGGGTTGAGATGATTGCCGGACGCGGGTAAGGCCGCCTGCCTGCACAGGTGTCCCGGCATCACGATTCCTCCGGAGGCTTGGTGTGCCGGAACAGGCCGAGCAGGGCGACGTCATACGCGATCTTGAGGCATCCGCACACCACCAGCGGCAATGCCGAAAACTGTCCCGCGAGCATGAAGCCGGCAATCGCGGGACTTATCGAGGAAGCGAGGCTGCGCGGCACCGCGGTCACGCTCGCCGCCGCGGTGCGCTCGACGGGCGTGACCACGGCCATGACATAGGACGATCGGGTCGGCACATCCATTTGCGACAGAGCCGACCGGATCAGCAGCAGGGCGAGCACGACGGTCAGGTTCGGCGAGAAGGCGACCGCGATCAGGCAGAGGCTTGATGGAATGTGGGTGAACACCATGGTGTTGACGAGCCCGATTCGTCCGGCGAGCCACGCCGCGACCGGAAAGGAAATCGCGCTCAACAGGCTGGCGCAGAGAAAGAAGACACTCGCCGCGCCGAGCGACAGATCGAACCGCTGGAACAGCCATAGAGCCAGCAGCGACTGAACGACGAAGCCGCCGGCAAAGGCGTCGAGGCTGAACAGCGCGGCGAGCCTGTAGACGATCTTGCGCGATTGCCCGAGCGCCTGACGCGGGCGGGTCGCCGCGCGCAGTTGGTCGCGCGGCAGACGGCCGTACAAAAGCGCCGCCAACAGGCCCAGCGCCGCGTACCCGTAGAACATCAGCCGAAGCGCGCTGATTTCCGGCATTCCCTTCCCCGTCAGGAATTCGGGCAGAGCGGCGGCGAGCGATCCGGCGGCTGCGGTCAACGAGCCGATCAGGCTATAGCGGGCGAACACCGCGGTACGGCTCCGGTCGCTGGTTTCCTGCGTCAGCAGGGCGTGCTCGAGCGGAATAAGCATGCCGAGGTCGCCGGCCGAAGGATTGATGGTACCGATGAAAGCGACGAGCAGAACCGGAACCACCGCTTCGACCGCCGGGAAGACGAGCCCCGTCGCGGTGGCCAGGCCGGCGCCGACGAGAAACAGGCTTCTCAGATCGTAGCGGGGCGCGACGAACCCGACCAGCAGCGTCAGCGCGGCCGTTCCAAGCAACGAGGCGCTTGCGACCATGCCGACCTGCTGCGGGGTAAGGCCGATGGCCAGCAGATAAACCGGCAGGATGATGACGGCAAAACCATCGCCGAATCCGCGCAGCGCCCTCGCGCCGTACAGATAGAAGATGTCTGACCGCGGTTTCGTGCAGGCGGCATTTGTCATCGGCTGGCCTGCCACATCAGGACATTGGTCAATGAGGATTTGAGCGCTTCTTCGACCGCATCCTGCCTCGATATCCCGATATCGGCGAGTAGCCGGTCATCGAGTTCGAGAAGCTGCCGGTGCTGGCGCCGCCGTTCACGCCACAGGGCAATTCCGGCCAGCCATGAAAGCGCGATTTGCCGTCGCCGTCGACGGACCGGAAATTCCGATGAAGCTGCCTGGATGTCGTTAGCCGATGCGCATCTCGCGCTGTCGCGGGACATGTCTCACCTCCGAAATGGAGCGAGACAACGCTTGGCTGCGGAAGCTGATCGGGCGGTTGTCAACGGCCCGAGCCGATATTGGTATCACGCCGGCGCCGGGGGGACAATCTTTCCCAACGATGCTCAAATCCGCCCCCAGCCTCTGGCAAGGCGCCCGCGATGCTGTAAGCTTGCTGCCGGACCGGCCGGCCTCCCCGGCCGCCGGGCCGCAACAAGAAAAGCAAAGCTTGGAGGAACCCCCATGTCAGCTCCCAGGAGCCGTGTCTCGTTGAATCGCCGCACGCTTCTGCGTGCGGGCGCCGGCATGGCCGGCATCCTCGCCACCGGCCGCGCACCGGCTTTCGCGCAAACCCAGCCGAAAAAACTCGTGTTCGCCCACATCAACGCCGTCCCGGAATCGGCCGCGGTCGCGTTCGACTGGATGGCGAAGGAAGTCAACGCGCAATCCAAGGGCGCGCTCGACATGCAGTTCTTCGGCAAGACCCTGATCCCGCAAGAGATCGAGATCATGAACGCGGTCAAGTCCGGGAGCATCGCGATGGGAAGCCCGGCCGGAGCGGCTGCGACGGTATTTCCGGAAATGGGCGCGCTGCTCGTGCCTTATCTCGTGAAGGATTACGCCTCCGCCTACGCCATGCTCAACGGCCGGATCGGCGACAAGCTGAACAAGCAGATCGAGGACAATTACAAGCTCAAGGTGCTCTGCTACTACGATTACGGCTTCCGGCATTTCTGGACCGCCAAGAAGCCGATCATCGAGCCGAAGGACCTGCGCGGCGCGAAGATCCGCGTGCAGCAGGCCAAGGTGTTCGGCGACACCATCAACGGGCTCGGCGGCAACGCGGTGCCGATGGCGTGGGGCGAGGTCATCACCGCCGCCAAGCAGGGCGTGATCGACGGCGGCGACCTTCCGATCGTCAACATGAAGGCGCTGAAGATCTATGAGGTCTCGAAATACGCGTCGCTGACCTATCATAATTACGGTCCGACCAACGCCGTGATGAACCTCGAGATCTGGAACGGCCTTTCGCCCGAGCAGCAGAAGCTGGTGATGGACCTCTCCCGCGCCGCGCAGGAGAAGATCCGGCAGGCGACCGAATCCGTCGACAATTTCGCCAAGGCCAAGGCGGAACTGGAGCCGCTCGGCATGACCGTGGTGGAAGCCAAGGTCGATGAATTCCGCAAGGTCGCGCAAGCGAAGATATGGCCGGCCTATAAGAGCCAATACGGCGCATTATGGGACGATATCGAAGGCTTCAAGGCCTGAGTTCGCAAACGGGCCGGAGCTACCCCTCCGGGGAAATCTCCGGCCCTTCGCCCCTCCCGTTCGTCGCCAGGATCCGATCGCGCATGCTGCGTATTCTCTCTGCCGTCCCGAAGATCACGGTCACGGCGCTGATTATCCTTGCCATCATCAATCTGCTGGTCGGCGTGATCCTGCGCTATTTCGTCGGCGCCATCACCGACTGGCTCGATGTCGATCCGGTGCCGTTTACCTGGGTCGAGGAAGTCGGGGAAATGTCGCTGGCCTGGCTGACGCTGGTCGGTGCCGCGATCGGCATCCAGTCGCGCTCGCATTTCACCCTTGCGGTGTTCGTGCATCGCCTGCCTGAGACCGCGCAGCTCTGGATCCACCGTTTCAATCACGCGCTGATCGCCTGTGTCGGCGCGCTCACGGCCTGGTACGGCTTCAAGCTCTGCCTGCTCAATCGCACACTGACGACGCCGGGGCTGCAGATCAATCTCGCCTGGCTCTACGCCTCGGCGGTGGTCGGCGGCATCCTGATCGCCGTCTACGGGCTCGCGGTGATGATTTCGCCGTTGCCGCAAGGCGAGCCCCAGCACTGATCGGGATCATCCATGCTGCTTGCGACTGTCGCTATCGTTTTCGCCGTGCTGGTCCTGCTCTCGATGCCGATCGTGTTCGCGCTCGGCGTCGCCGGCATCGCGGGATTGTGGATCGGCGGGTATCCGCTGCAACAATTGTCATCGGCCCTGGTGTCGGGATCGCAGAGCTGGGTGCTGCTGGCGATCCCCGCCTTCGTGTTCGCCGGCAACCTGATGGAACGCTGCGGCATGAGCCACGCGCTGGTCGAGCTGGCGCGCGCGCTGATCGGCTGGGTCAAGGGCGGGCTCGGCATGTCCGTGATCGTGGTGGCGTATTTCTTCTCGGACATCTGCGGATCGAAGATGGCCGAGGTCTCGGCGCTCGGCTCGGCGCTGATGCCGCCGCTGACCAAGGCCGGCTACGACCGGCGCGATTCGGCATCCCTGATCGCCGCCGGCACCGCGATGGGCATGCTGGTGCCGCCGGCGATCTTCATGATCGTGATCGCGCAGGTCACCAACACCTCGGCGGTGGCGCTGTTCGTGGCCGGCTTCGTCCCGGCCATGGTGATCATGCTGTGCCTGATGGTGGTGGTCTACATTCGCGCCCGCCAGAACGACTGGCCGGTCGATTCCAGGCCGAGTCTTCCGCGCCTCGCCCACGCGGCGCTGCACGCCGCGGTGCCGATGGTGGTGCCGTTCGTGATCCTCGCCGGCTTCATTCTCGGCATCATCACCGCGACCGAGGCCGGCGCGGTGGTCGCGGGTTACGCCTTCCTCGCGGCAAAACTCTACTACCGCAATGTCTCGTGGCGCGAGATGGGCAAGATTGCCTATGACAGCGCGATCCTCACCGCGGCGGTGGTGTTCCTGCTCGCGATCGCCTCGGTCTATCAATATCTGATGGGCGTGAGCGGGGTGCCGCAATTGCTGGGCCAGGTGCTGGCGCCGCTGAAGACGCATCCCTGGCTGTTCCTGATCGTCACCGCCGCCGTGAGCTGCCTGTTCGGCATGGTCCTGGAAGGCCTGCCCGCGGCGGTCGTGCTGATCCCGGTGGTGTTTCCGATCTCGGAAGCGATGGGCATCGACCCGATCCACTTCAATATCGTGCAAACCGCCGCCGTCGGCATCGGGCTGTTCATGCCGCCGATGGGGGTCGGGCTGTTGATGGCGCTGCGCTTTGCCAAGATCGGCGTCGGCCAGCACTTCCGCACCTACGTGCCGTACATGCTGGCCCTGTTTGCCGGACTGCTCCTGATCATCTGCATCCCCGGGATCAGCCTGACGCTGCCGAGGCTCGCGGGATTGATCAGATAGCGGCGTGGACGAGGTCGTTACCTGTTGACGCCCCGCACGTCGCCCGTGGTCGCGTCGATATAAACTTCCATATAGCGGCCCTGGCTATCCCGGCCTTCGATCTCCCATTCGTCGCCGAGAAAATTCGTGTGGGACACCGATACGAGGCCCATGTCCGCCGCTTCGTCCACGGCCGCCTGCATCGACATGACGCCGCCCGTGTCATAGGCCATCGCGGGCGTCGCCATTCCGAACGCCACGGCCGCGGCGATGGGCAGGATGTATTTTTGCATTTGTCACTCCTGATCGAAACCGGTTCCATGTTTAGTCACGCGTAACCGCGCAACACTGCCAAGAACCATTGCGGCTGCGAGGCGTTCCGATGTCAGAGTTCACGAAACTGCGCAAATCTTTGGCAACGCGCGGCGGTTTGTTGGCAGCTTCCCGGCAACACGGCGACGAGTGTTCCCCGCCGCTCAGACGACGCCGCGCGCGCGCAGATCCGCGATATCGTCCGCGCCATAACCGAGCGAGGTCAGCACCTCATCGGTATGGGCACTGAGCGCGGGCGCCATCGAATCGAGCCTGCCGCCGCCATGGGCGAGCCGAAAGCCGCTGCCGGCGAAGCGCAGGCGGCCATACGGCGTGTCGATCTCCTGGATGGCGCCGCGCGCCGAAACTTGCGGATGATCGATCACCTCCTCGATCCGCCAGATGCTGGCGCAGGGCGCGCCCGCTGCCTCGAGGATCTTCTCCCACTCGCGCGGATCCTTACTTGCCAGCGCTTCCTCGATGATGGCACGCAGCGCGGGCTCATTTTGCTGCCGCGCGAACCAGTCGGCAAAGCGCGGGTCTTCCAGCGCATCGGCGCGGCCGAGTGCCGTCATCAGCGCCTGGTATTGCTTTTCGCTGTTGACGGCGAGCAGCAGATAGCCTTCGCCCGCTTTGAACAAATTGGCGGTCGGCCGGCGGCTCACGGCCTGATTGCCGGACAGTTGCTGGCGATGGCCGGCCACGGTGTAATCCGCCACCTGCCCCGACAGAAACGCCAGGGTCGCCTCGAGCATGGAGACGTCGACCAGTTGCCCCTTGCCGGTGTGGGTGCGCTGGAACAGCGCGCTCGATACGCCGAACGCGGCGGTGGCGCCGGACAGCACGTCGCAGATCGCAAAGCCCGCGCGCGTCGGCCCCGTCTCCTCGTGACCGGTGATCGCCATGATGCCCGACATCGCCTGGATCTTGCCGTCATAGCCCGCGCCCGACCGGTCCGGGCCGGTCTGGCCGAAGCCCGAGATGGCGCAATAGATCAGTCGCGGGTTGATCTCCGACAGCGCGGCGTAGCCGATGCCGAGCCGGTCCATCACGCCGGGACGAAAATTCTCCATCACCACGTCCGCGCTGGCCGCGAGCTGCTTGACGATGGTGATCGCCTCGGGCGTTGAGAGATCGAGCGTCAGGCTGCGCTTGTTGCCGTTGATTGCCTGCCAGCCCGGGGCGAGGCCGCGCTCCGCCCACTCGCGGCTCAATGGCGTGCGGCGCATGTCCTCGCCCTCGCGCCGCTCCAGCTTGATGACGTCGGCGCCGAGCAGCGCAAGCTGGTAGCTCGCATAGGGACCGGCGAGAACCTGCGTGAAGTCGAGAATCTTCACGCCTTCGAACGGTCGGGTCAATGGGACTTCCTCCTGATGGTATTCTTGCTCTTATTGTTCTTGCTTCTTGTCCTTGCTCCCGATCGCGACTCTTGTTGCGCGTCAGGCGACCCGGTTGCCGCGCGCGATCTCCTTTTGCCGGTCGAATTCGCGCCGGCGTCGCGCCAGTTCGTCCGGGCTCATCTGGGCGATATTGTTGTAATCGAGCTTCCAGGAGGCGTCCTCGCTCCAGCGCAGCGGCGACTGCATCGTGGTGCGTGCGCCGGTGGCCGACTCAAGCAGGCGCAGCGCTAGCTCCAGCGTCAGCGCCTGTGACTCGACATCCTGCGGCTTGCCGGTGGAATTGCCCAGCGGGAAGTCGGAGAATAGGAAGCGCGGCACGGCCGCGTGCTCGACGATGTCCTTGGCGCACCCCATCACCACGGTCGAGATGCCGTTCTCCTCGAGGTGGCGGGCAACCAAAGCGGACGTCTGGTGGCAGACCGGGCAATTCGGCACCAGCACGGCGACGTCGACCTTGTCCGCGCGGCAGCGGACCAGGATGTCAGGCGCATCGACGTCGATGGTGACGCGTTGGCTGCGATTGGTCGGCGCGCCGAAGAAGCGCGGCGCGACTTCGCCGATCCGTCCCGAGGCGGCGGCCTTCAGAAGCTGCGGCAGCGGAAACCAGGTGCCGCTGTCGGTCGCCGAGGTGTGCTTGCGGTCGTAGCCGATATGCGAGATGCGCAGATCGTGCTGCTTTGCGGTGTCGCCGTCATAGACCTGGTAGAACTTGGCGCCACCATTATAAGCCGCGCCGGGTCCCTGGTCGCCCTTGGCCGGATCGTAGGGGGCCGCGGTGGTGATGATCGTCACGCGCGATTGCGCAAGCGGCTTCTTCAGCGGCTGGAACGGCGCATCGACATAGTGCGCCCAGCGGTACGGCGTCGTATAGCCGATCGCGGCGTAGTAGTCGCGGGTCCGCTGCATATAGGGGACCGCCGAATTGTAGTCCGGCGCAAAGCCAAGTTGATCGTCGAGCGAGCCCGGCATGGTTTTCGTCTCTCCTGCGTTTCCACCGCGAGGCCGTCAACCGGCCTTTGGGCCAGACTAGAGACAGTCCGCCCATTCCTCAACAGCGGACATGATGACCTAGACGCCCGCCACCGATGACCAAAGCTCGGCCAGCTTGCGCCTGAACGAGGCGAGCCGCGTCAGGGGAACGGTCTCTTCCTCCTCTTCGGGCAGGCGCAGGCCGACGACACTGACCCGGCCGCCGGAGATGCTGCGCGCCACCAGCACGATGGAGTCGAGCGCCAGCGTCGCGCCTTCCTTCGGCGCATTGTCGAGATGAACGTCGAAGTAATCGGCCAGCGTCAGCGCCGCATGTTCCTCGTCGGTAGCGATGCCATAGATCTGCGCGACTTCACCAAGCGTGTGCTCGCTGGAGACCATGAAGTCGCCGAGCAGATGCGGATCGGGCGCCGAACTCGGCGGCATGTCGACGAAAAACCGGTCCAGCGCTTCGGCCTTTTCCGGCGGCGCCAGCAGGTAGATGTAGTCGCCGGGCGCGATCGGATCGGCCTCGGCAGGCGAGAGGATGCGCTGCTCGCGGATCACCAGCGTCGGCTTCGACCAGGACGGGATCAGGCCGCGCCGGAAGTACAGGCTCTTCGCGCGCACGGCATAGCCGACCAGTTGCTGCTCGAGCTGGCCGGGCAGATCCAGCTCAACGCGCCGCGGCCCGCGCTCGGAACGCGGCAGCGCCACATGCAGCCGCCGCGCGGCCCCCGCCAGCGTCCAGCCCTGCAGCAGCAGCGAGATAATGACGACGACAAAGGCGACGTCGAAATAGAGATAGGCTTTCGAGAGCCCGACCAGCATCGGGATCGACGCCAGGAAGATCGCGACCGCGCCGCGCAGGCCGGTCCAGGCGATGAAGACCTTCTCGCGCCAGCTGAAGCGGAACGGCGCCAGACACAGGAACACCGCCAGCGGCCGCGCCACCAGCATCAGGACCAGCGCCACGATCACGGCGGGAACGATGCTCGTCACCAGCCGCTGCGGCGAGACCAGAAGGCCCAGCAGCACGAACATCACGATCTGCGCCAGCCAGGTCGCGGCGTCGAGGAACGTCACCACCGAATTATGCGCGCGCGTCGGCCGGTTGCCGATGATGATGCCGGCGAGATAGACCGCGAGAAATCCCGAGGCGTGCGCGATCTGCGCCGCGCCGAAGATCACCAGTGCGGCGGTCGCCACGAACGGCGCGTGCAGCCCTTGCGGCAATGCCACGCGATTGAGCGCCAGCACCACCAGGCGGCCGCCGATCACGCCGACGATGGCCCCCAGCACCCCCTCGCGGCTCAACTCCAGCAACACGTGCCATGCCGAGCTGTGGCCGACCGAAATCAGCTCGACCAGCATCAGCGTCAGGAACACCGCAAAAGGATCGTTGGTGCCGGATTCGGCCTCCAGCGTCGCGCCGACGCGGGGCCGCAGCCGCAGGCCCTGCGCATGCACCAGGAGGAACACCGCCGCCGCGTCGGTCGACGCCACCACCGCGCCGACCAGCAGCGCCTCGGTCCAGTTGAGGTCGAGCACATAGCGGGCGACGGGTGCGGTGATCATCGCGGTCAGGAGTACGCCGATCGTCGCCAGGGCCATCGACGGCGCCAGCACCGCACGGATGGTCTGAAAACGCGTCCGCAGACCGCCGTCGAACAGGATCAGCGCCAGCGCCACCGAGCCCACCAGATAGGTGGTGTGGACGTCGTCGAAGCGCAGCTGGCCGGGGCCGGAATTGCCCGCCAGCATGCCGATCACGAGAAACACCAGAAGCAGCGGCGCGCCAAAGCGCAGCGCCAGCAGGCTCGACAGGATGCCTGCCATGACCAGAACGGCGCCGAGAAGAATGGCTATGCTGACCGAGTTGAGAGACGCCAAGGAGCCTCGCAAACAGATGCAAATACTTGCAATTGCATCCTTATCGTCGCCACACTTCGACGCCAACCCATTTCTGCGGCTAGCGACAAAGTGCCCGGTTTTCCGGCCTTTCCTGCCGCGTCCGCGTGTCGTAGCGATAGCGCCGGAACCACGCTTGTGGGAATCTGCCGGATATTCGAATCAAGTTTGTTCGATGAGGCACTTTGAGATGAGAATTTGCCGATGGAGCTGAACGACATTATCGATTTCCTGCACACCGCCGGGCAATCCGTCGGCGCCGAGGTCACATCGCCCTGGTTCTATCTGCAATTCGGCCTGATACTGGCCGCCGCCGGCATCGCCTTCGCGGCCGACGCCACCATTCGCGCGCGGATCGACATGACCTCGTTCGCGATGGGCTGGCCGCTGCCGCTGCGGCACTTCGCCCGCGTGATGGTCGCCAGCGCTTCGACGGCGGTGTTCGCGATCCTGGTGATCGCGGCGCGCATCGCGATGTACCATTCGACCTGGCCGAGCCGGAGCTACCTCCTGATGGTGGCTGCCAAGCTTGCGCTGGCCTGGCTGGTGATCCGGCTCGTCACTTCGGTGATCCGCAACGCCTTCATCGTCCAGCTTGTGTCGCTGTCGGCGTGGGTGGTCGCGGCGCTGAGCATCATCAACCAGCTCGACCCGACAATTGACGCGCTCGACTCGGTCTCGATCGTGCTCGGCGGATTGCGGCTGACGCCGCTGCTCGTGATCAAGCTCGGCGCGCTGCTGATCGCCGCGCTGTGGCTCACCAACATTGCCAGCAATTTCGCCGAAAGCCGGATCAACCGGTCCACCGACCTTACGCCGTCGATCCAGGTGCTGCTGGTCAAGATGATCCGGATGGGACTGATGGCGCTGGCGATCATCATCGCCCTGAGCGCGGTCGGCATCAACCTCTCGGCGCTGGCGGTGTTCTCCGGGGCGGTCGGCGTCGGTATCGGTATCGGCCTGCAGAAGATCGTCGCCAACTTCATTTCGGGCATCATCCTGCTCGCCGACAAATCGGTGAAGCCGGGCGACCTCGTCACCATCGGCGACAGCACCGGCCGCATCAGCGCGATGAAGACGCGATATATCTCGGTCGCCGCCGGCGACGGCCGCGAATTCTTGATCCCGAACGAGGACCTGGTGACGCAGAAGGTCGTCAACTGGACCTACACGGACAAGAACACGCTGGTGAAGGTCGTCTTCGGCACCAATTACGACGCCGATCCGAAGTTGGTCTGCAAGCTCGCCGTCGACATCGGGGCGGCGGCCAAGCGCGCGATCAAGGGCAAGCCGCCGACCTGCATCCTGACCGAATTCGCCGAGATCGGAATGAAGTTCTCCCTGACCTTCTGGATCGCCGACCCCGACGGCATGGACAATGTGAAGAGTGAGGTGATGCTGGCGCTGTGGGACGCCTTCAAGCGGGAGGGCGTCCGGGTACCCTACCCGGTCCGCGAAATCCGCATCCGCGGCGGTGCGCTGCCGGTCGAGACCACGGTGGAAGTTTCGAATTGACACAGGTGGGCGCCCTGCCGCCGCCGGACCGCGAGTTCCCCGCCAATGACAACCATTTAGCGACCCAAGCCCGGCTTGCTACTGCCGGTCTCAATCATTAAATTGGGAGGTCAAATCACTCCTCGCCGCACGAAGACCCGCCCATGAGTTACATCGAAGCCTCGGATACCTCCCTGCGCAAAACCGGCCAGATCAAGCTGCATGGGCCGAGCGGCTTTGCCGGCATGCGCAAGGCAGGCAGCCTGGTCGCCAAATGCCTCGACGAGCTGACCGACATCGTCAGGCCGGGGTTGCCGACCTCGGAAATCGATGAATTCGTGCGGAAGTTCGCCTTCAGCCACGGCGCTTACCCGGCGACGCTGATGTATCGCGGGTATCGCTATTCGACCTGCACGTCGATCAACCACGTGGTCTGCCATGGCATGCCCGGCGACCGGGCGCTGAAGGAAGGCGACATCGTCAATATCGACGTCACCTTCATCGTCGACGGCTGGTATGGCGATTCCAGCCGGATGTATGCGGTCGGCCCGATCGCGCGCAAGGCCGAGCGGCTGATCGAGGTCACCTACGAGGCCATGATGCGCGGCATCGCGGCGGTCAAGCCCGGCGCCACCACCGGCGACATCGGCCACGCCATCCAGAGTTTCGTCGAGCCGCAGGGCATGAGCGTGGTGCGCGATTTCTGCGGCCATGGTCTGGGCCGCATGTTCCACGACGAGCCCAACATCATCCATATCGGCCGACCCGGCGAGGGCGTGGTGCTGAAGCCCGGCATGTTCTTCACCATCGAGCCGATGATCAACCTCGGCAAGCCGCACGTGAAAATTTTGTCGGACGGCTGGACCGCAGTGACGCGCGACCGCTCGCTGTCGGCGCAGTTCGAGCATTCGGTCGGCGTGACCTCGACCGGCGTCGAGATTTTTACCTTGTCGCAGCGGCACAACGAGAAGCCGCCGGGCGTGGCGTAGCCTGCCCGCAGCGTCGTCCCGGCGACGCGTCACGGCATCAATCGCCGCCTCGGGTGCGACGGACGAGTTCGTTGGCCTGGTAATTCTCGCCGATCGACATGGCGCAGATCCGCGAGAGGTGGACGTACGGAAGTCCGGTTTCTTCGGCCCAGGCATTGAACTGCGCCTGCACCTTGGCGAGGTCTGTCTTCGATTTAACTTCCTCGGCGATGTCGAGCCCCGCCTCGCGCAGGCAGGTTGTGACATCCCTCGACGTGACAAAGCCGTCCCAGCCGAGGAAGCGCAGCAGCATCTGGCCGGTATTGCCGCCGAGCCGGCTGCCGCGTTTGGCCAGCAGGTTCAGCAAGCCCACCTCGTCCGAAGACGGCCATTTCGCCAGGAAGCGGCCGAAGCTGCCATGTTCTTTCGCGATCTCCTGCAGGAAGCGGGCGTTATCGCGCACCGACATGATCTTTGCGCCATTGCGCACGATCCGCGTATCGCTCGTGAGTTCCTCCCAGAATTCGTCCGGTTTGAACGCCAGCTTGGCCGGCTGAAAGCGCAGGAAAGCCTGCTCGAAGCCCGGCCATTTGGCCTCGATCACGCTCCAGGCAAAGCCTGCGCAAAATACCCGCCTCGCCATCTCGGCTAGGGCGCGGTCGTCGCCAAGCTTGATCAGGGATTTCGCGTCCGGGACCGGCGGCAGCAGCTTTTTGAGCGCCGCCGCCCCTCCCTTGCGCTTTTCAGCGCGGGCATGGATGACCTTGAACGACGTCACGCCGCGAAGACCTTTCTCTCGTCGGGCGGAAGCCGGTCCGCCTCGCCCCGATCCTAGCGCTGCGGCGGTCGCGATGACAATGTGACGCTGGCGAAGGCCGCGTCGCAATCATTTCCGGCAATTCGCGGTTGCAAAACCCGCCCGGCGCGGCATGCTCAGTGTTGATGGCCGCGAACACCAACGATATGCAGGAGCAGCCCGCCGAGACGCCGCACTATCACGGCCATCGCGAGCGGCTGCGCGAGCGCTTCTACAGCGCCGGACCGGATGCGCTGAGCGACTACGAGCTATTGGAAATGGCCCTGTTCCCCGCGCTGCCCCGCCGCGACACCAAGCCCCTGGCGAAAGCCCTGCTGAAGAAATTCGGCTCCTTTGCCGAGGTCGTTCACGCACCGGAGGCACGACTGCGCGAAGTCGACGGCATCAAGGATGCGTCGATCACCCAGCTCAAGCTGCTTGCCGCGGCCGCCAGCCGCATTGCCAGGGGTGAGGTGCGGAGCCGCGCGCAACTGTCGTCGTGGAACGAGGTGATCGACTATTGCCGCACCACGATGGCGTTCGCCGACAAGGAGCAGTTCCGCCTGCTGTTTCTCGACAAACGCAACCAGCTGATCGCGGACGAAGTGCAGCAGACCGGCACCGTCGACCACACGCCGGTCTATCCGCGCGAGGTGATCAAGCGCGCACTGGAATTGTCGGCGACCGCGCTGATCCTGGTGCACAACCACCCCTCCGGCGATCCGACGCCCTCGCAGGCCGATATCCAGATGACCAAGGCGATCGTCGACATCGCTACTCCACTTGGCATCGCCGTGCACGACCACATCATCGTCGGCCGGAATGGACATGCGAGCCTGAAGGGGCTGCGGCTGATCTAGACCGCGGGGCCACGTTGCGCGGCCGATCCTGGGTGACTTTGGTTTCGCTTGTTCAGATGCCGAGCGCGCCCTGGTAGGCAAAAAGCGCTGGCGCACCGCCGGTGTGCAGGAAGACGACGTCCTCGTCCTTGCGCCACCGCCCCTGCCGGATCAGGGCGATCAGGCCCGCGAGCCCCTTGCCCGAATAGACCGGATCAAGTGGCAGAGCTTCCAGCCGGCCCGCGAGCCGGATCGCTTCGATCGTGGCTTCGTGCGGAACCCCGTAGGCAGGTCCCGCATGTCCCGCGACGACTTCCACCGTTGCCTCGTCAAATGCAACATCGAGCAGATTGGACGCTTCTCGCGCCAACGTCACGACATCGGCTCGCACCCGTGCGGGCTCGGCGTCGTTATCGATCCCGACGATCCGCGTGCTGGGCATCGCCACGGCCGCACCGGCGACGAGACCGGCCTGCGTGCCGCCGCTTCCGGTGCAGTGCACGATGGCGGCTGGCACGAAACCCGATCGGGGGGCCTGCGGATGGATCTCGGCAATCGTCGTGGCATAGGCGACCGCGCCGAGGGCGTTCGAGACCCCGTATGGCACAAAGTACGGCCTGTAACCCCTGGCTTCGAGATCGCCGACGAGGGTGCGAATGGCTTCATTGCGGTCCCCGGTCCACGGCACGTCATGGAGGTGCGCGCCGAACAGCCGGTTGAGAAACGCATTGCCTGAGGTCTTGTATTCCGGCGTCGGCGGTTCGAGCCGGCCGTGGTAGACCGCGAGATGGCAGCCGAGGCCAAGCTTTGCCGCTGCTGCCGCAACCTGCCGCTGGCTGTTCGATTGCACGACACCGCCCGAGACGATCGTATCGGCGCCGCTCGAGAGCGCCTCGTGCAGGACATAGTCGAGCTTGCGCAACTTGTTGCCGCCAAAGCCGAGCCCCGTGGCGTCCTCGCGCTTGACCCACAGCCGCGGCCCGCCGAGGTGGGCCGTCAGCCGCTTCATCGGTTCGAGCGGGGTCGGCAGATCGGCCAAACCCAGGCGAGGAAACAGCGCGAGCCGGTCGGACAATGGCCTGCGATCAATTAGCATCGTTTCGTCCGCCCGCCCCATACCTGATTTTCCGGCAATTGCCCGACGGTCGCTGTGGCAGCCCCGTCGACGATAGCTGCAGTATATTCAAGCGCGCGATCGAAGTCTCTTGGTCGCCCGGAGGCGAAGAACCCGGTTGCGAGAAAGAACGCGGCTCGGGGCGACAATCGAGCGGCTTCGCACGACGAAGTCAGCCGGACGATCCGTTGCGACCGAGACGACGGCGGGCGCTCTCGAGCCGATCGAGATAGCCGCGAGCCTCGGCCGCGCGCAGGACGGGCTCGGCGTCATCGAGATTGGTGCGCGCTTCCGCAAGCAGTGCCCCGCGGC
Source organism: uncultured Alphaproteobacteria bacterium (assembly GCA_963831585.1). Taxonomy (GTDB): domain Bacteria; phylum Pseudomonadota; class Alphaproteobacteria; order Rhizobiales; family Xanthobacteraceae; genus Bradyrhizobium. Next base: position 76,837 of record CAWHRA010000043.1, on the reverse strand, counting down.
GCTCCTGACCGTTGTCCTTACCGTTGTCCTGGACGTTGTCAGGTGCGCTTGGCCGGGCATGCTCCCGGGCATCTTCCCGGGGCTTGCCCTGCTCCGTCTCCCGGCCCGCCTTGCCGGCGAAATCGGCGGCATCGAGCAGGGCCTCCGCCAGATGCACCTGGCCGAAGGCCCGCGACAGCACCGCATGATCGTCGCCGTAGAGCTGCACGGTACGACGCACGTGCTCGACCGCGCGCATCTGCGGCGCTTCATCCTGATCCCATTCCGCCAGCCGTTCGAGGGCGCGTGCCATGTTGTAGTGTGCAGCCGCCTCGTTGGTCATTTCGCCATGGGCGGAGTAGAAGACGCGCGCCTTTTCGCATTCCTCGATCGCAAGATTGGTATTGGCGCGGTCGCGGTCCATGGCGGCCAAGGGCTGCCGGATCGAGCAGACGTTTTGATCGATCAGGGCCAGGGTCCAGTCATCCGATGGCTTGACCGCCGAGCGGGCAAGCTCATATTCGGCGAGTGCCTCGCGCAGCGAGGCGCGTTTTCCCTGGTCGTCCTGCCGTTCCGACAATTGGCCGAGCGCGCTGCCGATCAGGGTGTGCAGGTCGATCCAGACCGACGACCTGGCCTCGGCATCGCGCAGCGCCTCGCGATAGGCCGCGATGGCGCCGCGCAGCAGATCCGCATCGGCGCGCCAGCGGCCGGCATCGGACAGATCCTGTCCACGCTTCGAATGGGTTGTCGCACGACACGATGCGGCGTCGGCGCCGGCGCAGAACGTGGCGCGCACGGCCATGACCTCGGCGCCGAGCAGATAGAGATTCGGCGCGTGCAGCCGGTCGGCCACGTAGGTCGCGCGCGTGTCAATCCCCGCCAGCATCCCCACCACGTCGTCGGCCGTCGTGGCGGTTCGCAGCGCCTCGCGCATGGCGGCCAGCGTCTGGTCGGTGTCGAAGCGGCTCAATTGACTGTCGGTATTGAGCGCGTCGGCAAGCTCGTCGTAGAACTGGTAACCTTGCTTGCCGGCGTCGGCGCAGCCGGCTTCGGCGACACGGTAAACGGCACGCGTGGTATCTTCATCATCCTCGTCATCATCGGCATTCGCCGTCGCGCCCCTGAGCGCGTGCGCCTTGCTGTTATGCGCCGCCAGCGAGGCGCAGGCGGCCGCGAGGTCGAGCGGCGGAATCTGCGCCAGCTCCGGCAATTGCACGACGATGAGCTCGCCCTGTGGCCCGAGGAGGCGAAAGGCAGCATCCTGCGGCTGCGTCGGTGATACAGGCCTGTTGTTCCAGTAGACCACAGCGACAAGCAGGGCGAGCACCGCCGCGGACACGCTCCACTTGACAAACAACGCTAGCTTCGGCGGCACGACGGGATCTCCTGCGGGCGGGCGTCACGGCGGATCGCGCGGAAGGCGAGACCCCGGCTGAATGGCGCAGCCCTCTATCCGGTGGGAGTCGCGCCAGAGCGCGTTCCGGTTCAAGCGTCGCGCAGGTCGTCAGGGCTCCTGCCTGCGCGGCTCAATCGGTGGGCAAGCCGCGCAAGATGCCGCAGCCAGCGGCCCGCGTCCCCGATCCGCGCTAGTTCGGCCTGACCCGGCCGGGCGGGGCGGCCGGCGGCACGGTTCGGACAAAACTTGGCCGCGACGCGTGCCGCGCGTAATAGGCGGCGAGGTGGCCGGCCGCGGCGAGCGCGTCGGCGCCCTCGGGCGGCAGCCGCACCCGATCGAGGATCGGCATCAGGTTGATGTCGGCGAAGGTCAGTTGATTGCCGACGAGAAAGCCGCTGCCGGCGACCGCGCGATCGAGAATTTCCAGTTGCTCGCGCACCGCCGGCATCACGGCTTCGATCGCCGCGCGATCGGGCTTTCCATCCGCCGTCTTCTGGGCGATGTAGGCGTAGAGATAGGTGCGGATCAGGGTGCGGTCGATCACCGTGTTGACGAGCGAAACCCATTGCTCGGTGAGCGCGGCGAGACCGGGATCGGACGGGAACAGCTGCGGGCCTGGGAAGCTGCGATCGAGATAGGTGGCGATGGCCTTGGACTCGAACAGCCTGAAATCGCCGTGGCGCAGCACCGGCATCTTGCCGAGCGGATGAATGGCAAGAAGCTCGGGCGCCCGAAGCGCGCACTCCGTCAGCCCGTAGTCGATCCCCTTTTCCTCGCAGACCATGCAGACGGCGCGCGTGTAGGTCGATCGCGCAGAGCCGATGATTTCCGGCTTCGGCATGACATGCTCCCGTTACTTAACCATTATGTTAAGTATTGGATCGGCACGTGGCTGTCAATGGCGGCGACCGGCCGCCGCCATTGCGGGCGGGTCAGCATCACTTCACAAAAGAGCCTCGTCCCGGCTGCGCGACAGGACCCGTGCAATTGAACACCGGGCCGAACGCTCAGGTCGGCTTTCCCGATCGTTCCTCTTCCAAAGTGACCGCGACGGCAGCATTGGCCGACAGCCGCACTTTTTCTTCCCAGACATCGGCGACAAAACCAAGCTCGATAAAGTGATGATGACCTTTATGACGGCCCTCGCCACTGTCGGCACGGGTCAGCTTGATCCTGCCGTGTTCCACGCGATCGACGGTCCCGACGTGAACGCCGTCTGCACCGATCACCTCCATCCGCGGCTTGATGCTTTCCTTGCGCCGAAGCATCTGGTCGCGCTGCTTGGTCAGGTGGTCGAGCTGGGCCTCCTGGTCGGCGATACGCTGCGCGTTCAGCTCCTCGACCGCGGCGCCGGAAACGGCGGCGGCCTGCTCGGTCAATTCGATGAGGTTTTCCCGCACCGCGGCGATGCGCTGCTCGAGCTCTGCGAGGCTCAGCGGAAGGTTGGACATCGGTTCATCTCCTTGAGGCACACGGCTCTCGCCAATATGGGGCCTCCGCGAGAACCGACAAGGCGCGCCTAGCCGGGCCGGCGCGGCAAGATACTACTGCCGCAGCATGATCAGCGGGTCGGCGCTGTCGGGCACCCGCCGCCACTGCGCGTTGTCGTCGGCCTCGAATTGCCAGGTCTCGCCGCCTTCGGACATCAGCAGCATCTGGCCGCGATCGAGCCGCCATTGCGTGGGCGCGAACGCCGCTATCACGGGATCGCATTTAGGCTTCAGGAACACCTGGAAATTGTCCTTGCCGGCCTCGTTGTTGGTCAGCGTCAGGCCGCAGATCGGCTGGCCGTTGCCGCGAACCATCGCCCAGTCGCCGATCATCTGGTCCATCGACTTGGCCAGCGAACGCGCGGCGGCGAGGTTCTGCAGGATGTAGATGCCCTCGCCCTGCCGCAGGCCTTCGAGAATCCCGCTCTCGACTTCGGTGAAGTCGATCACCGGCTGGCCCGCAGCATCCTGCAGCCGCACGATGTCGAGGCCCGCGATGCTCCAGGCGGCGATATCCTTGCTGAAGGGCAGCGCCGCGGCGCAGCCGGGCTCGAGCTCAAGCTTCATCCCCTGCGGGGTCGCATCGCCCTTCAGCGTGACCACGCAGGTCTTGCTGCGCTCGGTGGTGGAGAGCTCCCACTGTCCGATCATGTCTTTCTTCAACGTCGAGGCGTCCTGCGCCCGCGCCGCATCATCGCCGGCGATCAGCACCGCCAGCGCCGCAAGCGCGATGCCGAAGCGCGGTGCCATCAACGGCTCTTCACCGGGGTTTCCACCACCGGCGTCAGCGGCGGCTTGCCGGCGAACCAGGCTTTCAGATTGTCGACCACCAGCTGATCCATGGCGTTACGGGTTACCACCGAAGCCGAGCCAATATGTGGCAGCAAAACGACATTCTGCATGGTGCGCAATTCGTCCGGTACGTTCGGTTCTTTTTCGAAGACATCGAGACCCGCGGCGAGAATGGTGCCCGACTTCAATGCCGAGACCAGGGCCGGCTCGTCGACCACGGAGCCGCGCGCCACGTTGATGATCACGCCGCGCGACCCCAGCGCCTTCATCACCTCGGCGTTGACCATTTTCGCGGTTCCGGCGCCGCCGGGAACGATGACGACCAGCGTGTCGACCGCCTTCGCCATCTCGATCAGGTCAGGATAATGCTGGTAGGACACGCCGTCGGCGGGCTTGCGCGAATGATAGACCACGGGAACGCGCGAGGCCTCCAGCCGGCGGGCGATCGCCTGGCCGATCCGGCCCATGCCGACCATTCCGACCGTGCGATCCCGCAGCGAGCCGGCGCTCAAGGGAAAGTTCTGCGTCTGCCAGTGGCCGGAACGCAGGTAACGGTCGGCCTTGACGAACTCGCGCAAGGTCGCGATCAACAGGCCCATCGCGACGTCGGCGACCTCTTCGGTCAGCACGTCGGGCGTATTGGTAACGACGATGTCATGCTCGCGCGCATAATTGGCGTCGATGTGGTCGTAGCCGACGCCGAACGAGGAGACGATTTCGAGCTTGGGAAAGCGCGCCAGTGTCTTGCTGTCGCCGCGGACCGAATTGTAGGTCACCGCGGCCCCGCGGATTCTTTCCGCAACCGCCGGCGTCAGACGCTCGAGGTCGGCGGTGGTCTCGAAGGAGTGCAGCACGAACTGGTCGGAAAAGCCGTTGTCGACGATCGGCTTGCTCGGCCCATAGATCAACAGATCGATTTTCCCGGAGGAAGCATTGCCGCCAGCCATCAGTTTTCCTTTCCAAGCGCGCTCTCGTGCCAGCGCCGCAACACCAGATGCGACACCAGCGCGAGCAGTCCATAAATGACAATTCCGGCGGCGGAGAGCAACAGTAGCGCCGCGAACATTCGGGGAATGTCGAGGCGGTAGCCGGATTCGGCTATCCGATAGGCAAGCCCCGAACCCGCCCCCGCCGAGCCCGCCGCGATCTCGGCCACCACGGCGCCGATCAGCGACAGGCCGCCCGCGATCCGCAATCCGCCGAGGATGAAGGGCAGCGCGGAAGGCAGTTTGAGATAGAGCAGCGTCTGCGTCCGCGACGCGCCGTAGAGCTGGAACAGGCCGGCCAGATTGCGATCCACCGAATTCAGCCCGAGCGTAGTATTGGACAGCACCGGGAAGAACGCCACGATCCAGGCGCAGACGACGACGGCGGTCTGCTGCGGAAGGTAGATCAGGAGCAGCGGCGCGATCGCGATCACCGGCGTGACCTGCAGGATGACCGCATAGGGAAACAGCGAATATTCCAGCCATTTCGATTGATTGAACAGCAGCGCCAGCGCGATGCCGCCGATCCCGGCGGCGACGAAGCCCTCGAGCGTGGTCTGCAATGTCGTCAGCAGCGATTGAAACAGCACCCGCCAGTCGACGATCAGCGTTCTGAGCACCGCGATCGGACCCGGCAGCAGATAAGGCGGAAGATGGTTTAGGCGCACCACGAGTTCCCACGCCGCGACGCCGGCGGCGAGCACGACGACGGGAAGCAGGATGCGGGCAAGACGCAGGCCGGCCGGCTCGGACGCGGCCCGGCGTGGCGACAATGGCGGGGTCTGCAGCGAACTCATGAGCGTGATGGTCCCGAATAGGACGGCGCGAGCGCGTTCGACACCTCGCGGCAATAGCCGGCGTAAGCGGCGGAGGTTCGAAATTCCTCGCTGCGCGGCTCGGCCGCGTCGATGCCGATCTCGGCACTGAGACGTCCGGGCCGCGACGTCATCACGACCACGCGCTGCGACAGATACACCGACTCGAACACCGAATGCGTGACGAAGATGACGGTCTTGCGCAAATTGCGCCACAGCGCGAGCAGATCGTTGTTCAAGCGGAAGCGGGTGATTTCGTCCAGCGCCGCGAACGGCTCGTCCATCAAGAGAATGTCCGGATCGGTGACCAGCGCGCGCGCCAGCGAGACCCGCATCTTCATGCCGCCGGACAATTCGCGCGGGTAGGCGTCGGCGAATTCGGCAAGTCCGACCTGCGTCAGCGCCGCCTCGACGCGGCTGTTCGTCTCAGCCGCCGGCGCGTGCGCGAGTTTCAGCGGCAGCCGCACGTTCTCGCGCACGCTGGTCCACGGCATCAGCGTCGGTTCCTGGAACACGAAGCCGATGCCATGGGCGCCGCGCAGATCTCCGCTGCCCGGTGCGACGTCGACGGTGCCGGAGGTCGGCGCGCTGAGCCCCGCGATCAGCCGCAGCGCGGTCGACTTTCCGCAGCCGGACGGCCCGAGCAGCGAGACGAATTCGCCCTTGCGCACGTCGAGGTCGAACGGCCCCAGCGCCGCGACGCCTGAACTCGTAGACCTTGGTGACGGCGCGCAGGCTCACGGCGAGGCCGGCCGTGTTCGCGTCGGGCAGGGCTGCGGGTTGCGTCATCGCGGCTACTTCTTCGGCCGCAGATCGAGGCCGACACCCTTGTTGACGAAACGAAGCGTGTAGGCCTTGCGGAATTCGACGTCGGGGCGGACCACGCCGGCGCGCACCATCTTGTCGAAGAAGCTCGTGGTCCGTTCGTCGCTCATGGCGCCGATGCCGTTCTTCAGGGTATCGCCGGAATCGACAATTCCATATTCCTTCATCTTGGCGACGGAGAAAGCCAGCAGTTCGTCGGTCATTTCCGGATTGAGCTTCTTGATCAGCGCGTTGCCCGGCGTGTTGTCGCCGTAGAGATAATTGTACCAGCCGATGATGGAGGCGTCGACGAAGCGCTGAACCAGATCGGGCTTCTTGTCTGTCAGTTCGCGGCGGGTTTCGATCAGGGTCGAATAGGTGTTGAAGCCATAATCCGCCAGCAGGATGATTCCCGGCTTGAATTTGGCGGCTTTTTCGACCGCGTACGGCTCCGAGGTGACATAGCCCTGCATCGCGCTTTGCGTCGTGGCGATGAAGGGCTGCGGATTGAACGTATAGGGCCGGACCTTCGCCTCGCTGAACCCGTATTCGGATTTCAGCCACTGGAAATAGCTCGTGATGCCTTCCTTGGACACGAACAGCGTCAGCGGCTTGAGCTGGTCGAGCTTGGTGATCTTCGCTTCCGGGTGGGTCAGGAAAACCTGCGGGTCCTTCTGGAAGATGGCGGCGACCGTCACCACGGGCACGTTCCTGGCGACCGCATCGAACGACATCAGGGTGTTGGCGGCCATGAAGAAGTCGAGCTTGCCGGCGATCAGCAGCATGCGGTTGTTGTCGTTCGGCCCGCCCGGCACGATGGTGACGTCGAGCCCGTATCGCTCGTAGGTGCCGTCGGCCACCGCCTGGAAAAATCCGCCATGCTCGGCCTCGGGAACCCAGTTGGTCCCGAACGAGACCTTGTCCAGCATTTGGGCGCCCGCCGGCAGAATGGCCATCACCAGGGCCAAAAAGCCCAAGGTTAACGCTCGCGGCAAAAGAGCCGGGTTCATGATTGGACTCCGTCGATCGTTCTGGCCCATGATAGGGAACGGACGCGAGGCCGCGTCCTGTAGAAGACGTATAAACTACCCAGCAAACTACCTTGCAAACGCGCTTAAAGAAACATTTCGCTCGATGACTTCCCTGCTCCCTCCCCGCGACTGGACCGACATCCACTGGCCCGGCATTTCCGAGACCGCGCCGGCGCGATGGATCGCGGTGCTGCCGCTGGCGGCCACCGAACAGCACGGCCCCCATCTGCCCGTGGGCACCGACATCATGATCGCGCAGGCCTATCTTGCGCGGGTCCGCGAGCTATTGCCCGACACGATCCCCGCGACCTTCCTGCCGCTGCAGCCGGTCGGAATTTCCACCGAACACATCGACTATCCGGGCACGCTGACGCTGCCGACGGAGGTCGCGCTGAAGAGCTGGATGGCGCTCGGCGAGAGCGTTGCCCGCGCGGGCGTCAAGAAACTGGTGATGGTCACGAGCCACGGCGGCAACAGTGCGGCGATGACGCTGGTCGCGCAGGATCTGCGCGCGCAACACGGGCTTCTCGCGGTCACCACCGGATGGTTCCGTTTCGGCGCGCCGGAGGGATTGTTTTCGGCGGAAGAACTGCGTCACGGCATCCATGGCGGCGCGTGGGAAACCTCGATCATGCTGGCGCGCTATCCGCACGCCGTGCGCAAGGACAAGATCGCCGATTTCCGCCCCTCCAGCATCGCGATGGAGCAGGAATATCGCTGGCTTTCGGCGCATCGGCCGGCGCCGTTCGCCTGGCAGACCCAGGACCTTCATGCCAGCGGCGCCGTCGGCGACGCCGCGGTCGCCACCCCGGAGACGGGAGAAATCCTGCTTGAGCACGGCGCCCGCGCATTCTGCGAACTGCTCACCGAGGTCGATAAATTCGACGTGACCAGGCTTGCGAACGATCCGAACCCATCCCAGAAGTAATTGTTTTAACTGATAAATATTCGACAGACCGGACGTCGCGCGGCTGAATCGAACCGGAATCGAAAAGCCTCCGTCCAACTGGGCAGAGGGACCACAACGGTCCCGCGTTCAACCGGATGGAGTTTCTCATGTCGATCAAGACCAAAATCGCCGCCATCACCCTGGCCACGCTTGCCGTCGCCGGCGGCATCGCCTCCACCACGACGAAGGCGGAAGCCCATGGCCCCGGCTGGGGCATCGGAGCCGGTCTGGTCGGCGCCGCGATCGTCGGCAGCGCCATCGCCGCCAGCAACGACGGCTATTACTACGGCGGCTATCGCCGCTGCGGCTGGGTTCGCCAGTTCGACGCCTACGGCAATTTCATCGGCCGCGTCCGCACCTGCAATTACTACTGATCGTCGACCGACGAGCGTTGCGTCTGACTCATTTTCCTCACGCGAACGGTACCCACTCCGCCCGAAAACGCTCTGTTAGTGGATCCGCGTCCGGCACGGGCGCTTCATCCACCCCGTGTCGCACACCCGACCCGCCCGGTCGTCCCCCCGGGCGGGTCAACTTTTGCCTGGTGTCTCGTTAGTCGCCGAGGGAGGCGTTCGGCGGTTGACATAGCATAGGGGGGTACCCTATGACGGCCGCATGACACACACGATCCGGGAAAAGAAAAAACTGCTCGCGCGCGTGGGGCGCATTCGCGGTCAGATCGAGGCGATCGAGCGGGCGCTGACCGAAGAAGTCGAATGCGCGCGCATCATGCATATGATCGCCGGCATTCGCGGCGGCGTCGCCGGCCTGATGGCCGAAGTGGTCGAGGACCACATCCGCACCCATCTGGTCGATCCCGAGCGGAATCCCGGCGCGCTCAATGCCGATGCCGCCGATCAGCTCATCGAAGTGGTCCACACCTATCTGAAGTGAGGGACGCCATGTCCGACGCCGAGCAATTGTTTCAGTTTCCGCCGCACGACCATGTGTTCCTCGGCAAGGATCACGAAACCGCGGAACGGCGAACCTGGGCGGTGATCGTGCTTTGCACCGTCATGATGATCGCCGAGATCGTCGGCGGCGCCATGTTCGGCTCGCTGGCGCTGATCGCCGACGGCCTGCACATGTCGACCCATGCCGGCGCGCTGCTGCTGGCGGCGCTTGCCTATACCTATGCCCGCAAATACGCCAACGACCGCCGCTTTTCGTTCGGCACCGGCAAGTTCGGCGATCTCGCCGGCTATTCGAGCGCCATCGTGCTGGCGATGGTCGCGCTGTTGATCGGTTATGAAGCCGTGTCGCGCCTGCTCGAACCGGTCGCCATCAGCTTCAACGAGGCGATCCCGATCGCCGTGCTCGGCCTTGTCGTCAATGTCGTCAGCGCGTGGCTCTTGTCCGGCGGACATCATGGTCACAGCCATGGCCATGGTCATGGTCATGACCACGGCGAAGCACCGCGCCGTATCGAGTTGGGCGGCCGGCCTCTCGACATCGAGGTGTTCGAAGACAACGTGCCGCCGCGCTTCCGGATCAGCGCACAAACGGGCCTGCTGGCGGCTTCCGATATCACCATCGAGACGACGAGGCCGGACGGCAGCCGCGAGCTTTTTGTCTTCGAGGACCGCGATGGATATCTGGAATCGCGCGACGAGATTCCGGAGCCGCACGCCTTCCTCGCCAGGGTTCGCCTGATGCAGTCCGGAAAGGCGCATGAGCGCGAGCTGGGATTCGAAGAGCACGACCATGAACATGGGGCCGGCGCGCATCACCGCGACAACAATATGCGCGCCGCCGTCCTTCACGTCATCGCCGATGCCGCGGTCTCGGTGCTGGTGATCATCGGCTTGCTGCTGGCGCGCGCGTTCGGCTGGCTCTGGATGGATCCGCTGGCCGGCCTCGTCGGCGCGATCGTCATCGCCAACTGGTCGGTCGGATTATTGCGCGACACCGGCGGCATCCTGCTTGATCGCATGCCGGATCCGCGCATGGCCGAAAAAGTCCGCCACATCATCGAAGCAGAGGGCGACCGGGTCACCGATTTGCATCTCTGGCGGCTCGGGCCCGGGCATCTCGGCGCCATCGTCTGCGTCGCTACCGCAGGGACGCGCGATGCGGCGCATTACCGGCAACGCCTGGCCAGATTCGCCGACCTGTCCCACGTTACCGTCGAGGTCCAGCACCCTCGTTCCGCATGATCCGACCCGCCCCGGGCCGGACGGAATTCTAGAACTTCTTGAATCTGGAGCGATTTCATTGCGTTGCATGGCTGTCACCATGCGATGTCATGGAAAGATGATTTGCGGGCTCATTCTTGCAATTGCGAATGACTTGCAATAACGATTGGGAATGAAATCGGCCTCCGATCAATCTGGCCTTGGCGCGCAGTTATCCGCAACTCCCGACGGGCTGGATCATTTCCCGGGTGGCAGCGCGCCGGCAAATCTGCAGAGATGAGGAAAGAGATCGCGGGAATGTTCGCGCTGAAAGCACCCACACGATGAGCCGCTGCAGCCGATCCTGGGAGCGCGTGGTCGCGGGACTGGGCTTGAGCCTGCTCGCATACGACGGCGCGGCGTTGGCGGCGGACCTGCCGCTCAAGGCGCCGGCGCTCAGGACCGTTTACGACTGGACCGGATTTTACCTCGGCGGCCATGTCGGTTACGGCGGCGGCAGTCTTGGCCCGGGCACCAATCCTCTCCCCGAACAAGGCGTGTTCTTTTCGCACAGCGTCACCGGCCTGATCGGCGGTTATCAGGCCGGCTATAACTGGCAGTTGCCGAACCATGTCGTGCTCGGCGTGGAGGCGGATGCGTCGTTCACCAGCCCGCTGGACGCCCCGCGACTGGCGCCCGCGCCCTTCAACGCGACGATCGATTATGTCGGCACCGCGCGCGGCCGTGTCGGATATGCGTTCGGAAGGCTGCTGCCTTTTGTGACCGGCGGCTTCGCCTGGGGGCACAGCCATGTCGACGTCAATGACGGCGACGGAAACGTCGTCTCGTCGCCGGGGCAAACGCAATTCGGCTGGACCGCGGGAGCCGGCGTCGAATTTGCCGTCAGCGGCAACTGGAGCGCCAAGGCCGAATACGGCTATGTCAGTCTGTCGCGCCGGATGATCGGTCTGAGCGCATTCGGGTTGCCCGGCGTGACCGTCGATCCCAATATCCATCTCGTCAAGCTCGGGCTGAATTACCGCTTCGGCGATACGCCGCCCTGGGTCGCGCCGGCTATTCAGAAAACCGCACTTCCCGAATTCGACCGACTGGAACGTGCACGCGCAAACCACCTTCCTGCCTTCAGCCTATCCCGCCTTCCGTTCGCCCTATGCGGGCCCGGACAGCCTGCCGGGCGGCGGACAGGCCCGCGAGACCTGGACCACGACGGCCTTTCTCGGCGTGCGGCTGTGGCAGGGCGGCGAATTCTATTTCGACCCCGAACTTGCACAGGGCTTCGGCCTGAACGGAACGCTGGGCCTTGCCGGTTTTCCCAATGGCGAGGCGCAGAAGGCCGGCGCCGCATTCCCGAAATTCCGGCCGCAGCGCTATTACTTCAAGCAGACCTTCGGGCTCGGCGGCGAACAGGAAGACGTCGCGGATGCCGCCAATCAGCTGCCCGGCAAGCGCGACATCGACCGCGTCACGCTGATCGTCGGCCGCTTTGCGGTCGGCGATTTCTTCGACGGGAATTCCTACGCCAAGGATCCGCGCGCCGATTTCATGAACTGGGCGATGTGGGCATCGGCCGCCTACGACTTCCCCGCCGACCTGCCGGGTTACACCCGCGGCGGCGTGGTCGAATTCAACCGCAAGGACTGGGCGGTACGCGCCGGCGTGTTCGAGGTGCCCACCGCGCCCAACAGCGACGTCCTCACGTTCAAAGGCGGCGGTAGCGTCGTCGAGTTCGAGGAGCGGCACGCGATCCTCGATCAGCCCGGCAAACTGCGGCTCGGCGCGTTCGCCAACAGCGGCAATACCGGCAATTACCGGCAGGCGCTGGCGATCGAAGGCGCGGACCCCACGCTGGATATCAATGCCGTCATGGCGAGCATCCGCCACGACAACCTCAAATATGGCTTCTACGCCAACCTCGAGCAGCAGGTCGCGAGGGATATCGGCCTGTTTGCCCGCGCGAGCTGGAACGACGGCCGGAACGAGATCCTGTCTTTCACGGATATCGACCGCAGCCTGTCGGGCGGCGTTTCGATCAAGGGCAGCTATTGGGGACGGCCGGCCGATACGGTCGGCCTCGGCGGCGCCATCAACGGCCTGTCCGGCGGCCATCGCGACTTCCTCGCGGCCGGCGGCCTTGGTCTTCTGATCGGCGATGGCCGGCTCAATTACCGGCCCGAGCAGATTCTCGAGACTTATTACGCCTTCGCGATCGACAAGAATTTTACCCTCACCGCCGACTATCAACTCATCACAAATCCCGCCTATAACGCCGATCGCGGGCCGGTCTCGATCTTCTCAGGACGCCTGCACGGCGAGTTCTAGAACGTTTCGAGCGACAAGGCGGCCCGATGGCCCTGCAAGACATCCGCACGCCGAGCCTGGGGCAGGCGCTGCGGCCCAACATCTGGGATCTGGCGGCGCTGATCCTGGTGATCGGCGCCATGGTGCTGATCGTCTATGGCGGCGAGCAGACCGCGCTGCCGCTGTCGGCGCTCGACGTCGCCCCGGTCTCGCTCGATCCGGCCAATCTGCCGTTCTATGCGCTGCGAACCACGCTGCGGATGCTGCTGGCGATCGTCTGCTCGATCGTCTTCACCTTCCTCTACGCGGCGCTCGCCGCCAAGAGCCGGCGCGCCGAGATGGTGCTGATCCCGCTGCTCGACATCCTGCAGTCGGTGCCGATCCTCGGCTTTCTGACCTTCACCGTCGTGTTCTTCCTGAACTTGTTTCCCGGCCGCGTGTTCGGGGCCGAACTCGCCTGCGTGTTCGCGATCTTCACCAGCCAGGCCTGGAACATGACCTTCAGCATGTACCAGTCGATGCGCAACGTGCCGAAGGATCTGGAAGAGGCCACGCAAAGCTTTCACCTCTCGGGATGGCAGCGCTTCTGGCGGCTGGATGTGCCGTTCGCGATGCCCGGCCTGATCTGGAACACGATGATGTCGATGTCGGGCGGCTGGTTCTTCGTGGTGGCCTCGGAGGCGATCACGGTCGGCAACACCACCGTCACCCTGCCCGGCATCGGCTCCTATGTCGCGCTCGGCATCCAGAAGCAGAACCTGCCCGCGATCGGCTACGCCATCCTGACCATGCTGCTGGTGATCATCGCCTATGACCAGTTGCTGTTCCGCCCGGTGGTGGCGTGGGCCGATAAATTCCGCTTCGAGCAGACCGCATCCGCCGCAGCGCCGACGTCCTGGATGCTCGATCTGTTCCGGCGCACCCGCGCGCTGCGCGCCCTGACCTATCCGTTCGCGGCGCTGAACAAGGCGATTTCCAACCTGCATATTCCGCTGCCCGATTTCCTGCGCGCGCCGATGCGACGCGGCCCGCCGTCGCGTCTCGTCGATGCGCTCTGGATCGCGCTGATCGCCGCCAGCACCGGCTACGCCGCCTGGCGAGCGTATCGATATCTCTCGGCCGCCTTGGGCCCGTCGGATGTCGTCAGCGCGGTCGGATACGGCTTGCTGACGCTGTTGCGCGTCGTCGTGCTGATCGCGCTGGCCACCCTGATATGGGTGCCGGTCGGGGTCTGGATCGGGCTGCGGCCCAAACTCGCCGAACGGATCCAGCCGCTGGCGCAGTTCCTGGCGGCGTTCCCGGCCAACCTCGCCTTCCCGGTGTTCGTGGTGATCATCGTGCGCTACGGCCTGAACCCGAATATCTGGCTCAGCCCGCTGATGATCCTGGGCACGCAATGGTACATCCTGTTCAACGTGATCGCGGGCGCCAGCGCGTTTCCGAGCGACCTTCGCGAAGCCGCCGGCTCGCTTCCACCTCAAGGGCTGGCGCTGGTGGGTCAAGGTCATCCTGCCCGGCATTTTTCCGTATTACATCACCGGCGCCATCACCGCCTCGGGCGGATCGTGGAACGCCTCGATCGTCGCGGAAGTGGCGAGCTGGGGCGACACCCATCTGACGGCCACTGGCCTCGGCGCCTATATAGCAACCGCGACCGAAGCCGGTGACTTCCCCAGGGTGGTTCTCGGCATCGCCGTGATGTGCATCCTGGTGACGCTGTTCAACCGGCTGTTGTGGCGGCCGCTCTATGCCTTCGCCGAGCGCCGTCTTCGCCTCGGCTGACCGGAAGGAAATCCATGCTCGATCAAACCAAACCGGCCAGCCTGATCGATATCCACGGCGTCTGCCGCTCGTTTCCGAAGGGCAGCGGCGAGGAATTGCTGGTGCTCGAGAAAGTCGATCTGACCATCAAGTCCGGCGAGATCGTCGGCCTGCTCGGACGCTCCGGCTCGGGCAAGTCGACGCTGCTGCGCATCATCGCCGGCCTGATCACGCCGACCTCGGGCGACGCGAAATGCCGCGGCGAGACCATCGTCGGGCCGCCGAACGGCGTCGCCATGGTGTTCCAGTCGTTTGCGCTGTTTCCCTGGCTGACGGTGCTGCAGAACGTCGAACTGGGACTGGAGGCGCTCGGGATCGACAGCGCCGAACGCCGCACCCGCGCGCTGGCCGCGATCGACCTGATCGGTCTCGACGGTTTCGAATCCGCCTACCCCAAGGAATTGTCCGGCGGCATGCGCCAGCGCGTCGGCTTTGCCCGCGCGCTGGTCGTGCATCCCGACCTGCTGCTGATGGACGAGCCGTTCTCGGCGCTCGACGTGCTGACGGCGGAAACGCTGCGCACCGACCTGGTCGATCTCTGGATCGAGGGCCGGCTGCCGATCAAGTCGGTGCTGATGGTGACGCACAACATCGAGGAAGCGGTGCTGATGTGCGACCGCATCCTGGTGTTTTCGTCCAATCCCGGCCGCGTCGCCGCCGAGATCAAGGTCGACCTGCCGCACCCGCGCAACCGGCTCGATCCGGCATTCCGCCAGCTGGTCGACAGCATCTATGCCCGCATGACCCAGCGGCCCGAGCCGAAACTGCCGTCGATAGAGGGCATTCCGGGCGCCGGCGTCGGCATGGTGCTCAACCACGTCTCCTCCAACGTGCTGTCCGGCCTGATCGAGACGCTGGCCGGGCCGCCCTATAACGGCCATGCCGACTTGCCGGTGCTGGCCGGGCATCTGCAGCTCGAGGCCGACGAGATCTTCCATCTCGGCGAAGCGCTGCAACTGCTGCGGTTCGCGCAATTGAGCGAAGGCGATCTGATGCTGACGGAGGCGGGAAAGCGCTTTGCGCATCTGGAAACCGACGCGCGCAAGAAACTGTTCGCCGAACACCTCGTCAACTACGTGCCGGTGATGGGCCTGATCCGCCGGGTGCTCGACGAGCGGCCCTCGCACGCCGCCCCTGCCGCGCGCTTCCGCAACGAACTCGAAGACTACATGTCGGAGGACTACGCCGACGAGACGCTGAAGACCATCGTATCATGGGGCCGCTACGCCGAGCTGTTCGCCTATGACGAGCAGACCGAATCGTTCAGTCTCGAAAATCCGCACTAACGGCTGCGCGGCAAATTTAAATCTTCGTCGTCCCGGCGAAAGCCGGGACGACGAACAGAGCGGAGACCTCACCCCGCCGGCTGGAATGAATCCGCCCGCGCCATGGCCCAGGCCTCGCGGTAGCGGGGATCGCTGGTGCCGTCGATCAATTCGCCCGGACGCAGCGACGGATAGAGCTTTGCGAACGACTGCACCTCGGTGGTGGAGGTCCGCTGCGAGAAATGGATCGGCCGCAATTGCTGCGGATGCTCGAGCCCCGCGGCGGCGAGCAGCTCGGCCAGCGCGTGCAGGGTGGCGTGGTGGTAATTGTAGACCCGCTCGATCTTGTGCGGCACCACCAGCGCGCGGTTGCGAATCGGGTCCTGCGTGGTCACGCCGGTCGGGCAGCGATCGGTATGGCAGGACAGCGACTGGATGCAGCCCAGCGAAAACATGAAGCCGCGCGCCGAATTGCACCAGTCGGCGCCGATCGCCATCGCGCGCGCCATGTCGAAGGCGGTCGCGATCTTCCCGGCGGCGCCGATCTTGATGCGGTCGCGCGCATTGATGCCGATCAGCGCGTTGTGGACGAAATTGACGCCTTCGCGCATCGGCATGCCCAGATGGTCCATGAATTCCAGCGGCGCCGCGCCGGTGCCGCCTTCATTGCCGTCGACCACGATGAAGTCGGGATAAATTCCGCTCTGGACCATCGCCTTGCAGATCGCCAGGAATTCCCAGGGATGGCCGATGCACAGCTTGAAGCCGGCGGGCTTGCCGCCGGACAGCCGCCGCATCTCGCCGATGAAGGCCATCATTTCCAGCGGCGTCGAAAACGCCCGGTGATAGGCCGGCGAGATGCAGTCCTCGCCCATCGCCACGCCCCTGATCTTCGAAATCTCCTCCGAGACCTTGGCCGCCGGCAGCACGCCGCCGTGGCCGGGCTTGGCGCCCTGGCTGACCTTGAGTTCGACCATCTTGATCTGGTCGTCGCACGCAACGCGGGCGAATTCCTCGGGATTGAACGAGCCGTCGCGGTTGCGGCAGCCGAAATAACCGGAACCGATCTCCCAGATGATGTCGCCGCCGTTCTCGCGATGATAGGGGCTGACGCCGCCCTCGCCGGTGTCATGGGCGAAGCCGCCCTTCCTGGCGCCGGCGTTCAGCGCGCGCACCGCATTGGGGCTGAGCGCGCCGAAGCTCATCGCCGAAATATTGAAGACCGATGCCGAATACGGCCGGGTGCAATCCGGGCCGCCGATGGTGATGCGAAATTTTTCATGGGCATTCGGCTTCGGCGCCATCGAATGGTGCATCCATTCGTAACCTTCGCGATAGACGTCTTCCTGGGTGCCGAACGGCCGCTTGTCGAGCACCATCTTCGCGCGCTGGTAGACGACGGCGCGGGTGTCGCGGGAAAACGGCATGCCGTCCTTCTCGCTCTCGAAGAAATACTGCCGCATCTCCGGCCTGATCTCTTCCAGCAGGAACCGCAGATGCGCCGAGATCGGATAGTTGCGCAGGACAGCATGGCTCTTCTGCATGAGATCGCGAATGCCAAGCAGGGTCAGGCCGCCGAAGATCAGGAGCGGGACCAGCACCAGATCGAACACCTTGCGGTCGACGATCCCGAGGCCAAGCAGCAGCCCGGTGACGACGGCGCAGATCGTCAGCACAATGAAGCGTGGCGAGAACGGAAGCAGCAGCGTTTCCATGAGATCCCTCGGCGGATTCTGTCGAATTGTCGTTTTCAGCGCAGCCTAGTCCAACTAGCGAAACAATGCTGTACACAATATCTCGGGGACAGGTCGTGGGTATGACGGCCATTAGGCTGGCGAATCCGCAAGGGCCTGATCATCGCCCGGCAATGGTACCATGCCGCCGCCCTCCTCTTTTGCAGTGCAGCGTGACCGAATCGCTTCGAGCCACTGGGCCTTCATGGCGAGGCCGATGCCGCTGCGCGATTCAATGACGATGCAGACGCATCTCGTGAGGAATGCCGCGCTTCTCCAAACCGTTCTGCGCCAGCCATGAATCGGTCGAGCGGATGGCGCGCTCGATATGATCCGGGGTGCGCGAGAAGTCGTAGGGCGAGCCCACCAGCGGGCACAGTGGCGGCACCACGAAGTATTCGATTTCCGGGCCGAGGCCTTCGAGTTCGTTCACCAATTGGCGCGATATCAGAAGCGTCAGCGCGTGCAGCGCGTTCGCCACCGCGCCCGAGGGCGGCGGGTGGGCGGCGCAGGCATACCCGGTCGGCAGGATGATCAGGCGGCGCGCGCCCTTGGCGACCGCGACCCTGACCGGCGTGTTGGAGGAGATGGCGCCGTCGGCGAGGTAGAATTCCCTGTAGCGGACGGGCGCGAAGGCGCCGGGTATGGCCGTCGAGGCGATGATCGCCTGCGCCGCCGGACCCTCCGACAGCACCACGCTGTCGCCCGAGACGATGTCGGTGGTGACGATATGAACCGGAAGCTCGGCGTCCTGCAGGTTGCGATAGGGCAGATGATCGTCGATCAGTTTCGCGATCCCGTCATGGGGAATCAGGAAATCGCGGCGCCAGACGAAACCGAGCAGCGTCCGCCAGGTGACCGGAAAGACGTCGTGCCGCGTCAGTCCGCGCCAGATGGTCTCGAGTTGCAGCACGCCCTTCAAGGTGGGATCGCCGGCATAATAAGCGCCGTTCAGCGCGCCGACGCTGGAGCCGACCACCATGTCGGCCGAGATTCCGTGCGCCGCCAGCGAGTGCATCATGCCGACCTGGATGGCGCCAAAGCTGCCGCCGCCGGCAAAGACAAAGGCCGTCTTGCGGGGACCGGCTGGGTTGGATCCGGACAAGGTTCTGTCAGCTCCCGGAATCGACGCGGTGGCGGGAAAGACACGCGATTTCAGGCGGGGCTTATAGCAGCCGATGGACGGATTGCGCCATCAATAGTGGGTGTGGGAGTCGTCATTGGGCGTGTCGCGCAGTGATGAACCCGGAATCCCCCGTTGTCGTCCCCGCGCACGCGGCTACCCATAACCACCGATGTTTGTTGTCAAGCCGGGCAATGGCCCCAGCTCTCCCAAACAACATTGGACGGTGGTTACGGGTCCCGGCTCGAGGCCGGGACGACAGAAGGGCTCAGCGTTCGACGAACGCCTTCTCGATCACGAAATGGCCGGGCTCGTTGCCGGAGCCCTCGGCAAAACCGCGCGCTTCGAACATCTGGCGCAATTCTTCCAGCATGCCCGGGCTGCCGCACATCATGATGCGGTCGTCGGCGATATCCAGCGGCGTCTGGCCGATATCGTTGAACAGCTGTTCCGAGGTGATGAGGTCGGTAATGCGGCCGCGGTTGCGGAACGGCTCGCGGGTGACGGTCGGATAATACACAAGCTTCTCGGCCAGCAGCGGCCCAAACAACTCGTCGTCGCGCAGTTTTGCAACGAGCTCCTCGCCATAGGCCAACTCCGAGACCTGACGGCAGCCGTGCACCAGCACGATGCTCTCGAACTTGTCGTAGACATCAGGATCCTTGATCAGGCTCGCGAACGGCGCCAGCCCCGTCCCGGTCGACAGCAGCAGGAGCCTACGGCCCGGGATCAGATTGTCCGATATCAAGGTCCCGGTCGCCTTGCGGCCGACCAGGATGGTGTCGCCTTCCCTGATCTTCTGCAGCCGCGAGGTCAGCGGTCCGTCGGCGACCTTGATCGAGAAGAATTCCAGCTCGTCCTCGTGATTGGCGCTCGCCATCGAGTAGGCGCGCAACAGCGGGCGGCCGTCGACCTCGAGCCCGATCATGGCGAACTGTCCGTTGAGGAATCGAAAGCTCGAATTGCGGGTGGCGCGGAAGCTGAAAAGCGTATCGGTCCAGTGGTGGACAGAAAGAACTTTCTCTCTATGGAATGCGCTCATGTGTTTTGGTTTTTCCGATTGGCCTGATGTAGAACGAACGAGTTTCCCGGCCCCGAAAGAGGCTAAAAACCCCTGCAGCGATTGAGGATTTGACGTTTCACCTACGCCATTATCCGAGATAGTCAACCGGCGCTGACGCGCAATTGAGGGGCCAGATGCGACTAGGTTTATTTTGCAGAAAGCGCGCAAAACATCTTGATCGCGCGGCCCGGCTGCGCGCAATTAACTTGCTGAAATTGGCCTCTCGCGGTCAATAAATTACTCGGGCAGGAGTTCGGCGCAACGGTGCCATCCGCCTTTGCGGCAACCAACGGTTTTCATGATGCTTAACAGCCAGCGAACATTCGTCGATGCGGTGAGAAAATATTGCGCCGCTCACGGCATCGGGATCGAAATCAGGTCCGAGGGCTGGCTCATCATCATGCAGCACGGCGCGAAGCGGCATCTCGCCTTCGGGTACGATCTCGGGCTGAACAGCGCGGTGGCGCACCGGATCGCGAACGACAAGGCCGCGACCGCCGACGTGCTGCAGGCCAGCGGCATCCCCTGCATCCCGCACACGCTGTTCCTGAGCCCGGAGATGAACGAGTACGTTCCGCCGCAGCGCTCATGGCAAGCGATGCTTGTGCTGCTACGGGAAAATCCCGATGGCATCGTCGTCAAGCCCAACGAGGGCACCAGCGGCGATTCCGTCTTCAAGGTGACGGCCGAGCCCGACCTCGAGCTGGCCGTGCACAGGATCTTTTCTTCCAACCTCGGCCTTGCGGTTTCGCCTTATGTGGAAATCGAAAACGAGGTTCGCGTAGTCCTGCTCGATCAGCATCCGCTGGTGGTTTACGGCAAGAACCGTCCTGCGGTCACGGGCGACGGCAGGCGCTCGCTGCTGGAGCTCGCGCTTGCAGCGACGTCCGCGGAACGGCGGTCGACGGTATTGCCGGATATGCTCGGCGATCTCGATCGCGCCACGCTCGACGCGATCGTGCCGGCGGGCCAGCGGCGCGTGCTGAACTGGCGGCATAACCTCGATTCAGGTGCGCAGCCGGAACTGCTGGAGCAAGGCAACCTCAGGGATGCCTGCGTCGAGCTCGCGGTGCAGGCGGCAAGCGCGATCGGGATAAGATTTCGGATCGATCGACGTCGTTCAGGTCGGCGGCGTCCTAAAGATCCTCGAGATCAATTCGGGGGTAATGATGGAAGCGCTGAACAGGCGGCACCCTGATCTGGTGTACGCCACCTACAGCGCCGCGCTGGACAAGGTGTTTTGCCAGGTGTCGTCCCGGCCTTGAGCCGGGACCCATACGCCGCGGCGGCTCGTTTGGCACAAATGGCAGACGGCTTTCTAAGACAACGGACGCTTGTGGTTATGGGTCGCGGCACAAGGCCGGGACCACGATGGATAAACCACGACGCTAGTTACTCGTGCCCTCGGTATCGTTGAGCACCTTGAAGGCTTCCTCGAGCTGTGGCGAGATCTCGACGCTGAGCTTCTCGCCGGTCGGCAGCCGCGCCATGAACCATTTGTTGTAAAGCGGAATCAGATCGCGGTTCGAGCCGAGCTTGCGGAAGGTGCGCTCCACCACGGCCGAAAGCTGCGGCTCGCCCTTGCGAAACATGATGCCGTAGGGATCGTAGGACAGGTATTCGCCGGTGATGCGGAACTTGTCCTGCGCCTTATGCCGCGCGATCAGGCCGTAGAGCAGGATGTCGTCGGTCGCGAACGCATCGGCCTTGCCATCGACCAGCATCTGGTAGGACTGCTCGTGATCGGGCGCGGCCATGATGTTGAGGCCGAGCGCGAGCTTTTTGTCGACGGCGTGCATCGCGTGCTCGTTGGTGGTGCCCTTCGTCACTACCACGGTCCTGCCCTTGAGGTCGGCCGCCGTCGAGATGCCGGACGCCTTCGGCACCATCAGCTTGGTGCCGGCCACGAACATCAGCGGCGAGAACGCTACCTGCTTGCCGCGCTCGGCGTTGGCGGTGGTCGATCCGCATTCGAGGTCGATCTTGTTCTGCACCACGGCCGGAATGCGGTCGTCGGAGGTGACCTTGATATATTCGATTTTCAGATTGGCGTCGTCGACCTCGACGCCGATCTCGTCGACGATGGCCTCGCAAAGCTCGAGACTATAGCCGATCGGCCGGTTGGCCTGGTCGAGGAACGAGAACGGTGGCGAACTCTCGCGATAGCCGAGCCGCACCACATGCGTCTTCTTGATGTTGGCAAGCGTCGGGCTGAGCCCCTCGCCGCCGTTCTGCGCGCCGGCGGCCGTTGGCAGCGCGCAGGCCGCCAGCAACAGCCCGCAGGCCCCGATCGTCCGCGCGAAGGTCTGGCGCATGAACCGCTCCCGTCAATGGCCGGCCATCGCGGGAACCTCGCCGGGGATCATGTCCGGTGGCACCACATCGTCGGGGCCGAGCGCGTGCTCGGGCGCAAGCTCGCCTTCCCACTTCGCCACCACGGCAGTGGCGAGCGAATTGCCGATCACGTTGGTGGCGCTGCGCCCCATGTCGAGGAAGGTGTCGATGCCCATGATCATCAGAAGGCCCGCCTCGGGGATGTTGAATTGCGCCAGCGTTGAAGCAATCACCACCAGCGAGGCGCGGGGAACGCCGGCGACGCCCTTCGAGGTGATCATCAGCGTCGCCAGCATCGCCAGCTGCGTACCGAGCGACATTTCGATGTGATAGGACTGGGCGATGAAGATACTGGCGAAAGTGCAATACATCATGGTGCCGTCGAGATTGAAGGAATAGCCGAGCGGCAGCACGAAACTCGAGATCCGGGACGACGCGCCGAAGCGGTTGAGGCCTTCGAGCGTCTTGGGATAGGCGGCCTCCGAACTCGCGGTCGAGAACGCGATCATCAGCGGCTCGCGGATCAGCCGCAGCAGATGGCCGTAGCGCGGCCCGATCACCACGAAGCCGACGATCACGAGGATGCCCCACAGGATCATCAGCGACAGGTAGAAGCCGCCCATGAAGACGATGAGCTTCCACAGCACCAGAAGACCGTTCTTCGAGACCGTCGCCATGATCGCCGCCCACACCGCGACCGGCGCAAAGTTCATGACATAGCCCGTCACCTTCAGCATGATGTGGCCTAGATCGTCGATCACCGAAAGTATCTGCTTGGAGCGTTCCGGCATCGCGCCGAGCGCGACCGAGAAGAATACCGCGAACACCACGATCTGCAGGATTTCATTCTGCGCCATCGCGTCGGCGATCGAGGTCGGAATAAGGTGGGTCAGGAATTTCTCGATCGAGAACGCCGACACCGGCAATCCCGTGGATTGCGCCTTGTCCGGCAGCGTGCCCGGGAAATTGGCGCCGGGTTGCAGCAGGTTGACCATCACGAGACCGAGCAGCAGCGACACGAATGAGGCGCTGACGAACCAGCCCATGGTCTTAGCAAAAATCCGCCCCAGCTTGGCGCCGCTTCCCATATGGGCGATGCCGCCGACTAGGGTGGCGAACACCAGGGGCGCGATGATCATCTTGATCAGGCGCAGGAACAGCATCGCGATCAGGTTGACGTCTGCCGCGATATCCGCCCGGATATCGGGGAGATAGTTGAAGACCAGCGCCCCCATCAGGATGCCGAGCACCATCGCGATCAGGATGTATTGCGTAAACCTGTTGGACATATTCCTCGACCCCCAAAAGTTCCGGCGATACCGAGTTTGGCAGATTTCGGCAGCGGCGCAACTCGCTTCAACCTCCCGTCGCGTTTGCCACGCGGTTCCCGATGTGGGATGAACTTGCGTCGCCATCTGCGCAGTGCACAATCTGTGCAGTTGCGCGTTTCATGCGCGGCCATTGCATCAAGAACGGCCATGTTGGGAGCGAAGCCATGAGCAACACCGTCAATCGTCAGGTCCTGCTGGTGGAGAAGCCCGCAGGGAAACTTGCGCCAGAGCATTTTGGGATGACGGAGGCGCCGATCCCGGAGCCGAAGGAGGGCGAGGTCTTGTTGCGGGTGCGTTATATTTCGCTCGATGCCGCCAACCGCGCCTGGATGCATGGCGCGACCTATCGCGCGGCGGTCGAGGCCAACACCGTGATGGCCGGCGGCGGCATCGCCGAGGTTGTTTCGTCGAAAGCACCGGGGCTCGCGCCGGGAGACATCGTGTTCGGCGACACCGGCTGGCAGAATTACGCGGTCGTCCCGGCGAAACATCTGACCAAGATGCCGAAGCTGGAGCCGATGACGCATCTGCTGAGCGTCTACGGCATCGCCGGCCTGACCGCCTATTTCGGCCTGCTCGATATCGGCAAGCCAAAGGCCGGCGAGACCGTGGTGGTCTCGGCCGCCGCCGGCTCGGTCGGATCGATCGTCGGCCAGATCGCCAAGATCAAGGGTTGCCGCGTCGTCGGCATCGCCGGCGGCAAGGACAAGTGCCACTGGCTGACGAGCGAACTCGGCTTCGACGCCGCGGTCGATTACAAGGACGGCGCGGTGTTCAAGCAGCTCAAGGCGGCCGCACCCGGTGGCATCGATGTTTATTTCGACAATGTCGGCGGGGATATCCTCGAAGCCTGCCTCGCGCAGATGAACAACCGCGGTCGCATCGCCTGCTGCGGCGCGATCTCGCAATATGACGGTGTGCCGTCCGCACATGGGCCGCGCGGCGTGCCCGGCCTGATCGTGGTGAAGCGCCTGATCATGCAGGGCTTCATTGTGACGGACTATATGGACCAGCGCGATCAGGCCCTGAAGGACCTGCAGTCCTGGGTTGCTTCCGGCAAATTGAAGGTCCAGGAGGACATCATCAACGGGCTGGAGAACACGCCGAAGGCGCTGATCGGACTGTTGGCCGGCGAGAACCGCGGCAAGCGGATGATCAAGGTGTGACGCAACCGGGTCGGCCGTGAGCACGGGGCTGGCATCGGCACGCGGGGCCATTGCGGGTCGATCTGCCGTTTCAGGATCCGGCTGGCGAAATCGTTGGCGCGTCGGATGTCCGGCGCTTGCGCGCCGCCAGCCAGTTTTCGAAGCGCTGCACGACGACGAAGAATGTCGGGACGAACAGCACCGCGAGGCAGGTCGAGGCAATCATGCCTGAAAACACGGTGATGCCGATCGACTTGCGCGCGCTGGCGCCGGCGCCCGTCGCGATCACCAGCGGCACTACGCCGAGGATGAAGGCGAACGAGGTCATCAGGATCGGCCTGAACCGGGCGCGAGCCGCCTCGACCGCCGATTCCACGAGCGGCTTGCCGTCGCGGACGTGCAGCTCGAGCGCGACCTCGACGATCAGGATCGCGTTCTTGGCCGACAGCGCGATCAACAGGATAATGCCGATCTGGGTGTAGAGATTGTTCTCGATCCGCAAGGAGGTAAGGACGATCATCGGGCCGAGCAGCGACAGCGGCACGGCGAGGATTACCGAGATCGGCGCGTACCAGCTTTCATATTGCCCCGCCAGCACGAGATAGACCAAAAGCAGCGCGAGCCCGAACACGTAGTAAATCTGGTTGCTGACGGCCTTTTCCTGGTACGACATCGCCGTCCACTCATAGCCGGTGCCCTGCGGCAAGGTCTTGGCCGCGATCTCCTCCATCAGCGCCATCGACTGTCCGGAACTGTAGCCCGTGGCCGGCAGGCCGATGACGGTCGCGGACGGATAGAGATTGTAGAGACTGATCAGCGACGGCCCGACCGAGGGCGTGATCCTGGCCACCGTGCCGATCGGGATCATGTCGCCCTGCTGGTTGCGCACCATCATGTTCTCGATGTCGCGCGCGGTCAGACGAAATTGCGAATCCGCCTGGGCATAGACCTGGAAGGTGCGGCCGAACTTGGTGAACTGGTTGACGAAACTGGCGCCGAGATAGGACGACAGCGTCGAGAATATCTGGTCGGTGGTGACGTGGAGCGTCTGGGTCTTGATCCGGTCGACCTCGACGTCGTATTGCGGCACCGCCGAGCGGAACGACGAGTTGACGCGCTGCAAGGCGCTTTGCGTCTGCGCATTGGCGACCACCGCGCCGGTGATGGCCTGCAGCTTGCCGTAATCGGCATTGCCGTCGCGCAGCTGGACCTGCATGGCGAAGCCGGCGGCATTGCCGATGCCCTGGATCGGCGGCGGCGGGATCACCAGGATTCGCGCTTCCGGGATCGCCGCGAGCTTCTGGGTCAGCCCGACCACCAGCGAGCGCAGATCCTCGCCGGGACCGCGCGCGCTCCAGTCCTTCAGGATCAGATAGGCGACGCCGGCATTGGCGAGGCTCGAACTGTTGTCGAGCGCCGAGATGCCGGCGATGCTGACCACCTCCTCGACACCGCCCGTCTTGCCGGCCAGTTCGCTGACCCGTTCGAGCACCGCCTGGGTGCGATCGAGCGCCGCGCCGTCGGGCAGTTGCACGGCCGCCAGCAGATAGCCCTGGTCCTCGATCGGGATGAACCCGGTCGGCACCCGCGACAGGCCGTAGCCGGCGATGCCGATCAAGATCAAGGCCGAGATGACGGAAAGGTTGCTGTGCCGGGCGAGGTTGCCGATCAGCCGCGCATAACCCCGCTCGAGCCGGTCGTAGACCGCGTTGAAGCCGCGATAAAAGAAGTTGCGCTGCTCCGGCGGCACCGGGCGGCGCAGCCACAGCGCGCATTGCGTCGGCTTCAAGGTCGCGGCGTTGACGGCGCTGAGCAGCGCGGTCGCGGCGATCACCAGCGCGAACTGCGCGTACATCCGCCCCGTCAGCCCCGGGAGGAAGGCCGCAGGCAGGAACACCGAGATCAGCACCAGCGTGATGCCGATGATCGGCGCGAACAGTTGATCCATCGCGCTGATCGCGGCGTCATGGCCGGACATGCCTTTCTCGATATTGTGGGCGGCGCCCTCCACCACGACGATGGCGTCGTCCACCACGATGCCGATCGCCAGCACGATCGCAAACAGCGTCGAAAGGTTGATGGTGAAGCCGAGCGCCGCCATCGCCGCGAACGCGCCGATGATCGTCACCGGCACCGTGGTCGCCGGCACCAGCATCGCCCGCCAGTCCTGCAGGAAGATCAGGATCACCACCAGCACGAGCAGGCCGGCCTCGATCAGGGTCTTGTAGACTTCGGCGATCGAGGCCGCGACGAATTTGGTGGTGTCGAACGGCGTGTCGTATCTGATGTCCCGCGGGAACTGGGCCGCAAGCGCCGCCATCTTCTTCTGGACGGCCTTCTCCACCTCGAGCGCGTTGGCGCCGGGCGACTGGAACACGCCGATGCCGGTCGCGGGCTTCTTGTTGAGCGAGAACACCTGGCTGTAGGTCTGCGCGCCCAGCTCGACCCAGCCGACGTCGCGCACGCGGGTGACGTCGCCATTGTTGCCGGTCTTGACGATGATGTTCTCGAACTGCTCCGTGTTGTCGAGCCGGCCGTTGACGTTCAGCGTGTACTGGAACGCCTGACCCGGCGGCGTCGGCGGCGCGCCGACCTGCCCGGCGGTCACCTGTTGGCTCTGCTGCTGGATCGCCTGGATGACGTCCTGCGGCATCAGCGCGCGCGCCTGCAGCTTGTTCGGATCGAGCCAGACCCGCATCGAATACTGGCCGGCGCCGAACACCGTCACATTGCCGACCCCGGGCAGCCGCGACAGCTCGTCGCGCAGATTGATGGTGGCGTAATTGCTGAGGAACAGGCTGTCATAGGTCGAATTCGGCGAGGTCAGCGTCACGAACAGCAGGATCGACGTCGACCTCTTCTGCACCGTCACGCCCTGGTTCTGCACCGCCTGCGGCAGTTGCGACAGCGCACTCGATACGCGGTTCTGCACCAGCACCTGCGCGAAGTTGAGGTCGGTGCCGATCTTGAACGTCACCGTTAGCGTATAGGTGCCGTCGGGGCCGCTGTAGGACTGCATATAGAGCATGTCCTCCACGCCGTTGACCTGCTGCTCGATCGGCAGCGCCACGGTATCGATGACGGTCTTGGCGGACGCGCCGGGATAGCGCGTCGTCACCTGCACCGTCGGCGGCACCACGTCGGGATACTGCGCGACGGCAAGACTGAGCAGCGACACGCCGCCGATCAGGATCATCAGGATGGCGATGACGTTGGAGAGGACCGGCCGCTCGATGAAGAATTTTGAGATCATGGCCTGGTCCTACTTGGTCGGTGCAGGCGGCTGTTCGATCTTCTGCAACTGCGGATCGACCTTCTGGCCGGGGATCGCGCGCAGCAGCCCGGCAATGACGATGCGGTCGTCGGGCTTCAGGCCGCTGTCGATGACGCGCAGTTCGCCCTCGACCTGCCCGGTCTCGACCTTGCGCTGCTCGACCACATTGTCCTTGTTCACCACCAGCACGTACCGGCCGGCCTGATCGCTGCCGAGGGCGACACTGGGGACGAGCAGCGCGCCCTGCTGCTCGTCGAGCGGAACACGGACGCGAACGAAATAGCCGGGCAGCAGGATGCGGTCGGCGTTCGGCAGGAGGCCGCGCACCGCGAGCGTGCCCGTCGACTGGTTGATGGTCGGCGCGGCATAGTCGAGGTTTCCCCTGTGTGGAAAGCCGCTTTCGGTCTGCAGCCCGACCTCGACCGGGGTTTGCCTGAGATCGCTCGACGTCAATCCCTTGCGCGCCGCCTCGGCACGAATGCGCAGCACCTGCTGTTCGTTGACGGTGAAGTTCACGAAGATCGGATCGTGCTGCACGATGGTGGCGAGCTGGGTCGGCGACGCCACGCCGACGAGTTCGCCGACCGAAACCAGATGCGCACTGACGAAGCCGTCGAACGGCGCCACCACGTTGGTGTAGCCGTAATTGACCGCGGCGATCCTGGTGTTGGCCTGCGCCTGCAACAGATTGGCTTGCGCGTTGTCGCGTGTGGCGGTGGATGTATCCAGCGTCGCCTGCGAAACGGCTTGTCTCGCCACCAGATCGGCTTGGCGCTTGAAGTCGGCTTCGGCCTGCTTCAGCGAGGCCTGCGCGCCGGCCTCCGCTGCCTGCGCCTGCTCAAGCTTGTACTTGTAGGTGTCGGGCTCGATCGTGAACAGCGTCGTGCCCGCCTTCACGTACTCGCCGTCCTTGTAATCGATCGACTGCAGCACGCCCTGCACCCGCGCGACGAGATCGACGGATTTGACGGGCGCGGTGTTGCCGGTGGCCTCGAGAAAACGCGTGACCGCGCGCTGGACCGGCACGGCGACATCGACCTTCGGCGGCGGCGGCGGCACAAAACTATTCTGTTCGCAGGCGCTTAATGCGGCGAGCGAGAATATGACGAAACCAATACGGGATACGGTGGCAGCACTTCGCTTCGCGGCGCAATTCATTTCGCGTTCATCCGGTTCGACGCACGCTGGCGGAGGCCTTGGCTTCATTCCCGTGCCCCGTTCGTTTCGCGACCGCGAAGGGTTTTTGCGGAGAAAGGCTCGCCATGCATGCATAGCAACAATCCGCTTGCAGTGAAACTCGAAAGCGAAAATGATGTGGCTAGCGAAATTTATCTCCAATGTTTTCGTCGCCCATTTCGATTTTAAGCGGCGGTTCCGGCCGCGACAACCGTAAGGATTTCTCCAGATGATCAACACGTTGAGACGTAGCGCGACTGTTTTCGCATCGCTGACAACAATCACGTTCGGGCTGGCAATGCCGGCATTTTCGCAGGCACCGACCGACGCGCAGCGCAGCGCCATCAAGTCCCAGTGCCGCTCGGATTATATGGCCCATTGCTCGAGCGTACCGCCGGGCGGCGAAGCGTCGCTGCAATGCCTGCAGAAAAACATGGCGAGCCTTTCCGCCGGATGCCAGAGCGCAGTGCGCGCCGTGGAGCCGCCGGCCGCACCGAAGGCCGAGGCTGCGCCTCCCAAGACGGAGTTTGCCGCAGAACCCAAGACGGACTCGGCCGCGGCGCCCAAGACGGAGCCCGCGCCGGCAGCAGCGGCGAAGCCGGCCGAAGCCGCGGCTCCGGCGGCGGCTGCCAAGGCTGCGACTCCGGCGGCCGCGGCCAACACCGGCGCCAAGAAGCCCAGCGACGCGCAGATTGCCGCAATCCGCACCTCATGCCGCTCCGACTATCCAAAAGTCTGCGCCGGCGTGCCGACCGGAGGCGAACCGGCGCTGAACTGTCTGGAGAAGAACAAGGCAAAAGTCTCGGCGTCCTGTCAGCAGGCGCTTAACGCGGCCGGCGGCGCCGGTACGGCCTCCGCAAAGGGCGGCGCTCCCGCCGCAACAGCGGCCGCTCCCGCTGCGGCGCCAGCGGCGGCGCCGGCGCTGGTATTGCGGCCGATGCGACCGCGGGAAGAGCTCTTCGTGCTGCGGTCGGCATGCGGCGGTGACGTGCGCGCGCTTTGCGGCGGCGTCCCTGTCGGCGGCGGCCGCATCATTCAGTGTCTGGCGAGCCAGGCCGCCTCGATTTCGCCGGCGTGCAAGGAAGTTCTCGGCCAGTTCGCCGCGCAATAAGTCGATCGGCGCGATGTCTTGGGGCGGCCCGCGTCATGTCGCGGGCCGCCATCATTCGGCGCGAAACGCCATAATCAACTGAACCAGCCGGACCGACAGGGCGATGTAGCAGAACGACATCACGATCTGGTATGCGGCATGCCAATTCAGCTTCGCCAGCTTGTAGAACCCGTCAAGGAAGTTCAGCAGCAGAAGCACGATACCGAACAATTCGACGCCGCGGCCGACGAGGCCGTGGCGCAGATAGCCGAACAGAACGATGGCCGGCTCGTTGCTCGAGACGTGTGCTCCCGCCGATATGATCAGGGTCGCGATCACCATCTTCTCGACATAGCCGAACATTTCCTTGGTCGCAGGCCCGACATGGTCGGCATAGAACGTCAGCCACCTGCTCTTGGCATCCTGCATGATTTCTCCTTGCGATGACGATCGGCATCAAATGGATTTGGTTGAAAGGGGCTTGCGGGCAACAACGCTTTCGAAAGGTTCCGTACAACGGCTTCGCGATCAAGGGGCAAGCCGCGGCCTTGCCCGGTTTTTTGACGACCGTCGAACATAGAGCGTAGAATTGTGATGGCGCGGAACATGCCGACCGCGCACAGAGATCGGCGGCAAGGCGGCCGAACTGCCCGACGGGCCGTCGCCGCGAGCCGCTCATCATGGAGCACTTTCCTGTGGCGCCCGGGTCGCGCCCGGACTATTGTGCGGCGAATTAACAGTATACTGCCAATCCGGGAGGAAGATCGTGCGTATCGCCGTGATCGGCGGAGGCCCCGGCGGCCTCTACTTCGCCTATCTCTGGAAAAGGCGCCACCCCGACGCCGAGATCGATCTGTTCGAGCAGAACCCCGCCGGCGCCACCTGGGGCTTCGGCGTGGTGTTCTCGGAGCAGGCGCTCGAATTCCTGCGCGCGGACGATCCCGACACGGTCGACGCCATCGCGCCCCGGATGGAAAGCTGGAAGAACATCACGCTCAACCTGCGCGGCGAAAGCGTCGCGATCGACGGCGTCGGCTTTTCCTCGATCGGCCGGCTTGAACTGCTCGGGCTGCTGCAGGCGCGCGTGCACGCCACAGGCGTCACGCCGCGTTACGACACCATGATCCAGTCGCTGGACCAGCTCGGGGGTTACGATCTGATCGTCGCCGCCGACGGCCTGAACTCGCTGATGCGCCGCAGTTTCGAGGGCGATTTCGGCACCTCGCTGTCCTATTCGGCCAACAAGTTCGCCTGGTACGGCACCACGAAACGCTTCGAGACGCTGTCTCAGACTTTTGTCAGGACCGAGCTCGGCGCCTTCAACGCGCACCATTATCGATACTCGCCCGGGATGAGCACCTTCCTGGTCGAGTGCGATTTGCCGACCTGGCAAGCCCACGGTTTCGCCGACAAGACCGTCGATGAATCCAGGGCGGTCTGCGAGCAGGTGTTCGCGGCCACGCTCGGCGGCCATCCACTGGTCTCGAACAAATCGGTGTGGCGCAATTTCCCGTGGATCTGGAACGAGCGCTGGTCGTTCAAGAACATGGTGCTGATCGGCGACGCCCTGCACTCGGCGCATTTCTCGATCGGATCGGGGACGCGGCTCGCGATCGAGGACGCGATTGCGCTGGCCAAGGCGCTGGAGGCGGAGAACGATATCGCCGCGGGCCTCAAGCGCTACCAGAGGGAGCGCGAGCCTATCGTGAAGAAGCTGGTGACCGCAGCGCGCACCAGCGCCGACTGGTACACGAAATTCCCCGAACACATGCAGCTCGACCTGATGGATTTTGCCTATAGCTATATCACCCGATCCGGACGGATCGACGATGCGCGGCTGCGCGCGATGTCGCCGGCCTTCATGGCGCGCTACGAGGCGTCCCGGCCTGCGCGGAAAATCGGGGACCAGCGATGAATCCGCAGCCTCACGACGGTGCACTTGCAATCGCCGATGCCGTGCCCGCCGACAGCGCGGGCGCGCGGGAAATCGGCTTTGCGATCCCGCAAACCTATAATGCCAGCCGCATCCTGTTCGATAATCTCGACAGGGGGCACGACGACCGGCTGGCGCTGACCGGCCCCCTGGGTACGCGCAGCTACAGCGAGCTCTGCGCGGAGGCCTCGCGCTGGGGCCACGGCCTTATCGCGCTGGGGCTGAAGCGCGGCGATCGCATCCTGATGTTTCTCGACGACACTCCGGCCTATCCGGCGGCGTTCTTTGGCGCGGTCCGCGCCGGTTTTGTGCCGCTGTTGATCAATACGCTGACGCCGCCCGATCTGCTGCAATTCTACCTGTCGGATTCGAATGCTTCCGTTGCCGTCAGCGATGCCGAATTTTGCACGCGCTTCAATGCCGCGGCCTGCGCGGATACGGCGCTGCGGACGCTGGTCGTGGTCAACGGCGCGGCCGGCGATCACGCGGTGCCGCATGCGATCGTCGCCGAACAATGGCTGCCGGCATTTCCCGCAGAGCTGACGGAGGCTGACACCGACCGGAACGAGATGGCGTTCTGGATGTATTCATCGGGCTCGACCGGACGGCCCAAGGGCATCGTCCATCTGCAACACGACATGGCCTATAGCGATCTCGCTTTCGCGCAGAACGTATTGAAGCTGAAACCGGACGACATCTGCTTCTCGGTGCCGAAAATGTTCTTCGCCTACGGTTTTGGCAATTCGATCACCTTTCCGTTCTCGGCGGGTGCGGCGACCCTGCTACTGCCGGGCCAGCCGAAACCGGCGGCGATTTTCGAGGCGATCGAACGCTTCCGCCCCTCGGTGTTCTTCGGATTGCCGACGCTCTATACCTCGCTGACCAAGGCCGAGGGCGCGGAGCGGGCGCGATTTCGCCTCGCTGCGGATGGCGCTGTCGGCCGCCGAGGTGCTCTCCGCCGAAGTCTTCAACGGCTGGAAGAAACTCAGCGGGCTCGAGATTATCGAGGGGCTGGGCTCGACCGAAGTGCTGCACATCTACCTCAGCAACCGGCCCGACAGGAAAAAGCCCGGCGCCGCCGGGCTTCGCGTGCCCGGCTACGAGATCATGCTCCGCGACAAGGACGGCCGCGAAGTCGGCGACAACGAGGAAGGCATCTTGTGGGTGCGCGGCGATTCCAACACGCCGCTGTACTGGAACCGGCCCGACAAGACCGCCGAGACCATCCGCGAGGAGGGATGGATCTACACCGGCGATCGTTTCGTCCGCGACAGCGACGGCTTTCACTTCTTCCGCGGCCGCGCCGACGACCTGATCAAGATTTCCGGCCAATGGGTCTATCCGCTCGAGGTCGAGCTTTGCCTCGCCGAACATCCGCAGGTGCGCGAATGCGCGGTCTTCGCCGCCGAACTGCCGGACCGGCGCATGACGCTCAAGGCCGTCGTCGTCATGAACGATACCGCCTTCGACAAAGACGAGGCCACGAAGATGCTGCAGGATTTCGTCAAGGCAAAACTCTTGCCTTACAAATATCCGCGCGAAGTGAAATTCATTGACGAATTGCCGAAAACCGGCACCGGCAAGATCGACAGGCAAGCGGTGATGCGGGTTTAGGGTTCTACGCTCGAGCAAATTTAGTCGCCGTCCCGGCGTACGCCGGGACCCATAACCATCGCTGTTTGTTGTTGCGTTCGATCGGCGCCCCAGCCTTCGCCAAACACACGCCTGTGGTTATGGATCCCGGCTCAAGGCCGGGACGACGACGGAGTTTTGGCGTTACCCTGCCAGCCCCGTGCCGCCATAGAGCCACGCCAGATCGCGATAGTAATCTTCCGACGACTTCGCACCCATGATGGCATTGCGGATTCGCGCGTGCTCGCCTGCGGGATGATAGATGTGCTCGCCGATGGCGCGGGACAACAGCTGCACGCGCGCGGTGCGGGGAAAACGCTGCTGGCGGTATTTCTCCAGCGCGGTCGTGTGATCCCCGGGGTGGCTGCCCAGCATATGCGACAGGCACACCGCGTCCTCCATCGCCTGGCAGGCGCCTTGCGCGAAATATTGCAGCATCGGATGCGCGGCGTCGCCGAGCAACGCGACGCGACCGTCGACCCAGCGTTCGCTGGGATCGCGGTCGCATAGCACCCAGAGCTTCCAGTTCCTGCCGTGGCGGATGATGCTCTGCGCGCGTTCATGCACATGCGCAAAGCCCTGCAGGACTTCCGCTTCCGATACCGGTTTGCCCGCCACCGGCTCCGGCGCGTCATTGTGATAGGTGACGACGAGGTTGAACACCTTCCAGCCCGAGAGCGGATAATGCACGATATGGCATTTCGGGCCGGCCCACAGCGTCGCCGCGTTCCAGCGCAGATCCTCCGGCATCTCCTCGGTCGGGATCACCGAGCGATAGGTGGTGTGGCCGGAAACCCGCGGCGGCCCGTCCGATGTGACTTGTTTGCGAATGTTCGACCAAAGCCCGTCGGCGCCGATCAACAGCGATCCCGTGACGCGCTCGCCGGAAGCCAGATGCGCGGTCACCGACGCGCCGTCCTGGTCATAGCCCGTCACCTCGCTGCTGACGCGCAGTTCGATCAGCTCATGATCCCGGCAGGCTTTCAGGAACACGCCGTGCAGATCGCCGCGATGCACGACGCCATAGGGATTGCCGAAGCGCGAGCGGAAGGCATCGCGCAGGTCGACATGGGTGATTTCTTCCGCGGTCAGCGCGTCCATCAGCCGGAGCTGATCGATATAGACGGCCATGCCCCGTGCGGCCTCGCCGACGCCGAGATAGTCGAAGGCGTGAAAGGCGTTCGGCCCGAGCTGAATGCCGGCGCCGATCTCGCCGAGGGCTGCGGCCTTCTCCAGCAGGATCGAGGGGATGCCCTTTTGCGCCAGGCCCAGTGCGGCGGCGAGGCCGCCGATGCCGCCGCCCGCGATCAGGACCGGCCGTGTGTTCGAAGCCGCCATCAGCCTGATTTCCCGAGATGTTCAAGTGCGTCTTCGGCGCGCAGCGGCACCCGCGAGGCCTCGTTGTTGAGATCGACCAGTTGCGTCAACAGCGCCATCAGCGTCTTGCGGTCGGCCGGCTTCAGCGGCTGCAGCATGCGCGCCTGAGCGCGATCGACCGAGGGCGTGATTTCGCGCAGTAGCGCCGCGCCCGATCGGGTCTGGTACAACAGCTTTATCCGCTTGTCGCCGGACGACGGCTTGCGCTCGATATAGCCCTTGGTCTCCAGCCGCTCGATCACGTTGCCGAGCGTCGAACGGTCGAACGCGATAACGGCGGACAGCCGCGTCGCATCGATGCCGGGATGGGTGTGGATCGCGACCAGAGCCGCGAACTGCACCGGCGTCAGGTCGTGTGTCCTGCACTCCTCCATGAAGATCGCCACCGCGATCTGCTGCATCCGGCGAAACAGATAGCCCGGCGCGGCGTAGACCGCGTCCATGGTGACGTCGTCGGTTTTACTCGGCATCGGGCTGGCGCTCCGGCGCGGCGTCCGCGAACGCCTTGAGATTCTTTGCCGCCTGCTCCGCTTTCAGCAAACGCGGATAGGCCGCGACATCGACCCCAAAACGCCGCGCATTGGCGAGCTGCGGCACCAGGCAGAGATCGGCCATGCTGGGCGCCTCGCCGAAGCAGAACGGCCCGGCTTCATTGGCGATCAGGGCTTCGCAGGCCGACAGCCCCTCGCGGTTGGCCCAGGCCGCCCAGCCCGTGACCTGTTCCTCGGGCAGCCCGAGTTCGCGCAGCCGCGCCAGCACTTTCAGATTTTGCACCGGGTGGGTATCGCAGGCCAGCACCTGCGCGAAGGCCCGGACATGGGCGCGGCGCAGCGGATCCCTTGGCAACAGCGGCGGCGTCGGGTGGGTCTCTTCCAGCCATTCGACGATGGCGAGCGACTGGGTGATGACGGCGCCCTGGTCCTGCAGGGTCGGCACCAGCCCCTGCGGATTGATCGCGAGATAGGAAGGGTCGCGCTGTTCGCCCTTGCGCAGATGGTGCGGCAGGTGTTCGGCGCCCAGGCCCTTCAGATTCAACGCGATTCTGACGCGGTAGGACGCGCTGCTGCGGAAATAGCCGTGCAGCTTCATGGGGAACCTCCGTCGTTTTTTCTCGTTGGCGGCTGGCCGCCGTGATTGACGCTAGCCATATTGTAAGTATGCTGTCAATAATTGAAGCCAACAAGAACAGGGAGGCTCGCCATGGAAGCCGTAGTGAAGACGCCGGAACGCGAGGCGTTCTACAAGAAGATCGACGGCGAGAACCTTTCCGCGCTGTGGAACGTGATGGGCGATCTGATCACGCCGGAACCGCGGAGCGCCTGCCGGCCGCATTTGTGGAAATTCGACGCCATCCGCGACTACATGACGGAAGCCGGCAAGCTGATCACCGCCAAGGAAGCCACCCGACGGGTGCTGGTGCTGGAAAATCCGGGGCTGCGCGGTCAGTCGAAGGTCACGACCTCGCTGTTCGCCGGCGTGCAGATGGTGATCCCCGGCGACGTCGCACCGGCGCACCGGCACAGCCAGTCGGCGCTGCGTTTCATCCTCGAGGGCAAGGGCGCCTTCACCGCGGTCGACGGCGAGCGCACCGCGATGGAGCCGGGCGATTTCGTCATCACGCCGTCGATGACCTGGCACGACCACTCCAACGAAACCTCCGAGCCGATGTTCTGGCTCGACGGTCTCGACATCCCGATGGTGCAGTTCTTCGACGCCTCCTTTGCCGAGGACGCCAAGGAGGACCAGCAGAAAATTACAAAACCGGCGGGCGACAGCTTTGGGCGCTACGGTCACAATCTGCTGCCGGTCGACGAGAAGCGAAAGTCCAAGACCTCGCCGATCTTCAACTATCCCTATTCCTACACCCGCGAGGCGCTGGAGCAGGCCAAGGCTCGCAACGAGTGGGACGCCTGCCACGGCCTGAAGCTGAAATTCTCCAATCCCGAGACCGGCGATTTCGCGATGCCGACCATCGGCACCTTCATCCAGTTGCTGCCGAAGGGATTCAAGACCGCGCGCTATCGCTCGACCGATGCCACCGTGTTCACGGCGATCGAAGGCAAGGGCCGCTCGCGGATCGGCGACCAGACCTTCGAATGGGGCCCGCGCGACCTGTTCGTGGTGCCGAGCTGGCAGTGGGTCACCCACGAGTCCGACGCAGGATTCGGTGCTGTTCAGTTTTTCGGATCGTCCGGTGCAGCAAAAGCTCGATCTGTTCCGGGAAGATCGCGGCAACGCGTGAGGTCATCGCACCGTCATTGCGAGCGTCAGCGAGCGATCCATAGCCCGAGAGACTCGATTGCCATCGTCGCTTGCGATCCTGCGCGATGACGGCGAGTCCAGCCAGCGACCTGTAGCTCGGATGAAGCGAAGCGAAATCCGGGCTTAGCCGTGGTATGCCGGTTCCGCCGCTTCAAGCCGGCGACGACTGCCGTTTACCGCCAGTGCAGGAGCCGCGTCTCCATCCAGTTGATCAGTTTTCCCACCGCAAGTCCGAACAGGGAGAGAATGACCACGCCCGCCAGCAGCTGATCGGTCTGCATGAGGTTGCCGGCCTGCAGCACGAAGGCGCCGATGCCGTATTCGGCGCCGATCATTTCGGCGCTGACCACCAACAACAGCGCGACCGACGCGGTGATGCGGAAGCCCGCGAGGATCGAGGGCAGCGCGCCCGGCCAGATCACGCGGCGCACGATCGCATAAAACGGCACGTTGAAACTCTGCGCCATCCGGATCAAATTGCGCGGCACGTTGTCGACGCCGCTATAGACAGAGATCGCGGTGGAAAAGAACACCCCCAACGCAATGGTCGCGATCTTCGGCTGTTCGCCGATACCGAGCCACAGGATCAGCAGCGGCAGCAGCGCGATCTTCGGAATCGGAAACAGCGCCGAGATGAAGGTGATGCCGACGCCGCGCGCCAGACTCGACAGCCCGATCGCGAAGCCGACGATAACGCCGGCGACCGTGCCGAGAATCCACCCCGCGCCGATCCGCATGACCGAAACCGACAGATGATGCCACAGCGCGCCGGAGACCGCGAGCTGCCAGATCGCGCGCGCGATTGCCGACGGCGGCGGCAGGAACAGCGGATTGACCAGCGCAAGGCTGCCGGCGAGTTGCCAGAGCCCGATCACCAGCGCGAGCGCGATCCAGCCGGAGGTGCGGCCGGATGCCGGCGCAAAGCCGCGCACCGCGGAACGCCACTGGCCGGGTCCCGGCATCGGGATCGGCCGGCGGGGTGCCAGTCTCTTCCTTCGCGCGGTCAAGCATGCTGGACCTCGCGCTCGGCGTCGATCGCCTCTTCGCGGATCAGCGACCACAGGCCGTTCTGCAGCGCCAGCAGTTTTTCGCGGGCCGCGATATCGCCGCGTTCGCCACGCGTCATAGGGATGCTGACGACCTCGCGGACGCGGCCGGGCCGCCGCGACAGCACGACGATGCGGTCGGCGAGCCGCACCGCTTCCTCCAGATTATGCGTCACATAGACCGCGCCCATCGCACCGTCGGCGAGCAGCCTGACGAAATCCTCCATCAGCAATTCGCGGGTCTGCGAATCCAGCGCCGACAGCGGCTCGTCCATCAAGAGGATCGCCGGGCGCACCGCCAGTGCGCGGGCGATACCGACGCGCTGGCGCATGCCGCCCGACAATTGCTTCGGATAGGCGCCGCGGAAGTCCGACAGGCTGGTACGGCGCAAGGCGTCGTCGACGATCGCGCGGCGTTCCGCCACGCCGAGGCCGCTGTGCAGCAGCGGGAATTCGACATTCTCCGCCACCGTGCACCACGGCAGCAGCGCGAAATCCTGGAACACGAAGGTCAGCGGATTGAGACTGCCCGACGGCGCCGCGCCGCGCAGTTCGGCTGCGCCCGCGTTCGGCCGCAGCAGCCCGCCGAGGATCTGCAGCAGCGTGCTCTTGCCGCAGCCGGACGGGCCGACGATCGCCACCACCTCGCCGGCGCCAACCGTGAACGAGACGTCGTCGAGCACCTCGAGCGCGCCGAAGCGGTGGCTGATATGGTCGGCGATCAGGTCCATCAGAGCCTATTCCCGTCGAATCGATTCCGGCCGTGCAGCGGTGGCCTCATGGTTCGAGACACGCTACGCGCTCCTCACCATGAGGGTCCAAGACCTCATCCTGAGGAGCATCGCGAAAGCGATGCGTCTCGGAGGATGAAGCCCCGGAGGACGTCCCATCAATCCGCCTTCACAAAATCCTTGGCGATGATATCGCCAGCATTGAATCCCTTGTCGACAAAACCCTGCTTCTGCAGCCATTCGATCTGGTTGGCGACATTTCCAACGTCGAGCTTGCCGCCGGGATCGACATAGGCGCAGTTGCCGACCACCTGCTCGACCGGCAAATTGGTGTATTTGGCGATGATCTCCAGCAACGGCTTTGTCTCATCGTTGATCGGCGCCTTGCCGTCCTTCACGGCGGCCAGGATCACGTCGTGATATTCGCGGTCGGCGCGAACCAGCGCGGCGAGCAGTTTCGTCACCAATGGCTTGTTGGCGACCGTCTTGGGCGAAGCGAACACCGCGCCCAATTGCCACGGCGTCTCGTCGCCGACCCAGCCCAGCAGTTTGGCGCCACCATCGTCGATCAGTTTGCGCGCGGTCGATGCGGGCAAGAGCGCGGCATCGACAGTCTCACCTTTCAGCGCGGCCGCCGCGTTCGACAGCGACTGCAGCGGCACCACCTTCACGTCGCTGAGCTTGAAGCCGTATTTGTCGGCGAGCAGGCCGAGCGAATAATGGAAGCTGGAGCCGGTCTGCGTCACCGCCACGCGCTTGCCGGCGAGATCCTTCGGCGTCTTCAGGCCGCTAGCGTAGGCGTTATTGCCAGCGAAATAGCCGATCAAGGGATAGCCGGCCTTTTCGCGGCTCATGCCGCCAATCACCTTCAGGGTGCCCTTGCCCGCGAGATTGTAAAGTCCCGCGGTGAAGGCGGTGATGCCGAAATCGACATCGCCGGAAGTGGTCGCGACCGCGATCGGCTGCGCGGCGTCGAAGAACTTCAATTCGATATCGAGCCCGGCGTCTTTGAAATAGCCCTTGTCCTGCGCGATGAACACCGGCGCCGACGACGACAGCCGCAGCACGCCAATCTTTGCCTTTTGCAAATCCTCCGCCCGCGCGATGTCGCTTACCGCGAGCGCGAGCAGGCCGGCCAGTACAAGGTGCGCAAGTCTCGTCATTCCATTTCCTTCGCGTGTATTCCATCGTCGTCCCGGCCAAAGCCAGGACCCATAACCACCATCGGTGATCATGAAAGACGGTCTTCGCCATCGTGCCCCAAGACAGGGCACGGTGTATGGGTCCCGGCTTTCGCCGGGACGACATATAGCTGTTTTCATCGTTCGAAACAGGCCTTCTACAGCCCTTCCGGCACCGCCTGATCGCGGCCGATAAACGCCCCTTGCCGCTTCAATTGCAACTGCAATTTGTCCACCGCGATGTCGCGCGGCGGCGTGTTGCCGCCGAGCGCCAGCGCAGCAGCGGTGCCGGCGGCCTCGCCCATCGCAAAGCAGGCGCCGGAGACGCGCGCGGCCGACTGGCCGTCATGGGTCATCGAGGCGCAGCGCCCGGCCATCAGCAGATTGTCGAGCCCCGCCGGGACCAGCATGCGATAAGGCAATTCGTTGAACCCGCGCGATTGCGGGATCGGCGGGAACTTGAAGATGACGTCCCCGGCGACATGGGATTCCATCGGCCAGCCGTTGACGCCGATCGAATCCTCGAACGAGGCGCAGCCGAGCACGTCTTCGCCCGACAGCCTATAGCCGCCAAGGATGCGGCGGGTTTCGCGGATGCCGAGCTGCGGCGGCAGGTCGACGATGTAGGATTTCTCGAAGCCCGGCACCGTGCGCAGGAACTCGAATGCCTTCATCGCCTGGCGGCGGCCGTCGATCTCGCCGCGGGTGAGATCGTCGGGCTTGAGCCCGTTGATCGCGGTGCCGTCGTTCCGCGCGAGCTGGGTGAAATTTACGCGCCATTCGATCTGCGAACGCTGCGGGCGCACGATCGCCGCCTTGCGCGGGAAATGATGCGTGCCGGCGGCCTCGGCTTGCTCCATCAGCGCCGGGATCGTCCGCCAGGCCTCGCCGGCTCTATCCGGATCGATGCCGTTGAGGCGGAACATCATCGAGGGATAGAGCATGCTGCCGGCATTGTCGCCGACCTCGTACCGCGCCCCCGCCCACGCGGCGAGGTCGCCATCCCCAGAACAATCGATGAAGATGCCGGCGCGGATCGCCTGCCGCCCGGCCTTGGTCTCGACGAACAGCGCGTTGATGCGCGTCTCGTCGTGCATCGCCACGCCGGCGCCAAGCGCGTGAAACAGGATATCGACCTTGTGGCTTCCAAGCAGATCATCGGCCGCGATCTTGTAGGCCGCGGTGTCATAGGCCTGCGCCAGGATCTTGCCGAGGATCAGATGCGGCGCATTCAGTCCGCCGATCGCCTCGATCCGACCGAGCAGATCGGAGGCGATGCCCTGCACCACCCGATGCATCTCGCCGTGGACATTGGCGTGCAGCCCGCAGAAATTCGTCACCCCCGCCGCCGTGCCCATGCCGCCGAGAAAACCATAACGCTCGATCAGCAGCGTGCGACGCCCGGCGCGCGCCGCCGCCACCGCCGCCGCAATGCCGGCCGGCCCGCCGCCGAGGACGGCGACTTCATATTCGCCGTAGAGTGGAATTTGGCGGGCCGGTTCTTCGATCGACTTGGTGGGCAAGGTGAGGATCCCGGATAATTGAGGTTCGCATGCTGACGACGGAGAGATTTTGCCATCTGGTCAAAGGGCTAACACAGTGTCTCGTCCAGTGGAATAACGAGCGCGATCCGGCCATGTCTCCTGCATGCCCTGAAGCAGCGCGCGCGACCGGCCCGCGGATTCGACAACTGCGCTCCGCCGTTGAATACTGCCGTCATGGACCCGCAACAGGGCCAGTCGATCGGGGAGGAACGCCATGCGATCCGGCAGAGCTGCGTTGGCACTGATCACGATGTCATCAGTCGTGATGGCGGCCCCCGCTTCCCGAGCCGAAATCGC
Source organism: uncultured Alphaproteobacteria bacterium (assembly GCA_963831585.1). Classification (GTDB taxonomy): domain Bacteria; phylum Pseudomonadota; class Alphaproteobacteria; order Rhizobiales; family Xanthobacteraceae; genus Bradyrhizobium. The sequence continues at coordinate 34,801 of CAWHRA010000043.1, read as the reverse complement.
TGTTTCGGCGAACGACGGCAAGATGGTCATGGAAAACGGCGTGGCGAAAGTCCGCAGGGAACCATTGCCGGACACGGTCTCGATCATCGATCTTTCCGGCGCGGCGCCGCGGATCGTCGCGGAGATACCGGCGCCCGCGAGCGTCGTCGGGCCGCCATCAAGCGTGGCCGTCGCGCCCGACGAGAGTTTCGCCCTGGTTACCGGCGCGATGAAAGTCGATCCCGCCGATCCGACCAAGGCGATCGCCGACGACAAGGTTTCGGTGATCGACCTGAAATCATCGCCGCCGAAGGTGCTGGCGACGTTGCAGGCCGGCGCCGGCGCCGCCGGCGTTTCGATCAATCGCGCGGCGACGCTGGCGCTGGTCGCCAACCGCAACGAGGGAACCGTTTCGGTGTTCACGATCAGCGGCAATGTGCTGACCGCGGCCGGCAAGATCGCGCTGGGCGACGCGAAATCCGGCCCCAGCCACGCGATTTTTTCCCGCGATGGCACCATGGCGCTGGTCACCCGCGACGGTGACGGCCGGATATCGATCCTCTCGGTCGACGGCGCCAAGGTCGAATACACTAAGCGCGACCTGTTTTCGGCGCTGCGTCCCTACCAGATCGACACCGCGGGCAGTGGGGACACCGCCGTCGTCGGCAATGTCGGCATGGGCGGCGGCGATGCGGATTCGATCAGCCTGATCGACATGCGGGCGAAGCCCGTTCGCGTGGTGACCACCATCTCGGTCGGGCAGACGCCGGAAGGCCTGAAGATGTCGCCGGATGGCGCTTTCGTCGCGGTCAACGTCGTCAATGGCTCGACCAAGCCGGCGAATTCGCCATTCTTCAACGATTTTGGCTTGCTGAAGATCTACCGGATTGCCGGTACCGACCTCGTCCCGGTGACCGAAGCCAAAATCGGCCACTGGTGCCAGGGCATCGTATGGTCGAAGGATTCCGCGAAGCTCCTGGTGCAATGCATGGTCGAGAACGAGATCGCAACCTTCGCATTCGACGGCAAGACACTGACAAAATCCGCGCCGATCGCCATGAAGGTGAGCCCGGCCGGCATCCGCACCGCGGAGCCATGATTGTGACGCAACACCGGGACCGCTGACAGGATTTTCTCCCATGCGGATCTGTATTTTCGGCGCGGGCGCCGTCGGCAGCCATTTCGCGGTGCGGCTGGCGCTGGCGGGACATGACGTCTCCTGCGTGATGCGCGGACAGCATCTCGAAGCGGTGAAGGCAAAGGGCCTGACGCTTCGCGTCGGCGCGTCCGAGTTTCCGGCGCGCGTAGACGCCTCCGACAATCCGGCGACGCTCGGGCCGCAGGATCTCGTGATCTCGACGCTGAAGGCGACTTCCCTCGAAAGCCTCGTCGAAGGCCTGCCGCCACTGCTCAACGACGACACCGCCGTGGTGTTCGCCCAGAACGGCATTCCCTGGTGGTACGATATCGGCCTCTCGCCGGATCATCCGGCGGTGCCCGATCTCGGCTTTCTCGATCCGGGCGGCCGCTTGCGGTCGCTTGTTTCGCGGCAGCGGATCATCGGCGGGGTGATCTTTTCGTCGAACGAGGTGGTCGCGCCAGGAATCGTCACCAATCTTTCACCCGACCGCAACATGCTGCAGGTCGGCGAATGCGACGACCGCGCCGGCGCGCGGATCGAAGGCCTGCGTGCCCTGCTCAATGCGGCCTCGATCCAGTCGCAACCGAGCCTGCGGATCAGGGAAACGATCTGGTCAAAGCTTCTGACCAACATGTCGATGTCGGTGCTGTGCCTCTTGACCGGCCAGACGGCGCGCGCCGTGCGGGACGACCCGGCCCTGCGCGAGGTGGTGCCGCGCCTGCTCGATGAGGCCAACAGCGTCGCGCAAGGCTATATCCCCGACGTCAGGCGCGTCACCCGCTCGGGGCCGGCGCCCGACCACAAGCCCTCGATCCTGCAGGATTACGAACTCGGCCGCGCGATGGAGATCGACGTGCTGGTCAGGGCCCCGGCGGCGTTTGCGCGCGCCGCCGGACTGTCGACGCCGATGCTCGATTTGATCGCAGCGCTCGCCGTCCAGAAGGCGCGGGGGAAGGGGCTGTATCGGAGTTGAACTCGTCGAACATGGCTGACAGAGTAGTTGGCGGAAAGTCATCAGATCGTCATTGCGAGCGAAGCGAAGCAATCCATCTTTCTTCCCGCCACGAAAGTCGGATTGCTTCGTCGCTTTGCTCCTCGCAATGACGGAAGAATGGGAGCCTCGTAGCATGCTGGTCAAGAACAAGGTCTGCGTGGTCACGGGAGCCGCCAGCGGCATCGGCGCGGCGGTGGCGCGCGCCTATGCGGAAAAAGGCGCGCGCGGCGTGGTGGTCGCCGACCTCAAATCCTCGCGCGACCGGCTGGCCAAGGTCGCCGGCGACATCGACGGCCTCGCGGTGACCGCCGATGTCGGCCAGGAGGAAGACGTCAAGGCGCTGATCGCGGCGGCCGAGGACAAGTATGGGCCGGTCGACGTGTTCTTTTCCAATGCGGGCCTGTCGCGCAAGGGACAGGAGAGCGCCGACGATGCCGACTGGGACGTGAGCTGGCGGGTGCATGTCATGAGCCACGTGTTCGCGGCGCGGGCGCTGGTGCCCGGCATGCTCGCCCGCGGATCCGGCTATCTGCTCAACACGGCGTCCGCGGCGGGCCTTTTGGCCTCGCTGAACTCGATGCCCTATGGCGTGACAAAACATGCCGCGGTCGCGCTCGCCGAACATCTCGCCATTCAATATGGCGACCGCGGCATCCGCGTCTCCGTGCTGTGTCCGCAATCGGTGCAGACCGGGATGACGACGGCGGGCCCGAGTGCGGCACGCGTCGACGGCGTGATGCAGCCCGAGGAGGTGGCCAGAATCGTGATCGAGGCGATGGAAGCCGAGCGGTTTCTGATCTTGTCGCATCCGACCGTGTATGAGTACATGCAGCGCAAGGCCTCCAACGCGGAGCGATGGCTTGGCGGGATGCGGCGGCTGCGCGACAAGATCTACGGCGCTGCGGGCTGAGGCTGGATATTCATCGAAGGACCAAATTCGTTGAGATCAGTTCTATCCGTGCTTGCCATGCTTTTCGCTGCCGCCCCCGCGGTCGCGGCGGTGGAGCAGTGCCGGTTCATCCAGACGAAACCCGAGCGCGAGGCGTGCTATCAGCGGCAGGAGGCCGAACTCGCCGCCAAGCGCAAACCTGAAAAGCCCGTCGACACCACGACGATGGATTCGCTGAAGCAGATGCGCCAGGACGACGAGGCGGTCTACCAGAGCCTGCACAGCATCTGCCGGGGCTGCTGAGCGGCTCTCTCTTTCCCCGCCAGCGGGGAGAGGTGCAAGGTCGATGCATTGCATCGCCGACGTCACGCCTTGTCTGCCCGCCAAATTGCCGCGCGCTTTTCCGCGAACGAGGCAAGGCCTTCCGAGGCTTCCGCGGTCTGGCGCCTCGCCGCATGCATCCGCACCAGCCGCGCATAGGCCTCGTCGTCGACGCCCATGCCGCCGAACGAGCTTTCCATCGCCAGGGCCTTGGTTTCGGCGAGCGCCTCGGGGCCATTGGCCAGCAACTGCTCGACCATTTTGGCGCCGGCGCTTTCCAGATCGGCCAGCGGCACCACCTCGTGGACCAGCCCGATACGGCGGGCGTCCTCCGCGCCGAAACGTTCGCCGGTCAGCGCGTAGCGGCGGACCTGGCGGACGCCGATGGCGTCGCAGAGTTGCGGGATGATGATCGCGGCCGTCAGGCCCCAGCGCACCTCGGTGATCGAGAACATCGCGTTGTCGGCTGCGATCACCACGTCGCAAGCGGAAATCACGCCGGTGCCGCCGCCGAAACAGCCGCCCTGCACCAGCGCCACGGTCGGGATCGGAAGCAGGTTCAGCCGCTGCACCGCCTCGAAAGTGGCCCGCGACACCGCTTCGTTTTCGGCGGGCGATTTCGGCCGCACGCCGTTGATCCATTTCAGGTCGGCGCCGGCCTGAAAATGCTTGCCGTTGCCCTTCAGAACGACGACGCGCAGCGAAGGCTTGCTGCCCAGATCCTCCATCGCCGCGAGCACGCCCCCGATGAGGCCGACGTCATAGGCATTGTTGACCTCCGGGCGGTTCAGCGTGACGGTGGCGACGCCGCGCGCGTCGAGATCCCACAGCACCGGATTGGCGGACATGGCCAATTCCTTTCGTTCGATGAGTGGGACTTGTTCCTGGACGATGACCGTACGGCGTGCCCGGTCTCGTCCCGGGCATCCACGTCTTGGTGATGTTTACCGCAAGAAAGCATGGCCGGGTCAAGCCCGGCCATCACGAGCGAGGTCTGCGGAGCAAAGTCACTGGCGAGCCGCCGGCTCCGGCCAGGCGCTTTCTACTCCGCCGCGTCGAGGACGGTCTTGCCCAGCGCGTTGTCGACCACGACCGGCGTCTCGAAGAAGCTGATCTCGGGCGCAACGCCGTAGCGGTCGGCGATCATCTGGCGCCACTCGGCGTTGTAGACGCGCTCGGCGGCCTCGCGGCTCTCCCAGAGATAACAGCCGCCGCCGGTGCGGCTCTCCGCATCGAACAGGTAGTATTTGCGAATGAGGCCGGGAAGGCCCTGGTACTTCGGCGCCGAACCCTGGAACAGTTCCGCCGCTCTGGCGGCATCCATACTGGCGGGAAGCTTGAAACGGACAATGGCGGTAATCATCGGCAGAGCCTCCACCTTGTTGCGTTATTTATTGTTCCGGCATTGTTCGGGACGGAAACCATCCCGCAACGTCACGCTGCGGGCCCGTCCAGCGAACCGGTGCTTTGCAAAACGAAAACTGGCGATCCCGGCATGACTCGAACATGCGACCTACGGTTTAGGAAACCGTCGCTCTATCCGGCTGAGCTACGGGACCGGAGGCCCCGCTTTGGATGCGCGGGTGCCCGGGCGTTAAATAGCAGAGCGCGCGCGTGATCGCCAGCCTCCGATCCGTCCTTTTGCCCGACGCGAGAGCCGTAGCGCGGAGGGCGGATTTTGATCCGAATGGCGGTCGGGCCATTCTGGCGGGGCGCGCCGCTGGTGCCAGACCTGATTTTCCCGAACGGAGGCTGATCTTCCTTGCGTGCCAGGGCGCGGGAGCGAGGGTGTCGTCGCGGATCGGGGCGTTTACCGGCTTCATGGCGAGAATTCTTCGCGATCAACAGCGACACGCTGGCCTATTTCCAAGTCCAGTTCCGGATCGAAAATTCCCGGCTCGCCGACATCCGCAAGGCCGCCAGCCACGCTTTTTCCTGCCCTGAACGAGACGGGCCGGAAATTTTCATGGACATTCTTGGTGAGGGCGGAGGCAGAGGCCGTCGACGCAACGAATAGACCCGTCCGCCTGAGTGACGCATTTACCGCCACACCTGCAGCTCTTGCCAATCGGACAACACATGCTCTCGCCGCCCCCTCCGCCGCCCGTCCCCTCGCAATTCGAGAGGCACTGCAACTGTCTTACCCAGCAGCCAAAGAAGCATGGTGCACTTCCGGCGCCGAAACTGATCAAACTCCCCAGAGCACATAAGCCGGTGCAGATGGCGTAATTCTCCCAACACGAATCGGTGCAGGAGTCCTGGGGGGTGACGAGCGCCCCTCGGTTCATGTGAGCTGTCACGTAGGGGCCTCCGCGATAAACATGCGCGGTCCTGTAAACTGACGCATCGGCGCCGAACCCCGGATATTTCATTTCGGTCCCTCCTGTTTGCGGACCAGCGGAAGGCTACGCAGCCACGCAGGGCTGCGTAGGCGGCGGGCCCGGACTCTGCCCATCACTTGCTCGCTATTTTCGTAGTCGAAGAGAACTCCGTTCGATCAATAAGGCCAGATGCACCGCGTACACGGAACCTCCGGGCCACAGCATTCCCACCAACATTGTGAGGGTCCGCATTTCTGACAAAAGCCGCTTTCGCAGCATGTGCTCTCCCAGCAACCCCAGGCATTCAGGCCACCTGAGCCCCCGTAACCTCCGAGCCCACCAAGACGTATCTGGGGAATAGCTCGTTGTACCTGACGACCACCGGGAATTCGGGCGACCGCAGACTGGTAGCGATCCGTCGACTTATAGAGCGCCGCTTCCGCGGCAAATCGGGGTATCGACATTTCATACCTCCATCGGCTCATTGCATTCGTCTTGATGCGAGTACCCTTCGTCACGTCATCCCACGCGGACGACGCGACAACCACCAATGCTTCGGCAGGCTGTCCGGAATACGGATGGCACAGCCTCCTTCAAATGTTGGCCGCGACATACGGCCGGAGCGCCCTGTGGATGAAGGGAAACATCCCCTGCACGTCGACGCTTACGCAATAACGCTCGGTCACGTCGGTGCTTCGGTTGGTGTAGCTCAAGACAACGTCCAACACCTTGCTCGTGCCGCTTAGCGATGAAGTTTGAACATGCACTGCAGTCAGCGATTCATTGCGTGCAAAAGCGTCGGCTGCATTGCTATAGATGCCCTTGTATCGCATCAGGCAGTAGTTCAGTGCGCGGTGCTCGTCGGTGGCCCCCGCATTGTCCGCGATTTGCGCGATGCGGTCGAACAATTCCTCTGCCGCCGGAGCAAATTCCTTCGCAGTGGTTTTCTCGGGCTTGGGAATCGCCGCGATCAGTTCCTGTCGGCCAAAGGAGTAGATTTGTTCAAATACCAGGACTGGCAACATGAGCCCGTTGCACATCTCCGGGGGGGCGATCGGTCCACGAAGCCCGATCACCACATCCAGGTCCCCGGGGCCGGGCGCGGCCCGGACTGCTTCGATCAAGAGATCGAAGTCGGCGGGGTCGCGCGGCACCAGAATGTAGGTTTCCAATCCCTGGATTGTCATTACCCAGCACAATTGGCGCGCGAGGTAGCGATTGTGCCTCTCGGAAAGGACCTTGTGAAGCGCCTGCCGATCCGTCAGTTTTGTTGTTTCAGCTCGTCCGGTCGCCTGCGCAAATTCTTTTTCCACTGAAAGGCGTGGAAAGCGCGGCTCGATCCTTCCGATGGCGTAAACAAAGGAAGGAGCCGTTGTGCCGGGTGCTTCGGACGCTACTCCGCAGGAGGGGCAGCCCTGTGCAGGAGCTTCATTCGCCGCTGAATTCGCGAGGACGGGCGCCGCCATTGCTGCAACGCCTATCGGGCCAACGGATTGCGTTGTAAGTGCCTCTGGTTGTTCCATGAGACTTTCCTTTCTCTGGAGTTTCTATCGAGAGAAACGCATCCATCGATTGAGCGCAGCTCCACGTTTTTCGCAGCCGCCGCACGACTCGATCCCCATTGAATACGTGACCCGTTTCACCACGTCGCCGAGGCCGATTTCGTCATCGAGGAGAAATCCCGGAAGACGAACTCGATGTGACGGGGGCTTGGGGTCCTCCCTTGGGCTCTTGGGTGTTCCTTCCCTCTTCATGACAATCTTCTCCCATTGCGGGCAGACTGCATCAGCTCGTAGGCGCTCCAGGCGTCGAGCAAAGGCGGCACGATCGTGGTGCGACCGTGCCGGCCGCTTCCGGTAATAGCGAGCTTCACCTCAGCCGCCCGCGCCTCTGGAAACTCGGACCAGACCAACGCGATTGCCCCGGTTACAAACGGAGTTGCAGCGCTCGTTCCGCCAAACAGCCGTGGCTCGCCACGAACTCCAAGGCTTTTGATCTTCTCTGAGGGAGCACGCAGGCCTCTTCGTCCGATGGAGCTTCCCAGGTTTGATTCACTGACTGGCATGCCCCGGAAATCACAGCCGGCGACCGGGATTACCCAGGGATGCCGGGTAATCGCGGAACTGCTCACAGTCCCCTGGTTTCCAGCGGCCGCTACCACGATTACTCCGCGCTGCGCCGCATAATCGAATGCCTGCGCAAGCGCGCGCCCATCCTGGAGGGATTGCTGCGCCAAGGCGGAACTCATGTTCAATATTCGCGCCCCGGCATCGACAGTCTCCACTACTGCCGCCGCCAACTCGTCAGGAGTTGCGCTTGGCAAGTGACCGTTTTCCTCGCCAAAGATGGGGCGGACCAGGAGCGTGCAATCCGGACAAATAGCGGGTGCGTCTGAGCCTCTCTTCGCGCACAAAATACCCGCGACGAACGTGCCATGCATACAGGCCAGACTGTCAGCTTGCGAGCAGGCCGATTGTGCGTTTTTGGATACCTGATGGATTTTCTGACCCGCCAGATCGGAATGGGCAAGGAGGACGGGCCCATCAACGAGGCCGATCGCTATCAGCGGCCGACCTCGGGTGCGGTTCATGAGCGGCGTAAGTCTCACGAGATCCAGAGGCGACGTTGGCATGGCAACCCGCCGATCTTTCGGTGCCACCAGGCGGCAGGCGATCGGTAGTTATCTACTACCCAAGATTGCCTGACGACTGCATTGCAGTTTGAACCTAGATTGTCCCGGTGTCCAGCTTGCGAAGCGGCGATGCGGCGCTCGGCAAGAAAGGGAAGCGGAAAAATCAAGGACAGGTAGATTGTCGTACTGACCGCTCCGCGCGGTTATTGAGCCAAAATCCGGTCATGCGAATTGCCCAAAACCACCAAGCGCCAACCGTCAGGGGTGCGGGTGCTGTTCGCTCACGGGCCGGCCGCCTGCCGCCGGTTTCAACGCCTCCGCAAGTCCGTGCGGATCGTCGGTGCCGATGCGGCGGACGTCGCCGGATTTCAGGCGCAGTTCGACCGCGTCGAAGCCGGCGACGTTATAGAGCCGGAAGCCCCACCCCTTCCTGATGCCCCAACCGTGCCACCAGCAATTCCGCACCGTCGCCGCCGTCTCGATGTCCCCGAGCGGCAGCCGGTAGCTCCAGAACCCCGGGCCGAAATACCAGTGCAGCTCGGTTTCACTCACCTCGACCGTCAACGACGAGAACACGATCGCAACGGAGATGAGCACAACCACCACCGCGATCGATATCCACTGACCGCTCCACCATGCCACCGCCGTATCCACCGCAGCGAAGGGCAGACAGAGAATTACAATCCACGTGCCGCGCTGGGTGTGACGGTACGGCAATATCGTCTCAGGAATAGAGCTTGCGGGTGGTGGCGCTCCTTTCGCCGGCATCGGGACCGCGGAAGGTGCCGAACACGCCGTCGAGCGCCGGATTGCTGACGCCGAACCAGTGCTTCTCGCTGACGAAGTGATGACGGAGATGGTACTGCTTGATCCATCGGCCGAGCCGCGTCCGCGGCTGGTAGGGAATATGGGCCACGTAGTGCACCCATTCATAATGCAGGATCGCCAGCATCATGCCGAGCAGCGCCGACCAGGCGGCGTCCCACCCGAACAACAGCGCGAACAGCCCGCAGGCGACTGCCAGGTTCGGCACCAGGAACCAGATCGGCAGGAACAACAGATCGAGCCGGTTCGGCTCGACGTGATGGTCGTAATGCAGGCGGTGCTGCAGCTTGCGCGCGATCGGCCACGCCAGCGGCGGCGCGTGAAAGGCGAAGCGATGCATGCCGTATTCGCTGAGATAGAACATCAGCGCGCCCAGCAGGATCATCAGGGGTTGCAGCGCGACGACACCGAACAGCCACAGCATGATCTCGGCCGCCGCGCCCAGGACCAGTGCTGCGACGCTGCCATGACGAAGAAATACCAGAAGCATTCCCGGCTACCTCCCAGAAGCGGGGTCACGATCCGCAGCACCCTTGGCCTTTGCTGCCTCGACGGGCCCGAGCGTAGCAGGAAACACCATTCGCCCCGGCCGGGGAACCCCCGCCTTCAGAAATCATAGTCGATGAACAGTTCCTTGGTCGGGGTTTTAAATGCCTGCGGTAGCGGTCCGGCGTCGGCATTGGGAGCCTTGCCGTTCGCTGTGACCTGATCGCTGCGGGCCAGTTTTCCGTTCATCTGCTTGCTCAGCCCCTGCATCAGCGGCGCGCGTGGCACTTCGTTATAGGCGCCGATCTGGGTTGAGCACATGCAGGCGCAGCCCGGTCGCAGCATTGCGGCAACCGCATCTTTCGGGGTGGCATTTCGGCTGCCGTGATGACCGACCTTGTAGAAGTCGAGGTTTTTCAGGATTTCCGTCGCATCCCTGGTCATCTCGGTATGGCCGGCCGTTCCGAAGGCGCCGCCGTACAGGAAGTTTTCCCAGTTGCCCCATTGGGCGTCGCCGGCGAACAACAGGTTCTTGCCGCCGAAGCTGAACAGCACGACGAGGCTCTGATTGTTGAGGGTATTGTCCGCGGCCTGCGCCCGCGCCGCCAGCACGTCCGGCCGGACGTCATCGATCAGTGCCTGAACCTTGCTCGCGCTGAAGAACTTGAAGGCGTGATCGGGATACGTATCGCTCCGGAACGCCTTCGGGAACGTCTCCGCGGTCCCGTCGTCTTCCTGCATCGCGTCCGCCAGATACTGGTCGGCCGTGTTGGTCATCTGCTTGATCAGCGCGGGATCGGCGGGCGGCCCCAGGATCTTGGCCGAAAGGCCGAAATCGACGAGGTCCTGCGGAAGTTTCGCGGGGTCGCCAGCCTTGTGATAATCGGGCTTCACCTTGTTCTTGAATCCGCCGTGCAGCACATCGAGCGCTTTTTGATTGCTCGATCCGCCGCTTGCGGCCATGCCGCCCGTGATGTTCTCCATCATGGCGGCAAGCGGGCCCGCCCGACCGCTTGCCGCGAGCTGCAGCGAAAGCCGGCCCGCCATGGCCGTCAGGCTCTTCTGTATGCCGGTGGCGGCTGTATCATCCGGATTCTCGAACCAGGGCATCCAGACCCGGTCGACAGTGATCTTGCTGAAGGCGGCGCTGCATTTGGCGAAGCCGGAGATATGGTCCGCATGCCGATGCGTCATGATGACCAGCGAAAGATGCTGTCCGCAATCCGTGGCCATCCGATCGACCGCGTCCCCGATGCTGCCGAGGTCGACGGCATGGACCCCGCAGTCGATCAGGATGTGCTTTTCGTCGCCGCCGTTGCGCACCGTCAACAGAAAGAAATCGCCGAAGCCGACGCGATACATGCGCACCCGCAGCGTCTTTCCGGAAGATGCATCGTCGCCGGCGCCGACCTTCGCCGATGATGCTGTCGTCGGCTTCTTGCCGGCGGTCTTCGCAGTCTTGGGAACACGTTGCCTGGTCTTCCCCGCGGCTGTCTTTTTCGCACCGGACGCCGCCTTTTTCGCCGCCGCCATTTTCAAACTCCCGCGTGTAACAGGCCAAAGTTGATCCGGAAGCGCTCGCTGTCCCTTGAACCGGAATCGCTGCCATCCTCGGGCACCCGCCCGGTGGAGAGATAGTAGTTTCGCACCCGGTCCTCCCGCGCCTGCGACCACATCTTCTTGATCACAAATCGAACTCGTGGCGGCGGTCTTTTGTCGCCGTCCGGCGGATCCTGTGCGATCAACAGCGTGACGCCGTTGCGCATGGGAAAGGTTCCCGGGGTCATATCGCCGAAGGGTATGTCCACCGTCTGCACCAGCTCGACGACCATATTCACGTAGAGACGGCCGTCCTGCCCGGTGTGGAACATCGGGTGGAATGACGGGGCGCGGATCTTCCCCTGCTCCGGCCGAAAGCCAAGAAGTCTCGCATTGTCGTTGGCGAAGTCGCGCAGCTTGTCGGCATTTTGCTGCTTTTCGTCGTCGGTCAGCCCGTTGGGATCGCCGAATCTCAGCCCGGCAACTTCCAGCACGCCGCGCTTGACCTTCGGCCAGAACAGGGAATTCTCCGAATAGGAGACAGCCTCATCCGCCACGATCCCGCGCAGCCGGAATGCCTCCATGAACGCGTCGCGCACACCGTCGGGATCGTCGGGATGGAAATCCAGATCGGCGGTCAGCACAGCGCGCAGGAAATCGCCGAAGGTGATATCGACCGGCGGGCAGTAGTCGAGGGCACGTGCACAGACCGTGAAAAACTGCTCGGCGGTGCGGCTTGCTTCCACGCACAGCCTTTCGGCCAGGGGCACCGGAATGTCCCCGTTATCCGTTGCGCCGCCACCGGCGCGGAAGACACGGAAGAGGTCGTAGGTTCGCCGCGAATAGATGGTGAAATAGGCGTCGAACACCGCCGCCACCAGCACCGAGCCGCGATCGTGCGGTTCGATCTTGGTCTTGATGTCGTCGGAGTTCGGGCGCGTCCCGAGCGCGCTGCGCAGCGCCGACCGCATTCCGGACGCCTCGCCGAATTGTTGCGCGAGCCCGATGAGCGGATTCGCGGCGGCTATCTGCGCCTGGATCGCCGGCGCACCGGCACTCTTGTCGATTTGCACCTCGGGATCGAGCTGCAGATCGAACAGCCTGCCGCCCGTCTTGCGCAGGGTATCGAGAAGCACGTCCCGGTGCGCGAAGTGGGCGAACAACGCCGCCAGATCGGCGAAAGCCTCGTGGAACGCCGGAACGTCGATATTGGTGGGCTCCATGAAATATTCACGGATGCCGTCGACGATCGCATGCGTCGTTTCGTGGGCGATGATGTCGTGCGACAGACAGGTGAAAACGGTCTGGCCGGGCAGATTGCGCCCGGGATCGGTGCGGCTGGCCTTGAAATAACCGAACACGATGCCGTGGACACCGGGATTGTAGAAGGCATTGGCCTGGCACATCGCATGCGGAAACAGATTGAGGCAGCTGGATGCGGCGGCCCGCTGCTCCGCCGTGATGTCGGGCGCATGCGCGATTTTCCGCCAGTGAACGCGCCGGCCCAGCGCCGCCTCGAATCGCTGCAAGGTCTCGCTGGCGACCGCATAGACCATCTGCTGATGGAAGCGCGGATCGGTGTCGCTCGGAGCAAGGCCTCCGGCAATCAGCAATTTCGGATCGTCGAGGTCCACCGGCTTGTAGTACGTCTGGGTGGTCCCGTCGTAGTCGATGACCGCAAATCTCTGCCCGACCGGGCCGGGCAGAAGTTTCTCGTAACGGACCGACGCCGTCATGTAGTTGCCGACGAACTTGCCGAGGCTGGGATCGAACGCGTAGACATAGAGTGGACGCACATCCGGCCAAGGCAGTTCATCCGATGAGAATATGTCTTCCGGCGCCAGTTCCTCTGTAGCCGGGCCGCCCGGTGGCGGCGCGTTCGGATCCAACACCCCTTGACAAAGAAATTGCGGTTGCATGGCCGTATGCCCCCAATGTGGATGGTGGTGAAAAGCTCCGACGCGATCCGAAATCCGCCTCAATACAATATGAAATGCGCGCCGCGCCCGCGCGGGTCACGCTATCTTAGCGTGTATCTGGACCAAATTCACCCCAAAAATGTCGGGCAAATCTCCTATTCCAGGGGTGACAGCCGCGGGGATAATGGCGACAATCGAGTTTGGCGGAAATTGCGTAGCGTAGAACCAGTGTTGAGAGTTGTGTTGTGGGGAAGTCCTGCGTGATGGCGCCGCCGAGGTCCGTTCTGCTGATCGCCGTGTGGGCGGCGCTGATGCCGTTGCGCGCACAGGCGCAGTGGTGGTCGCGCGCGCCGGCCGATTTCGAGGAATGCGCCGACAAGGCCGAGAAAGCCGCGACCAAAGCTGAAAAGGCGTCGCAACTCGTCGAATGCAACGCGAAATTCGCGGGCCGGCGCAAGCCCGGCGGCGGCTACACCTATTTCGATTTCATGCAGAACCGGAGTTTCGATATCGCCGGCCCCAATCCGACGCCGGAAGAGCAGAAGAAGATCGACGAGCAATACACCCGCTTCCTCGACCAGGAGCGGCAAAGCCGGGTCGCGGCCGAAGCCAGGGCCAAAGCCAAGACCGAGCAGCAATTGCTGCAACCCGCCTCGCTGCGAAGCGAAAAGGTGCCCTTGCCGGTCGTCAGGCCGCGTCCGAAGCTCAATTGCGCGCAGCATTCATTCTCCTGCGACTGGCCGCGGCTGTCGGAACGCCTTAACGATTTGAAGAAGCTGTTCAGCGCAACGCCGAGCAAGGCCAAGCGCGGCTGATGCGTTCTCGTCATTCCGGGGCGAGACGAAGCCGCGAACCCCGGAATGACGGCTCGGAAGGCGATTTCGGACCAATCCTGACACAGCCGGGAGAAGCACCGCTTCGCGCCCGCGATAATTCCGTCAATCGCGCGTGCCGTTGTGAACCCGCTTGGCATGGTGGCGGGGCGGCCGCGGAGTGGGCGCGATCGGCTCATAAACCGGCGGCGCATAATACGTCCGCGCCGCACGCTGCTCCTGCAGCCTCGCGTCATAGCCCGGCGACGGCGTCACGGTCGGCGGCGCGGCGCGTGCCGGCGCCGTCAGGATCAAGCCGCCGATAATCGCCGCGACGGCAATGACGGAAGCTGCATGGATTGGTTTCATCTCTCTTCTCCCGTCATGTCTTTCATCCCGGCATGGCCGCAACCGTTTGCGCGTTGCCCGGCGATCCAATTTCCCCCGTGAAGATCGCCTTTTCAAGGCAATCCGGCGTGAGCGACTATGGCCGAATTTGTTCCGGCGTCAGTCGCGGCGCGCCCTTTCCCGCGGCCTCGGCCGCCTTGACCAGCTCAAGTACACGCCGGGACAACGGGACCGCCAGGCCGTGCCGCTCGGCGATCGCGATGATGACGCCCTGCAGGTAATCGATTTCGGTGCGGCGGCCGCGCTGCAGATCCTCCCACATCGACGAGCGCGCTTCGGGATCGACTTTCATCGCCCCTCGCAGCAGCGTCGCGAAGACGGCGTCAGGCAATCGCAACAGATGCGGCGTCAGGCCGGCCGGCACCGGCGTCGACGACACCGGTCTGATGCGCCCTGCCCCCACGACCTTGAGCCCCTCCGCCATCTGGTCGGCGAACAGCCGGCGCCAGTCGCGCTGCGCCAGTTGCTGGCGCAGCGGCAGACCGGACAGCGCGTTGAGTGCGTTGTTGAGATTGACCAGGAGCTTGCCCCATTGCACGCCGGCGATATCCGCCGTCGGGCGCAGCTTCAGCCCCGGCACCGAAAGCACATCTGCCGTACCCGCATCGTCCCGCTCGATGACGATATCGCCCGATGTGGCGCGATGAAAGCGTCCCTCGCCTTGCGCCACCACGTTGAACGCCACCATTCCCGCCAGCACGCGCCTCCCCGGCAGCCGCTGGCGCAGCACCGGCACATTGCCGACGCCGTTCTGCAAGCTGACGATGACGGCGTCGGCGGGCGCATGCTCGGCGATCAGGCCGGCGATTGCAGCGGTGTCCGCGCTCTTGACCGACACCAGCACCGCGCCGGCATGGTTAAAGACAGAGGGATTTTCCGACAGCGTCAGCCGGTCGGCCCCGATCCGCCGCTCAACACCATCGAAGCCCGTCAGCCGCAGGCCGTGGCCGTCGATCTCCTCGATCACCCGCGGACGCGCCAGCAGCGCGACGCGGCGACCGGCGGCCGCATACAGTCCGCCGACGAAGCAACCGATGCTGCCGGCGCCTGCGACGCAGATCGGTCTGTCGGAAATCATGGCGCCCTTTCGCGGTTGACCCGCCGGTTCGATAGCAGACTTTTGCGCTCCACGCCTGCCGAAGAACGTGCCGCCGCTGTCGTCCCCTTGCCTTGTAACGGTCATGGCGCGCCGCTATGTCTTGTGCTGCGGGGCTGGCATTCGAGAGGAGACGAAAATGGGCTTACTCGATGTACTCAACGGCATGCAGAACGGCCCGCGCGGTCCGAGCAATCCGGACGCGCAGAGCAGGGGTGGAATGTCGCCCCTGACCATGGCGATCCTCGGACTTCTCGCCTGGAAGGCGGTCAAGCATTTCGGCGGCAATCAGGCGGGCGCCAATCCGGCACCGGCGCCATCACCGGCCAATAGCGCCGGCGGCGACATGGGCGGAAGTCTTGGCGGCGGTCTTGGTGGCGGTCTTGGCGATGTGCTGAAGGGCGGACTGGGCGGCCTGCTCGCGGGCGGCGCCGCCGGCAGCGTGATCAGCGGCGGGCTCGGCGACCTGCTCAAGCAATTGCAGCAGGGCGGCCACGGCGAAACCGCCAATTCATGGGTCAGCAACGGCCCCAACAAGCAGATTGCACCGGGCGATCTCGCCAGCGCGCTCGGCGCCGACCAGATCAACAGCCTGATGTCGCAGAGCGGGCTCTCGCGCGAGGAATTGCTCTCCGGTCTCAGCCAGCATCTGCCCGACGTGATCAACCATCTGACGCCTGACGGGCGGCTGCCGACCGAAAGCGAATTGTCGGGACGGATCTGAGACGGATTACATCGACATTTGGAAACCCGTATTTCAAAAAAAGGACGACCACCATGAGCGGTATTCTCTGGGTCCTCATCGTCGGCTTTGTTGCGGGAATTATCGCCCGGCTGCTTTCACCGGGCCCCAACAATCCCTCGGGATTCATCCTGACCACGGTGCTCGGCATCGCCGGCGCATTTCTTGCGACCTTTATCGGCCAGGCCATCGGCCATTACAGTCCCGATCAGGGCGCCGGCTTCATCACGGCAACCATCGGCGCCCTGGTGGTGCTGTTCATCTGGAACCGCCTGGTGGCGCGCGGCGTGGTGTCCGATCCGGGCGCGAGGTAGGACAGTTAGTCGTCATTGCGAGCGAAGCGAAGCAATCCATCGGGCCGCGGGCAAGGTGTTAGATGGATTGCTTCGTCGCTTCGCTCCTCGCAATGACGGCTTGATCTCGCTAAACCAGATGCAGCCCGGCGTCCATCCGCACCAGTTCGCCGGTCATGTTGCTCGACGCCGGCGTGGCGAGAAAACACACGAGCTGCGCGATATCGTCGGCGGTTGAAGCGACCTTGAGCGGCACGCGCGCGATCACGCTGTCGCGCACCTGCTTGGCGGCCTCCTCGCCGCGGCCCTTGGTGAACCAGGGCGTATCGATATAGCCGGGACAGACGGTGTTGACGCGGATCAGCGGCGCCAGCGCGCGCGCCAGCGAAAAGGTGATGGTGTTGAGCGCGCCCTTGCTCGCGGCGTACGCGATCGAGGAACCGATGCCGCTGATGCCCGCGACCGACGACACGTTGACCACGGCGGAGGCGCGCCCCGAGGCGTTGGCGCCGGCTTCCAGCAGGCTTCGCGCCGCGCGCACCATCTGGAACGGGCCGATGGTGTTGACGCCGAACAGCCGTTGAAAATCCTCCGCCGACAATCCGTCGAGATTGCCGTGCGCCATATGCTTGGTGGTGCCGGCATTGTTGACGAGCGCGTCGAGACGTCCCCAGGGCGCCGCCGCCGCGACGATCTTCCTGCAATCCTCGTCGCGCGAGACGTCGCCCTGAACCACGACCACCTCGCCGCCGGCGCTGCGGCAGAGATCGGCGGTCTGTTCGGCTTCCTTCTGGCTGGACGAATAATTGACGACGATGCGCGCGCCGCCCTTGGCCAGGATGGCCGCGGTCGCCGCCCCCAGGCCGGACGCCGAACCCGTTACAATCGCGCACAAACCATCCCCGGACATCCGCATTTCCTTTTGTGTTGTTGGTCGACCCGCTCACGGCGATCTAGCATATCGTGCACGAAAATACCTGCAAACCGGCGAAACTCCGCCTGCCGGAATTAATCATTCCGCCTGATGGCGCTTCATGCCGCCCCCGCAGGGGCGCCCGCGGACATCGCCGCTTGTCATGGCAGTGGCTTTTCCTCATCATGCGGCGCAAGAAACGACCGCATCGGGGCTTTGGCACATGCCAGGCGAGATGCGCCCAATGAAAGACAGGGAACGCCGTGGCGGAGAGTGAGAACATTGTCGCCGAGACCGCGGAAAAGATATTTTCCGATCTCGCCGACGCCCAAACCATCAACAGCGACAAGAAGGGCGCCTGGAAAGCGCCGCTGTGGCAGGCGCTGACCGAAGCCGGCCTGCCGCTGGCGTGGGTGCCGGAGGATTGCGGCGGCTCCGGCGCGAGCCTCGCCGAAGGTTTTGCCGTCTTGAGCTCGGCCGGGCGGTTTGCCATCGCCGTGCCGCTGGCCGAGACGATGCTCGCCGGATGGCTGTTGGCGCAGGCGAAGATCGCCTCGCCCGACGGCGCGATGACGGTGGCACCCGCAAGCCCGAAGGACCGCATTGCGCTCAATGCCGACGGAACCCTGTCGGGCCGCGCCCGCGGCGTTCCCTTCGCCAGGGACGCCCAGCACATCGCGGTGCTGGCGCACGGCACGAGCGGCCTTTCCATCGCGCTGGTGGAGACAGCAAAATGCCAGATCGAGGCCGGCCTCAACCTGGCAAACGACGGCAACGACACCGTGACGTTCGCCAATGTTGCGCCCGATGACGATCAAGCCGGCGCCGAAAGGCTTCGACCAGACCCAGCTGATGCTGATGGGCGGCGTGGCGCGCAGCCTGCAGATCGCCGGCAGCCTGGAATCGATGCTCGAAGTCAGCGTGCGCTATTCCAACGAGCGCGTCGCCTTCGAGAAGAAAATCTCGAAATTCCAGGCCGTGCAGCACAACCTGGCAAAACTCGCCGGCGAGTCGGCCGCGGCGCTGGCCGCGGCGACCTCGGCCGCCGACGCCATGGCCAACAGCAAATCCTTCAACGACGAAGTGTTCCTCGAAGCGGTGTCGGCAAAGATCCGCTGTTCGGAAGCGGCCGAAAAGGGCGCGGCGATCGCCCACCAGGTGCACGGCGCGATCGGGTTCACGATCGAGCACATCCTGCATCGCTACAGCCTGCGCGCGCTGGCGTGGCGCGACGATTTCGGCTCCGAGAGCTACTGGGCGGTGGAGCTCGGCAAGCTCGTCACCGCGCGCGGCGCCGATGAATTGTGGCCGCTGGTCGCCTCGCGCTGATCGGTCCGGAAATTACGAAAGTCGAGATTTGACATGACCGCAGCCCTTCGTTTCGATCCGATCCGCCTGCCGCCCGAATGCGAAAAACTGCGCAAGGAAGTGCGCGCGTTTCTCGCCGACGAGATCGCGGCCGGCACCTTCAATCCGTTCAAGCCCAACCGCGAAGACGCCGACGCGAAGGAGTTTTCCCGAAGGGTCGGCGAACGCGGCTGGATCGGCATGACCTGGCCGAAGAAATATGGCGGCCACGAGCGCTCGTTCCTGGAGCGTTACGTGGTCACCGAGGAGATGCGCGTTGCCAACGCGCCGACGCGGCGTTTCTTCGTCGCCGACCGCCAGAGCGGCCCGGTGCTGCTGAAATACGCCCCCGAGCGCATCAAGTCGGACATCCTGCCGCGCATCTGCCGCGGCGAGGTCTGCTTTGCCATCGGCATGAGCGAGCCGAATTCCGGCTCGGACCTGTTCGCGGCGAAAACCAAGGCCACCAAGACCGACGGCGGCTGGCTGATCAACGGCACCAAGATCTGGACCTCGTCGGCGCATATCGCCGACTACATGATCGCGATCTTCCGCACCTCGCCCTCCACCAAGGAGAACCGCCGTCACGGGCTGACGCAGTTCCTGGTCGACATGAAGACGCCGGGCATCAAGGTCAACCCGATCGGGCAGATCACCGGGCAGTTCGAATTCAACGAGGTGGTGTTCACCGACGCCTTCATGCCCGACGATCACGTGCTCGGCGAAATCGACGGCGCCTGGAAACAGGCCACTTCAGAGCTCGCCTATGAGCGCTCGGGGCCGGAGCGTTTTCTCGAAACCTATTACGTGCTCACCGAACTCGTGCGCGCGGTCGGCAAGAACCCGGACACCCGCAGCGCCGAAGGCATCGGCCGGCTGGTGGCGCAGCTGCACACCATGCGGCGGATGTCGGTATCGGTCGCCGGCATGCTGCAGGCGGGCAAGGAGCCGGTGGTGGAGGCCTCGATCGTCAAGGACATCGGCACGGTGTGGGAGCAGCAATTGCCGCACCGGGTGCGCGACCTCGCCGCCTTCGTCGACGACAACGCGACCAATCACGAAACGCTGGAAAAGCAATTGTCGTTCGCGATCAAGACCGCGCCGAAACTGACCATCCAGGGCGGCACCACCGAGGTGCTGCGCGGCATCATCGCGCGCGGGCTCGGCCTGCGCTAGGCGCGCAGGCCCGGTTTGCGCCAATTCAACGAGGACACCTGATGAGCAAATATACGGATATCGGCGTCGAGAAGCACGGCCATGTTGGCCTGATCGAAATCCGGCGGCCGCCATTGAACTTCTTCGACATCTCGCTGATCAACCAGATCGCCGACGCGCTGGAGGAATTCGATGGCGATATCGAGATCCGCGCTTCGGTGCTCGCCGCGCAAGGCAAGGCGTTCTGCGCCGGCGCCAATTTCAACGATCCGGCGCGGCAGGCGCAGGAGGCCCGCGAGGCGAAAGGCGACCCCGCCGATAGCCTCGGCTCCATCAACAGCCTCTATCTGCACGCGGTGCGGATCTTCCGCGCCAAGAAGCCGATCGTGGCCGCCGTGCATGGCGCGGCCATCGGCGGCGGATTAGGTTTGGCAGTGTCAGCCGATTTCCGCGTCACCTGCCCCGAAGCGCGCTTCTCGGCGAACTTTACAAAACTCGGTTTTCATCCGGGTTTCGGGCTGACGACGACGCTGCCCGAACTGGTCGGCAAGAACAACGCCGAGCTGATTTTCTACACCAGCCGCCGCGTCACCGGCGAGGAAGCCACAAGGATGGGCCTCGCCAATGTCTGCGTGCCGCAGGACCAGGTTCGCAACGAAGCCATGAAGCTCGCCCAGGAAATCGCCGAATGCTCCCCGCTCGGCCTGCTCTCCACCCGCGCCACCATGCGCGCCGGCCTTGCCGACCGCGTACTCGCCGCGACCAACCACGAACTCGCCGAACAGTCGCGCCTGCGCGCCACCGAGGATTTCAAGGAAGGCGTCAAGGCCACCGCCGAGCGCCGCGTGGCCAATTTCAAGGGGCGGTAAAGCCGCGAGGCCCTCACAACACGTCGTCCCGGCGAACGCCGGGACCCATACGCCGTGCCGGCTCGTTTGGGCAGGATGCCGGACGGCTTTGCTTCATTGCGGACATCGGTGATTATGGGTCCCGGCGTTCGCCGGAACGACGGAGAAATATTGCTCTGCTCGCCCGCTCACGCCGCAAGCCGAAACGTCACCCCGCCGAGTTCGAATGAATCGCCCGACACCGCGTGGCCTTTTGCCTTGGCCGCATCGAGCACCCTGGCGATATTGCCGACCTTGAACCTCAGCCCGCTCATGATCTCGCTGTCGCCCTTGACGAAGCGAAAGACGCCGTTCGGCAATTTCAATTCCGCCGCGCCGCCGGCATTGCTGCCCACCGCGATCCCGAGGATGCGTCCCCAATGCTCCGCCAACCCCATGGGGTCCGGGCTTTGCATCTCCACCCCGGTCAACGCCTGCGTCACATCCCTGGCGATAGACTTCTGCCAGTCCGGACCCGCCGGCGGATAAGGTCCCAAAATGTCGTCGCTGCCGGCGGTGTGGTTGAATTCGATGAACGCCGCGCGGCAGTCGCGCGGATGCAGCTGCACGCCATGATAGGGCGCGTGCCCGATGACATTGGCGATGCGCACGCCGATCTTCTCGGCATGCCTGCCGCGCGCGTCGGGATCATCGCAGCAGAAGATCGCCATGTAGCCGCCGCGGCCGCCGGTCTTGTCGAGAAAGCGTTCCGCCGCGGTGCCCGGCTGAAACGGCGCCACCACTTCCAGCAAGATCGTGTCGACCGGCAGCAGCGCGTTCTCCAGCCCGTATTTGGCGACGTTGCCGTCGCGGTAACAGACCTTCAGCCC
The DNA here is from genome assembly GCA_963831585.1 of uncultured Alphaproteobacteria bacterium. Lineage (GTDB taxonomy): Bacteria > Pseudomonadota > Alphaproteobacteria > Rhizobiales > Xanthobacteraceae > Bradyrhizobium. Next base: position 13,272 of record CAWHRA010000043.1, on the reverse strand, counting down.
CATGATGTCGGCAATATCGGAGACCACGGGCTCGAGCCGCGGCGCCACCAGGCAGATCTGCCGCAGCCGCAGGTAGCTCGCCATCTCAATGGCCTCGGTCATTTTCAATGACCTGAGAATACGGGCTTGCGCTTTTCGACGAACGCCTTGGCGGCTTCCTTGTGATCGGCGGTCTCGCCGGAGCGCGAGTGATGCATCGCTTCCGCATCGAAGCAGGCTTCCAGCGACAAATGCTCGGCGTTGTTGATGTTGCGCTTGATGTAGCCCAGCGTCACCGACGGGCCTTGCGCCAGCGACATCGCGAGTTCATGCGCGGCAGACTTCGATCTCGGCATCCGGCACGACCTTTGTCACCATGCCGAGCGCGAGCGCTTCCTGCGCCGTCAGCACCGGCGACATCAGATAAAGCTCGCGCGCTTTCGCGCTGCCGAGCATCTGCGTCAGGAAATAGGTGCCGCCGTAGTCGCCGGACAAGCCTACCTTGGCAAACGCCGTCGTGATCTTGCAGGACGCGCTGGCGACGCGGAGATCGCAGGACAGCGCGATCGAAAGCCCGGCGCCCGCGGCCGCGCCGTCGAGCTGCGCCACCACGGGCTTTTGCATCTCGTGCAGGATGCGCGAGACTTCCATGCCGCGCCGCAGATTGGTTTTCTTGGCCTCGAACGGCAGCGGTGCGCGGCCCTCCGCCATCGACTTGACGTCGCCGCCGACGCAGAACGTGCCGCCCGCGCCCTTCACCAGCACGGCGCGGACCTCGTGATCCTCCGCCGCGCGCCGCGCCGCCTCGACCAGCCCCAGCGTCATGTCCGGATTGAGCGCGTTGCGCCGGTCGGGACGGTTCATGGTGATCGTGAGCAGGCCCTGGTCGAGGCTTTGGAGGACGATGTCGTTGGACATGAGTTTTGCTTTCGTTGTTGTTCGTTGTCTCTCAATGCCCGTCATTGCGAGCCAACGGGTCGGCGCGAAGCGCCGCCCGATGACAGGCTGCGCGAAGCAATCCACGGCGCGGCATCGGGAGGGTGGATTGCTTCGTCGCTTTCGCTCCTCGCAATGACGGTTGGGACGAGCACTTGGTCCCTACTTCTTCACCAGCGGGCAGCGCGACGCTTCCAGCGACTGGAACGCCTCGTTGCCCGGCACGGTCGCGAGCAGCTTGTAGTCGTCCCAGCGGCCCTTCGACTCCGAGGGCTTCTTGACCTCGAACAAATACATGTCGTGCACCATGCGGCCGTCCTCGCGGATCTTGCCGTTCTTGGCGAAGAAGTCGTTGACCGGCGTGTCCTTCATGGCCTTCATGACGGCGGCGGAATCGGTGGTGCCCGCGGCCTTCACGGCCTGCAGATAATGCGTGACCGACGAATAGACGCCGGCCTGCGCCGAGGTCGGCGGCCGCTTGACGCGCGCCATGAAGCGTTTCGAGAACGCGCGGGTCTCGTCGTTGAGGTCCCAGTAGAAGGCTTCGGCCAGCAGCAGCCCCTGCGCGGTGTCGAGCCCGATGCTGTCGATATCGGTGACGAAGGCCAAGAGCGGCGACAACTTCTGCCCGCCTTTCATGATGCCGAATTCGGCGGACTGCTTGATGGCGTTGACGGTGTCGCCGCCGGCATTGGCAAGTCCGATCACCTTGGCTTTCGAGGCCTGCGCCTGCAGCAGGAAAGAGGAGAAGTCCGAGGTGTTGAGCGGATGGCGCACGCTGCCCAGCACCTTGCCGCCGTTCTTCAGCACGACGCTGGTGGTGTCCTTTTCCAGGTCCTGGCCGAAGGCATAATCGGCGGTGAGGAAGAACCAGCTGTCGAGACCCTGCTTGACGGCGGCAAGTCCGGTGACGTTGGCCTGCCCGAACGTGTCGAACACATAGTGCACGGTATACGGGCCGCAGGCCTCGTTGGAGAGGCGGATCGAGCCCGGGCCGTTGAAGATGACGATCTTGTTGCGCGCTTTCGCGATCTCGCCGGCGGCGAGCGCGGTCGCGGAAGCCGCCACGTCATAGATCATTTCGACGCCCTGATTGTCGAGCATGTCGCGGGCGATGTTGGCGGCGAGATCGGCCTTGTTGAGATGGTCGGCGGCGATGATCTCGATCTTCCGGCCGAGCACCTCGCCGCCGAAATCCTCCGCCGCCATCTTGGCGGCTTCCTCGCTGCCGACGCCGGTGATGTCGGCATAGAGGCTGGACATGTCGAGGATGCCGCCGAGTTTCAAGGGAGGCTTGCTCTGCGCGAACGCGCTGGTGGCGCCAACTGCCAGCATGGTGGCAAGAACGCCGCTAAGAACCCGTTTCATCCGAAACCTCCCTGTCGACTGCCGCCTTGATTTCGCGGCGTTTTGTCTGATTGCCACGATCATGCCGCAACGGGCGCGCAGCGGCAAGCCGCGCGGACGCGGCCGCGGGCAGGCGACCCGCTTCAATTTCCGCTAAGCGGAATGATCGATTTGCGAAACGCGTATCGCACGCGGTTTCGCCGACCGCTCAGGCCAGCAATCCCTTGCCCGGCACGTGGTTGAGCTCCAGCCGGATGCCGTCGGGATCCTCGAACAGCAGCGAATAATAGCCCGGCGCCCATTGATCCTCGCGCGGCGCACGGATGATGGTCGCGCCGAGCGTGCACAAAAATCCGTGCAGCTCGTCGATGTCGGCGCGCTCGCGGGCGCGGAAGCAGAGATGATGCAGGCCGACCCGCTTTTGCTCGAACGGGCTGCCCGCGTGCTCGGGCGACGGCGCGCTGATCCCGACCGCGGTGCGGCCGCCGATGCAGTAGAACGTCGTCTCGGTATCGATGACCGGCTGCAGCCCGAGAAACGGCAGCAGCTTGCGGTAGAACGCGCACGAGCGTTCGAAATTCGAAGCGGTCAGAAAAATATGCGCGATGCCGTTGATTTCCATCGACCTCCCCTTTGTCGGCGAACGATTTCAAGCAATATCAGCGATCGGGACCTTCGGATCGCTCATCCGGCTTCGTCCCCTGCGGCGGTGAAGCAACGAACCGGCGGCCGCATGCTCGCCCGAGCGCGAGTTCCCGCGCAATCGCCGCCAGCCCTGTGCCTTGAATGAATTCGAGAATCGCGGTCGGTGTTGCAACAGGGACACGCGCTGCGGAGAAAAACCGGACGTCGCGACGCCCGCTGTTGCAGATGCGAGCAGGCGAGGACTACGGTCCCGCCGGTCAGGGGACGGGAATACCCTCGAGAAGGTTCAAGGAAGCAGGTGACGACATGGGATTTGTGGCCTCGATTCAGGTCCGGTCGGGACGTTGGTTGCGTCCGCTGCGGAGGACGGCGGTAGCCATCCTGCTGCTGGTGCTTCCGGTCGCTTCCAGCCCCGGGAACGCTGCGAGTTCGGCGGCCGCCAGCACCCACGTTTATCTGCTTCGCGGCGTGCTCAACATCTTTTCCCTGGGGCTCGATGACATCGGGGCCAAGCTGCAGGCCCAGGGTTTCAACGTCACCGTTGCCAACTACCTCTCATGGTCATCGCTCGCGGACCAAGCCGCGGCCGAATACAGGAGCGGGCGAACAAAGACCATCGTTCTGGTTGGGCACTCCTCCGGCGCGACGGCGCTGCCCGATATGGTGGCGCGGCTGGATCATCTCGGTGCGCCGGTCAAGCTCGCGATCGGCCTGGATTCAGTGTTCCGCACCAGCCTGGCCGGACGCGTGGGGCGCTATATCAACTTCTATGTTGCCAATGGAAACGGCGAACCAGTCGCGAAGACCAGTCAATTCCATGGTGAACTCGACAACATCGACGTCGGCAAGATGGGAATGGCCCACCTCACGATCGACAAGAACGAGATCATGCAGCGGAAGGTGATCAGTGCCATCGACGCGCTGACGTTCGGCGGATCGAGGGTGACCTCCGGGGTACAAAACCCCGAGGCGCGCGTGGCAAAACCGGCCAGGAGTGCGGCGAGAGCCGCCACCGAGCGCAACTGAGCTTCACGGCGTTTCCGGCCAGGTGTGAATGCCGGTCACGTCAGGAAAACCCGTCAGGTAAAGGCAATAGACCCCCGGTTCTGATTTGATCAGGACCGGGGCTCTATCCTGGTCGCGCGCCGCAAATTCCGCCCATTCTTCCGCGACAAAGGTATCCGGTGGGGCCCTGGGGGCATTCCCCTACCCGCCACGTTTGGACGTGCCGTACGTCGAGGACGCGAGCGGAAAGCGCATGGTCAATCCAATTCAGCTTGCGGCCGCCGTGGCAGGCTCCATCCTGTCAGTCTGCTTCCTCTTGACCTGCCCGGAGCCGGCTTTGGCGCGGCCGGTCATGACGTCGAGCGATGCCGCGGCTGCGACGGGCCTGCCGGTCGCACCGCCCCCGTCGCAGCAAGCCGAGGCGCCTCCGCGAGGGCGGGTCTATTTGTTCCGCGGTGCGCTCGGTCCGATCTTTTCGCGCGGGATGGATAGCCTGACCGATCAACTCGAACATGCCGGCATCAAGGCCGATGTCTACGAGTTCACGATCTGCCGGCTGATTGCCGCGCAGGCCATTGCCGATTACCGCAAGGATCCGGCGCCGATCGTCCTGATCGGGCACTCGATGGGCGGGCTGTGCGCCCTGACGTTCGCCGACATTCTGCGCGAGGAAGACATCCCGGTGAGCCTCGTCGTCACCATCGACCCGGCTCACGCCAGCCCGAAGGTGCCGCTCAACGTCGAGCGCTATATCAACGTTTTCCTTTCGAACAGTGTGTTGGGCGGCGGCGACGTGGTCGCGAAGCAGGGCTATCAGGGGCACTACGCAAGCTTCGACCTCTCCAGGCACGAGGAGGTCACCCACATTAATATCGACAAGATGGATTCCATCCACCAGCAGCTGGTCGACACGATCGTCCAGCTCGCGGCGACTCCCGCGAGGGCCGAGGGCGAGGCGGTGCCGTTGCGCTATGTCGTTCCCCCCGACAGGCCGATCGAGCTGTGGGACAGCGGCATCCCACTGGCCGCCCGATCGGGCGATACGTTGCTGAAGCTTGCGGAGCTTCACCATGTGCCGCTCTGGGCGCTGACGCAGATCAATCAGATGCCGGACAGCGTACCGCTGACGGTCGGTCAGCGCGTCATCATCCCGCGCCACCTGCTGCCGGCCGCCAGCGGCCCCGCGAAGTGGCCGGCGGCGCGCTAGGGCAATCAACCGGGTTGAACCACGCTGGCGGTCCGTTTTCCTGTTTGATGCGCAATGTCAGAGGCAAACCCCCGGCGTCTTGTGGCGCGGGAAACCGGTTGCGGCTTTCCGGATCATGCCCTCGCCGGCAGGACTGGCGTCAGCTGGCCGGAAAGAAAGGCACCAGCATTGGAACGCGTCGGCGGTAGCGCCCGTAGGCTTCCTCCCCGAGCTCCTTCATCAGAAACCCTTCCTCCAGGCGCGCTTTCTGCCACATGCCGAGCGAGATCAGCACCGCGCCCAGCATCGCCGTCACCGTGCCAACCGCGACACCCGTCACCAGCATTCCCGCAATCAGACCGGTATAGATCGGGTGGCGCACCAGTCCGTACGGGCCGGTGTCGATGACACGATGATCCTCCTTGCGCGTGATCGCGTTGGACCAGAAACGCCCGAGATGGATTCGAGCCCACCAGGTGAACGAAATTCCCGCCAGCGTCAGCACCGCCGCCACATAGATCCCGAGATCGCCAAACTGCCAGAGCGGCTTTTCTCCCAGAATCTGCGCGATCCAGGGCGTGAAAAGGATGGCTCCCGCGAAGATAGGAATGCGGTAGGTCCGCGCATCCCAAGTCATCACCTGTTTCTGCGTCCGGCCGGACCAGAACGATGCGACGACCCAACTGGTGAGCCAGATAATCCAGATGATGGCGAGCAATTGGGTGGGCCAGGTGGCCGTCCAGCCGCTCCAGACGAAATCCAGCAATTTAGCGATATCCTGCAGCACGTTGCGGATCGTATTCCGCGATTACATCAAACGCCATACCGGCGCTTGGGGTGAAAGGATCGGGTATGCCGATCCGGCGATGAACCAGATTCGTACCGATTATCTTCAGTACCAAGAAGGTAATGAACGGTCTCCCGCAACGCCGACTCGACGGGCCGGGGCGCAAAGCCCAGTTCGCGCTGCGCCTTTTCGATCGATAGCGCCCGCGCGCGCAACGCGATTCGAACACCTTCCGCCGTACCGGAGGGAGCCCTGTGCGTCACGTGATCGGCGATCAGTTCGAGTATTGCGGCGGCAGTTTCCGCGATACGGCCGGGAACCGGAATCAACACGCCGCGGCGACCGCTGATGTCAGCCACGAGTTGAAGAATTCTCTTCAGCGGGATGGTTTCACCGCCGAGAATGTAGCGGTGTCCAACCTTTCCACGTTCCATCGCCAGGATCAGGCCGGCGGCGGCATCGCGCACGTCGACCAGGTTCACGGCAAAATCGACGTAGAATTGAAATCGCCCGCCGAGAAAATGCCGGAGCATGGCGGTGGGTGGCGTGAGATTGCGATCGTGCGGCCCGATTGGCATGGTGGGGCAGCCGACGATGACCGGAAAACCGGATGCCGCGGCCTGCATCGCGAGCCGGTCCGCCAGCACTTTCGAGCGAGTATAGGGACCCGGCGCGTCGTCGGCAGGCAGCAGCGCATCATCTGCGGCAGCGCCTTCCGACGGCGCGCCACGGAAGAGAATGGATTCTGTCGAGCAGTGCAGGAACCGCGCAATTCCGCGCTTGCGCGCGGCCGCTATTACCATCTCCGTGCCGTGGTAGTTGACGGCATGAAAATCGCTTTTCTCGGGCATCCACATGCCGGGCAGACCAGCAAGATGGTAAACCTGACCGACGCCCTCCAGGGCACGATCCACCTGGTCCGCATCAAGCACCGAACCCTGCATGTACTCCGCGCCTGGCAGAGCGCATGCGGGAGCCTGGAGATCAAGAACTCTCACTTGCCGTCCTCGCGCGACGAGCGCCGAGACGAGGTGCAGCCCGATGAAGCCGGTGCCGCCAGTGACGAGTATTCGTGTCATGGGTGCAGGTTTGGCTCGCCTTGAAGTTTCTCGGAACCGGGCAAGGAACGGTGTAGCGTTCCTTGCGGAGATTCCTGGATGATGAGTGCGAGATCGCGCCTGAAACCAAGCGCGATGAATAATTTCGCCATCACGAACATCGGTCCGAGCAGCAAGTGAGTCGGATTGTCCAGCAATGCAGGCTGTCGGCGTTCGAATACCCGGTGCCCGACGACCTGGAAGGCAACGCCGATGACGATCAACACCGCAGCGATCGACCACACGCCGGCAGCGGTAGCCACATGATTGGCGATCACCGCGGCGGCTGAAAGCAACAAGACGGCGGCGCCGATGATCGCGGTCCCGAGTGCGGCGTCGAGCAGGAACCAGTAGATCAGAACCGGCAGGACCGCGATGGTCGCCACGCTGGTCGGGCCACCGAATATGGAGAGGGGCCACAGGCTGAGCGGCAGAACCGCAGCCAGAAACAAGAAGAGGATGCCGAAAACATGCATTGCGCAATTCCAGCGATCACGATGGTATTCGACGTAGTCCGCAAGCTGGTGCCGAAAATAGCCGTTCATTCGCTGCTCGCTGCCGCTCGATGAATCGCCGCAGAGTCGGCGGCAACAAAAACCTGGCGCTCCTGCTTCATCACCTCGTCCTCGCAGACACGCCGTGGTACTTAAACTAGGGATTAAACCCAAGTCAAAGGAACGTGTTGGTTCCTTCCAAATGGTCGCAGGAGAACGCTCCCGCAGCGGGACACGGGGCCGCACCAAACGTCGGCAGGTAAAATGGCAGCACCTTGCCGCAAATTTGTCGCAGTGTTCTTTTCCTGCAGCCTGATGGCAGCCAGCGGCCCCGCGATCGCAGGCGCGTGTGCGTTCGAGCCGCAGGGCGATGGCCGCGTCGCCGCCGTCATCGACGCCCGCAGCTTTCGCCTCGAGGACGGCCGCGAGGTGGTTCTGGCCGGCATCGAGCCGGTGGCGGCTGAAAGATCCAAAAATATTTCGGCCCTGTCGGTGATGGTGGCCGGGCGCCAGGTGACCCTGTCGGGACAGGACGATACCCCCGACCGTTACGGCCGCGAGCCTGCCTTCGCCTTTCTCGCCACCTCGCAAGCCCCCGTGCAGGCTCAGCTTTTGGCGCAAGGCGCGGCGCTGGCCTCGGGCGCGGTGACCGACAAGGAGTGCGCCTCGGTGCTGGCCGCCGCCGAGGCCGGCGCCCGCGAGGCAAAACTTGGCATCTGGGCTGATCCGTCGGCCATAAAAAACGCGGAAAGTCCGGGCGATATTTTGGCTGGGATCGGGCGATTTTTGGTGGTCGAGGGCAAGGTTTTGTCCGTCCGACAGGCCGGGGCAACGACTTATCTGAACTTCGGACGGAACTGGACACGGGACTTTGCCGTGACTATTTCAAAGCGCGTGCTGGCGGCATTCGAGGCTGCCGGCATCGTACTTAAGTCCCTCGAAAACAAGCGGATTCGCGTCCGAGGCTGGGTCGAGACGCGTGGCGGGCCGCGAATCGAAGCGCTCCATGTGGGGCAGATCGAAGTGCTGGGCGGGAACTGGCCCGCGGGACGACAAGAGTAGCTGAAGTGGTAGAGTTTGCGGGACGGCGCGAGGGAAGGATGAGCCGCAGCCTTTGGGCTGCGCCGCTCCTGTTGTGCGCGGGCCTTACGCTCGCAGCCTGCGGCGACATGGGCCGGTTTCAGACCGCGGCCCCCGCGGCAAGCCCCGTCAAACCCAACCGCACCGTGGTGCAGACGCCGGCCGCCGAACGCGAGCATGAGCGGATTCTGGCCTCCTATGGCGGCGCCTATGACGATCCGAAGCTGGAGGCCCTGATCACCAAGACCGTCGACCGGCTGGTGGCGGCTTCCGACCGCCCCGATCAGGCCTACAAGGTGACGATCCTCAATTCCGGCGCGGTGAACGCGTTCGCGCTGCCGACCGGCCAGCTCTATGTGACGCGCGGCCTGATCGCGCTCGCCAGCGACACCTCGGAATTGTCGTCGGTGCTGAGCCACGAGATGGCGCATGTGCTGGCAAAGCACGCCGCGATCCGCGAGGACCAGGCGCGCCAGGCCGCGATCGTCACCCGCGTCGTCACCGACATGGGCAACGATCCCGATCTCACGGCGCTGGCGCTCGCCAAGACCAAGCTGACGATGGCGAGCTTCTCGCGCGCCCAGGAATTCGAGGCCGACGGCATCGGCGTCGGCATTTCGGCGCGCGCCCATTTCGATCCCTACGGCGCGGCGCGGTTCCTGACCGCGATGGAGCGCAATGCCGAACTGAAGGTCGGCAAGACCTCGATCGATCCGCGCGCGCAGGACTTCCTGTCGTCGCATCCGGCGACGCCGGAACGCGTCCAGAACGCGCAGAACCGGGCGCGGCAATACGTGTCGCCCGAGAACGGCGAGCGCGACCGCGAGACCTATCTCACCGCGATCGACAACATCGTCTATGGCGAGGATCCGAGCGAGGGTTTTGTCCGCGGCCACCGCTTCCTGCATCCCAAGCTCGGCTTCACCTTCACCGCGCCCGACAATTTCACGCTGGACAATACCGCGCAGGCCGTGATCGGCGTGCGCGAGGGCGGCACGCAGGCGATGCGCTTCGACGTCGTGCGAGTGCCGGCGGAACAGTCGCTCGGCGAATATCTCAACTCCGGCTGGATGGAAGACGTCGACAAGGCCTCGACCGAGGACATCACCATCAACGGCTTCCCGGCCGCATCCGCCAGCGCACACGGCGATCAATGGCAGTTCAAGGTCTATGCGCTGCGGTTCGGCACCGACGTCTACCGCTTCATCTTCGCCGCCAAGCAGAAGACCACCGAGAGCGAGCGCAACGCGCGCGAGACCGTCAATTCCTTCCGCCGCCTGACGCTCGAGGAAATCCAGGCCGCGCGGCCGCTGCGCATCAAGGTCATCACCGTGCAGCCCGGCGATACCGTGGAATCGCTGTCGCACCGCATGGCCGGCGTCGACCGCCCGGCCGAACGTTTTCGCGTGCTCAACGGGCTCGACGACCACGCCCAGGTCAAGGTGCGCGACCTCGTCAAGATCGTGGTGGATTGACGCGCGAAAGCGCGTCATCCCGGGGCGCGCCATAGCGCGAACCCGGGATCTCGTGACGCTGCCGTCATCGCGAGCGAAGCGACTTGTCCGCCGCATCTCAACCAGCGGAGGCGGAAGCAATCCAGCTTTTCAGTCGCTCATCCCCGCCGTCATTCCGGGATGCGCCACTTGGCGCAGGGCCGGAATGACGAATAGAGGGAGACGGCAAACAAAAAAGCCCGGTCTCTCGACCGGGCTTTGATTGTTGGACGCAGGGAGACGCGGCTTACGCCGCCTCGTCGGCCACCGCGGCATCGTCGCCATCGGCGTCGGCATCCGCATCGCCTTCACCGTCGGCCTCGACTTCGGCTTCCGCCTTGGCGCCGCGGCGCGGGCTCTTGGCGAGCTGGCTTTCGATTTCCTTGACCGCTTCGGTTTCCGTCACGTGCTGCACGACGGCGATTTCGCGCGACAGGCGGTCGAGCGCCGCTTCATAGAGCTGGCGTTCGCTGTAGGACTGCTCGGGCTGCGATTCCGAGCGATAGAGATCGCGCACCACTTCGGCGATCGCGACGATGTCCCCGGAATTGATCTTGGCTTCATATTCCTGGGCCCGGCGCGACCACATCGTGCGCTTGACGCGCGCACGGCCCTTCAGGGTTTCCAGCGCCTTCTTGACCAGCACCGGCTCCGACAGCTTGCGCATGCCGACATTGGCGACCTTGGCGGTCGGCACCCGCAGCGTCATCTTGTCCTTCATGAAATTGATCACGAACAGCTCAAGCTTGGCGCCGGCGATCTCCTGCTCCTCGATGGCCAGGATCTGGCCAACGCCGTGCGCGGGATACACCACGAACTCATTGGTCTTGAAGCCCTGACGCTGGGTCAGGACCTTCTTCGGCTCCTCGACGCGCGGGGCGGCAGCAGCCGCCGGCTTGGCGGCGACGGGCTTGTGTGCGACCGGCTTGCCGACAGCAGGCTTGGCGGCGGATTTCGGGGCGGCAGTCTTGGGCAGCGACCTTCGAGGCAGCAGCCTTCGAACCCGTCGCTTTCGCGGCAGTTTTTGCAGTCTTGTTTGGCATTGCGCTTCTTTTGTTCTTTGAGGACTTGGCAGCCGAGGCCTTGGTGGCGGTCCGGGTATCCTTGAGAGAAGTCCGGGCACGGCTCTTGGTTGCACTACGGCTGGCCGCAGCGGCTTTCTTGGATACCTTGGAAGCACTCTTTTTACGCGTTTTCTGTGACACAGCCTGCGCGCGGAACTGCCACGCCCCTGTTCGATGTTTTTCACGGGAACCCATAGGGGCCATATACGCGGCTGACGGGTTCGGCTTGTAATGTGCCCAATATAGCACATTTTCCGCAAAAATCAATGATTTACGCCCTGTCTGGGGCGTTTGGGCGGCGTTTTTGGCGACGAGACCGGGATTAGGGTTAAGTCGGAAACCAGACTTTGGCCAAATCTGGCCGGTATCTAGGTCAGTCGCCGGTGCCGGGCTTCGGAGAAAAATATTTCTCGAACTTGCCTTCCATGCCCTCGAAATCCTTGGCGTCGGGCGGGGATTCCTTCTTCTGGGTGATGTTCGGCCAGCTCTTGGCGTATTCGGTATTCACCTCGAGCCACTTCTCCAGGCCCGGCTCGGTGTCCGGCTTGATGGCGTCGGCGGGGCATTCGGGCTCGCACACGCCGCAATCGATGCATTCGTCCGGATGGATGACCAGCATGTTGTCGCCCTCGTAGAAGCAGTCCACGGGGCAGACCTCGACGCAATCGGTATATTTGCACTTGATGCAGGCTTCAGTGACGACGTAAGTCATCCAAGGCTCCGAAACGGGTCAATTTTGAGTGGGTTGCCTAGCGCAGGAACCCCGCAGCCGCAAGTGAAGCCCTGCCCTCCCGAGCGGCGTTTTCGTCCGGTCTTGCTGCTTTGTTGCCGTTGGTAATTTGCAGCTAGTTATTCCTGAGCGTCCTGCAAATCCTCGTACAGCACGCGCGCCGACGCGGCGTCGCCCCGCCGCTCCGAAAATCCGACCACCTTGAGGACGCGCACGCCGCGATCGAGCCCGATGGTCAGCACGTCGCCGGCCTTCACGGCGTGACCCGGCGCCTTTTCGCGCACGCCATTGATGCGGACATGACCGGCCTCGACCAGCGCGGCAGCGCTGGTGCGCGCCTTCACCACCCGCGCATGCCACAACCATTTATCGAGACGCTGGCGCTCCAAGCAACACCGTTGAAAAACGCTTTGTTGTTTCGACGCGTTTTCTTGACGCGAGGAGGTCACCACTTCGCTTGAAAACGCTTCTGGTCAGTCCTTGCGGTTGGCGGTGAGCTGTTCCTTGAGCGCCGCCAGTTTGGCAAAGGGCGAATTGGGATCGACCGGACGATCGCGCTCGCGCGGGGCGGCGCTGGTGGCATATTGCCGGTGCGACGGACCGCCGTCGCGGCCCTTGTCACGATCGCGCCCGCCCTTGTCGCGGCCGCCCTTGTCGCGACCGCCGCCGAACTTGCCGCCGATCCTTGTCGCGATCCCTGCCCTTGTCGTTGTCGCGGTCCTTGTCCGGCCCTGGAAACGTTCGCGCGGCGGACGGCGCCTTGTCCTCGCGCGGGGCGCGCCGGCGCGCCATCGGCTGCCGCGGCCGCGCAGCGCCCGGCGCATCGGCGCGCAGCTTGCGGAAATCGTTGTGACGGTCGCGCCGTCCGCGCCGATGGCGTTCGCCCTTGGCGGCATCGCCCGGCTCGCCGGCCACGGCGGCGGGCTGCGCCCTTCCGCGGGCCGATCGTGATGGCGATGACGGTTGCGGTCGTGGCGCGGCCGGCGCTCTTCCGAGCGACCGCCGGGCCGCCAGACCTCGACCAGTTCAGGCGCGGCGGCTTCGGGCGCGGCGGCAGGCGCGACATCTGCAGCACCGGCCTCGGACGGCGCGGCTTCGCTGGCGATCGCGGCCTCCGGCGTTGCTTCGGTGGCCGCGGGTTCGGGCGTAATTTCAGCCGGAGCGGGCTCCGGCGTATCCAGCGCCGCGGCCGCGACCGAGGGCTCTTCCAGCGCTTCCGTCACGGCGGCTTCGACCGATGCAGCCGACGTTTCCAGTTCCGGCGCGGCTTCGACGGCGGCGGGCGCGCTCTCGGCCGGCTCGTCCGCGAAGGCGATATCGGGCAGCAGCATCGCCGACGATCGCGCGGGCTCAACCACCGCCTCGGCGGGTGCGGCCTCCGCCGCGGGCGTTTCGATCGAGGGTGTTTCGACCGAGGGCGTTTCGACCG
>CAWHRA010000042.1:0-26873 GCA_963831585.1 uncultured Alphaproteobacteria bacterium | reverse complement strand
CACGATTCGCATAAGGTATATTATGGAATATAGTATGGCGACGTTTCACTTCGCAAACCCAATGGAAGGATTCACTCCAACGTTCTGTTATAGCGTTCTTTTTTCTCGTCTGATTGAATCAACGCTGCAAAGCCATACACAGCAGCTTCCGAACAGATCATAAGCGGCAATAGCCACAACCAAGTCCGTGCATCAGCGTCCAATCGATCAGACATAGTCAGCAAGACGACGATACAGCTCGCCACGATGACGACTGGGAGGGACAGGACGAGCAGCCTCAGCCTCAACCTCAGCATGCTGTGCCTTATTTCTTGCTGGGCCGCGGCTTCACATGCCCCAGAATCAACGAGGCGTCGGCAAAATCCGCCAGGATCGACTTCTGTTGCGACGGGAGAAACGCGAGGTTACGCATTGTAATACCGATGATTCACCGCCGGCGGGCTTGCCACACCCGGTAAGCCGTCGCGGATGCTAGCATATGGCGCCGCGCCGTAGGCCGCGCTTGCGACGTACGGCTCTCGTCAGCCCTGTCAGCGGGTATTCTGGAATCTTCGTGCGCTGCCCCAGATTATGCCGCCATCTATTTGAAAATAAATACAATTATCTGCCATTTGGGCCAGCCCGGCGGCTCTGGTGGGGGTAGTCGGCCGGATCGCTCCGGAGCGAGGTCAGGATCAGCCTTTCCTAGATTGTTCTGCTGTTGCCGCCATCCGCGAGATGCTGCAAAAGCCCGCTCACGAGATGGCAGATGACCCGGCGGCGTCAGGTCCGTAAGGTCTCGCCGCAAGAACAATAATCTCAAGGGAGATCGAGATGAGCTTTTCACGACGCGCGCTGTTGAAGGCATCGGCCGCCTCGGCGGTTCTGGGCGGCATCGGCGCACCGTTGGTGGCGCGCGCGCAGAAGGCGGAATTCACCTACAAATACGCCAACAATCTTCCCGACGCCCATCCGATGAACGTCCGCGCCAAGGAGATGGCGGCGGCGATCAAGGCCGAGACCAAGGCCGCGTCGATCTGCAGATTTTCCCGAACAACCAGCTCGGCTCCGACACCGACATGCTGAGCCAGATCCGCTCCGGCGGCGTCGAATTCTTCACGCTGTCGGGCCTGATCCTGGCGACGCTGGTGCCGGCCGCCTCGATCAACGGCATCGGCTTCGCGTTCCCGGATTACGACACGGTCTGGAAGGCGATGGACGGCGATCTCGGCGCCTATGTCCGCGGCGAGATCAGCAAGGCCGGTCTCGTCGTCATGGACAAGATCTGGGACAACGGCTTCCGCCAGACCACGTCATCGACCAAGCCGATCAACGGCCCCGACGATTTCAAGGGCTTCAAGATCCGCGTGCCGGTGTCGCCGCTGTGGACCTCGATGTTCAAGGCGTTCGATGCGGCGCCCGCCTCGATCAATTTCAGCGAGGTCTACTCGGCGCTGCAGACCAAGATCGTCGAGGGCCAGGAAAATCCGCTGGCGATCATCTCGACCGCGAAGCTCTACGAAGTGCAGAAATACTGCTCGCTGACCAACCACATGTGGGACGGCTTCTGGTTCCTGGCCAACCGCCGGGCCTGGGAGGAGCTGCCGGAGGATGTGCGCACGATCGTCGCCAAGAACATCAACGCGGCCGCGGTCAAGGAGCGCGAGGACGTCGCCAAGCTGAATGCCGGTCTGCAGCAGGAACTGGCCGGCAAGGGCCTGGTCTTCAACCAGCCCGATGTCGCGCCATTCCGCGAGAAGCTCCGCTCGGCCGGGTTCTATGCCGAATGGAAGGGCAAATACGGCGAGCAGGCGTGGGCGCTGCTGGAGAAAGCCGTCGGCAAGCTGTCGTAACGCTTTCCGTCAAGGGACCGTCATGGCTGCTCGCGCCGAAGGCTCCACGTGGCGGCCGGTGAGGCGATGTCCCCTCGCCGCCGTTCGCGCGCGGCGTCGCTGGAAGCAACGCTGGCGAAGCTGGTTGAGATCCCGGCGGCGATACTGGTTGTCGCCGAGATCGTCATCCTGTTCGCCGGCGTGGTCGCGCGCTACGGCCTGCGCAGCCCGCTGATCTGGTCGGACGAACTGGCCTCGATCCTGTTCCTGTGGCTCGCGATGCTGGGCGCGGCGGTCGCGTTCCGCCGCTCCGAGCACATGCGCATGACGGCCGTTGTCGCCAGCGCCGGCCCGGCGATGCGGGCCTATCTCGACGTGGTCGCGACCTGCGCCGCGCTGGCCTTTCTGCTCCTGATCGCCTGGCCGGCCTACGAATACGCCTACGAGGAAAGCTTCATCACCACGCCGGCGCTGCAGATTTCCAATATCTGGCGGGCTGCGGCGCTGCCGGTCGGCATTGGCCTGATGGCGCTGTTTGCGCTGCTGCGGCTGGCTCGGGCCGGCGATCTCAAGGTCGTGCTGAGCGCCGTACTGTCCGTTGGCTTGCTGATCGCGGTCTTCTGGCTGGCGCAGCCCTGGCTGCGTCCGCTCGGCAATATCAACCTGGTCATCTTCTTCGTCGGCGTCGCCGGCTTCTGCGTATTCGCTGGCGTGCCGATCGCCTTCGGTTTCGGGCTCGCGATCTTCGGCTATCTGGCGCTGACGACGCGGACGCCGCTGATGGTGCTGGTCGGGCGCATGGACGAGGGCATGAGTCATCTGATCCTGCTGTCGGTGCCGCTGTTCGTGTTCCTCGGCCTTTTGATCGAGATGACCGGCATGGCGCGGGCCATGGTGGCGTTTCTGGCCAGCCTGCTCGGCCATGTGCGCGGTGGCCTGCATTACGTGCTGGTCGGCGCGATGTATCTGGTCTCGGGTATCTCGGGCTCCAAGGCCGCCGACATGGCTGCGGTGGCGCCGGTGCTGTTTCCGGAGATGAAGGCGCGTGGTGCCCGGCCCGGCGATCTCGTCGCCCTGCTCGCCGCCACCGGCGCGCAGACCGAAACCATTCCGCCGAGCCTTGTGCTGATCACGATCGGCTCGGTGACCGGCGTGTCGATCTCTGCGCTGTTCACCGGTGGCCTGTTGCCGGGCGTGGTGCTGGCGATTACCCTGTCGGCGCTGGTATGGTGGCGCTACCGCGACGAGGATTTGAGCCACGTCAAGCGCGCCCGGCGCGGCGAGATCGTCCGCGCCTTCGTCGTCGCCCTGCCCGCGTTGGCGCTGCCCTTCGTGATCCGCGCCGCCGTGGTCGAAGGCGTCGCTACCGCGACCGAAGTGTCGACCATCGGCATCGTCTATGGCCTGGTCGTCGGGCTTCTGGTCTATCGCCAATTCGACTGGCGGCGCCTCGTGCCGATGCTGATCGAGACCGCCTGCCTGTCCGGCGCCATCCTGCTGATCATCGGCACCGCCACCGGCATGGCATGGGGCCTGACCCAATCGGGCTTTTCGCGTGCGCTGGCAGCCGCCATGACCGGCCTGCCCGGAGGTTCCGCTGCCTTCATCGCGGTATCGATCGCGGCGTTCACGATCCTGGGCAGCGTGCTTGAGGGCATTCCGGCGATCGTGCTGTTCGGCCCGCTGCTATTTCCGATCGCGCGGGCCGTCGGCGTGCACGAGGTCCATTACGCCATGATCATTATCCTGGCGATGGGCATCGGATTGTTCGCTCCGCCGTTCGGAGTAGGTTATTATGCTGCCTGCGCCATCGGGCGGGTCGATCCCGCCGAGGGCATCAGGCCGATCTGGGGTTACCTGCTGGCGTTATTGGCAGGCCTGATCGTGGTGGCGATCTTTCCGTGGATATCGATCGGATTCCTGTAGGCGTCATCGAATAGGAGGTGGCCGATGAGTGGGAAACAGAACCAATACAACATCGGATTGGACAAGACGCCCGCCAACTACGTGCCGCTGACGCCGCTGAGTTTCCTGGCGCGCAGCGCAGCCGTCTACCCCGATCATGTCAGCACCGTCTACGAGGGTCGCAGTTTCACGTGGTCGGAAACCCATGCGCGCTGCCGGCGTTTTGCGTCGTATCTGGCGAGCCGCGGCATCGGCACCGGCGACACCGTGGCGGCGATGCTGCCGAACATCCCGGCGATGAACGAGGTGCATTTCGCGGTGCCGATGGCGGGCGCGGTGCTCAACGCGCTCAACATCCGGCTCGACGCGCCTTCCATCGCCTTTCAGCTCGATCACGGCGGCGCCAAGATTATCCTCGTTGATCCCGAATTCACCGGCGTCATCTCTGAGGCGCTGGCGCTGATGCAGGGTGCAAAACCGTTCGTCATGGACGTCGATGACGAGGCTTTCCCGGGCGGCAAGCGGATCGGCGAAATCGAATATGAGGACGCGCTGTCGCTGGGCGATCCCGGTTTCGTCGCACGATTGCCCGAAGACGAATGGGACGCGATCGCGCTCAGTTACACCTCGGGCACCACGGGCAATCCCAAGGGCGTGGTGACCCATCATCGCGGCGCCTACCTCAATGCGGTCAGCAACATCCTTGCCGCCAATCTCGGCCAGCATCCGGTCTATCTCTGGACGCTGCCGATGTTCCACTGCAACGGCTGGTGCTTTCCCTGGACCGTCGCGGCCTCGGCGGGCATCAATGTCTGCCTGCGCAAGGTCGATCCCAGCAAGATCTTTGAACTGATCGCGAAGCATGGTGTCAGCCACATGGCCGGCGCACCGATCGTCTACAACACCCTGATCAACGCGCCGGATGCGCCGAAGGGCGGAGCCGCCAAACGCGTGGTCGGCTTGATCGCGGGCGCAGCGCCGCCGGTCGCCGTGCTCGAAGGCGCCGAGAGCATCGGGATCAAGCTCACGCATGTCTACGGCCTGACCGAAGTCTATGGCCCGGCGTCGGTCTGCGCGGAGCAGCCGGGTTGGGACGAGCTACCGGCCGACCAGCGCGCGCGACTGAAGCGCCGGCAGGGCGTGCCCTACCCGCTCGAGGAAGCTGTCACCGTGATCGAGCCCGAAACCATGCAGGAGGTGCCGCGCGACGGCGAGACCATCGGCGAGGTGATGTTCCGCGGCAATATCGTGATGAAAGGCTACCTGAAGAACGAGAAGGCCACCCGAGAGGCCTTCGCGGGCGGCTGGTTCCATACCGGCGACCTCGGTGTGCTCGACCAGCACGGCTATGTCATCATCAAGGACCGCTCCAAGGACATCATCATCTCCGGCGGCGAGAACATTTCGTCCGTCGAGGTCGAGGACGTGCTCTACAAGCATCCCGCCGTGCTGTTCGCCGCCGTGGTGGCAAAGCCGGACAGCAAATGGGGTGAGGTGCCCTGCGCGTTCGTCGAGTTGAAGGAAGGCGCGCGCGCGACCGAAGCCGAGATCATCGCCTTCTGCCGCAACCAGATGTCGGGTTTCAAGACGCCGAAAGCCGTGGTGTTCTGTTCCATTCCCAAGACCTCGACCGGCAAGATTCAAAAATTCATCCTGCGCAACCAGGTGGATTCGGCCAAGGCGATTTCGGCCTGAGGAGATTTTGAAGGCCTGCGATTTGCGGCGCTGGCTGGCAGCGGATCCAGGATAGCGTCCATGTTCCGGCCGGCGTCGTTAGCGGCGTCCGCCGCAACTTTGGCCCCATTTATGCATCAAGAGAGACATCGAGACGGGAATCACATGGAGAAGGCCCATGCGGTGGACATTTCTGATCCTGTGTGCCGGTTTTTTCATCACTACGTTCGTGCTCTTCCTTGAGGATTATCAGATTACCGCCGGTGTCGAGCGACTTTCCGAAATGCGGGTAACGCGCAACTCGTCGCTCTCCGCCGACCCCAACCTGAGATTGGTGTCCGAGCAGAGCCCGTACATGCGGGACGAGCGCTAGGCGAGAGTTGGCAGAAGGCTTTGTCCACACCGTCGCCTGTTCCGGGCAAGGATAGCTATGCGCCCAGGGTCAGACGCATCCCGTCATGGGCCGGAATCACATTAGGCGGCAGGCTCTGGCGCAGCACCTCGTAGTCGAGGTCGGAATGCATGTTGGTGATGACGGCGCGGCGCGGCTTGAAGCGGTCGATCCAGGACAACGCGTCGTTGACGCTGAAATGGCTGGGATGGGCGGCGTAACGCAAACCGTCGATGATCCAGAGATCGAGGTTTTCCAGAAGCGGCCAGCTTTCGGGCGGGATGTCGCTGACATCGGGCGTGTAGGCGGCATCCGCGATGCGGTAGCCGAGCGCCGGAATATTGCCGTGCTGCATGATGAAGGCCGACAGCGAAACCGAACCGCCCTTCCCGTCGATCGCGCGGGTTTCGCCGGCCTCGATCGCATGATGGTCGAGGATCGGCGGATAATCGCTGCCCGGCGACGACACGAAGCAATAGGAAAACCGCTGCATGATATCCTTGGCGGTCGACTTGTTGAGATAGACCGGGATGCGCCGGCGCTGGTGCATCACGACGGAGCGGAGATCGTCGATCCCATGGGTCTGGTCGGCGTGCTCATGGGTCAGGAACACCGCGTCGAGGTGGTCGACATCGGCATCGATCAGTTGCTCGCGCAGATCGGGCGAGGTGTCGATCACGACCCGCGTCACGCCGCGGTCGGAAGTCCGCTCCGCCATCAGCGAGCAGCGGCGGCGTCGGTTCTTCGGATTTTTGGGATCGCAGGCGCCCCAGCCGAGTGCGGGACGGGGAACGCCGGCCGAGGATCCGCAGCCCAGAATCGTGAGCGTGAGCGTCATGCCGCCGCTTTCTCGGGCGGCACCTTGGAGAACAGGCGGAAGAAATTCTCCGTGGTCAGCCGCGAAATCTCCTCGAGCGACACGCCGCGCGTCTCCGCCAGGACTTTCGCGACTTCGACGACATAAGCCGGCTCGTTGCGCTTACCGCGAAACTTGCCCGGCGCCAGATACGGCGCGTCGGTCTCCACCATGATGCGGTCGGCCGGCAGTTCGGCGGCGAGATCGCGCAAGGCCTGCGATTTCTTGAAGGTGAGGATGCCAGTGAATGAAATCGAAAGCCCCAGCGAAATCGCTTTCATCGCCAGTTCCCGCCCGCCGGTGTAGCAATGCAGCACGGCGCGAAACGATCCCTTGGCCATTTCCTCTTCAAGGATGCGCCCGCAAGCCTCGTCGGCGTCGCGGGTATGAATGACCAGCGGCAGGCCGGTCGTGCGGGCCGCCGCGATATGGGCGCGGAAGCCGCGCTCCTGGGCTTCGGGCGAGCCGTTGTCATAGAAATTGTCGAGCCCCGCCTCGCCCAGCGCCACGACCTTGGGATGGCGCGTCAGCTCGATCAGCTCGCTAGCGGGAATGCCGTCCTCCTCGTCGGCGTGGTGCGGATGGGTGCCGACCGAGCAATAGACGTCCGGATATCGCTCCGCGATCTCGAGCAATGCGCCGAGCCGCCTCACCCGCGTGGAGATCGTGACGATGCGCCCGATGCCGGCGGCGGCAGCGCGGCCCACGATGCCGTCGAGGTCATCGGCGAAATCGGGAAAATCGAGATGGCAGTGGCTGTCGACCAGCATCGGCTCGGCCCGTTCACGCCGCCGGTTCGATGTAACGCGGGAACACCGGCGCCGGCGGAGGAAGCACGGTGCCCGGCAGGATCCGCCCGCCAAGCGCCGCAAAATTGCGCGATTCGATATCGTCGGGAATACCGAGAATGTCGAGCATCTTTGCCGACGCCGCCGGCATCGCGAATTGCGTCATGATGGCGATCTGACGGACGACTTCGGCGGTCACGTAGAGCACGGTGGCCTGTCGCTTCGGATCGGTCTTTGCCAGCGCCCATGGCGCCTCGCCCGCGAAATAGCGGTTGGCTTGCGCCACCACGGCCCAGATCGCATTGAGTGCCTGGTGAATCTGCTGGGTCGCCATCGCAGTCCTTGCCAGCGCGATCATGCCGTCGGCCTGCGCCAGGATTATCCTGTCGTTGTCGCTGAATTCGTCCGGCTCCGGCAGCACGCCGGCATATTGCTTGCCGATCATCGACAGCGAACGCTGCGCGAGGTTGCCGAGATCATTGGCGAGGTCGGCATTGATGCGCGCGACGATGGCTTCGTGATTATAGCTGCCGTCCTGCCCGAACGGCACCTCGCGCAGGAAGAAGTAGCGCATCTGGTCGACGCCGTACTGGTCCGCGAGATTGAAGGGATCGACGACATTGCCGACCGATTTCGACATCTTCTCGCCCCTGTTGAACAGAAAACCGTGGGCGTAGACGCGCTTTTGGACGGGAATGCCCGCCGACATCAGGAACGCCGGCCAGTACACCGCGTGAAAGCGGATGATGTCCTTGCCGATGATGTGGACGTCGGCCGGCCAGTAGCGCCAGTTCGGGTCGCTCTCGTCGGGAAAGCCGACGCCGGTGATGTAGTTGGTGAGCGCGTCGACCCAGACATACATGACATGCTCGGCATCGGCGGGCACCCGCACGCCCCAGTCGAAGGTCGTGCGCGAAATCGACAGGTCCCTCAAGCCGCTCCTGACGAAGCTGACCACTTCGTTCCGTCGCGAGTCCGGACCGATGAAATCCGGCTGGCTCTCATAGAGCGCCAGGAGCTTGTCCTGATACGCCGAAAGCTTGAAGAAATAGCTCCGCTCCTCGACCCAGTCGACCGGCGTGCCCTGCGGGCCGCGCCGCACATCGTCTTCGCCGACGGTGGTTTCGTCCTCGGCGTAATAGGCCTCGTCGCGCACCGAATACCAGCCGGCGTAACTGTCGAGATAGATGTCGCCGTTCGCTTCCATGCGCTTCCAGATTTCCTGGACCGAGCGATGGTGCTGCTCCTCGGAGGTCCGGATGAAGCGATCGAACGAGACGTTGAGGCGTTCATCCATCTCCCTGAACTGGGCGGCATTGCGCGCCGCGAGCTCGGCGGGCGTCATGTTCTCCTTTTGCGCGGTCTGGATCATCTTCAGACCATGTTCGTCGGTGCCCGTCAGGAAGAATACATCCTTGCCGTCGAGCCGCTGAAACCGCGCCAGCGCATCGGTCGCGATCGCCTCATAGGCATGGCCAATATGCGGCGCCCCGTTCGGATACGAGATCGCGGTCGTGATGTAGAAGGAGTTTTTTGCCGCCGGCGTCGACGGTCTTGCAACATGCGCGGCCTCATTGGCGGTGGTACCGGTCCTAGGCTTGATTTTCGCGATGCTTTTCTCGGGACCTGCCTTACCAGCGGTTTTCACGCTCTTGCCAACCGACGGCGCTAGGACCGGAATGCCAGCCTTCGCCGGGACCTGGCGGCGCTTAGTCGATGTTGCTTTCTTCGCGGATTTTTTCGACGATTTCTTTGCCGCTTTCTTCGCCGTCAACTTCTTCGCGGTGGATTTCTTCTTCGCAGCCTTCCCGGCTTTCCCAGTCTTCCTCGGCGCGCGCGCGGCCTTATTCGCACGCTTTTTCGGGGCCGATGCCCTGGCGCCGCGCCTGGATTTGCCGGCTTGTTTGCGGCCCTTCTTCTTGGCAACTTTCTTCTTGGCCTTGGCCACACCAAATTCCTTTTATTGCTCAAACCAGATTGTTGGGAATGACCGCCAGCGGGGCGTCTAGCGCGTCGCTTCCGCGAGCAGCCCGAACACCGAGAAAACCAGCGGTTTTCGCTCGAGATTGTAATCCGCGGTGTCGCGCGCGGCGCGGTTGATCTTTTCCCACACCTCCGCCAGCCGTGCAAGGCGGGGCAGGTTCGCATTGGCATTGGCCTCGTCGGCATGCAGGCGGCTGCTGACCCAGCGATCCACGCTATCGATGAAGGCTGCGAGGGCCAGCCGGTCGCTGCCGCCGAGCGCGTCGCCAAGCGCGTGCAGTTCGCGCGGATCGACCCGCGGCAGGGTCGAAAGCAGCGCCGCGGTCCGCTGCTGCAGTTTCAGGGCGTCGCCGCCGAGCAGCGTCAGCGCGCGTGACACGCTCCCTTCGGACGCTTCCGCAGCCTCGGCCAGCGCGGGATCGTCGGCCGCGATGCCGGTGGCCTTGGCCGCGGCGTGGATGACGTCTACGGTCGAGAGCGGCCTCAACAACAGTTTGCGGCAGCGCGACAGGATCGTCGGCAGCACCCGCGCCGGCGCGTGACTGACAAGAAGAAACAGCGATTGCTGCGGCGGCTCCTCGAGCACCTTGAGCAGTGCGTTGGCGGCGTTCGGATTGAGTTCGTCGACGGTATCGACGATGCAGACCCGCCAGCCCTCGACCGCCGCGGTCGAACCGAAGAACGAAATTGTCTCGCGGGTCTCGTCGACCGTGATCACGGTCCGCATCACGCCCTTGTCGTTGAGGCTCCGTTCCAGCGTCAGGAGGCCGCCATGGGCGCCGGCCGCGACCTGGCGCGCAACGGAATCGGCCGGATCGACCCACAACGTGTCGGCGCCTTGCACATCGGTGGCGAGCGGATCGCGGTGCGCAAGCACGAACCGAGCCATCCGATAGGCCAGCGTCGCCTTGCCGATCCCTGCCGCTCCCCCGATCAGCCAGGCATGCGGAATGCGGCCGCTGCGGTAGGCATTCAATAGAGCGAGCTCGGCGTCGCGATGTCCGAAGAGCGAAGCCGTCTCGCGCGGATGAACCGCCGATATCTGGTTTTCGACCTGGCGCGCGCTCATGCTGAACTGGCCAGATTGTCGGCGCTGGCGGCAAAGAAGCGCTCGCGCAAGGCGGCCCATATGTTGGCGGCGACAGCCCCGGGCTCGGCGGTGGCGTCGATCAATACGCAGCGATTCGGTTCGCTGGCCGCAATTTTCCAGTACGCCTCGCGCAATCCCTGGTGAAACCTGACGTCTTCCGCTTCGAACCGGTCGGGCGCACCGCTGCCGCGCCGGGCGGCCGCGCGCTTCATCCCGACTTCGACGGGAACATCGAGAATGATCGTCATATCCGGCTTGAGGTCGCCGATGGTGACCCGTTCCATCGCGTTGAGCACGGCCGGCGAGACCTTGCCAAGGCTGCCCTGATAGGCGCGCGTCGAATCCGAAAACCGGTCGCACAGCACCCATATTCCCTGGCTGAGCGCGGGCTCGATCACCGCGCGAACATGGTCGTCGCGCGCGGCCGCGAACAATAGCGTCTCGGCGTCGGGGCCCAATAGCTTGCCCATGCCCGACAATACGAGGTGCCGGATGATTTCGGCGCCCGGCGATCCGCCGGGCTCGCGGGTGACGATGGCGCGGACCTTGGCGGCGTTCAGGCGTTCTGCCAGCGTCTTGATCTGTGTGGATTTGCCGGACCCCTCACCGCCTTCGAAGGTGATGAATCGTCCGCGTCCCGGCGCTCTTTTGACTGCAGCCTCAGCCATTTCTAGAGTTTCTCGACGCCAAGGCGGAACATTCCGATCACAAGTTCGCTCGCACCGTCGATCGCCCGCCGCATCGTCGATCCCACACCGACGGAATCCGCCGCATAGACCGGCGCCTCCATGGCGATATTGGCGCCGCGCCACACCTTGACCACGCCGATCTGCTGGCCGGCCGCGATCGGCGCGCGGACCGGCCCGCTATAGACGACGCGCGCGATCAGCTTGTCGGTGCCGTTTTTCTGAACCATCACCTCGACCGGCTTGGGGCTGACCAGCTTGACCGATCGGCTGTCGCCCCCGAACACCTTGGCATAGCCGATCGGCTGCTGTGCTGCGAATAGCGGCCGGAATTCGAAATTGCGGAATCCCCATTCCAGCATCTTCTTGGCTTCGCTCGCCCGGTCCTCGGGATCCTCCAGGCCGTTGACGACGACGATCAGCCGTATTCCATTCTGCACCGCCGAGCCGACCATGCCGTAGCCGCCCTCCTTAGTATAACCCGTCTTGAGCCCGTCGGCGCCCTCGAGCGAATTCAACAGCGGATTGCGGTTCTGCTGCCGGATCTTGTTCCAGGTGAATTCCCTCTCGCCGAACAGCTTGTAGTATTCAGGATAGGTCTGGATGATGTAGCGCGCCAGCATCGAAAGCTCGCGCACCGTCATCTTGTTGCCGGGATCGGGCAGACCGTTGGAATTGGCGAAGGTCGACCGCGGCATGCCGAGTTCGCGGGCCCGCTTGATCAGCATGTCGGCAAAGGCGCGCTCGTTCCCGGCCATGCCCTCCGCCAGCACGATGCAGGCATCGTTGCCGCTCGGAATGATGGCGCCATGCAGGAGGTCGTCGACGGCGATCTTGCTGTGGATGGCCGCGAACATGGTCGATGTGCCCGAGGGCGCGCCACCCTTGCGCCAGGCATTTTCGCTGACGTGATATTCGTCGGTGAGTTTGATGTCGCCCTGCTTGATGGCGTGAAACACGGTTTCGACCGTCATCAGCTTCATCATGCTGGACGGCGCCCGCAATTCGTCGGCGTTCTTCTCGAACAGCACGCTGCCGCTGCCGGCCTCGATCAGGATCGCGGTCGGCGCGTCGCCGTCGAAACCGCCCTCCTCTTTCTTGGCCCCCTGCACGCTCTGGTTGGCGGCGTGGACCAGTCCGCCCCACCCGACGGTGGCCGCGACCATGGTCGCGATCAGGCCGCGCCAGAAGCGTGCAGGCCCGGGTTGAGGCTTTCGGAAGCTTGATATTTCGAGTGCCATCGGCGGTGCCTTGAAGCCGGCGTTCTAACAGTTGGAAGTACCGCAAACAACACGGGTTCTGTCCGATGTCCGATTCGATTGCGGCGTTCGTCAAACGATCCTATCGTGACCCGCGGCCGATCCCCCAAACAAGATCTTGCAAACAAGGCGGAAATAGCGATGCCATCTTCCCGAACCATCTCCGCCAACGGGATCGACGTCTTCATGCTCGAACAGGGCGAAGGCCCGCTGGTCGTGCTTTGTCACGGCTGGCCGGAACTGTCCTATTCCTGGCGGCATCAAATCCCTGAAATCGCGGCGGCCGGTTTTCATGTGGTGGCGCCGGATATGCGGGGCTTCGGCCGGACCAGTGCGCCGGCCGATATCAACGCGTACAGCATCTTCGATACCGTCGGCGATATGGTGGCGCTGGTCGCGGCGCTAGGCGGGCAACGGGCGGTCATCATCGGCCATGACTGGGGTGCGCCGGTCGCCTGGCATGCGGCGCTGTTTCGGCCCGATGTTTTCACGGCCGTCGCCGGTTTGAGCGTTCCGCCGCCGTTCCGCGGCCGCGCCCGCCCGCTCGACAGCCTGCGCGAAAACGGGATCACCAATTTCTACTGGCAATATTTCCAGACGCCCGGGGTCGCCGAAGCCGAATTCGAAAACGACATCGGCCTGACGATGCGGACCTTGCTCGGGCGCGGGTTTTCCGACCCTTCAGCCTCGCTCTTCGTCCAGGACGACAAGGGATTTCTGGGCGATGCGCGGCGCGACCGGCCGTTGCCGGACTGGCTGAGTGAAGCCGACCTCGCTTATTTCACCGAGGCCTACCAGGGCTCCGGCTTCCGTGGCGGCCTGAACTGGTACCGCAACCTCGACCGCAACTGGGACCTGACCGCGCCGTGGCAGGGCGCGCAGATCCACCAGCCGTCGCTGTTCATCGCGGGATCGAAGGATTCCGTCATCACCGGCCTGATCGGCGCCAAGCGCGTCACCGAGCTGGAGCGCGTGCTGCCGAACCTGAAGCAGAAGCTGATCATCGAGGGCGCCGGCCACTGGGTCCAGCAGGAGCGCGCCGCCGAAGTCAACACGGCCTTGATCGGTTTTCTGAAGCAGACTCAGTAAAGACCGCGGCCGGCCAGCAATTCGCGGGGACCGCGCGGGTCGACCGGCGCATAGGCCGATACGGGACTTACCGAAGCGGCATAGCCGCCGTCATTTTCGTAAGTGACGGCGCGTGGATTTTCGAGGACCCGGCCAGCCGAACGCGGACGAGCCGAAGCCGATATTTCCGACGTCGCGGTGATCGAGGCCATGTCGGCCGAGGTGTTGCCGAGGCTATAGGGCCGGTCTTGCGGCATCGGAACCTCGCCGCGGATCGGACGGCCATGCGAGGCGACCTCCGGAACGAACGGATGGGCGGAAGCCACCCGGACCAGCGAGGGCGACGGTGCCGGCACGCCGGTGCGCAAGGTCGCCATCAGCTGGCGGTCGTCGGAACCCTCCAGCGGAGCCCGGGCGACATATTCGACCCGGACGCGCGCCACGCCATTGCCTTTGAATTCAAGCAGTTCGGCGGCCTTGTTGGAGACGTCGATGAGCCGGTTGCCGTGGTAGGGCCCGCGGTCATTGACCCGCACGATCAGCGATTTGCCGTTGGAGAGATTGGTCACCCGCGCGTAGCAGGGCATCGGCAGGGTCGGATGCGCGGCGGTCAGCGAATCCATGTCGAAAATTTCGCCATTGGCCGTCAGGCGGCCGTGGAAATCATTGCCATACCAGGAGGCGAGCCCCTCCTCGCGATAATTGACGTCTTCCTCCGGCACGTAGATCCGGCCCGCCACGGTATAAGGCTTGCCGACACGATAGGTGCCACCGCCCTTTGGCACGGGTTCGCCAAGTTCGACGACGCGGGAACTCGAGGAAACGCCGTATTTGGGATCGATGCGGCCGGCGAATTTGCCCGATGACGCGCAGTTGGCAAGAACCAGGCATGCCGCCGCGGCGACGGCGCCTCGTGCCATCAGGTATATCCGATCTGGCCGTCGAATCCCCATCTGCCCCAATTACCATTCCAGCGCGCAGGTGCCGCTTTCGGGCAACCGTTCACACGTCGATGCGGCCCACCTCCGCATCAAGTCATGACGATATCGCATCGCGAACGCGGCGGAAATGGGGAGAGGGCTGGCGTAGTAAATCAATGGTTGAGATTGAGGTCCGTCGATTTACGGAGATTTCGACGGCAAGCCGCCTTGCAATCCGCGCCGCGTTCCCTCATGAGGGGCGCGTGAGGAAGGGTGGCCGAGTGGTTTAAGGCACCGGTCTTGAAAACCGGCGTGCCTGCAAGGGCACCGTGGGTTCGAATCCCACCCCTTCCGCCAGTCCAGCGATTTCTACCCTATCGCGCGGGTTGGTATCCGCCGTCGGCCGATATTGCGACAGAACTCAAACTGTCGATGTGGTTTTAAGTCTCTTGGGTTGCTTTCAAGAGCTTGAGTGAAGCGGAAGTGCAAAAGCGCGTCGGCTTTCGTGACGCTGGCGCTGCGGTCTAGGTGCGCCGCAGGATCGCCGCGGCAGCAATGTAATGGCCTTAAGGCGTGGAGTGGAACGAGGAGCGCGGATGTTAGAGGGTTGGTGAAGCAGGACCTCCAGCTCAAAGCAGCCTCTAAATCAACCCATCCGAGCCGCTTCGCGGGACCCGGTTATCCCATCCCTGCCACGATTGCGTATCGTGATTGCCACAATGCCGGGGCATCACGCCCTGATGAATCGCTCATCCCCGCGAATCAAATCGGCCCTGTTCTGTCTCGCCTGCGTTTTGCTGTCGTCCTGCGCCGGCAGAACGCCGGGCGAGCATATCGCGGACATGCCGCACTGGATGGGGGGCGAGCCTGAAGGAGTGCCGCCGCGGCGCGGCACGCCGGAATATGATGCCTGGATGGCCGCCCGCGCCCAGGAAGCCGCGCGGCCGAAGACCGGTCAGCCCAAGACGGATCAGTCGAAGACCGATCGACCCAAGACTGATCGACCCAAGACTGATCGACCCAAGACGGATCCATCGGTGAGCGGTCAAGCGCGATAGCGCGTCGGCGTCCTGCCTCTCGTCCTCCAACGGCGATCGCTATCCAACTTTCCTGTGCACGGCTCACGCGGCTCTGTTGCCCGCGACGGCGGGTTGCGAAACAGTCCGCGTCGTGGCGTTGCGCGCGGGGGCGTGAGATGCGTAAGCAGGATGCGGTATTCGACTATCACCGCTATCGGCAATTGCTTGCCGAAGCCGTCGACGAGAAGAAGCGGCTGGAACTTATCTACGTGCTGATCGAGGAGCGGGCCATGGAACGGCTCGAGGAGCAACTCGCCTCCGATCGGGCTGCCATGACGGCCTCGGTCATCCACACTGTGGTTGGTGCCTCAAGGGGCTGACGTTTCTGCCGAGGGGTATTCCGGTGCGGGCGACTGGCCACGCCGATATTGCGATTCAATTAACGATGCGTCTCAATCGGCCATAAAGTTTTTGCCGCTAGAACCTCGCGGGCCCGATGCATTTCAGGGCCAACAAACGGGAGGTTTCCATGAGCATGATTTCTGTTGTTTCGATGCACTCCATTGGCGCAGTTCGCGCCGACGACCGTTCAGCCAAATCGGTGGTGCTGTTCAGCTGCGTTGGGCTCGTGGTGTCGCTCTGCCTGATGGCGTCCGGCGTGGATCTGAGTGCCGGCTGGGTCTGACCGACCCGCACTCTCCTGATTTTGCGTGGCGGGCTCTTGCGGCCCGCCATTGCTGTTTGGGATCTTTCCAAGTCAGAAATCAGATCGCTGGTTCAACCATGATCTCGTCATCCGTCGCGGGATGTCGCTGCCCTTGCGGCAGTGCAACGAAGCTGACGCCAATGCGGTTCTTTTGAATCCACGCAATGCTGCATTCGCGGACCGAAGAGTCCTTTGCCATCACCAGGCGGAAGCGCTGCGGAACAAAGGCCGGGTTCGGAACGTCGATTGCCGCCCCTTCCACCGAGATATTGCGGATCACGCAACTGATGACGGAACCGCCCGCTGATACGTATGCGGGTTCGTTGATCTCGGTGCGTGGGTGTTTTCGTCTTTCTTCCATGGACTTCGGCCTTGCTGGCGCCGCGCAGGTGGCAACTCTAGCGCAAATCCCTAAACAAATTAGAATCTGTCTTCCGCTCTGCACCATTTCGGTGGCGGGCCGCGTCGGGCCACACCAATTCAGCGCGACCATGATTCCGCACAATCTGCGGTGGACGGCTTCAGGCGGCTCGTCGCGATTTGGGATTCACACTCTTCCGTTCGCCACCTCGACGGCGTAGCATCCTGACACCGGCGATGTGTAGGCGCGACGCACGCTGCGGAAACAACGAACATGCGCCAAGGGGAAAACGCCATGTTCGAGATACTCGATCGACGCACGAGTCTGTCTGGCAACCAGATCAAAATCCTCGCCGCAGCCATCATCGGTGACGCGCTTGAATTCTTCGACTATTTCCTGATCGGCTTCGTGCTCGCGTTCCTGATCGGGCCGTGGAAACTTACCTTCGGCCAATCGGCTACCGTACTGATGAGTTCCGGCATCGGCGCCATCATGGGCGCTTATGCCTGGGGCTGGTTTGCCGACCGGATCGGTCGCCGCAAGGTCTTCATCGGCACCGTGCTCAATTTCTCCATTGCCACCGGCCTTCTGTATTTCACGCCGGACAATGGCTGGATCTATCTTTCCGTGATGCGTTTCTTCGTCGGTCTCGGCGTCGGCGGGCTCTATTGCGTCGACCTGCCGCTGGTGCAGGAGTTCATGCCTTCGTCCAAGCGCGGCTGGGTTGGCGGCCTCGTGACATGCGTGATCCCGCTCGGCGTCGGCCTCGGCGCCGTCATGGGCGCGCTGCTGGGTAGCGGCGATTGGCGGCTGTTGTTCGCCATCGGCGTGCTGCCGGCCCTGCTCGTCCTCCTGGTTCGTCTCTGGGTGCCGGAGTCGCCGCGCTGGCTCTGCCGCCAGGGCCGTTACGAGGAAGCCCGCAAATCGCTCGCCTGGGCGCTGCAGATGGAACCGTCCACGCTGCCGCTGCCGACGGCCGCCGACGCCGGTCCGATCATCAAGAGCAACTGGCTTGACCTCTTCAAGTATCCGCGCAGCCTGGTCGTCTCCTGGCTCGGCAATGCCGGCGCGCAGACCGGGGTTTACGGCCTCACGCTGTGGGCGCCATCGCTGTTTGTGCTGCTGTTGAAGGTGACACCGCAGGAAGCCTCCAAGATGATGATCCTGCTCTCGGTGTTCGGCTTTGTCGGACGGCTGTCGTTCTCGTTCTTCTCGGAAATGATGGGACGGCGCAAGGCGGGCGGTCTGCTCGGCTTCGGCGCCGGGGTCATGACCATCGTGGCGGGTTATAATTACGACGCCTCGATCATGGGCGTGTCGGCGTTCTGGCTGCTGCTGGCCTTGACGTTCTTCTTCGCCGATGGCGGCTTTGCGATCGTCGGGCCTTATGCCGCCGAGGTCTGGCCCTCGCACCTGCGAACGTCGGGCATGGGCTCGGCGTATGGCTTCGGCGGCATCGGCAAGATCATCGGGCCGGTCGGCCTCGCCCTGATCGTGGGTTCCGGCAATTATCTCAAGCCCGACGTGCCGTTACCCCAGATTCCAACTGCGTTTGTTTATCTTGGCTGCTGGTTCCTGATGGCCGGGGCGGTGTACTATTTCCTCGGCATCGAAACCCGGGGCAAGTCGATCGAACAGATCGACAGGGAGTTGGCCTTGACGGCTGACCTGTCCTCGGCCACAGCCTCGATGCGACAGGCGTGACCTTGGACAAGTTGATCGCGACTTCCGCCGATCTTGCCGGCGACCAGGCCGTCATCGCGCGCGCCGAGGCGGTGCGCGGCGCGGTGGCCGCCGCTTCGAACGAGATCGAAAGCACGCGCCGGCTGCCGCCGGCGCTGCTCGACCAACTGCACGAGGCGGGCCTGTTCCGCCTCCTGTTGCCGCGTTCGTCGAAGGGGATCGAGACCGATCCCCTCACCTTCTTTCACGTCATCGAGACCATCGCGCGCGCGGATGCATCGACAGCATGGTGTCTCAGCCAGGCCGGCGGCTGCGCCATGTCGGCGGCCTATCTCGATTTGCCGGTGGCACAGGCGATCTTCGGCAGCGACCCGCGCGCGGTTCTGGCCTGGGGTCCTGGGCCAAGGGTCAAGGCGGTCGAGTGCGAAGGCGGCTACAAGGTCACGGGCGTGTGGTCCTTCGCCTCGGGCGGCCGCCATGCGACCTGGCTCGGCGCCCATTGTCCGATCTACCAGGCCGACGGTTCGCCGAAACTGGAGGCTGACGGGATCCAGCAGGAACGCACCATGCTGGTGCGTAGCGAGGATGTGACCTGGACCGACATCTGGAACACGGTCGGGCTGCGCGGTACTGCCAGCGATCAATTCGCGCTCGAGGATTTCTTCGTTCGATCCGACCATTCGATTACCCGCGAATTCGACAGGGAGTGCCACGAGAACGGTCCGCTCTATCGGATGGGCAACGGCACCTGTTATCAGGTCGGCTTCGCTGGCGTCGCCTGCGGAATTGCCCGCGGCGCAATCGACAATTTTCTTGAGATCACCCGCAAAGTGCCGCGGGGTGCGAAGAATGCGCTGCGCGAAAATGCCGTGGTGCAGTGCAATTTGGCCCAGTCCGAGGTCAATCTCCGGGCCGCGCGCTGTTACGTGCTGCAGTCGATGGCCGACATCTGGAAGCACCTCTGCGCCGGGGCCGTCATCACGGTCGAGCAGCGCATCACGATGCGCCTTGCTGCGACCCACGCCATTCACAAGGCGCGCGAGGCGGTCGACTTCGCCTACAATGCGGCGGGCGCCACAGCGATTTTCGAGAACCACCCGCTGGAACGCCGCTTCCGCGATATCCACACCGTGACCCAGCAGCTGCAGGGTCAGCTCAGGCATTTCGAAACCGTCGGCGCCTGGATGATGGGCGCCGATGCCGACCTCACCTTCGTCTAAGGAGAAGACCCATGCCGCTTGGCGTCCTGCAACATTTTACCATCGAGCCCTCCGATCTGGAGAAGACCAAGGATTTCTATTGCGATGTGCTGGGGCTGGAGAACGGCGAACGGCCGCCGCTCGATTTCCCGGGCTACTGGCTCTATTCCAGCGGCGTCGCCACGGTGCACCTGATGGGCACGCGCAAGCCGCGCGACGGCATCGTGGTGCGCGGCACCGAGAAGAAATATGAAGACACCGGCCGCCTCGACCACATTGCTTTTGCCGCGACCGATGTCGAAGGCGTGCGCAAGCGCCTGCAATCGAGGGGCGTGACATTCCGCGAGAGCATCGTGCCGCGCACCGGCGACACCCAGTTCTTTCTCTATGATCCGGACGGCGTCGGCGTGGAGCTGAATTTTCCCAGGGCTTAAAGTCCGCATTCCGCTGTAATGCGTCCGTTCGGCCGGTGCACCGCCGGCCGAACACGTTTGATTTCGACGCGCGGACGTTCAACGACCCCGGGCTGTTCTCGTCTGGTAGGCTGCAGCGACCGTCGGCGGCGCACCTGCGTCCGCATTGTGCTCCAAAGCACACAGTGGGCGAGGATAATCACGGATTTTACGTGCAACCCCTCCAATTCCCGAAGAGGCCATCAGCCCGCCATCACTCGGGCACGAAGCGGCCAGCGTTTCCTCAATTTTGCGTGAGGAATAGAGGAGCCGCGCCGCTGCGGCAGGATAGTCGGGTGCTGCGCCTTCCACCTACCCCAGGGTGCTTGTATCCGGCTATCCGCCGCCGCTGCTGCGACCGCTAAATCAGAACCGAGGCTCTAGTCGAGCCCGCGCTCGTGACTCAGGCGGACCATTTCCTCGATAAAGGTCTGCTTTTGCTTGTCGTTGAGGCTGGCAAAGAGCGGCTCGGCCGCGTCGGCGACGCTGCGCTGGTCCACTGCGCGGTCATTGAGGAACTGCGCTTCGTTACGCATCTGCTCGATGATGTCGTCGGGCGGGTCGCGCTTGGCGCGCGCAATTCGCAGGTTGAGACGGTCGGCGCCATTGTGGCCGAGGTAATGCATCGCGCTGCTGAACCCGGCCCAGTTCTTCTCCTGCTCAGCGGTGAGATTAAGTTCGGCCTTGATCCGGTCGATATTGGCATCGCTGTTGGAGACGATCTGCTCGGCGGTCAGCTGCGGCTCGCCCTGCTGTTGGGTCAGCACAGGCGCCTGCTTGGCTGACTTGGCGCCCTTGCCGGCCTTCGCCGTCTTCGAGGCGACGCCCTGCTTGGCGCCACCCGGGCTATTTGCCGCAGGGGCGGCCGGCTCGTTTTTGCCGACACCGAGCACACCGGTGAAGACACCGACCACGCCACCGATCGCGCCGCCGAGCACACCGCCCACCGGCCCGGCAGCCTTGTTGCCGGCCTGCGCCCCCTGCTGAACGCCTTGAACTACCTGCGCATCTACTGCCGACGGCGCGCCGAGAAGCATAACGACAACGGCCCCGAACGCGAGGCGCCAAATCGAGCGCCCTCGCGCTGTCGATGTCGGGCTGATCATTTATTGGTCTCCATGGTCAATCCGGTCTCCTCGCGGAGCCCTCGGAAAAAGGGGAGTGAGAATCCTGCCATCGGATCCCGACACTATCGTTTTCGCACCGCGCGAGTCCACCTCCGCCGGTCTCCGCGCTGATGGGGAAAGTGTTGCCGCACGAGCCAGTTACACGAGAGGTTAAACAGAGTTGCGACCGTGTTGCGCACGGCCTGCGCGCGTTACCGATGTCAATGTGTGCGCCGCAATATTCAGGCACGGACGGATTGGATGATCGCGGAACCGCCGCCGCGATCGGCGCGAACACAACGTTAGTTCTAGAGTTCGAGGCCGCTGATTTCTCGACAGATGCCGGCAATTCTGCTCTGATCTCGCAACACATAACTTCCGCGCCATCACGCAGCATCAGCACCGCGTGTCGCAAGACGGAGGAAAAACCAAAACATTTTGCTCAGCAGAGAGGGAACGCCATGTCACGGAGAAAGCTGTCTCGACGACAATTCGTAGCCGCTACCGCACTAACGTCCGCCGCGATGATCACCGCGCCCTATGTTCGCGGCGCGTATGCGGCCGGCAAACTGACGATGGGCTTCTGGGACCACTGGGTGCCCGGCGCCAACAAGGCCTCCACCGACCTCGTCAATGAGTGGGCCGCCAAGGAGAAGGTCGAGGTCTCCATCGACTACATCACGAGCCAGGGCAACAAGAACCTGTTGACCATCGCCGCCGAAGCCCAGGCGAAATCGGGCCACGACATCCTCTCGATGCCGACCTGGTGGCCCCACGCGAATTCGGAATATCTCGAGCCCGTCAACGACATCATGGAGCCGCTGATCAAGCAGAACGGCACGGTGAACGGCACGGTGCAGTATCTGGGTCAACTCGACGGCAAGTGGCTCGGCGTTCCCGCCTGCGTCGGCAGCCAGATCAAGGGCCCCTGCTCCCGCATCGACCTGATGAAGAAGTACGCGAACATCGATGTTCAGGCGATGTATCCGGCAGGCTCAGAGCCCAAAGCGGACAATTGGACGCTGGATACATTCCTCAAGGCAGCGGAAGCCTGCCACAAAGGCGGCTTTCCCTTCGGAATCGGCCTCGGCAATACCAGCGATTCCGTCGATACCGCCGGTGCGATCTTCGAGTTGTTCGGTGCCAAGCTCGTCGACGCCAAGGGCAACCTGACGGTCAAGACCGACGAGGTGCGGCAGGCGCTCGAATTCTACAAGAAGCTGATCGCCTTCCTGCCGCCCGATGTGGGCGCCTGGGATGACGCCTCCAACAACAAATGGCTGGTCTCCGGCAAGGGTGCCATGATCATGAACCCGCCGAGCGCCTGGGCGGTTGCCAAGCGTGACGCGCCGCAAATCGCGGAACAATGCTGGACCCACGGTTTCCCGGCCGGACCGAAGGGCCGGTTTGCTCCGTTCCTGCCCTACTTCTGGACCACCTGGAATTTCTCCAAGAACAAGGAAGCAGCGAAGAGCCTGCTGGTTCATCTGTCGCAACCGGCGTCGGTCGAGAAGATGGTGGAAGCCAGCGGCGGGTATGATTTGCCGGCATTCGAGAAGCTGACGACCCTCAAGGTTTGGCAGGAGGAAGGTCCGCCGAAGGGGACGCTCTTCCACTACCCAAATCCCTACAACCACCAGAAATTGTCGATCGCCGCCTCTCCGGCGCCGCCGAAGATCGCCCAGCAGATCTATGCGCAGGCGACCCTCACCAAGATGTGCCTGAAATACTATCAGGGCGAGTCGATGGAGAAGACGCTGGCCTGGGCGGAAGGCGAGTGCGAAGGCTTCATGCGCAGTTGAGGCCGAGGATTTCACCGCAGCGGGCCGCCCGATCGCCGCCCGCTGCGGTGCGCATCCATCCATTCTTCACGATCGGGGGCCGGCGCGTTGTCGGCTTCCGGCCTGAGATGAAACTCGCGAGGAAGATGCACCATGGTTGACGTCGCAATTCAGCCGAACAGCGTTGCCCGTGCTGGAGGCGCGCGCAAACGCTCAAGCCTGCGGACCGCGCTCAAGAGGAAGTCGACCGCGGCGTTTCTCATGACGCTGCCGCTGATCGTTCTGATCAGCGTTCTGGTTCTCTATCCCGCATTCTACTCCCTGTATCTGGCGACGCTGAACAAATCGATGCAGCGCTTCGTCGGCCTCGGCAATTTTCAATTCCTGTTCACGCGCGATACTTTCTGGCTGGTCGTCAAACAGTCGTGCATCTTTGCGATCTCGGCTGTCGTGTTCAAGGCGCTGATCGGCTTCATCGTCGCGCATTTCGTTCACAATATTCCGGCCAAGGGTCAGCGCAAGTGGCGCGGCATGCTGCTGGTGCCGTGGGTGATTCCTCCGGCGATGAGCACGCTGGCGTGGTTGTGGCTGTTCGACCCCTCCTACAGCGCCTTCAACTACACCCTGTCGTTCTTTGGGATCGGACCGATCCCGTGGACCGGCGACGCCAACTGGGCGCGCTTCACGGTCATCCTGGTCAACATCTGGTACGGCGCGCCGTTCTTCATGATCATGTATCTGGCGTCGCTGAAATCGGTGCCCGACCAGCTCTATGAGGCCGCCGCCATCGACGGCGCGAACTGGTGGCAGCGCATCTGGTACGTCACGCTGCCGATGATGCGCAATATCATCGCGATCACGACGCTGTTCTCTCTCATCGTCACGTTTGCGAATTTCGACATCGTGCGGATCCTGACCGCCGGCGGACCTCTCGACTACACTCACATCTTCGCCACCTGGGCCTTCCGGGTAGGCATCGAGGGCAGCGACATTCCGCTCGGCGCCAGCGTCTCGCTGTTCATGGTGCCGATCCTCGCGGTCGCGGCGATCTTCATCCTGCGCGATGTCAACAAACGCGGGAACGAAGCCTGATGACCAGCACAATCGTAATCGACAAGGCCGCGCCGACCCGTAACGTCAAATATGGCAGCATGAGCCGCGACCGCACCTGGGCGCTGAGGTGGTCGTACTTCTTTCTCACCTTGTTCGCGATCTTCTCGCTGGTGCCGCCGCTTTACATGCTGATCACCTCGCTCAAGAGCAGCGCGGAGATTTCGGCGGCGACCAATCCCTGGTGGGTGTTTCATCCGACGCTGTCCAACTACGTCGAACTGCTGACATCGAACCAGTACCTGAGATTCTTCCTGAACTCCGCGATGGTCTCGATCTTCGTGGTGACGATCACCATGCTGATCAGCGTGCCGGCCGCGTTCGCGCTGGCGCGGATGCGATTCTGGGGCTCGGCGACGCTCGCGACCGGGGTTTTCCTGACCTACCTCATTCCCGACAGCCTGCTGTTCATTCCTCTGTTCAAGATGTTCGCCGTTATCGGCGACTGGACCGGGATCCAGCTGATCAACCGGTGGTACGTCCTCCTGTTCATCTACCCGACGCTCACGGTGCCGTTCTGCACCTGGATCATGATCGGCTATTTCGCCTCCATCCCGAAGGAACTCGACGAGGCCGCCATCATCGACGGCGCGTCCTGGTTCCAGACCCTGACGCGGATATTCATTCCGGTGGCGCTGCCCGGCCTGATCGCTGCCACCATCTTCGCCTTCACGGTTTCATGGGCGCAATTCCTGTATCCGTTGGTGTTCACCACCTCGACCGACCAGCAAGTGCTCCCGGTCGGAATCATCACCACCCTGATCAAGGGTGACGTGTTCAACTGGGGTCAGATCATGACCGGCGCCCTGCTCGGCGCCGCTCCGCCGCTCATCATCTACGCGTTCCTGATGGACTATTACATCGCCGGGCTGACCGCCGGCGCGACAAAGGGTTGATGCTCATGGCTGACGTGACGTTGCGCAAGGTTATCAAGCGTTATGACGAGGTCGAAGCGGTGCGCGGCATCGATCTCGACATCGCAGACCATGAGTTCGTGGTGCTGGTGGGGCCGTCGGGCTGCGGCAAGTCGACCACGCTGCGGATGATTGCGGGACTCGAGGACATTACCGGCGGCGACATCATGATCGGCGGCGACGTGGTCAACGACGTGCCGCCGAAGGACCGCGACATCGCGATGGTGTTCCAGAACTACGCGCTGTACCCGCACATGACGGTTGCGGAGAATATGTCGTTCGGCCTGCGCCTGAAGCACTATCCGAAGGCCGAGATCAAGAGCCGGGTCACCGAAGCCGCCCGCATGCTCGACATCACCGACCTGATCGACCGCAAGCCGAAACAGCTGTCCGGCGGCCAACGCCAGCGCGTGGCGATGGGGCGCGCCATCGTGCGCAACCCGAAAGTGTTCCTGTTCGACGAGCCGCTCTCCAACCTGGACGCCAAGCTGCGGGTCCAGATGCGGATCGAAATCAAGAAGGTGCATCAGAAAGTACGCACCACCACGGTGTACGTCACCCACGACCAGGTCGAGGCGATGACGCTCGCCGACCGGGTCGTGGTGATGAACCACGGCCGGATCGAGCAGATCGGCACGCCCAACGATCTCTACCACAATCCGGCGACGCGCTTTGTCGCCGGCTTCATCGGCTCGCCCGCAATGAATTTCTTGCCCTGCCGGCTCGAGGAGGCCGGCGGCAGCCTGAACATCCGGTTGACCGACCGCCTCGCCTTCCCGCTGCCGCCCGCGCGCGCGGCGCGCTATCGCAACATCGCGCGAGACGAGAAATTGCTGCTGGGGATCCGACCCGAACATATCACCGAAGCCAGCCAGCATAAGGAGCCGGGGATCGAAGCCTTCGACACCGTGCTGGACGTCACCGAACCGATGGGGATGGAGACGCTGATCTACTTCCTGCTTGATGGGGTGGAAGTCTGCGGACGGGTCAATCCCAATGCCGGCGCGCGCGACGGCGGCCCGCTTCGATTGGCAGTAGACCTCAACAATATGCACCTGCTAAATGAGGGGACCGGCGGCGTCCTTTGACGGCGCACAACAAAGAAAAGCCGTGGGCTGGGCAGGACGGGGAATGGCGACCAACAAGAAGAAAATCTTCGTCACTGAATTGATGTCGCAGCAAGGACGGGCTCTCTTGAAGGAGCGGGACGACATCGAACTC
The DNA here is from genome assembly GCA_963831585.1 of uncultured Alphaproteobacteria bacterium. Classification (GTDB taxonomy): domain Bacteria; phylum Pseudomonadota; class Alphaproteobacteria; order Rhizobiales; family Xanthobacteraceae; genus Bradyrhizobium. The sequence goes on along the minus strand of CAWHRA010000042.1, from coordinate 890 downwards.
GTCGAATTCCCCAACATGATCTCCGCCAGCGATTTCGAGGCCATGTTGCGCCAGCAGGCGCCGGTCCATGGCGTGGCGCTCGGCGCCACCCGCTTCGGCGAGCCCGAGCTCGAGGCTTCCGGGGACATGAAGGTGGTAACCCGGATCGGTGTCGGCTTCGACGCCGTCGACGTCCCGGCGCTCAGCCGCCGCAAGGTCCCGTTGATGGTGGCGGGCACCGCCAATTCGCCGTCGGTCGCCGAGCAGGCGCTGTTTATGATGCTGACGCTGGCCAAGCGCGCGGTCGAAATGCATTCCATCGTCAAGGACGGCAAATGGGCTCACCGCCTCGGCATGCTGCCCTACGATCTCTTCGGCAAGACGGTGCTGATCATTGGCTTTGGCCGCATCGGTACCCGCACCGCCAAGCGCTGCCTCGCCATGGAAATGAACGTTCTGATCTACGATCCTTACAAGCCTGCCGCCGAGATCAAGGCCGCGGGCTGCGAACCGGTCAACGATCTCGATGCGGCGCTGCCGCGCGCCGACTTCGTCAGCGTCCACTGCCCGAAGACGCCGGAGACGGTCGGGATGTTCAATGCGGCGCGGCTGCAGCGCATGAAGCCTTCGGCCTATCTGATCAACACCGCACGCGGCGGGATCGTCGACGAGCAGGCGCTGTATCAGACGCTGGTGTCGGGCAAGCTTGCCGGCGCGGGCCTCGACGTGTTCGAGCAGGAGCCGCCGCCATCGGGCCACCGGCTGTTCGAGCTTCCCAATGTCGTCATGGCCCCCCACGTCGCGGGCGTCACGCGGGAGGCGGTCGACCGGATGAGCGTGCAAACCGCGCGCAACATCCTGAGCGCGCTCGATGGCGAGCCAATCCGCCAGAACGTCATCAATCAGGACGT
>CAWHRA010000041.1:0-33560 GCA_963831585.1 uncultured Alphaproteobacteria bacterium | reverse complement strand
GACGTCGACCGTGATCTTTTTCGACAGATCGCCGCCGGCGATCGCGGTCGCGACCTCGGCGATGTTGCGGACCTGCGCGGTCAGGTTCGAGGCCATGAAGTTGACGTTGTCGGTGAGATCCTTCCAGGTGCCGGCGACCTCGGGCACTTCGGCCTGGCCGCCGAGCTTGCCTTCGGTGCCGACCTCGCGCGCCACACGTGTCACTTCGGAGGCGAAGGCGTTGAGCTGGTCGACCATGGTGTTGATGGTGTTCTTGAGCTCGAGGATTTCGCCCTTCACGTCCACCGTGATCTTGCGCGACAGGTCGCCGCGCGCCACCGCGGTGGTCACTTCGGCGATGTTGCGGACCTGCGCGGTGAGATTGCCGGCCATCGAATTGACGCTGTCGGTGAGATCCTTCCAGGTGCCGGCGACGCCGGGCACGTTGGCCTGGCCGCCGAGCCGGCCTTCGGTGCCGACCTCGCGCGCCACGCGCGTCACCTCGCCGGCGAAGCGGTTGAGCTGGTCGACCATCGTATTCAGGGTTTCTTTGAGCTGCAGGATCTCGCCGCGCACGTCCACGGTGATCTTGCGCGACAGGTCACCGCCGGCGATCGCGGTCGCGACTTCGGCGATGTTGCGGACCTGGGCGGTCAGGTTGCCGGCCATCGAGTTGACGCTGTCGGTGAGGTCCTTCCAGGTGCCGGCGACGCCAGGCACTTCGGCCTGGCCGCCCAGCTTGCCGTCGGTGCCGACCTCGCGCGCGACGCGCGTCACTTCGCCGGCAAACGCATTGAGCTGGTCGACCATGGTGTTGAGCGTTTCCTTCAACTGCAGGATTTCGCCCGACACGTTCACGGTGATCTTCTTCGACAAGTCCCCCTTGGCCACGGCGGTCGCGACCTCGGCGATGTTGCGGACCTGGCCGGTCAGGTTGGAAGCCATCGAGTTGACACTGTCGGTGAGGTCTTTCCAGGTGCCGGCGACGCCGCGCACCAGCGCCTGGCCGCCGAGCTTGCCTTCGGTGCCGACCTCGCGCGCCACGCGCGTCACTTCGCCGGCAAAGGCGTTGAGCTGGTCGACCATGGTGTTGATGGTGTCTTTCAGCTCGAGAATCTCGCCGCGCACGTCCACCGTGATCTTCTTCGACAGGTCGCCATTGGCGACCGCGGTCGTCACCTCGGCGATGTTGCGGACCTGCGCCGTCAGGTTGGAGGCCATCGAGTTGACGCTCTCGGTGAGGTCCTTCCAGGTGCCGGCGACGCCGAGCACGTTGGCCTGGCCGCCGAGCCGGCCGTCGGTACCCACTTCGCGGGCGACGCGCGTCACTTCGCCGGCGAATGCGTTGAGCTGGTCGACCATGGTGTTGAGCGTTTCCTTCAGCTGCAGAATTTCGCCCGACACGTTCACGGTGATCTTCTTGGAGAGGTCGCCGCCGGCGATCGCGGTCGCCACGTCGGCGATGTTGCGGACCTGCGCGGTGAGGTTACTCGCCATGAAGTTGACGTTGTCGGTGAGATCCTTCCAGGTGCCGGCGACACCGGGCACCTGGGCCTGACCGCCGAGCTTGCCTTCGGTGCCGACCTCGCGGGCCACGCGGGTCACTTCCGAGGCGAACGAATTGAGCTGGTCGACCATCGTGTTGATGGTGTCCTTCAGCTCGAGGATCTCGCCGCGCACGTCGACCGTGATCTTGCGGGAGAGGTCGCCGCGCGCCACGGCGGTGGTGACGTTGGCGATATTGCGCACCTGCGCGGTCAGATTGCCGCACATCGCGTTGACGGAGTCGGTGAGGTCCTTCCAGGTGCCGGCAACGCCGGGCACGATGGCCTGGCCGCCGAGCTTGCCGTCGGTGCCGACCTCGCGGGCGACGCGCGTCACTTCGGACGCGAACGAGCGCAGCTGGTCCACCATGGTGTTGATGGCTTCCTTGAGCTGCAGGATTTCGCCGCGGACGTCGACCGTGATCTTCTTGGACAAGTCGCCGTTGGCGACCGCGATGGTGACCTCGGCGATGTTGCGGACCTGGCCGGTCAGGTTGTTGGCCATCGAGTTGACGCTCTCGGTCAGGTCCTTCCAGACGCCGGTCACTTCGGGGACCTGCGCCTGGCCGCCGAGCTTGCCTTCGGTGCCGACTTCGCGCGCCACGCGCGTCACCTCCGAGGTGAACACGCTGAGCTGCTTGATCATGGTGTTGACGATGGTGGCCGACTGCAGGAATTCGCCGCCCAGCGGGCGGCCGTCGACGTCGAGCTGAACGGTCTGCAACAAGTCGCCTTGCGCGACCGCGGCAACCGCGCGCGTCACCTCGCGCGTCGGCCAGAGCAGGTCGTCGATCAGCGTGTTGACGGAGCCTTCCATGTCGGCCCACGAGCCGCTGGCCAGTCCGAACTTGACGCGCTGGCGGGTCTTGCCTTCGCGGCCGACCACCTGGCCGACGCGCTCGAGCTGCTGGGCCATGCGCTGATTGGCGGCGACGATTTCATTGAAGGTGTCGGCGATCTTGCCCTCGATGCCGAGATGGTCGCCGGTCATTCGTACCGAGAAGTCTCCGCTTCGCATCGCCTGCAACGCGTGAAGCAATTCCTGCGAGGGATCCGGTTTTCCATTGGCGAACGGCTTTGTCTTGGCGGCGCGACGGCGGGCGGACGGAGCGGCTGAGCCGAAATCACTCATGGAATTCCCCTGGAAAGCCGAAGCGTGCCCGCATCGGAATCCGTGCGAGTCGTTATTTTTACTGCATCAAATCGTGTGAATGATCGCGACGCAAGCGGAATACTTTAGATATTACAGATGCTTAGGTTCCCGATTTTGAACCAGCTGGAACAATTCAAAAGGGGAACTTTTGTTCCCGTGCGCGCCAAATTTAATCGTTGATATTATTCCAGCCCATAAGTGGTCGCTTCCGAGACCGGGGTTATGGAACCGCTGAGTATTCCGGCAGGCGGGGGGCAGGCTCCGGAAATAAGACCGGCTGAAGCCCGCGCTAATGCTGCTTTGGGCTCGGCTTTCTCGGTGGCGGGGGCGGGTTGCCGCCGCTGACGGCTTGGGGATCGAACTTGCGGGTCAACTTGACGGCGGCCTCGCTGACATCGAGCAGCGAGCGGCGGCCTTCCTCCATCACGATGGCGGATTTCTTGTTGAAGCTCTCGGCCATTTCGCGAAGCGACTTCATCTTCTCGAACAATTCATCGGCCTTGCCGTTCGTCAGTCCCGGGACGAAATCATCGATCCTGGCCATGGCGCTGTCCATGCTGGCGAACGCGTCGTCGGCCTGGCGCATGATGCTTTCGATCGCATCGCCCTTGCCCGCCAGCGACGCCGTATAGGTTTCGAAATTCAGCAGCGCGTCTTTCACCATCGCCTGGTTGCCGACGAGGAGGCGGTCGACATTGTGCAGGAAATCGCGGATCGATTCGATCTCGCGGAGGTCGGCGGTCAGGATCGGAATGCCGTCCTCGTCCAGCGGCACCGGGGCCGCGGCGTCGGCGCCGCCGGTCAGCGAGATCGCCGCCACGCCGGTCAGCCCCTGGAACTCAACGCCGACCACCGTGTCCTTGCGGATCGGAGCGCTGTTGTCCACCGTGACAAGGGCGACGATCTTGCGGGGGTCGTCCAGCTTGAGGGACTTTATCACCCCAATCTGGACGCCATCGAAGTTGACGCTGCCGCCCTTGCGAAGCCCGCTGGCCGAGCCTTCGAACACGATTCGAAGCGGGGTTTGCTGCCGCAGCGCGTGGATCTTCTGGTACCCGAGCAGGCCGGCAAACGCCGCAGCGATCACCGCCAGCGTCGTGGTTCCAATCATCAGGTTGCTCTTGGCCATATGCTGATATTACGGGCAAAGCCGGGTGAGCGGAAGGGCGGCGGCGGAGGCGTCGTAGGCTCATCATCTCCCCTCCACCCACGCGCGTAGCGCGTGGCGGGGAGGGGTCGGGGGGTGGGGGGAGCCTCAGCAGGTTCGGTGTTGCCATGAGAGCGAGAATGCGCGGAGAGACCCCCGACCCCTCCCCACCGCTTCGCGGAGGGAAGGGGGGAAGAGCGCATTGGTGATGAGGGAACAGAACGATTCCATCGGCGCTGCTCATGGCGCCCGCGCCTTAAGTCAGCGTCCATTCCTCGGCGCTAGCGCCGGCGAGCGCGCGGACGCGGCCTTCGTCGGCGGCGAGTTCTCTGGCTGTTCCCGAATAGACCACGATGCCGTCGTCGAGCACATAGGCGTCGTCGGCGATTTCCAGGCTCATCCGCGCATTCTGCTCGACCAGCAGGACCGAAATGCCCTCGGCCTTCATCTGCTGAACGATGCGGAACACTTCGCGCACGATCAGCGGCGCCAGCCCCTGCGAGGGCTCATCGAGAATCAAGAGCCGCGGGTTGAGCAGCAGGGCACGGCCGATCGACAGCATCTCCTGCTCGCCGCCGGAAAGCTGGCGGCCGCGATTGGATTTTCGTTCCTCGAGGCGCGGAAACAGCTTGTAGATCCGTTCAATGGTCCACGGCCCCTCGCGCTCGAGCGGGACCTTGAGGTTTTCCTCGACGCTGAGATTGGCGAAGATCCGCCGGCCCTCGGGCACATAGCCGACCCCGGCCGCCGCGACGCGGAAGGTCGGCCAGCGCGTGGTATCCTCGCCGAACACCGTGATCCTGCCTTCGCGCGCCGGCGTGAGGCCCATCAGGCTGCGCAGGGTCGTGGTCTTGCCCGCGCCGTTGCGCCCGAGCAGCGCGGTGATCTTGCCCTCGGCGACGCTGAGGCTGACGCCGTGCAGAATGTGGCTCTTGCCGTAATAGGTGTGGAGGCCTTCGGCGGTCAGGGCTGCGGTCATGCGGCGTTGCCCAGATAAGCGGCCTGCACGGTCTCGTTGGCGGCGATCTCCTGCGGCGTACCCTGCGCCAGCATCCGGCCCTGGTCGAGCACGCAGATGCGGTCGGCAAGGTGAAACACCACGCGCATGTCGTGCTCGATCAGCACGATGGTGTAGTTGCTGTCGCGATGCAGGCGGCGGATCAGCTGGGTGATCTGATAGGTTTCCTGATCGCCCATGCCGGCGGTAGGCTCGTCGAGCAGCAACAGATGCGGCTTCAACGCCAGCGCCATCGCAATCTCGGCGGCGCGCTGGTCGCCATGCGCAAGCTCGCCGACGAGCCGGTCGGTCTTGGTCTCCAGCGAAACCAGCTTCAGCGTTTCCTCGACGCGGGCATGCACCTGCGCAGCCTCGAGGCGGTTGATCCAGGGCCGCAGCCGGAAGCCGCCGGCCACCTCCGCGGCGATGCGGACGTTTTCGAACACGGTGAGCTCGGGGAAGATCTCGGTGATCTGGAAGGTCCGGGCCATGCCGCGCGTGACGCGCTCATGGGTGGAAAGCTTTGTGATGTCGCGGCCATCGAAGGTGATGGAGCCGGAGGTCGGCGGGAAGAATCCCGAGATCAGGTTGAAGAATGTGGTCTTGCCGGCGCCGTTCGGCCCGATGATCGCACACAATTCGCCCTTCGCTACCGACAGCGAGACGTCGCGCACCGCCACCAGATTGCCGAACCGCTTTGTGACGTTGTTGATGTCGAGAACGTTCATGCCTTGCTCCGTTGCAGGAAGCCCAGGAGCCCGCGCGGGAAGAACAGGACGACCAGGACGAACAGGAGGCCGACGAACGACATCCAGTTGACGGTGATGCTCGACAGATAGTCCTGAAGCACCACGAACACGGCGGCCCCCAGCAGCGGGCCCCAGAAACTGCGCATTCCGCCCATCACGGCCATCATGACGAAGTCGCCGGACTGGCTGTAATGCAAGCCCCTCGGATCGGCAAAATTGTTGACCAGCGCATAGAGCGCGCCGGCAAACCCCATGAAGAAGCAGGACAGCGTGAACGCGATCCAGATGTGGCGTTCGACGGGGATGCCGAGGAAACGCGAGCGGCGCTCGTTCTCGCGGATCGCGATCATGGTGCGGCCGAACGGCGAGCGCAGGATGAAACCCATGGTGCCGACCGCCAACGCGAAGCAGAACAGCACGAAGTAATAGAAGTTGTCGGCGCTGGAGAGGATGTCGAGCTTGAAGGCGCCGAAATCGAGCGGTTGGCGCGAAAAGCCGCGCAGGCCGTCGTCGCCACCGGTCAGCGAGCTCCACTGAAAGGCGATGTAGTAGAACACCTGGCCGAACGCGATCGTCACCATCGCGAAATAGACGCCGCGGCGCCGCACGATCAGGGTTCCGAGGATGGCGCCGCAGAGGCCGCCCAGCAGCATTCCCAGTATCAGCGCCAAAGGCGTGCTGAGCGCCACGAATTTCAGCGCCAGTCCGGCGCCATAGGCGCCGAGGCCAAAATAGGCGGCGTGACCGAACGACAGCACGCCGGTAAATCCAAGCAGGAAATTCAGCGACATCGCCGCCAGCCCGAGCACCAGCACGCGGGTGGCGAGGGCCGTATAGCCGCCGAGCGGCGCCATCCAGTAGGGGGCAAGCAGCAGGGCTGCCCAGATCGCGGCCAGCGCGATCAGTTTGCGGGTTTGCTCGGCGCTCAACTCATCATTCCTTCTTCGCCGAACAATCCGCGGGGGCGGGTGAGGAGGATCACGGCCATCATGACGTAGATCACCGCTTCGCTGGCGGCGGGGAAAAACACCGCCGTCAATCCCGAGGCCACCCCGATCAGCAAGCCGCCGGCCAGCGTTCCCGGCAGGCTGCCGATACCGCCGACGATGATGGCGATAAAGCTAGGCATCAACAGGCCGGTGCCCATGGTCGGCTCGAGGCCGAGCTGTCCGGCGGCGAGAACGCCGGAGAGGCCGGCGAGAAAGATGCCGACGGCGAAATTGAGCGAGCGCAGCATCTGCACGTTGATTCCGAGGGCCGCAACCGTATCGAGGTCGAGCGTGCCGGCGCGGATGCGAATGCCGAGACGGGTGTAACGCAGCAGCAGGAACAACAGCGCCACCGCGATCATCACCACCGCCACCATGAACAGGCGGTAGCCCGTGATGAAGAACAGATCATTGCTCAGCGGCTGCGCCAGGAATGCGGGGATGGTGACCGGCTTGCCCTGCGGGCCGAATATGAATCGCGTGCCGTCCTCGATCATGAACGCCAGGCCGAAGGTCAAGAGCAGGCTGTAAAGCGGATCGCGCCCGTAGAGCGGACGGATCAGCACGCGTTCGACCAGAAGCCCGATGATGGCGGTCAAGGGCGGCGCCAGCAGCAGCGCGCCCCAGAAGCCGACATAGGGCGTGATCGTATAGGCGATGTAGCCGCCGATGACGAGAAATCCGCCATGGGCGAAATTGATGACATTGCTCAGATTGAGAATGAGCGAGAGACCGAGCGCCATCAGCACATAGAAAGCGCCGATGATCAGCCCGTTGGTGACGTTAAACAGAAGCAGTTGCCACATGATTCACCGAATGAAACCCATGCATCCCGCCCGGGAGGCGGAAGCCCCCCGGATCCCAACGAAAACAGCGGACTTCATGTCAGGACGGCCACTGCACTTTGCAGCCGGTTTCGCCGACGGCGGGAGCGGTCTTGTCCCCGGCGACGATCTCGTCGACACGGAACAGATCTTCCGGATCGTCCTTGCCCTTCGATTGCGCCTCGCCGACGAAGGCCGACGTCATCAGCTGGTGATCGCCCTTGCGGTAATAGACCTTGTTCGGCTGCAGCTTGACGTCGTCGGGGAGCTCGAAATTCTCCAGCGCGGCGGCAAGCTTGACCGCATCGGTGGTCTTTTCCTGGTTCGCGATCAGGGCAAACGTCATGGCCGAGGTGTAGCCGAACCAATGCCGCGCGGTCGGGACATTGCCGTTGTTGAGCTTGCGGATATCGGCCGTGAATTTCTCGACGCCGGCAACGCCCGGCTGCTTCCAGTACCATTCGAACATCCAGACGCCGATCCGCGCTTCCGGCGGCAGCGCGGCGAGCGATTCCAGCTCCTGCTGCGTCCCCGCCACATGGATCTGCTTGTCGAGGCCGAACTGCACCACCTGCTTGAGGCAGTTGATCATGTCGGAGCCCTGCACCAGCAGGATCAGCACGTCGGGATTGGCGGCGCGGGCCTTGATCAGGTAGGCGGAGAAATCGGTGGTGCCGAGCGGCGTCAACTCGTTGCCGGTCACCGTGCCGCCGAGCTTCTTGAGGTCGTCGGTGCAGGCATCATACAGCGTATGGCCGAAGGCGTAGTCGGGCGTGATGAAGTGCCATTTCTTGCCGTATTTGGTGAACAGCACGCTGGAGACCGAATTGGCTTCCATCCGCGTGGTGTTGCAGACGCGGAACACGTTCCACTTGCAGTCCTTGCCGGTGATCGAATCGGTGTGGCCGCCGGAGACGATGTGCAGGATCTTTTTCTCGGCCGTGACCTGGGCGATCGCCGCCGCGATGCCCGAATTGACGTCGCCGATCATGAAATTGACCTGGTCGCGCTCGATCAGCTTGCGCGCCTTTTGCACTCCGGTGCCGACGTCGTTGGCGGAATCCTCCACCAGCAGTTCGACCTGGCGGCCGAGGATGCCGCCCTTGGCGTTCATCTGCGCGACCGCGAGCTTGGCGCCCATCACCTCGTTGCCGGCCGGAGCGGCGTAGACGCCGGTGAGGGGATCGACCATGCCCATCCGGATCGGTGTCTCGCCGCGCGCCTGGATGATGAAGGGGGACGCGACCTGGAGGGCGCCGAGCGCGGCAGCGCCCTTCATCAGTGTGCGGCGATCGAATTTCGGATTGATAATGTGCGATGTCATGAGGTCCCTCTGCAGTTTTCGTGAAGTTTCTTCTTGAACTAGCGTCGCTTCCAGACCTCCCGCTGTGCCGGCTGCCCGGAAGCAGCCGGCACAGCGTCGGCCATCAGGCTCAGGCCGGCCACTGAATCTTGCAGCCGGTATCCTCGGCCGGTCCGGCGGCTTTCTCGCCGGGCACCGGGTTCTTCACAGTGAACATGTTGTCCGGATCGCCCTTGGGCGGATGCGCCTCGCCGACGAACACGGTGCTCATCAGTTCGTGGTCGCCGGCACGGTAGGACGGCGCCCCCGGTTGCAGCGCGACCTCCGGCGGCAGCTTGAAGCCGGACAGCGCACGCGCCAGCTTCGGCGCATCGAGCGTCTTCTCCTGGTTGGCAATCAGCGCCAGCGTCTGTACTGAAGCATAGCCGAACCAGTTGCGGGCGGTGGCCGCCGCGCCGGTGATTTTCTTGATCGAGGCGTTGAATTCCGCGACGTGCGGCACGCCCGGCTGGTCCCACCACCATTCCATGGTCCACCATCCGACCCGCGCACCATCAGGCACGGCGCGAATGCTCTCGAGTTCGAACAGGGTGCCGCCGACCGCCATCTGCTTGTCGAGGCCGAACTGCACGAACTGCTTGAGGCTCGAGACCTGGTCACCGCCGCCCATGACGTTGATCAGGACCTGCGGGCCGTAGGCCTTGGCCTGGATCAGGTAGGCGGAATAGTCCGCCGTGCCGAGCGGCACGAGCGCGCCGGAGGAGGTGCCGCCATTGGCCTTCAGGAGCTTCTCGAAGCCGGCCTGCACCGAGTGGCCATAGGCATAATCGGGCGTCAGGAAGTACCATTTCTTGCCGAACTTCTCCATCAGCGTGGTGGCGATGGCGCTGGCGTCCATGGTGGTGGAGTTGCAGACCCTGAACACGTTCCAGGAGCAATTGGCGCCGGTGATCGGATCGGTGTGCCCGCCCGAGACGATGTGGAGCACCTTCTTTTCGCTGGTGACCTGCGCCATCGCGATCGCGATGCCGGAGTTCACGTCGCCGATGATGAAGCTGACATTGTCGCGCTCGATCAGCTTGCGTGTCTTCTGCACGCCGGTGCCGACGTCATTGGCGGAGTCCTCGATCAGCAGTTCGACCGGCCGGCCGAGAATGCCGCCCTTCTTGTTGATCTCCTCGGCGGCGAATTTGGCTCCCACCACTTCGCCCTGGGCGATCGCGGCATAGACGCCGGTCAGGGGATCGACCATGCCGATCTTGACCGGCGTTTCGCCGCGGGCCTTGATGATGAAGGGAGATGAGAATTGCACCGCAGCAATTGCGGCAGTCGATTTCAATATAGTCCGCCGATCGATCGGCCAGGACCGTCCCGAAGTAGCCATGCTGTCCTCCCAGACAAGATGATGTGTGCCTTGATGGCTGGCATTCTCCGATGCCTTAGTTGGCGGCGAGCCTAGCCTTTCCGGCTCGGCTTTGCCAACTGTCAACCCGCGAGAATCTTGCGACCTTCGGCCTATGGACGTGTGCCCATAAAGCAGGCCGGCGGCGATTTGGCGCCGGCGGCCCGCGCGCCCCTGTCAGCCTCGCGGCGGCGCGGCTGAAGCCTTGGCGCGAATCGGCGCGACGGGACGCCTGGCCTCGCCCGGCTCGACGACAAACCGTTGGTCGAGCGAATACCAGGGAGCGGCGAAGCCGAACTCGGACGAGGGTTCGTCATGACGCACGTAGTTGCCGATCAGCGCGCGTGTCACGCCGAACTGCACGTCCGAATCAATGTGCTCGTCGTCGGGCGAATAGATTTGCGAGATCAGGGTTTTGAAACCGGGCTTGTAGATCATGAAGTGCAGGTGCGCCGGCCGGAAGTTGTGGCGGCGCGTCGCCCTCACCAGCTCGCCGACCGGGCCGTCGACCGGAATTGGATAGCCCGCCGGCTTGACGCTGCGGAAATGGAAGCATCCGTTTTCGTCCGAAACGAAACGTCCGCGCAAATTCATCTCGGCTTGCGCGGGATCCTGGTTCTCGTAGAGGCCTTCCGGCGAGGAATGCCAGACATCGACTTCCGCGCCGGCGACGGGACGTCCCTGTGTATCCTCGATCGAGACGCGAACGATCAACCCCGGGCCCGGCGTCGGCGAGCGCACCAGACTGTCGCCGCTCGCGCTCAGCGGCTGGTCGTCGCGCCAGAACGGTCCCAGCAGATTGGCCTGGGTTTCGGTCTGGCCGTTGTTGCCGTTGTTGAGCAGGCAGACCAGCGAAGAGATTCCGAGCGAGCCCGCCATCAGTACCACCTCATTATGCGAGGCAGTGGTTTTCTGACCCATCGCGGCGATGATCGCCACCGCCTGCTGGAATTCGCGCTCGGTCAGGCGAACCTCGCGCACGAAGCCGTGCAGGTGCCGCACCAACGAAAGCAGGATTTCGCGCAGCCGCGGATCCTCGGTGCGGCTGACCGCCTCGACGACCGCGTCGGTGACCATGGCCTGATTTTCGATGATCATTTCGAACCTGCCGGCCTCTGCGGCGTCAATGCCCGGCGGTACTCCGGGCCGCTTCGTTGTTGAGAACGATCAGGGCGTCGACGGCGACGCCGGTTTTGGTGTTGATCAGGAATGGATTGACGTCGATCGAGGCGATGCGGGTGCCGGCATCGGCCATCAGGTTGGAGAGACCGACCAGCGCCTTTACCGCGGAAGCCTCGTGCAGCGCCGGCTTGCCGCGATATCCCTTCAGCTTCACGCCGGCCTTGGTGCGATGGATCAATTGCCTGGCCTCGGGCGCATCGAGCGGAGCGCCGGCGAGCGCAACGTCCTTCATCAACTCGATATCGACGCCGCCGGTTCCGAACAACACCACGGGACCCATTTCGGCATCGAGCGCGGCGCCGACCACGAGTTCGAGCTCGGCCTTGACCTGTTGCGCGATCAGGATGCCCTCCAGCTTCGGTTTGCCCTTGAGCCGCTTCACGCGCGCGGTGATGTCGTTGAACGCCTTCTTGACTTCGGCTGCACTGTTGAGGTTCAGCACTACGCCGCCGATGTCGGATTTATGCAGGATCTCGGCGCTGACGACCTTGGCGACGACGGGAAAGCCGATCTTCTTCGCCGCCTTCACGGCGTCCGCCGCCGTCTGCACGATCTCCTCCTTCGACACCGGAATGCCGTAGGCCTTCAGGAGCTTCTTCGAGGCAACCTCGTCCAGCGCCGCGCCGGTGGCGTTCCTCAGCGTCTTCTCGAGTGTGGCCCGCGCCGAAGCCGACGAACTCGATACGATGTCCGGCACCACCTTGCGCAAAGCGGCGTAGTCGATCAGCGACTTGATGGCGCCGACCGCCCGGTCCAGCCCCTGCATGACCGCGATATGCGGCAACGACTTGCGCAAACCCTTGGTGAATTCGGTGAAGCCGATCGACATCGTGCTGATATAGACGACCGGCTTGGAGGCCGCGCCCGCCATCTCGTTGACGATACGCAAATTGCGCTCGCGGACTTCGTGCGGCGCCTTGGGCAGCTCGGCGTCGATGATGACGATGTCGGTGTCGGGATCGTCGATCATGATCCTGATCGACTGCATGTAGACGGAGGGATCGACCACCGCGGCAAAGCCGGCGTCGAGCGGATTGCCGACGATCGAGCCGGGGCCCAGCATCCTTGCGAGTTTGTCGCTGGCATTCCTGCTCAGGGGCGCGAAATTCAGCCCGGCCGAAAAGAACGCGTCGATCAGCAGGCCGCGCTTGCCGCCCGACAGCGTCACCGCGGCGAGGCGGTTGCCCTTCGGCGGGTCGGCATGAACGAAGCATTCGGTGGTCTCGATCAGTTCGTCGAGGCCGCGGGCGCGGATCACGCCTTCCCGTGTCGAGATCGCATCGAAGGTCTCGATCGAGCCGGCCAGCGCGCCGGTGTGCGCCATGGCGGCGGCGCGTCCGCCCTCGGACGCCCCGAGTTTCAGGGCGATCACGGGCTTGCCGGCGGCGCGCGCTGCCTTGCAGGCCTCGCGGAACACCCTGGTGTTGCGCACCCCCTCCAGATAGACCACGATCACACGAATCGAGGGATCGGCGGCGAAATAGCGCATCAGGTCCGGCGTTTCCAGGCCAGCCTCGTTACCGGTCGTGACCATGTAGCCGACGCCGACGCCGCGATCCTCCAGCGCCTGACGGATCGCCATCACGATCGCGCCGGACTGGCCGGCGATCGCCACGGGACCCGCCTCCATGGTGACGATGCGGTCGTCGATGTTGGTGAACATCTTTTCGCCGGCGCTCAGATTGCCGAGACAGTTCGGACCGGTGACCGCAAGCCCGGTCTCCTTGATGGCTTGCTGCAATTCCACCGCGAGCCGCTGGCTTTCCTCGTCCTGCAACTCGCTGAAGCCAGAGGTGACGATGGTCGCCGAGCGCGCGCCGGCCGCGGCCGCGTCGCGGATCACCTGGACCGCGAAGCGGGCGGGAACCAGCACCAGCACGTGATCCGGCTTGTCCGGCAGGCTGGCGAAATCCTTGTAGCAGGGCACGCCCCAGATCGTTTCGCGCTTGGAATTGACGGGATAAAGGCCGCCTTCGAATTTATACTTGATCAGATTGTTCCAGATGCGCTCGGCGTAGTTGCCCGGCTTGTCGGTGGCTCCGACCAGCACGATGTTGCGCGGATGCAGCATCGCATGGATGCTCTTGACGATGTCGCTTGCGTCAGCCGCAGGCGACCATTTTCTGGCTGGAACGGAGACGGCGCTTACCTGAGCTTCCATAGGCGTAACCCTTACCCTTCGCACTTTTTCGAGCATGAACGACCGGTCGCGATCGTCACGCTCGGTGGCGTTTGGTTCTTATTATGGGGAGTCGGAGAGGGTGGCAACTCGCGCCGCCGCGATTGTCCGCCACGCGGTATTTTCGCCTCACCAGGCCGGCCGCGGATGCGACGGCGAGGCGATGCCGGCGAGCAGCACGGCGAGGATCCCGGTCAGAAATATTCCGTCGAAGGTTCCGGCGCCGCCGATCGAGGCGATCGGCGCGCCGAGGCCGTTGATCTTGTCGAGGTTGAGAAGATCGGCGCCGATCAGCGTGCCCATCGATCCCCCGATATAGGCCAAGGGTGCCGCGTATTCGCGGGACAGGATGAAGGCAAGGATGGCCGTGGCCACCACGGGCGCGAATACCGGCACGGCGATGCCGATGCCGTGCACCGGCGTGGCCATCATGTGGATGACGAAGGCGATCACGACGGTGGCGATGAAAGCTTTTAGCCAGAGTTGATAGCGAAGGACGAGATAGGTGGACATCAGGGTCGGGATCACAGCGCCGCCGACATTGACGGCGATCACCGTTCCCGGCGATGAGACAACGTACGGCACGACATATTGCATGCCGAAGTAGTCGACGACCTGCCCCGACTGGACCGTCTGTCCGGGCAGCACGGTGACCGGAATATTGAAATAGCTGCCGATCAGCGAGCCGAACAGCAGCATCAGCGCGGCGCCCGGGCTCACGCCCAGCCGCATATAGGCATAACGCAGGATGCGAAGCTGGATCAGGATCACCAGCCCGATGAACAGAAAGACCAGGACCAAAAACAGGACGGGTGTGAGCGGCAGATAGTGCATTCGAGAACCCATATCTGGGAAGGCCAGGTATCCCGGAAGGCTCGGTCCCGGTTGCGCGGTTCCGGCCCGACCGTTTAATTGGGAACCTTCCCCGGAGATCGCAAGGATCGTAGCGGGCAAAGCACGGCCATCGGCGCTTTATCAGGCGAACTCGAAAAGCCGAAATCGCCCCAAGGGGCGATTTCGCGTCGCAGGCTTGCTACGCCGGCGGCTTCATCCTTCGAGACGCTTGCTGACGCGTGCTCCTCAGGATGAGGTCCCAGGCCCCTCTTGGTGCGGTCTCAGACCCTCGTGGTGAGGAGCGTGGCAAGGCCGCGCGTCTCGAACCACGAGGCCCGTGGACGCAAGCCTAGCCCCCTGCCTCGGCGCCGATGATGTCGCCGAACAGCTCCCATTTGCCACCCTTGAACTGCATCATGTTGAGCTGTTCGATCGGGGCGAAATCGGTGGCCGAGGTGTTGATCTTGATGCCGGGGATCAGCGTGTCGGCGGCAAAATCCTTCAGGCTGGCGGCCTGCTTCATGACGTTTTCCCGGGTCAGGTCGTCGCCGGCCTGCTTCAGCACCTGCACCATGGTCTGCGCCGCGGCGTAGCCATAGACCAGGTTGGAATCGGCGACATTGGCGCCGGGCATGTATTTTTCGATGAAGGCCATGAACTTCTTCATGCCTTCGTCGTCCTTCCACTGCGGATCGGAAGCATCCTTGAGATAGCCCGCCGACAGCACCCCTTCGGACGCCTCCAGGCCGGCCGGTTTCATCACCGAGCCGATCGAGATCGAGACGTCGGTCATGACGTGCATCGGCTTCCATTCCAGCTCGGCCATCTTCTTGATGGCCTGGGCTGCAAATTTCGGCGTCGAGATGTTGACGAACACGTCGGCGCCGGTGCCCTTTAGCTTGACGATATGGGAATCGATCGACGGCTCGGTGGTCTCGTAGCTTTCCTCGGCGATCAGGATCGAGGAGGTCTTGTCGCCGAACACCTCTTTCAGCCCGGCCACATAGTCCTTGCCGAAATCGTCATTGGCGTAAAACACCGCGACCTTGGCGTTGGGTTTTGTCTTCAGGATGTATTTGGCGAAGATCCGGGCTTCGACGCGGTAGCTCGGCTGGAAGCCCATGGTCCACGGAAAGTCCTTTGGATCGTTCCACTTGCTGGCGCCGGTGGCGAGGAACAGCTGCGGCACCTTCTTGGCATTGTGATATTTCTGCACGGCGTTCTGGGTCGGCGTGCCCAGCGCATTGAAGATCAGGAACACTTCGTCGCTCTCGATCAGCTTGCGCACCTGCTCCACCGTCTTCGGCGGGCTGTAGCCGTCGTCATAGCTGATGAAATTGATCTTGCGGCCGTTGATGCCGCCCTGGTCGTTGATCATCTTGAAATAGGCGTCCTCGGTCTTGCCGATGACGCCGTAGGCGGAAGCGGGGCCGGAATAGGCCTCGACATTGCCGATCTTGATTTCGGTGTCGGATGCGCCGGTGTCGTATTTCTTCTGGGCCAGCGCGCCTTGCGTGGTCAGCAACGCGAGCGCGGCGGCGGTGGCAAAGGAGGCGAGCGAGGACAGTTTCTTGTTATTCACGGGAACAATGCCTTTCATTGCAGGGGGAGTGACGGGGGAAACGAGCAGGCGAGTAGACAAACGAGAGCGGGGAAACGTCAGGAGGCGGCGGCCTTGGCGGCATCTGCGGGAGCGGGCGCGCCAAAACTCTTCCTTAAGGTCGGCTTGTGGATCTTGCCGGTGGCGTTGCGCGGCAGGGCATCGACGAAGCGGATCGTGTGCGGGCGCTTGAAGCGCGCGAGGTTGGCCGCGCAATGCGCATGGATCTCGGCTTCGGTGATGTTCTGCCCCGGCTTCACGGCAATGATCGCCATGCCGGTTTCGCCCCATTGCTCGCTCGGCATGCCGATCACCGCGGCCTCCGCGATCGCGTTAAGCTGGTGCAGCACGTTCTCGACCTCGGCCGGATAGACGTTCTCGCCGCCGGAAATGTACATGTCCTTCCAGCGGTCGACGATGTAGTAGAAGCCCTCCTCGTCGATCCGCGCGGCATCGCCAGTGTGCAGCCAGCCGTCGGTGAAGGAGGAGGCGTTGGCGTCGGGCCGGTTCCAGTAGCCGGGCGTGATGTTCGGCCCCTTCACCCACAATTCGCCTGTTACGCCGACCTCGGCGTCGTGGCCATCAGGCGTCACGATCCGCACCTCCGTATGCAGCACCGGTTTTCCCGAGGAGCCGGCCTTGCGCGCGGCATCCTCCTTGTCGAGCGTCAGCACCGCGGGACTGGTCTCGGTCATGCCGTAGCCCTGCTGCAGCGCGACGCCGCGCGCCTCCCACACTTTCAGCAGCGGCACCGGCATCGGCGCGCCGCCGACGCCGCCGATGACGAGGCGGCTGAAGTCGGAAGTGGGAAAGGCCGGATGCTGCGCCATGAACTGGTAGATCGAGGGCACGCCGAAGAACACGTTGATGCGCCGCGCCGGATCGCTGATCAGCTCAAGCGCAAGGCCGGGATCGAACGCGCGCATGATCAGCACGGTGCCGCCGGAATGCAGCACCGGGTTGGTGTAGCAATTGAGCCCGCCGGTGTGGAACAGCGGCAGCACGGTGAGCAGCACCGACGACGGCGAGATGTACGCAGGTCCGCCGAGATTGACGCAGTTCCAGAATGTCATGCCGTGGGTGATGATGGCGCCCTTCGGCTGGCCCGTGGTGCCCGAGGTGTACATGATGGTCGAGATGTCATCGAGCGTGACGAGCTCGGCCTTGTCGAGCGGTTTTGAACCCGCGATCGCGGCTTCGTAGGAACCATCGGGCCCCAGCAGCAGCGTGGACGCGACCTTGCAGAGTTTCGCCACCGACAGCGCGACCTCGGCGAGGTCGGCGTCGTGGATCATCAGCACGGGCGCGGCGTCGCCGACGATGTAGTGCAGCTCGGGAACGGTGAGGCGGGTGTTCAGCGGCAGGAACACGGCGCCGATCCGGCCGCAGGCGAATTGCACCTCCAGCGTATCGGTCGTATTGAGCGCCAGCACGGCGACGCGGTCGCCGCGTTTTATGCCGAGTCGGTCGCGCAAATGCGCCGCGAGCCGGGAAATGCGCGCGTCGAATTGCGCGTAAGTGAACCTTCGTCCGCTGGCGAGGTCGACGGCCGCCACCTTGTCCGGCGTGCGGCGGCCGAAATGCGCGATCCAGTCATAGTGGCGAACTGGCAAAGATTCCTCCCCGGTGTGGCGGTCTTGTGCCGTCTCAATCGGTGTTCAATTTATATTGCCGGCAGCATGCCCAAATTCGCCCCTGTTGGCCAGCAGGTGTTTTGTGCAGCATGCCGTGTCGAGGCCAGTTCGCGGCACGATGGGAGACCTGTCTTGCGTCGAGTGGCTGGGGAACCGTCATTGCGAGCGGAGCGAAGCAATCCATCGAGCGGCACACAAGAACGCTGGATTGCTTCGTCGCTTCGCTCCTCGCAATGACGGCGGATACAGTTTCGCGATCTCGCGGCTCGATGTGCCCGAGGTTTGCCAGAAAATTCCTTGCCCTCTCCAGTCAGAGGGCGCGGGGAATGCCGGGCGCCCGATGCGCCCGCTGCCGCGCGTGCAGGTTGGTAGAGAGAACGCACACGCGTTAGTCAGGTCACACCGGAAATCACCCGGCATTCCCCACGCAATGGTTTTACGGCTTATAGCGCGCTCTCCCTGGTGACCGGGCTTTCTTGCCACCATCGCCGGCGAAAATTGCTTTCCGCAGACTTGACGCCAGCGTCGGGGCGTCAGGACCACACGCCTTCGCCGTCCGCCTCAGGCGCCGTCGTCTACAGCACCCTCCGCGTCCACCGCATCCCGCTCCGCGTTTCGTGACGTTGCGCAACGCCCCTCTGAGTGGGGCGGGACGGAATCGCTATAGTGCTGATTTGGGTTCGGGGTCAAGGGGAATTTCGGAAAATCAGAAGTCGATCGGCGCGCCAATCCCGCGGGCGCGACCGCCCCTCAATTCCCGTGCAGCATCTCGCTGACCACCACGAATTGCCCGTCGCGGAATTCGACCATGTAGCCGTCCTTGATGGGGCGGTAATCGGTGGCCGAGGTGTTCAGCGTGATGCCGGGGAGCAGGACGGGCAGCGCCACGCCCTTGAGGTTGGCGGCCTGCGCCATGATGTTGTCGCGGCTGAGATTGTCCTTGCACTGCTCCAGCACCACGATCAGCGCTTGCGCGACCATGTAGCCGTATTCGGCGGCGAAGTTGGCGGGCTCGACATTGGGCAGCCGCGCCTTCATGAACTCGGCGTAGCCTGTGAGTCCGGGATCCTTCGAATCCGCCATGAACGGCTTCAGCGCCACGACCGACATGATGTTTTGAGCGTTGTCGAGGCCCGCGGGCGCCATCACGGTGTCCTTGTTGGCGCAGCCACTGGAGATGAACCGCATCGGCCGCCAGCCGGTCTCCTGCGCCTTGCGGATGGCCTGGGCGCACGCGCGCGGCGTCACGCTGTAGATCAGGAACACGTCGGCCTTGGTGCTGGCGAGCGTGACGATCTGCGAATCCACCGTGGGATCGGCGACCTCGAAACTCGTCGCCATCGCGAGCGCCTTGTCGGCGTCCGCGCCGAGCGCTTCCTTGACGCCGCGCAGATATTCCTTGCCGGCGTCGTCGTTCTGGTAGAGCACCGCGAAGCGCACGTTGGGATTCTTCGCCAGCGCGTAGCGAACCTCGATGCCGGCTTCCACCATGTAATTCGGCGCCCAGGGCAGCGCCATCAGCCATGGCTGCGTCGCCGGCTCGTTCCATTTCGAGGCCGACGAGATCAGGAACAGATGCGGCACCTTGGCGCCGCTGAGATATTTGGCGGTGGCCGAACTCGGCGCGGTGCCCATGGTGCCGAACATGAAGGCGACGCCGTCGTTCTCGACCAGCCGGCGCGTCGCCTCCACCGTCTTCGGCGGCGAAAAGCCGTCGTCGAGCGAGATCATGTTGAGCCTGCGGCCATTGACGCCGCCTTTTTCGTTGATCATGTCGAAATAGGCGGAAAATACCTTTCCGGTGACGCTGAGCGCGGAGGCCGGGCCGCTATACGGCATGATGTTGCCGAATTTTATTTCCTTGTCGGTAATCCCGGGTTGGTCGGCAGCGGCGGCCGTCCAGGACATAAGCGGCAGGAGGACCAGCGAAGCGAGGTATCTTGGGCTCTTCATACGTCATCCTCCCGGGATGGGTTGCCGCTGTGATGCTCTTGCTTTTCGGGTCAGGCTAGGCGTAGCAGGAGATGCCGGTCTTGCGTTCAGCCGCTGGCGGCGCGCCAGCCACTCGACGCAAGCGTGCGCCGGCCAACGCAGGGCATCCTGATATCAGCGGGAGAAGACGATGCTGGAGCGCACCCGGGCGCAGAGCCCGTTCTATACGGAAGATCACGAAGCCTTCCGTGACGTGATGCGCAGCTTTGTTTCGCGCGAGATCGAACCCTATGCCAGCCAGTGGGACGAAGCCGGCGAATTTCCCAGGGAACTCTATCAGAAGGCCGCCGCGATCGGCCTGCTGGCGCTGGGCTTTCCGGAAGAGTGCGGCGGCGTGCCCGCCGACCAGTTCATGAAGATCGTGGCCTCGCAGGAGCTTGCGCGCGCCGGCGCCGGCGGCATCAGCGCCAGCCTCATGAGCCACACCATCGGTTCGCCGCCGATCGCGCGTGCCGCGCGGCCTGAGATCAAGGCGCGCGTGCTGGCGGAGGTGCTGTCGGGCAGGAAGATTTCGGCGCTCGCGATCACCGAGCCCGGCGGCGGCTCCGATGTCGCCAATTTGCGCACCAAGGCGCGGCGCGACGGCGATCATTATGTCGTCAACGGCGAGAAGACGTTTATCACATCCGGCATGCGCGCCGACTATCTGACCGTTGCCGTGCGTACGGGCGGCGAGGGCGCAAGCGGCGTCAGCCTGCTGCTGATCGATGGCGATACGCCGGGCCTGTCGCGCACGAAGCTGAAGAAGATGGGCTGGTGGGCGTCGGACACCGCGACCTTGCATTTCGACGATTGCCGCGCGCCCTGCGAAAACCTGATCGGCGAGGAAGGTGAGGGGTTCAAGCTGATCATGCACAATTTCAACAGCGAGCGGATGGGCATGGCGGCGAGCTGCACGGCCTTTGCCCGTGTCTGCCTCGAGGAGGCCATCGCCTACGCCAGGGAGCGCAAGACTTTTGGCAAGCCGATCTCGCAGCACCAGGTTATCAGGCACAAGCTGGTCGACATGGCGCAGCGGGTCGCGGCGTCACAGGCGATGCTGGAAATGCTGGCGTGGCGGCTCGGGCAGGGCGAAAACCCGGTCGCCGAAATCTGCATGATGAAGAACCAGGCCACCCAGACGATGGCGTTCTGCGCCTCCGAGGCAGTGCAGATCTTCGGCGGCGCCGGCTACATGCGCGGCGTCAAGGTCGAGCGCATCTATCGCGAGGTCAAGGTCAACGCGATCGGCGGCGGCACCGAGGAGATCATGAAGGACCTGGCGAGCCGGCAGATGGGGTTGTGACAGACGCGCCGTCGTTACTCCCCTCCCTCCACGCGCGCAGCGCGTGGCGGGGAGGGGTTGGGGGTGGGGGGTGTTTCAGCAGGTTCGGTGCCAGATCGAGAGCGCGAACTTGCGGCGCGACCCCCCACCCCCGACCCCTCCCCACCGCTGCGCGGGGGGGAGGGGAGAAGACCTCGCGCGAACTGAAGCACGCGAACCCGGGAATGACGAGGAACTGACAAAATGCTTTTTACCACCGACCACGACGAACCGCGCCGGGCCTTGCAGAAATTCATTGCGGCGGAAATCAATCCCTTTGTCGATGAATGGGAAAAAGCCGAGCAGTTTCCGTCTCACGAGCTGTTCAAGAAGCTCGGCGATCTCGGATTTCTCGGCCTCAACAAGCCCACCGAGTTCGGCGGCCAGGGGCTCGATTACAGCTACGCGCTGATGATGGCGGAGGAACTGGGCGCCATCACATGCGGCGGGGTGCCGATGGCGATCGGGGTACAGACCGACATGGCGACACCGGCGCTGGCGCGGTTCGGCTCCGACGAGGTGCGCCGCGAATTCCTGGCGCCGGCGATCTCGGGCGATGCGGTCGCCTGCATCGGCGTGTCCGAGCCGGGCGCCGGCTCCGACGTCGCCTCGATCAAGACCAGCGCGCGCTCCGACGGCGACGACTATGTCATCAATGGCGGCAAGATGTGGATCACCAACGGCGTCAAGGCCGACTGGATCTGCCTGCTCGCCAACACCAGCGACGGGCCGGTCCATCGCAACAAGTCGCTGATCTGCGTGCCGATGAAGAGCAAGGGCGTGCAGGTGGCGCGCAAGCTCGACAAGATGGGCATGCGCTCGTCCGACACCGCGCAGATCTTCTTCGACAATGTCCGGGTGCCGAAGCGCAACCGGATCGGCGAGGAGGGCCAGGGTTTTACCTACCAGATGGTGCAGTTCCAGGAGGAGCGGCTGTGGGGCGCGGCCGCCTGCCTCAAGGCGCACGAGTTCATCATCAACGAGACCATCGAATACACGCGCAACCGCAAGGCTTTCGGCGGCTCGATCCTCGACAACCAGATCGTCCACTTCAAGCTCGCGGAAATGCAGACCGAGGTCGAACTCTTGCGTTCGCTGATCTATCGCGCCGGCGAGGCGCTGGTCGCCGGCGAGGACGTGACGAAACTGGCGACCATGGCCAAGCTGAAGGCGGGACGGCTGGGCCGCGAACTGACCGACGCCTGCCTGCAATATTGGGGCGGCATGGGTTTCATGAACGAGACGCCGGTCAGCCGCGCCTATCGCGACTCGCGCCTGACCTCGATCGGCGGCGGCGCCGACGAGGTGATGCTGATGGTATTGTGCAAGATGATGGGCACCTTGCCCGGCATGAAGGCGAAGTAATCAGGCGGATGCGCCGTAGCGTTTCAGCAGGCCCCGGCCGAGCTGCGCGAGATGGACCTGGTCCGGTCCGTCGCCGAGCCGCATGAACCGCGCATAGGTGTAGGCTTCCGCGAGAAAAGTATCCTGCGAGACGCCGGCGCCGCCATGGATCTGGATAGCGCGGTCGATCACCCGGGCGGCCATGCTGGGCACCACGACTTTCGCCGCCGCGATCAGGTCGCGCGCCGCCTTGTTGCCTTCGCGGTCCATCTTTTCGGCGGCCCGCAGCGTCAACAGCCGCGCCTGCTCGATCTCGCACCAGGAATGGGCGATGTCCTCGCGCACCGAGCCCTGTTCGCCCAGGGCTTTTCCGAACGCGACACGCGATTGCGCGCGAGCGCACATCAGTTCGAGCGCGCGCTGTGCGCAGCCGATCAGCCGCATGCAATGATGGATGCGGCCGGGGCCCAGGCGCCCCTGCGCAATTTCAAAACCGCGGCCTTCGCCGAGCAGGATATTGGCGGCGGGAACCCGCACGTTGTCGTAGACGATCTCGGGATGGCCGACGGGTGCGTCGTCGTAGCCGAACACGCGCATGTCGCGCACGATGCGAATCCCCGGCGTGTCGCGCGGCACCAGCACCATCGACTGCTGCAAATGCTTGTTGGGATTATCCGGGTCGGTCTTGCCCATCACGATCAGGATCCTGCAATCCTCGCTCATGGCGCCCGAGGTGAACCATTTGCGGCCGTTGATGACGTAATCCGCGCCGTCGCGGCGGATGCTGCACTGGATGTTGGTGGCGTCGCTGGACGCCACCGCCGGCTCGGTCATCGAGAAGGCCGAGCGGATTTCGCCCGCGAGCAGCGGCTCCAGCCAGCGCTTCTTCTGTTCAGCCGTGCCGTAGAGCGAGAGCACTTCCATGTTGCCGGTATCGGGCGCCGAGCAATTGAAGATTTCGGACGCCCATGAAATCCGCCCCATGATCTCGGCGAGCGGCGCGTAGTCGAGATTGCCGATGCCCGCGCCGTGATCGCCCGGCAAGAACAGGTTCCAGAGCCCCTCGGCGCGGGCGCGGCGCTTCAATTCTTCCAGCACCGGCGGGCGGTGATGGCGATGCCCGTTCTCGACCTGCTCCTGATAGAGGTGTTCGACCGGATAGACGTATCGGTCCATGAAAGCCTGCAGTCGCCCCTGCAGTTCGATCGCTCGCGGACTGTGCTCAAAATCCATCGTCCTGGCCTCTCTCTGCTGGGGTTATCCAAACCAGTGCGCCGCATCGGCGCGCCGTCTTGCGTTGAGTAGCTGATGGAGGTGTTCAATCGCAAGGAGCGCCTTGATGGCGTGAATTCATCGCTCACGATGAGCGTCAATCTTCTCCCCTCCCTCCACGCGCAAAGCGCGTGGCGGGGAGGGGTCGGGGGTGGGGGGTCTATCCGTTTGCTCCTCTGGCAGCGAGTTTGCCGCGCTACCCCCCACCCCCGACCCCTCCCCACCGCTTCGCGGGGGGAGGGGAGAAGATGACCCCATCGCGCGATCGTGGTCCGCCCTTGCGGTCGTCTCATCCGCGTTCCAAACTGCCTCGAAGCAAACGATGAGGAAAACGGGCGATGATCACGCTTTACCACTGCGACGGCGCGCGCTCGTTCCGGCCGCTCTGGATGCTCGAAGAGATGGGGCTGCCCTACGAGCTGAAGATGCTGCCGTTCCCGCCGCGGGTGTTCGCCAAGGAGTATCTCGCGATCAACCCGCTCGGCACCATCCCCTTCATGGTCGACGGCGAGACCAAAATGACGGAGTCCTCCGGCATCTGTCACTATCTCGGCACACGGCACGGCCCAACGCCGCTGATGGTCGGCGTCGACGATCCCGCTTATGGCGCGTTCCTGAACTGGATGTATTTTTCCGACGCCACGCTGACTTTTCCGCAGACACTGGTGCTGCGCTACACCCAGCTCGAGCCGGAAGAGCGGCGCAATCCGCAGGTCGCCACCGACTATGCCAAATGGTTTCTGGGACGCCTGCGGGCGGTCGAGGCCGCCACTGGCAAGGCAGAGACGCTCGCCGCCGGCCGGTTCACCGCGGCCGACATCGTCATCGGCTACGCTTTGCGGTTGGCGGACACCATTGGGCTCGCAAAAGATTTCGGGCCCAACGTCACCGCTTACTGGCAGCGCCTGCAGGCGCGCGACGGCTATCAGCGCGCGGTGGCCGCGGAAACCCGGGCCGGGGTCGATCAGAACATCGCGCCGCGGGTCCGCGCTTGAGTTACGGCGCTGGAGATTCCGGGTTCGCATTGTCCCGGAATGACCGTGGTCAGCCGCCGATTTTGCGCTATGGTTGACCCCGCGCAGTGGCCGCAAGAGCCGCGCCGGGAGGGTCGAACATGGACGGAAAAGGCAACGAATCCAGCCATTTGATGCTGATTACGCCGGAACGCGTGTTTTACGCGGGCCTGTTGGGGCGGCCGCGCCGGCGTGCCTCCGGGGCGCTTCACGTCTATGTGGCGATCGAGGGGGGCCTGCGGCTCTCGGTCGAAGGCGGCTGTGAGAGTTATGGCGAACTGGCTGCCGTGCTGCCGGATGTGCGGCACACCATCGCCAGCGACTGTCGCTCGGTGATTTGCGTGATGGTCGAGCCCGAAACCGTCGGCACCGGCGCGCTCGATGCGCTGGCGAGGCGCGTGTCGGGCGCGGAACGTGCCTTCTTCGCCAACCGCGTCCGCGCGGCCTATCAGCAATTGCTGCGCGAGCCGTGCAGCGGCGAAATCGGCAGTACCGCATTCGACATCATGTGCTTTGGCGAGGCGCTGCCGGGGCGCGCCCTCGATCCGCGCGTGGTGCGCTCGATCGCGCAGATCGGCCGCTTCTGCGGCGAGCCGGTGACGGCGGCGAGTTGCGCGGCGGAAGCCGGCCTGTCCTCGTCGCGCTTCCTGCATCTGTTCAAGCAGGAGACCGGTATCTCGTTCCGCGCATTCCGGGCCTGGAAACGTGCGCGGCATCTGCTGCATTTCGCCAATCAGGACCTCAACCTGGCGCATCTGGCGCAGGATATCGGCTATCCCGACTCCACGCATTTCAGCCACTCCATCCGCAGGTTTTACGGCCTGAAGCCGCGCGCGATCTTTTCGGGTTCCCGCGACCTCGCGATCCGGATCGCCCGATAGCGCATGGACGCAAGAAGCCCGCTGATGACGCACGCATGATCGCGGCGCATGATCCGGAAAAGTGGGAACCGGTTTTCCGAAGAGGTCATGCGCAAACCAGAGAGACGAGATCATGATCCGATCGGATCATGATCAAGGGAACGCTTCGCGTCCCCGAAATAGATCGAGAAAAAATCCATGAGCGACAAGGCCGTCATCACCTGCGCGCTGAACGGCGTGCTGACCGATCCGAAGCAGCACCACGTGCCGGTGACCCCGGAAGAAATGGCGCGCGAGGCGAAAGCGGCGTTCGACGCCGGCGCCAGCATCATGCACATCCATCTGCGCCAGCAGGAGCCGGGCAAGGGACATCTGGCGTCCTGGGAAGTCGCGCTCTCGCGCGAGATCCAGCAGGCGATCCGCGAGGCCTGCCCCGGCGTCATCATCAACCACACCACCGGCCAGTCGGGGCCGGACTACAAGGGCCCGCTCAATTGCGTGCGCGAAACCAGGCCCGAGATCGCGGCCTGCAACGCCGGCTCGCTGAATTATCTGAAGGTGAAGGCCGACAACAGCTGGGCGTGGCCGCCGATGCTGTTCGACAATTCGGTCGAGAAGGTCGGCGACTATCTCAACGTGATGAAAGAAGCGGGCACGATTCCCGAATTCGAATGCTTCGATGTCGGCATCGTGCGCTGCGTCGGCATGTACCGCCAGACGGGAATGTATGCCGGGCCGCTGGAGCACAATTTCGTGATGGGCGTCGCCTCGGGCATGCCCGCCGATCCGGAATTGCTGCCGATCTTGTTGAAGCTGAAGGCGCCGGAAGCCCACTGGCAGGTCACCGCGATCGGGCGGGCGGAAATCTGGCCGCTGCACCAGCGCTGCGCCGATCTCGGCGGCCATCTGCGCACCGGGCTCGAGGACACGTTTTATCTGGGCGACGGCACCAAGGTGACCTCGAACGGGCAGTTGGTCGAGGCGATCGCCAAATGCGCCCGCAACGCCGGCCGCGCCATCGCGAGCCCCGCGGAGGCGCGACAGATTTTCGGGACCAGGCACTGAGCCGCAACCAAGACTGACCGTCATTGCGGGCGAAGCGAAGCAATCCAGCTTGGGCAACATGGCGAAAGCTGGATTGCTTCGTCGCTTCGCTCCTCGCAATGACGAACGGAGGGAGTCTGAGGAAATGACCAATCTCGCAGCTACCGGCGGCGTGGCGGGCCCGGGCCGGATCGGCCGGGTGGCGATCGGCGACCTGCTGAAACGCGCTGCGGCGCGCTTTCCCGACCGCATTGCGCTCACCGACGGCGCACGGCGCGTGACCTTCACCGAGCTCGAGCGCGACGCCAACCGTTTTGCCAATTACCTGGTCGCGCGCGGCCTCAAACCGGGCGAGAAGATCTCGACCATCTGCAACAACTCGGTCGAATTCGTCAAAGCGCTGTTCGGCATTCACCGCGCCGGCCTCGTCTGGGTGCCCATCAACACCATGCTCGGCCCCGCCGACATGGATTTTATTCTCGACCATGCCGAGGTGAAGTTTGCCATCATCGACGACAATCTTTATGGGCAGCCGGACCGGCGCGCGGCGCTGCAAAAGCGGGGCATCGACCTGATCGCGGTCGACCTCGCCGGGACGGCATCGAGCGCGGGCCTCGAAAGTTTCAACGATCTGATAAAAGGCCGATCCGAAATCGAGCCTGATATCGAGATCGGCGACCGCGATCTCGCGATGATCATCTATACCTCCGGCACCACGTCGCGACCGAAGGGCGCGATGCATTGCCATCTCGCCGTGGTCATGGCGGTCATGAGCAATTGCATCGAGATGCAGCTTGGCCGCGACGACGGCATCACCGGCCAGTTCCCGCTGTTCCATTGCGCCGGCCATGTGCTGCTGCTGAGCTATCTGTCGGTCGGGGGCCGCATGGCGCTGATGCGCGGCTTCGATCCCGTCGTCTGCATGGAAGCCATCGTGCGCGACAAGCTCACGGTGTTCGTCGGGCTGTCGCTGATGTATCAGGCGATCCTCGATCATCCGCGCCGCCGGGAATTCGATCTGTCGGGCTTGCGGACCTGCATCTACACCATGGCGCCGATGGGCCGTCCGCTGCTGGAGCGCGCCATCGCCGATCTCTGTCCGAATTTTGTCCTGTCCAGCGGTCAGACCGAGATGTATCCGGCCACGACGATGTCGCGCCCCGAGGTGCAGCTGAATCGTTTTGGCAATTACTGGGGCGAATCGCTGATCGTGAACGAGACCGCGATCATGGACGACGCCGGCAATCTGTTAGCCCGCGGCCAGGCCGGCGAACTGGTGCATCGCGGGCCCAACGTGATGATGGGCTACTACAAGGACCCGAAGGCGACCGAAGAGGCGCGGAAATTCGGCTGGCACCACACCGGCGATCTCGCCCTGATCGACGAAAACGGCGAGGTGCTGTTCCTCGACCGCAAGAAGGACATGATCAAGTCCGGCGGCGAGAATGTCGCTTCCGTCAAGATCGAGGAGACGCTGCTCGCCCATCCCGCCGTTCAGAATGCCGCCGTGGTCGGCCTGCCGCATCCGCAATGGGGCGAGGCGGTCTCCGCCTTCGTCAAGCTGAAGCCGGGCGCCGTGGCAGATGAAGCCGGCATATCCGAGCATTGCAGAAAACATCTCGGCGGCTTCCAGATGCCGAAATTCATCCGGATCCTCGATGAAATGCCTGTCACCGCGACCGGCAAGCTGCGCAAGGTCGAACTGCGCCAGGCGTTCGCCGATCATTTTTCGAAAGAGCGCGCGTGATCCATGGCCATCATTGAATCAACCATCGTCCCGTCAAGTGCCGCCTACAAGGCCAACCGCGACGGCATGCTGGCGCTGATCGCGCGGATGCGGGCGCTGGAGGAGCGGGCGCGCGCGGCGTCGGCCGCGGCCAAGGACCGCTTTCACAAGCGCGGACAGTTGCTGCCGCGCGAGCGGGTGGCGCTGGTGCTCGATCCAGGCGCGCCCTTCATCGAACTCTCCACGCTCGCGGGTTACCGGTTCGACAATCCCGACGCCGACAAGAGCGTGCCCGGCGGCGGGCTGATCGCCGGCATCGGCTTCGTCGCCGGCATCCGCTGCATGGTCAGCGCCAATGATTCCGGCATCGATGCCGGCGCGCTGCAGGCGTACGGCCTCGACAAGACGCTGCGGGTGCAGGAACTGGCGCTGGAGAACAAGCTGCCTTACGTGCAACTGGTCGAAAGCGCCGGCGCCAATCTGCTGCGCTACCGCGTCGAGGATTTCGTGCGGGGCGGCAACATCTTCCGCAACCTGGCGCGGCTGTCCGCTGCGGGGCTGCCGGTGGTGACGGTGACGCACGGCTCCTCGACCGCGGGCGGCGCCTACCAGACCGGACTGTCCGACTACATCGTGATGGTGCGCGGGCGCACGCGCGCCTTTCTCGCGGGGCCGCCGCTGCTGAAGGCCGCCACCGGCGAGATCGCCACCGAAGAAGAACTCGGCGGCGCCGAGATGCATACCAGTATTTCCGGCCTCGGCGATTATCTCGCCGAGGACGACCGCGACGCGCTGCGGATCGCGCGCGACATCATGGCCAATCTCAGCTGGGACCGGCCGGAGTGGGACGAGGTAGCGCATCGTCCGCCGCGGCACGATCCCGAGGAACTGCTCGGCATCATGCCGATGGACCACAAGCGCCCCGTGGACATGCGCCAGGCGATCGCGCGCTTCATCGACGATTCCGATTTCACCGAGTTCGGCGCCAATTACGGCCCCGCCACCGTCTGCGGACACGCTCGCATCGAGGGCCAGCCGATCGGCATCGTCACCAATAACGGTCCGCTCGATCCCGCCGGCGCCAACAAGGCGACGCACTTCATCCAGGCCTGCTGCCAGTCGCGTACGCCGCTGCTCTATCTCAACAACACCACCGGCTACATGGTCGGAAAGGCCTATGAAGAGGCCGGCATGATCAAGCACGGCTCGAAGATGATCCAGGCGGTGACCTCGGCCACGGTGCCGCAGATCACGATCTATTGCGGCGCCTCGTTCGGCGCCGGCAATTACGGCATGTGCGGCCGCGGCTTTCATCCGCGCTTCTGTTTCTCGTGGCCGAACGCCAAGACCGCCGTGATGGGCGGCGAGCAGGCCGCCGAGACCATGGCGATCGTCACCGAAGCGGCCGCGATCCGGCGCGGCAAGCCGATCGAGAAGGAGAAGCTCGAGGCCATGAAGGCGCAGATCACCGGCGTGTTCGACGGCCAGATGGACGTGTTCGCGACCAGCGCGCGGGTGCTCGACGACGGCGTGATCGATCCGCGCGACACGCGGGCGATCCTGAGCGAGGTGCTGGCAATCTGCCGCGAGGCCGAGGCGCGCACGCCCCAGCGCATGCAGTTCTCGGTGGCCCGGCCATGAGAAACGGGTCGACGAAGGCAAGGCCGTTCCAGAAAATCCTGATCGCCAATCGCGGCGAGATCAGCCTGCGGATCATGCGGACCGCGCGCCGGCTCGGCTATGGCGTGGTCGCGGTCTATTCCGACGCCGATCGGGATGCATTGCACGTGCGCGAAGCGGATGAAGCGGTACGGATCGGCGAGGCGCTGCCGGCGCAATCCTATCTGAATATCGCAGCGATCATCGCGGCCGCGAAATCGAGCGGCGCCAACGCCGTGCATCCCGGCTACGGCTTTCTCGCTGAAAACGAAGACTTCGCACAAGCCTGCCGCGATGCGGGGCTGGTGTTCATCGGGCCCTCGCCCGAGGCTATCAAGGCGATGGGCAACAAGGCCGGCGCCAAGGCGATCATGCAGAAAGCCGGCGTGCCCTGCGTGCCCGGCTATCAGGGCGCCGACCAGAGCGACGCCGTGATGCTGGCGGAAGCGAAGAAGATCGGCTTTCCCGTGATGATCAAGGCCGTTGCCGGCGGCGGCGGCCGCGGCATGCGGCTGGTCGCGGACGCACCGGCATTTCCCGATGCCCTGCGCAGCGCGCGCTCCGAGGCGAAGGCCGCGTTCGCCGACGCCACCGTGATTCTGGAGCGTGCGATCGTCGATCCCCGCCACATCGAAATCCAGGTGTTCGGCGACGCCCATGGCAACGCGATCCATCTCGGCGAGCGCGATTGCTCGGTGCAGCGGCGGCATCAGAAGCTGATCGAGGAATCGCCGTCGCCGGCTGTGTCGCCGGAATTGCGGGCGCGGATGGGCGCGATTGCGGTCACCGCGATCAAGTCGATCGGCTATGAGGGCGCGGGCACGCTGGAGTTCCTGCTCGATAGCGGCGGCAACTTCTATTTCATGGAGATGAATACCCGCCTGCAGGTCGAGCATCCCGTCACCGAGGCCATCACCGGGCTCGATCTGGTCGAGCTGCAGTTGCGGGTCGCCGGCGGCGAGCCGCTCGGGATCGCGCAGGCGGATATCAAGTTCTCCGGCCACGCCATCGAGGTGCGGCTGTGCTCGGAGGATCCGGCGCATGATTTCATGCCGCAATCCGGCCGGATGGCGCTGTGGCAGATGCCGGAAGGGCTCCGCGTCGAGCATGCGCTGCAATCGGGCAGTGAAATTCCGCCGTTCTACGATTCGATGATCGCCAAGCTGATCAGCCATGGCGCGACCCGCGACGCGGCGCGGAGGAAGCTCGTTCATGGCCTGGAACAGACCGCCGCGTTCGGCGTCGCCACCAATCAGGCGTTTCTCGCCGCCTGCCTCGGCCATCCCGAATTCACGTCGGGCGGGGCGACCACGGCGTTCATCGGCAAGTACCGCGCGGAGTTGCTGGCGCCGCGCAAGGACCCGGCTTCAGAAGCCGCACTTGCCGCGCTGTTGCTCTACGTCACCGACGCTCACGCGCCGCTGTGGCGCAGCGGCCGGTCGCTGGCGACGACGTTCCCGGCTCCGGTCCGCGTCGAACTCGATCACGGCGTCTATGACCTGGAAGTCGCGCGCGAGCGGGATGGCGGCTATCGCGCGAGCCGCGATGGCGGCGAGCACCGGTTCGAGATCGATGCGCTGGGCAGCGAGAGCATCCGCTTCCGCAGCAACGGCCTCGCGGAGGCCGCCACCTTCCTCCGCGATGGTGACCGGCTTTATCTACTGCATCGTGGCGTCACGACGGCGATCCGCGATCTCACGCTGGCCGCACCCGCCGCAGCGGCGGCAACCGGCAGCGACGGAAAAGTCCGCGCCGCGATGAACGGCCGCGTCGTGGCCGTGCTGGTCAAAACAGGCGAGCGCGTTACGGCCGGCCAGCCGGTCATGACGCTGGAAGCCATGAAGATGGAACACGTGCACGCCGCGCCGGTCGCCGGCGTGATTGCCGCGATCGATGTGGTGGAAGGCGAGCAGGTCACGACCGGGAAGATCGTCGTAGAGATCGAGGCGGACGCCGCAGTCGCCTAAAACTCCGCCGTCGTCCCGGCCTTGAGCCGGGGCCCATAACCACAGGTTTTTGTTGTTGCGCGAAAGCCGTCCAGCAGTCTTTTTCAACCGAGAAGCCGCGGCGTATGGGTCCCGGCGTTCGCCGGGACGACGATGGAGTTTAGCTCGGTTTAGCTCGGTCGCCCCGTCCCATCATTGAGGAAACACGCCACCTGGTGCTGACCACCGACATCGGCCAGCTCGGGTCTTTCCATCTTGCACCGCTCCATCGCATGCCAGCACCGCGTATGAAACGCGCACCCCGATGGCGGGTTGATCGGGCTCGGCACATCACCGTCGATCAGCGGCACCAGGCGTTTTGCCCCGGGATCGGCCACCGGCACGGAAGCCAGCAAGGCCTGCGTGTATGGATGGCGGGGATTGGCGAACAGCGCGGTCTTGTCCGCGATCTCGACGATGCGGCCGAGATACATCACGGCGACGCGGTGGCTGATATGGGCGACGACGGCGAGATCGTGCGCGATGAAGAGGTAGGAAAAATCGTGCTTGCGCTGCAGGTCGATCAGCAGGTTGATCACCTGGGCCTGGATCGACACGTCGAGCGCCGAGACCGGCTCGTCGCAGACGATCAGGCTCGGCCCCAGCGACAAAGCGCGCGCAATGCAGATGCGCTGGCGCTGGCCGCCGGAAAACTGATGCGGATAGTTATTCATCTGATCCGGCCGCAAGCCGACCTGATCGAACAGTTCGGCGACCCGCTCGCGTTTCTTGTCGCCGGTGGCAAGGCCATGCACGGTCAAGGGCTCGCCGACGATGTCGCCCGCAGTCATGCGGGGATTGAGCGAGGCGAACGGGTCCTGGAAGATGATCTGCATCGAGCGCCGGTGCGGACGCAGGGTCGCCTTGCCGAGGTGGGTGATGTCCTCGCCGTTCAGGCGGATGCTGCCGCCGGTCGGCTCGACCAGCCGCAGGATGGCGCGCGCCACCGTCGATTTGCCGCAGCCGGATTCGCCGACCATGCCCAGCGTCTCGCCCACGCCAAGCGTAAAGCTCACGCCGTCGACGGCATGCACGGTGCCGACGGCGCGGCGCAGGATGCCGCTGCGCACCGGATAGTGCTTCTTCAGGTCGGATACTTCGAGCAGCGGCCGTGCGTCGGTCATAACGGCCCCGTCAGTTCCGCCGCGCGCCAGCAGGCCGCGAGATGTCCAGCGCCCCAGTCCTGCAGGGGCGGATATTCCTCGCGGCAGCGCGCCTCCGCGAGCTGGCAGCGCGGCGCGAACGCGCAGCCCTTTGGCAGTTTTGTGAGTGACGGCACCATACCGGGAATCTCGACCAGCCGGACATCCGTGTTGACGCCGGGCGAGGGCACGGTCGGGATCGAGGCCATCAGGCCGCGGGTGTAGGGGTGCCTCGGGTTGGCAAACAGGGTTTCGACATCGGTCTCCTCGACCTTCTTGCCGGCATACATCACGATGACGCGCTGCGCGGTCTGGGCGACCACGCCGAGGTCGTGGGTGATCAGGATCAGCCCCATGCCGAGCTGCTTCTGCAGATCGAGCACCAGCGCCAGGATCTGCGCCTGGATCGTGACATCGAGCGCGGTGGTCGGCTCGTCGGCGATCAATAGCGCCGGCCGGCAGGCCAGCGCCATCGCGATCATCGCGCGCTGGCGCATGCCGCCGGAGAGCTGGTGCGGATATTCGATCGCTCGCCTTTCGGGCTCGGGAATCCTGACCAGCCGCAGCATCTTGACGGCCTGGTCCCACGCCTCCTTGTTGGTCATCGGCCGGTGCAGGCGCACGGCTTCGGTGATCTGGTCGCCGATCCGCATCACCGGGTTGAGCGAGGTCATCGGCTCCTGGAAGATCATGGACATGCGGTT
>CAWHRA010000040.1:0-5709 GCA_963831585.1 uncultured Alphaproteobacteria bacterium | reverse complement strand
CAGCGTGACCTTGCGGTCGACCGCCACGCCGGACGAGAACTCGATCGTACCGAAGAACAGCACCAGCATGATCGGAACGATCACAGCAAATTCCGTCGCCGCGATGCCGCGGCAATCGGCGAGCATATCGATCGCCTTATGCCTGGCGCGGAGCCACATCGCCGAGATCGTCTTCATCGCCGCTGCCTCAATAAGGTTCGTTCTGGAACACGGCCGTGGCGGTGAGCAATCGCTTGCTGCCTGCCATGTTCGAGATGTTGTAGCCAAGTCCGGTGACGAACAGCTGCCACGGATAGAATACCCTCACGATAACGATGCTGCTGGAGCCTCCGGGCGCGTAGTTGTTGGGAGGAGTGAAAATCCCGTTGGCATCGATCGGACTGCTGAAGCTCACATTGCTGAAGGTCGGGACGGTTTGCACATCGACATAGATGCTGGAGCAGTTGAACAGCGCGGGGATCTGGTTGCACACCTTTTGCTTGAAGTCCGCCACCGACGACGTGCCGCTGTTCTGCTCCGTCCCCGTCATGATCAGGCGCGACGCATTCGCGGTCATGGTCTCCAGCACCTGGCTGGCGAAGAACATGATGGCGGTCTCGAAGATCGCAAACAGCAGGGCGAAGAACACCGGCGCGACGAGGGCGAATTCGACGGCGGCCGAACCGCGCCGGTTGCGGCGGAACGGCGCCATTTTTTGCGCAACGGGGTTGTTGAAGCGGCACGCGACATCGAAAAATCCTTGAGGCGAACAGCGGCGGGCTGCCCGCAACGATTACGCCGAAACTGATTGTTGAATTGTTTCGGCGGCTCGCCACAGGACGACCCCTTGCGTCAACGAGCAATTAACCATGTTGTGGGCGCGACCGGCGCAAAGGGGATTCGCGGGGCGCGCGCCGGCGTGCCCAGCGGATCCGGCGCCGCGCGGACGCCGCCCGCGAAACAGCCGATGGTGGTTGGCTAGTTGGTCTTGCCTGCCGACGAGGCGCTGCCGCTGGCCTGGCTCGAGAGCGTGCCGGCCTGATCCATCGCCGACTTGAAATAGGTCTCGCCGTCACCGAGCGTGACCCGCCGCTGGCAGATCGGCATGCAGCTGTAGGACTCCCGCTCGACCCCGCGATAGATCGTGACCAGCTGGTCGGTCGGGCCTTCGACCTGGATGATGCGGTCCACCAGGACCTCGCCGGCGCGGTCCATGGCGATGAAATTGGTGGCGCCGTAGCCCTTGCCGGTGACCACGAGAATTCCGCCGGTCTGCAGGGTTACGTCGGCAATCAGCGGGTTTCCGACCACGATGGTGGCAACCTTGGTGGGGAGCTTGACGAGCTTGGCCTGATCGACATTGACCGCGATGGCGTCCACCGTGGGCTCCGCCATGACGGCGACCGGCCACAGCAGCAGGCCGATCGCGAGCGACCGAAATCCGAATGGCGCGCGCGCGCGCCTGCACAGGAAACTGAATGACATACTCTACCCCGGGACGTTGACAAGCCGGCTAAAGCGATACGCGGAACCGGCGCCCGACACGGTCAATCTAGCCGTCAATGTGTGAATGTTCCGCAAACAGGACGCATAAAGCTTAAGCGGCCTGCGATTAACGCCCTAGAATTTCCGGAACGGATAGGCCAGTTGACCGGCAATCTCGGACGGAATCTCCGGCTCGTCCTTGCCGTAGGTCTCGGGAAGCTCGTTTTCCGGCATCCG
Source organism: uncultured Alphaproteobacteria bacterium (assembly GCA_963831585.1). GTDB lineage: Bacteria > Pseudomonadota > Alphaproteobacteria > Rhizobiales > Xanthobacteraceae > Bradyrhizobium. Next base: position 4,008 of record CAWHRA010000040.1, on the reverse strand, counting down.
GTAGGTGCCGAACAGGAGATCCCAGACCGGAAAGGTGCCGGCGAAGTTGGTGTTGCCGCCCTCTTCCAGCGCGGTGTGATGCCAGCGGTGGAACACCGGCGTCGCCAGCACGTATTTGAACGGGCCCAGCGTCCAGTTGAGATTGGCGTGGACGAAGGCGGAATGGAAGGTCGTGAACGGCCCGACCCAGAGCATGATGTTCGGCGAGATGCCGGCCATCAGCAGGATGACGTCGACCATGATGGTGCCGAGGAACAGGTTCACCGGGTGGAAGCGCGCGGCCGAAATCCAGTCGAGTTCTTCCGAGGAATGATGGATCGCGTGATATTTCCAGAATCCGCCGCCGTGAAACAGCCGGTGCAGCCAGTACAGCATGAAATCCGACAGTACCAGGAACAGCAGCGCCTGCAGCCAGAGCGGCAATTCGGACAACGGCCCGTGGCCATTGTCGTAAAAGGCGATCAAGCCGTCGGCGTCGTAGATATTGAAGACCACGCCGGCGCCGAGCACCAACAGCCCGATCCGCAATACCCGCGCGAACAACGGCACGAAGAACCAGTAGCAGATGTCGGTGATCAATTCGCGCTTGCGCCACCAGGGCGTACCCGGATTGCAGGCCCAGAAATGGGTCAGCACCGAAAACACCAGCGCCAGCCCGATCGTGATCGGCACCACCTTGACAATCGTGCCGCCGAGCATCTGGACGACTTCGAGCGGTAGGTTGGACATGGCGGCCTCATTGATCGGGGCTTTACGGGTACCGCTCAGCGCTTAAAGAGCGGTAAATCGGGCCGGTCGGCCGGTGAACCCGTGCGCCATATTAAAGGCGAACGGAGCGCACCCGATATTTCTACAAAGTCCTTAATCCGAAATTTACTGTGCTCAATATCTGGCGGATGCACCCATGTTTACGCGAACGAATTAACTGCACCGCAAGTTCCCGACCATAGGGTGACGCCATGGTCACGGTGCTGAGAACGCCGGGGAGACCAAACGTAAGTTCGACCAGCCACGTGTACACATGGAGTTATCTATGAAGAACCTGATTTCGCGTTTCGTGAAGGATCAGTCCGGTGCGACCGCCATTGAATACGGCCTGATTGCCGCTGGCATCTCGCTCGCGATCATCGCCGTCGTCAACGGCCTCGGCACCAACCTGAACAACAAGTTCACCTCGATCAACACCTCGCTGAAGTAAGCGAGCGCGGACTGACGAGCTTCAAAGGCCCTGGGCAGTCCGGGGCCTTTGTTGTTTCCGCTGTTAGCTGGTGGCGTAAAATGCGTAAAACCGATGCGGCCGCGACCGCGACAGACAAGACCTCGCTGGCAGGCCGGCGGGAAACCACCTCGACCGAGCTCGTCTGCCTCGCGCTGGCACTGGCGGTTGTCGTGCTTGCGATGCGGATTGCCAGCATCTGGTGAGGATTTCCCGGATGTCTGCGGCCGTTTCCCGATTGTTCATTTCTCGCCGCTAGGCTTTCCGCGCTGCTTCGACCTCGCTTCAGCCCCACGGGTCCGATAAACCCATGATTCTCGACATCGCCCGCCTGCTGCTGTTTCCCGCCCTGATGGCGTTCGCCGCCGCGAGCGATCTTTTCACCATGACGATTTCGAACCGGGTATCGCTGGCTCTCGTGGCGGGCTTCCTGGCGCTTGCGCTGATGAGCGGCATGGCACCCTACGACATGCTGATGCACGCGGGCGCGGGCGCGGCCGTGCTCGTGCTGGGCTTTGGCTGTTTCGCCATGGGCTGGGTCGGCGGCGGGGATGCCAAGGTGGCGGCCGCGGCCGCGCTGTGGTTCGGCTTCGGCCATCTCCTGAACTACCTGCTCAATGCCTCGCTGTTCGGCGGCGGCCTGACGCTGCTGCTGCTGCAGTTCCGGCAATGGCCGCTGCCCTACTCGTTCGCCGGCCAGACCTGGCTGCTGAAGCTGCACGCCAAGGACAGCGGTATTCCCTACGGCATCGCGCTCGCGATCGGCGCGCTGATGGTCTACCCGGAGACCGACTGGATCAAGGCGGTCGACCTCGCGCGCTTCGCGCTTCCCTGACCGCGCCGCATAAACCCGGCGTTAAGTTGATTTAGATACGCCTCATTAACCATGCTTTGACGAATAACTGGTCAACTCGCATCACGGCGACGGAAGCGTCGCGCGCGTTTTGTGGAAAGTGAAGCGTAATGAATAGGGCACGCATTGTCGTCCTGGCCATCGCTGTCGGTGCCGGCGGCGTCGCCGCATATCTTGCCAGCGGGTCCGACGACAAGCCGGCGCCGGCCGCCCCGGCCGCGCAGCTGCAAACCGTCGACGTCCTGGTTGCCAAGTCCGACATCGGCCTTGGCCAGACGGTCACGCCCGAAGACATGATCTGGCAGACCTGGCCGACGGCGAGCGCGAGCAACACCTTCATCCGCCGCAACGAACGCCCCGAAGCGACCACCCAGATCGCCGGCTCGATCGCGCGCGCGCCCTTCATCGCGGGTGAGCCGATCCGGGAGCCGAAGCTGGTCAAGGCCAACGGCTCCGGCTTCATGGCGGCGATCCTGCCCACCGGCATGCGCGCCATCTCGACCGAAATCTCGCCGGAAACCGGCGCCGGCGGCTTCATCCTGCCCAACGACCGCGTCGACGTCATTCTCTCCAAGCGCGAGCGGAATGCGGCCCTTCCCGGCTCGCCCGACGTCGTCAACTCGGAAATCATCCTGTCGAACATCCGCGTGCTCGCGATCGACCAGGCGCCGAAGGAAAAGGACGGCCAGAACAGCGTGGTCGGCAAGACCGTCACGCTCGAGCTCAGGCCCGAGCAGGCGGAAACGCTCGCCCGTTCGCGCCAGACCGGCACGCTGACTTCTGGCGCTGCGCAGCATCACCGACCTTCACATGGTCGAGAACAGAACCGACGATCAGGCTTCGAAACGCGGCGAAACCATCAACGTGGTTCGCTACGGCATCTCGAGCCCGACGACGACACAGAAGTGACGGAAAGGACGCGCGACATGAAATGCGGGGCAATTCAGCCGGCGATGCGGACCTTTCTGGTTCGCGCCCTGTCGTTTTCGGCAGTCACGGCGCTCACGCTCAATCCGGCGCTGACGCCCGTGCTGGCGAGCGACTATCGCGTGGCGGCGCCCGTCGTCGCCGATGGCCAGATGAACGCGCGTTTCCTTGCGCTCGGCATTGGCAAATCGATCGTGATTGACCTGCCGCGCGACATCAAGGATGTGCTGGTCGCCGATCCCAAGATCGCGAACGCCGTGGTCCGTTCCGCGCAGCGCGCCTACATCATCGGCGCCGCGGTCGGTCAGACCAATATCGTTTTCTTCGATTCGGCGGGCCAGCAGATCGCCGCCTATGACATCGCGGTCAAGCGAGACCTCAACGGCGTGCGCAGCGCGCTGAAGCAGACGCTGCCCAATGCCGACATCCAGATCGAGGGCCTCGGCGACGGCGTGATCCTGACCGGCTCCGCCGCCAACCCGATCGAGGCGCAGCAGGCGGCCGATTTGGCGGCGCGGCTGGTCGGCGGCGCCGACAAGGTCGTCAACTCGATCACGGTCCGCGGCCGCGACCAGGTGATGCTGAAGGTCACTGTCGCCGAAGTCCAGCGCTCGATCATCAAGCAGATGGGCATCGATCTCTCGGCCAGCATGACCTACGGCACCGCGGTGGTGAATTTCAACAACTCCACGCCGTTCACCGCGAACAACGGACCGCTCGTTCCCGGCAACGGCTTTCAGACATCGTTCGGCTCGACGCCGTCGGTCACCGCGACGCTGCGCGCGATGGAGACCGCGGGCGTGGTTCGGACATTGGCGGAACCGAACCTGACGGCGATCTCCGGCGAGTCCGCGACGTTCATCTCCGGCGGCGAATTTCCAATTCCGACCGGCGTGACCTGCCAGACCACGACGTCGGGCGCGATCGGAAACTGCGTCCAGACGGTCAGTTTCAAGAAATTCGGCATCTCGCTCAATTTCACGCCGGTGGTGTTGACCGAGGGACGGATCTC
>CAWHRA010000039.1:0-83165 GCA_963831585.1 uncultured Alphaproteobacteria bacterium | reverse complement strand
CCTCGCCGGCGGAGGTGATGCTCTCCTACGCCCCGATTGTGCAGCGCGTGCAGCCGGCCGTGGTCAACGTCTATGCCGCCAAGGTCGTGCGCGATCACAATCCGTTGCTCGACGACCCGATCTTCCGCCGCTTCTTCGGCGTGCCCGGCCAGCAGCCGGAGCAGATGCAGCGTTCGCTGGGATCGGGCGTGATGGTCGACCCCTCGGGCCTCGTGGTGACCAACGTCCACGTCATCGAAGGCGCCGACGAGGTCAAGGTATCGCTCTCCGACAAGCGGGAATTCGAGGCCGAGATCGTTCTCAAGGACCCCCGCAGCGATCTGGCGGTGTTGCGGCTGAAAGGCACGCATGAGCGCTTCCCGACGCTCGATTTTGCGAATTCGGATGAATTGCAGGTCGGCGACGTCGTGCTGGCGATCGGCAATCCCTTCGGCGTCGGGCAGACCGTGACCCACGGCATCATCTCGGCCCTGGCGCGGACGCAGGTCGGCATTACCGACTACCAGTTCTTCATCCAGACCGACGCCGCGATCAATCCGGGCAATTCGGGCGGCGCGCTGGTCGACATGGCCGGCAGGCTCGCCGGCATCAATACCGCGATCTTCTCCCGTTCCGGGGGATCGCAGGGCATCGGATTTGCGATCCCGGCCAACATGGTGCGCGTCGTCGTCTCGTCCGCCAAGAGCGGCGGCAAGGCCGTCAAGCGGCCATGGCTCGGCGCCAAGCTGCAGGCGGTGACGCCGGAGATCGCCGAAAGCCTGGGGCTTCGGCTTCCAAGCGGCGCGCTGGTCGCCAACGTGGTTGCGAACAGCCCGGCGGCGCGGGCGGGGCTGAAGCCGTCCGACCTGATCGTGGCGGTCGACAGCCAGGCGGTCGAGGACCCCAACGCGTTCGACTATCGTTTTGCCACCCGTCCGCTCGGCGGCACGGCGCAGGTCGACGTGCTGCGCGCCGGCAAGACCGTGAAGCTGACGGTGCCGCTGCAAACCGCGCCCGATACCGGCCGCGACGAAGTCGTTCTGACCGGCCGCTCGCCGCTGCAGGGCGCAAAGGTCGCGAACATCTCGCCCGCGGTGGCTGACGAGATGCATCTGGATTCCGATACCGCGGGCGTCGTGGTGACCGATCTGGCCGACGGCGGAACCGCCGCGAGCGTCGGATTCCAGAAGGGCGACATCATCGTCAACGTCAACAACCAGAAGATCGCCAGGACCAGCGACCTGGAAAAGGCGACGCGCGAGTCCGTCCGGCTGTGGCGCATCACGCTGATGCGCGGCGGCCAGCAGATCAACGTCACGCTCGGCGGATGAGCCCGAAACGACCACACGAAGCTGCCAGCCTGTTCACTGCCGCAGGGATGGAGGCGGATGCGCCGCATCCGCTTCCGGACCGGTTGCGCCCGCGCAATCTCTCGGAAGTCGTCGGCCAGGACCACATCCTGGGACCCGACGGCGCGCTGACGCGCATGCTGGCGACGCGGACGCTGGGGTCGTTGATCTTCTGGGGACCGCCGGGCACCGGCAAGACCACGGTGGCCCGGCTGCTGGCGGACGCCACCGAACTGCATTTCGAGCAGATTTCCGCGGTGTTTTCCGGCGTCGCCGATCTGAAGAAGGTGTTCGACGCGGCGCGCGCAAGGCGCGAGACCGGCAAGGGCACGCTGCTGTTCGTCGACGAGGTGCACCGGTTCAATCGCGCGCAACAGGATTCGTTTCTCCCCGTGATGGAAGACGGCACCGTGGTGCTGGTCGGTGCCACCACTGAAAATCCCTCGTTCGAGCTCAACGCCGCGTTGCTGTCGCGGGCGCGCGTGCTGGTATTTCATACGCTTGATCCCGTGGCGATCGAAAAGCTGTTCGTCCATGCCGAAAAGATCGAGGGCCGAAAGCTGCCGCTCGACGCGGAGGCCCGCACGGTGCTGGTGCGCATGGCCGACGGCGACGGCCGCGCCGCGCTGACCCTGGCCGAGGAAGTCTGGCGCGCCGCGCGCAAGAGCGAGATCTTCAATGCCGCGCAGTTGCAGGACATCCTGCAGCGCCGCGCGCCGATCTACGACAAGTCCGCCGACGGCCACTACAACCTGATCTCGGCGCTGCACAAGTCGGTGCGCGGCTCCGATCCGGATGCGGCGCTGTATTATCTCGCGCGCATGATGGACGCGGGCGAGGACCCGCTGTTTCTGGCGCGGCGCGTGGTCCGCATGGCGGTCGAGGACATTGGGCTGGCCGATCCGCAGGCGCTGGTGATCTGCAACGCCGCCAAGGACGCCTATGATTTCCTCGGCTCTCCCGAGGGCGAACTCGCGATCGCGCAAGCCGTCATCTATCTCGCCACTGCGCCGAAATCGAACGCCGCCTACACCGCGTTCGGCGCAGCGATGCGCACGGCAAAGGAGGGTGGCTCGCTGCTGCCGCCGAAGCATATTTTGAATTCGCCGACCAAGCTGATGAAGTCGGAAGGGTATGGCGGCGGATACGAATACGACCATGACACGCCGGAGGCTTTCTCCGGGCAGGAATATTTCCCGGATGCACTGGGGCACCAGACCTTCTACGATCCGCCCGATCGCGGCTTCGAGCGCGAGATTCGGAAACGGCTGGACTACTGGGCCAAGCTGCGCCGCGAGCGCAAATGAGGAATATGCGCAACGATTCTTCCAGAAGCACCGCTGTCCGGTTCGTCTGTTTCAGGCCGGCGTGTCGGGCGATTGCATTGCTGCTGGTGCTCCTGTCGATTGGGCCCGCGCTGGCCGAAACGGTCGAAGTTGCGCCCGGCGTGAAGGTGACCAAGCGGGTGTATTCGGCGCCGGTCAACGAGCAGCCATTTTACGGCTTTGCAGATAAGTCCGCGGCGATGCGGGAAGCCGACGAGCACTTCCTCGCGAGCGTCATTCAACTGACCGGCTCGCGCGAAAAGGCGTTCCAGGCGACGATGCTGCGTGGCTGGAGGGCACTGGGCTCGGGCAATGCTTCCGAGGCTGCGCGGCGTTTCAACGAGGCGTTTCTCCTGATGCCGGAGCAAAGTGAAGTCTATCACGGCCTTGCCGCGGTCGCGCAGGTCCGTTTCAACGATACCGAATTCGCTGACGAATTGTTCAGGGTCGCGCGAAAGCAGCCCAATCCACTGAAGACTTCTCAATGCGGATTATGGGAGGCTTCTCCTGATCGCCAAACGGCCGCGCGAGGCGCAGCCGGTGCTGGAACTGGCGGTCAAGGACACGCCGGATTTCGGCGACGCATGGACCAATCTTGCCTGGGCGCGGCTGCAAATCGGTGACTCCGCGGCTGCATGCGCCGCGGCGGACGAAGCCGCGAAACAACGTCCTTCCAGCAATGCCAGTGCGGATCTGACTGCCCTGAGGAAAAGCGCACAATGCAAATGAGGGCTGTCACCCAGCTCCGACCGATATGGCCGGGCGACCCGATAACGGACGGCAGATACAGGAAGAATGAATCATGAGCCGTCGCGTCAAGAGACCTTTGAAGCCCCGGGGCGATCGTCCGAAGGGCGCGCGTCCCTATCGGGGTTCGCAGGCCGAGCGGTCGCAGGCGCATCGGCCCGGCGGCAAGCCGGCGCGCTTTGCTGCGCCGCGTGCGGCGAAACCGCAGCCTTTCGTACCTGAGCCTGCCAAAGTTGTCGCCGAGCCGCCGCCGCTGCCCACCAAGGTGCAGACCGTGGTGGTGACGGCGGACGAGAACAATATGCGGGTCGACCGCTTTCTCGAGGCGCGCTTTCCCGGCCTGTCGTTCTCGCACATCCAGCGCATCGTCCGGAAAGGCGAGTTGCGGGTGAACGGCAAGCGCGCCGACAGCAAGGACCGGCTGGAGGAGGGCCAAAGCGTGCGGATTCCGCCGCTGAAGCTCGATCCCGCCAAGGCGCCGGGCGAGTTGTCGGAGGCGGCCGCCAAGACGCTGCAGGCGCTGAAGGACATGATCCTGTTCGAGGATGCCGACGTCATGGTTCTGAACAAGCCAGCCGGTCTGGCGGTGCAGGGCGGCTCCGGCATCACGCGAAATGTCGACGACATGCTGGAAGTGATGCGCGACGCCAAGGGCCAGAAACCGCGGCTGGTGCACCGGCTCGACCGGGAGACGTCGGGCTGCCTGCTGGTGGCGAAGACGCGGTTTGCCGCCACCGCGTTGACCGGATCGTTCCGCCATCGCTCCGCGCGCAAGATCTACTGGGCGCTGGTGGCGGGCGTGCCGAAGCCGAAGCAGGGACGGATCTCGACCTATCTCGCCAAGGAAGAGAGCGAGGACGACAGCATCATGCGCATCGCCGCCCATGGCGACGAGGGCGCGAGCCATGCGGTGACCTACTATGCCGTGGTCGAAACCTCGGCGCAGAAGCTGGCCTGGGTGTCGCTCAAGCCCGTTACCGGGCGGACCCACCAGTTGCGCGCGCACATGGCCCATATCGGTCACGCCATCGTCGGCGATCCCAAATATTTCAACAAGGAGAACTGGGAGCTGCCGGGCGGGCTGCAGAAGCGGCTTCACCTGTTGGCGCGCCGGATCGTGATCCCGCATCCGCGCGGCGGCGTCATCGACGTCACCGCGCCGCTGCCGCCGCATATGCTGCAATCGTGGAACCTGCTCGGCCTCGAGGCCGACCGCTTCGATCCGATCGAGAACGCGCCTGAAGAATAATTTATTTGCGGTTTGCCGTCGGCATCACGACATGCCCTGCATGAAATACGCATCGATCCCTTGCGCGGTCGCTGCAGCGTTTGTTTTCGTAAACGCGGCCGCCGCGCAGATTATTCCGCCCGGCGGCTCGCAGTTCAACCCGCCGCTGCCGCCGCCTCCGCCTCCGCCCAGGATCGAGGTGCCGGTGATGCCGCAGCTCGACGCGCTGCCGCAGCGCAATTATGCGCCCGCGCCGCAACCTTCCTTTGGCGAACGGTTCAGCAAATGCCTCGATGACGCGGTCGCCAGCGGGCTGCGTCCAGCCGAGCGCGAGGTCTATTCACGCAACTGTGCCAATCGATAGGGCATGATCCGGAAACGTGAGGACCGGTTTTCCGGAAAGATCATGACCGGCCAGCAGGACCAGGAGCGTTGCAAGGAACCTTGCCATCGCCGCTTCGGCTTTATTTGCACCGGCCAATATCATACTCTTGCACATCATTTACCGCTGACAACCGGAAGCCGAGACGCATGCGTGAATTGTTCGAGGAAGTGGCGGGGAAATCGCCGCTCGACCCGGAGGAGGCGGTGCGGCGCACGACGCGCACGCCGAAGCGGAAGCGCTTTTATACGAAGGCCGGTGCCGCTGAAGGGAACGACGGATTTGTCATCACGCTGGATGACAAGCCGATCCGCACGCCGTCCGGCCGTCAGGTGGTGGTGCCGGTCCGGGCGATCGCCGAGGCGATCGTGGCGGAATGGGAAGCCCAGCAGGAGTTCATCGATCCCCTGACCATGCCGATGACTCGTTTTGCCAACAGCGTCGTCGACGCGGTGGTCGACCGGGTCGACGCCGTGACCGAGGACGTGGCGAAATATTTCCAGTCCGACCTTTTGTTCTACCGCGCCGGCCATCCTGATGCGCTGGTGGCGCGCGAAGCCGCGCATTGGGATCCGTTGCTGTTCTGGGCGGCCGATACCCTGGGGGCGCATTTCATTCTCGCCGAGGGCATCGTGCATGTCCGCCAGCCTGAGCCGGCGGTCGCGGCGGCCCGCGCGGCGCTGCCTGATGATCCCTGGTCGATCGCGGCGCTGCATGTGATCACGACCCTGACCGGCTCGGCGCTGCTGGCGCTGGCGCTCTCACGCGGGGTCGTGGACCCGGATCAGGCCTGGGCCGCCGCCCATGTCGACGAGGACTGGAATATCGAGAAGTGGGGCGTAGACGAGGAGGTGGCGGCGCGGCGGGCCGCGCGGCTGGTCGATTTCAGGGCCGCCGCCAGCATCCTGAGGGCGGTCAATTCGGCGTCCGGTTAACGAGAGGTTTACGACGCTGGGCTAGCGTTGCGAGCCCAGCGAGTCCGTAACATGTCGATTTCCGTCACCCCGATCCTTCCGGCGCTTGCCGTCCAAAACGCGGCGCCCGATCTCGTGCTGCAGCCGGGAAGCGTGATCGACGCCCAGGTGCTGCAGGTCCTCGCCGAAAATATGGTGCGGATCGCGATCGCCAATGTTTCGATCGACGTGCTCTCGGAGGTGCCGCTGGCCGCCGGCCAGGCGCTTCAACTCGCGGTATCGCAGACGCCTGACGGCGTCAGGCTCGCCGTGGTCGGGCAGGGCGCCCCGGCCGCCGCCTCCGGCGATCTGGTCACGCTGACGTCAGGTGCGATTGCCGATGCGGTGGCTCCCTCGGCGATTGCGGCGCCGGCCCGGAATATCCTGACGCCGCTCGAGCGCGTCGCCGTCTCGGTTGCGGCGGCGGATGCGGCTGGCGTGCAGGACAGCCTGGCGCCGCTGTTCGCCAATCTCGGCGCCGTCGCCGGCTCGAGCGGCCTTCCACCCAAACTGCAGCAGGCCGTGATGCAGGTGCTGGCCCAGCAGACCAGTCTCGATCAGAACCTGACCGGCAGCGCCGTCCAGAACGCCTTTCAGAAATCCGGGATATTGCTCGAGGCCTCGCTGGCATCGGGGTCGATTTCGCAACCCACCGGCATGCCCGACCTCAAGGCCGCGCTGATCGTCCTGCGTCAGGTGCTGGTGGCTTCCCTCGGCCCGGCCGGCATGGCTGAGCCTGCCGCCGCGTCCGCGGCTGCCGCGCCAGCGATGGCTGCGCCGGGCGCTGCCCCTGTTTTCAACGCGGGACCCGGCGCTCCCCAGCCTGCGGCGGCGTCGTCGCCAGCGCTGACGCCATCGCCAACGCTGGCGCCATCGCTGGCGCCGGAGACTGAGCTGCAGGAGGTTTTGCAGGCGCAGACGCGGGTGATCGACGATCCCGTTCAACCCGGCGGCACCGCACGGATCGTGCTCCCGGAAGCGCTGCTCAACGCCGGGCCTCGGTCGCTGACGGCCGGCGCCGCGCTGAACCTGTTGCAGGAGACGTTGCAGCAGACGCTGCAGCCGACGCCGCGGATCGTCGGCAACGGCGCGTTGCCGGCGGCCACGCCGCTGAACGGCCGCGGCGACGACGTCACCTTTCACACCAACACGCCGCCGCCGCCGTTTCGCGGCGCGCTGCCTTCGGCCCAACCGGTGGCGGCGCCGTCGATCGCGCCGAACGCGCCGCTGTCGGCAACGGCGCATCATCTGCTCGCCGATACCGACGCCGCGATCGCGCGCCAGACCCTGCTGCAGGTGGCCTCGCTGCCGGACCGCGTCGACACCACGGGCCCGCGCGTGGACCCCAATGTGCCACGCTGGAATTTCGAGATCCCGTTCCTGACGCCGCAGGGAACCGCGATGGCGCAGTTCGAGATTTCGCGCGACGGCGGCGGCAACGAGGTCGAAGCCGCCAAACGGGTGTGGCGGGCGCGGTTCTCGCTCGACGTCGAGCCGGCGGGGCCGGTTCATGCGCTGGTGTCCCTTGTCGGCGACAAGACCTCGGTGCGGATGTGGGCCGAGCGGCCCGCGACCGCGGCGCAATTGCGCGCGGGCGCGGCGCAATTGAGCCAGGCGCTCAGCAAGGCCGAACTCCACCCCGGCGATATCGTGATCCGCGAAGGCGCGCCCCCGCAGCCGGCGCCGGCGCGCGCCGGTCATTTCCTGGACCGCGCGCTATGAGCGTGGAGACAAAGAACAAGCTCGCCGTCGCGCTGCATTACGACAGGACCGGCGCGCCGCGCGTCACCGCCAAGGGCAAGGGCACGCTTGGCGCCAGGATCATCGAAATCGCCCGGGCCCACGACATCCCGATCGAGGAGAACGAAGTGCTGGCGGGGGCGCTCTCCAACGTCGAAATCGGCGACGAAATTCCGGCCGAGCTTTACAAGGCGGTGGCGGAGGTGCTGATCTTCGTGCTGCGGCTTTCAGGGCGAATTCGCTAGGCGCTCTTTCCGATCGCATTTTTCCGCATGTCATCGTTTTACCACGATGTCGTCAGCATCGTCTCGCCGTCGTCATTTCCACACCGGATACTGCCATGATCCATCGCCGCCATGCGCTCGGCCTGCTTGCCGCCGCGAGCCTTTTGCCGTCGCGAAGCCTCGCCGACGTCGCGCCCCAGCGCAGCGAAATCCGCGAAGGTCTGGCCAAGTATTTTCTCGATGTCGGAACGGTCGGCACCTTCGTCGGCTACAAGGTCGACGATTATCTCGTCATCGCCAGCGACCGGAACCGGTCGGGCGAGGCGAAGCTGCCGGCCTCGACCTTCAAGATCCCGAATTCGATCATCGCGCTGGAAACCGGCGTGGTCGGCGATCCCGACAAGGACGTCTTCAAGTGGGACGGCGTCGTCAGGAGCATCGAGGCCTGGAACAAGGACCACACCATGCGCAGCGCGATCGCCGCCTCCGCGGTGCCGGTCTATCAGGAGATCGCCCGGCGCATCGGTGAGGAGAGAATGCAGAAATATGTCGATCTGCTCGACTACGGCAACCGCGACATCGGCGGCGGCATCGACCAGTTCTGGCTCACGGGCAATCTGCGCATCGATCCGGTGCAGCAGGTCGATTTCGTCGACCGGCTGCGGCGCGGCGTCCTGCCGGTGTCGAAACGCAGCCAGGATCTGGTGCGGGACATATTGCCGGTCACCAAGGCCGGCGATGCCGTCATCCGCGCCAAGAGCGGGCTGTTGGGCGCGGAGATCGGCAAGCCGTCGCTGGGCTGGATGGTGGGCTGGGCCGAGAAGGGCGAGGCGCGGACGGTGTTCGCGCTCAACATGGATTGCCGCGAGCCGCGGCATATCGCCGATCGCATGACCATCACCCAGCAATGCCTGGCCGATATCGGCGGGATTTGACCGAGAGGTGACCGAGATGACCGATTTGCCGGAAGGTGACGCGCCGCGGGCGCTGGACGAGATCGCAAGCTTCCACGCCCACGTCTATTACGATCCGGCGACAACACGCGCCGAGGCCGAGCGGCTGCGGGCATGGATCGACGAACGTTTTTCCGTCACGCTCGGGCGCTGGCATGACGCCAAGGTCGGGCCCCACGACCAAGCGATGTTTCAAATAGCCTTTGCCACGCAAGTGTTTCCCACGCTGGTGCCGTGGCTAATGCTGAACCATGGACGGTTGAGCATCCTGGTCCATCCCAACACGACCAATCCGCGCCGGGATCACCTTGCCGATCCGCTCTGGATCGGAACAGCCCTGGCCGTGCATGGGGAAAAGCTGCCCGCGGAGGCCGCTCTGGAGCAGGCGCCGCCGCCGAACACGAGCCCGGTTCGACAGCCGTAACCGTGCGACCGCGACCGGCGCGATCCGGCTGGCGCTGAAAGCGTGGCTGGACTAGCTTCTCCGGCGTTACAAGAAACCCCAAGAAAACCCAAGAAAACCTGTAAGAAACGCCTGGAGGAAATCATGAAATCCGCAATCTGGATATCGTCGCTCGCGGTTGCCGCGGCCGGCGGCTGGTTCGCCGCGACGATGTTCGTTGGCCCTGCGACCGGCAAGGAGCCGCGCTTCCCGCAACTGACCATGGACCAGCTCGACGCGAAGCAGAAGCCGCTCGGCGAGCAGGTCATGAAGGTCTCGAGCGTCGGTCTGGCCGGGCCTTACAACCCGATGATGCGCAGCCCGGTGCTGGGTCAGCGCCTGTTCGACCTGTTTCACTATCTGCGCTGGGAAACGGCTGTCCCGACCAAGCTGAACGAGTTTGCGATCCTGATCATCGGACGGCAGTGGCGTTCGCAGGTCGAATGGTTCGCGCACGCGCCGCTCGCCGCGAAGGCGGGCCTGTCGGCCGACATCATCGCCGAGTTGAAGGCGGGCAAGCGGCCGTCGAACATGGCCGAGGACGAGGCCGTCGTGTACGACTTCGTCACCGAACTCACGACCACGCAGAAGGTTGCCGACGCGACCTTTGCGCGGGCAAAGAAGGTCTTCAACGATCAGCAGATCGTCGACCTGACCGCGGTCGCCGGCAACTACGTCATGGTGGCGATGCTGCTGGCGATGGCGGAAGAAACCGTGCCTGCCGGCAAGGAAGAGCCGTTCACGCTCGGCGAGAAGTAGGGAGGCTACGCTCTCCGACGACTCGTCATGGCCGGACACGTTCCGGCCATGACCCGACGGAATGACGGGCGCGGCAAGAAGATTCGTTATTCGATCACTTCGTCGGCGCGGACCAGAAAAGCTTCGGGCACCTTTAATTCGAGCGCTTTTGCAATTTTCTGATTCACGATGAGCTGGAACCGCGTCGGTTGCTCGACGGCAATATCGGCCGGTTTGGCGCCGTGCAGGACCTTGTCGACGAGAAGCGATACATGATGCGCCATTTCGACCTGATCGGCGCCATAGGAAAGCAAGTGGCCTGAAACCGCGATCTCCCGTGACCAGCCGCAGGTGGGAATCCCGTATATGAGCGCGACGTTGTGAATCCGATTCCTGCTTTGAAACAAAAGGCCACCCGGCGCAAACGCGAGCGCCTGCACCTTCGCCTGCTTCATCTCCTCGAAAACGGTTGCGACCCGGTCCACGGATCTGAACTCGAAAGGCAGCACCGTAAGGCCCAACTGCCTGGCAGCGGCTTCGCCCTCCCTCAGATATCCTTGAGCCGAGGGTTCCGCGGGATTGAGGAGCAGCGCGACGCGCGACATCGACGGGACAATCTCCCGCAGGAGTTCGAACCGCTTGGCGGTGAGGTCGGTGGCGACTTGCGTCAATCCCGTGATGTTTCCACCGGGTCGGGCAAGGCTCGCCACCAGCTTCGACCCGACGGGATCGGCGACAAATAGAAACACGATCGGAATGTCCGTCGTGGCGTCTTTGGCATAGGGAGCTGCGATGTTGCCAACGGTGACGATCACGTCGACCTTCAATGCGACCAGCTCTTTTGCCATGCTGCGAAACCGGTCCGGATTTTCGTTTGGAAATCGATGTTCGAACCTGATGTTCTGACCCTCGGCATACCCAAGGTCGCGAAAACCGCGCACAAGCGCATCAAAATAAGGCTGTTCATCGCTGGGACTTCCGGCGTGCCACAATACGCCGATGACGGCAGGGATGTTCTGAACTGCATTGGCTGCACCCGCAACCAACGCCGCGCCCGCTACTCCCGTGATGAAATCGCGTCGTCTCATATGGAGGCCCTCCAAAATCCGAGATTTCAACATACCGGCTCAATCCGACATTTCCGAGGGAGATCAAAGTCGGGCCTTGCGGCGGCGTTAAACTTGCCCCTCCTCAGTCGCCTTCGCATCCTTGCCGATCCGGCCGAGGTGGGTGAACGTGAATCCGACGGAATATTTCAGGCCGTAGCCGAGCGCGCGGTCGATGCCGATATGGGCGAGCCAGATCATTGCGATCGAGAGCGTCAGCGGCGAGGCAAGGCCGAAGCCTGCAGTCATCAGCGCCATCGGCGCCATGTAGCTGTGCGCGGCATTGTAGACGACGGCGCCGGCGCGGGGCCCGGCGAGATAGCCGGCAAAGCTCAGGTCCGGGACCAGGAAGAGGATCGCATAAACCCACCAGGACCCGCCCCAGACCGCATAGAGCATGGTCATGCCAACAAACAGGGTCAGGCCCTCAAGCCGGAGCAGGGTCCGGCAGCCCCCCGCGACAGCGCCGGTGGTCAGGGTTGTGGTGGTCCCGTTCATCGCTTTCCCTCTCCGAAGCAGCCCGGTAAATCTACCCCTTCCAACCGTCATTTCGGTGACCGAAAGCCGGTTTCCGGTTCGGAAAATGCCGTGTTAGAACCCGGTCAAACTTGGGCAAAATGATGGGCGGGCACCAATGAAAGATATCCTCGAAACCCTTGAAGAACGGCGCGCCGGCGCGCGGCTGGGCGGCGGCGAAAAGCGCATCGAGGCGCAGCACGCCCGCGGCAAGCTGACGGCGCGGGAGCGCATCGAGCTCCTGCTCGACAAGGGAAGTTTCGAGGAATTCGACATGTTCGTCGAGCACCGCTCGACCGAATTCGGCATGGACAAGACCAGGGTGCCGGGCGACGGCGTCGTCACCGGCTGGGGCACCGTGAACGGCCGCAAGACGTTTGTCTTTGCCAAGGATTTTACGGTGTTCGGCGGCTCGCTCTCCGAAACGCACGCGCAAAAGATCGTCAAGATCCAGGACATGGCGATGAAGGCGAGGGCGCCGATCATCGGGCTCTACGACGCCGGCGGTGCGCGCATCCAGGAGGGCGTCGCTGCCTTGGCCGGCTATTCCTACGTGTTCCGCCGCAACGTCGTAGCTTCTGGCGTGATCCCGCAGATCTCCGTCATCATGGGCCCCTGCGCCGGCGGCGACGTCTATTCGCCCGCCATGACCGACTTCATCTTCATGGTGAAGAACACCAGCTACATGTTCGTCACCGGCCCCGACGTGGTGAAGACCGTCACCAACGAGGTCGTCACCGCCGAAGAGCTCGGCGGCGCCAGCGTTCACGCCACGCGCTCCTCGATCGCCGACGGCGCCTTCGAGAACGACGTCGAGACGCTGCTGCAGATGCGCCGGCTGATCGACTTCCTGCCGTCGAACAACACCGACGGCGTGCCGCAATGGCCGAGCTTCGACGATATCGAACGCGTCGACATGTCGCTGGACACGCTGATCCCCGACAATCCGAACAAGCCCTACGACATGAAGGAATTGATCCTGAAGGTCGTCGACGAGGGCGACTTCTTCGAAATTTCCGAAGCCTTCGCCAGGAACATCGTCACCGGTTTCGGCCGCATCGCCGGCCGCACCGTCGGTTTCGTCGCCAACCAGCCGATGGTGCTGGCCGGCGTGCTCGACTCCGACGCCTCGCGCAAGGCCGCGCGCTTTGTCCGCTTCTGCGACGCCTTCAACATCCCGATCGTCACCTTCGTGGACGTGCCGGGCTTCCTGCCGGGCACCGCCCAGGAATATGGCGGGTTGATAAAACACGGCGCGAAGCTGCTGTTCGCCTATTCGCAATGCACCGTGCCGCTGGTGACGGTCATCACGCGGAAGGCCTATGGCGGCGCATTCGACGTGATGGCGTCGAAGGAAATCGGCGCCGACATGAACTACGCCTGGCCGACCGCGCAGATCGCCGTGATGGGCGCCAAGGGCGCGGTGGAAATCATCTTCCGCGGCGATATCGGCGATGCCGACAAGATCGCCGCCCGCACCAGGGAATATGAAGACCGCTTCCTGTCCCCCTTCATCGCCGCCGAGCGCGGCTATATCGACGATGTCATCATGCCGCATTCGACCAGGCGGCGGATCGCCCGGGCGCTTGCGATGCTGCGGGACAAGCATGTCGAGATGCCGATGAAGAAGCACGACAATTTGCCGTTGTAGGAGTATCCAAGTGCACCGCGTTCTTGATGTCGGGGCGTTTGGCAGATAGGGTTGAAACGCGGCACAAGCTACTGGGCCCTCAATTGTACATTAAAGAACTCGATATTTATGATTTTCGATGCTTCAAGAAAGCCGTGCTGGAATTGCAATATCCAGGACGAAAGGCCCAGCCCGTATCAGAAATTCCGAATATAAACCTTTTATTGGGCAATAATGGCGGTGGAAAGTCGTCAATTTTGCGTGCACTAGCCATAGCCGCTCTTGCACCAATTCTGAAGGACTCGGGTTTTGTTGCGTATCATCTTGTTCGCCGCCCAAGCGCCAAGGTTGCCCTTCTAAAGGCTAAAGTTCTGCTCGACCAACGTGAGCAACATACAGGACGCTTCCGAGGCGATATGGTGCTATACCCGCAGCCAAGTCTGGAACTAGGCATAGGCGTGGTCGAGTCATAATAGATTTCTTTGAGTTGAATGTGAGGGAGCAATTGCACCGAGAGCGGGCGCGGATGCTAGTTATCCTTGGTGACGCCCTTTCAAGATTTGAAACGAGCGATGACAACTTGGACAGACAGCTTATTGAGAGCTCGCTAGCTTCTAACATGCCCCATGCGGGGTGCTTGCGGGCTTTTCATAAGCTTTGGAATGCGGATCGTCCAACCGCTCTGGATGCTATTTTGCGGTGCAAGAAATTCTTAGTTTCGAACAATCTCGCGCAAATAACTCTCTAAGCGGTCGAGCATGGCGAATTTCTTTTTGTAACCGTCAGCCCGAAAAATCCCCGCGCACAGGGAGCCCGCGCCATGTCCACGCTGTTCGCCTTTCTGCATCACCTCGCGGCCTTCACGCTGGTTTCCGCCCTCGCCATCGAGTTCACGCTGATCCGGTCCGAGCTGACACTGTCGTCGGCGCGCCGGCTGCAGGTGACGGACCAGGTGCTCGGCGCCGCCGCCGGCACGTTGCTGGTGATCGGGCTGTTGCGGGTGTTCCTGTTCGAGAAGGGGGCGAGTTATTATTTCCACAGCCACGCCTTCCTGACGAAGTTGTCGCTCTTCATCGTGGTCGGGCTATTGTCGATCATTCCGACCATGGAGTTTCTGTCATGGGGCGAGGCGCTGACGGCGGGGCAGGTGCCCACGATCGGCGCCAGGAAGTTGAGGCTGGTGACCGGAATTATTCACGGCGAGCTGGTTGCCATCGTCATCATCCTGCTCTGTGCCGCGATCATGGCGCGGGGCGGATGGGTGTAGCTGGCGTGTCGGGGCACCATTCGCGCCGTCATTCCGGGGCGCGCGAAGCGCGAGCCCGGAATCCATAACCACGATCGGGAGTATGGATTCCGGGCCTGCGCCAAGGGGGCGCGTCCCGGAATGACGAAAGAAGAAAATGCACACGGGAGAAACTCCATGCCCTCAGCCTATTTTGTCGTCCGCGCCACCGTTGCCGATGCCGCCAGGCGCAAGGCGTTCGACGAGTGGCACCGAGCCGAGCATCTGCCGGACGCTGCAAAGGCGTTTGGCGTGAAGAAGGCGCGGCGGTTCTGGAGCCTTTCGGATCCCGCGCTGCATGTGGCGATGTACGAGTTCGCCGATCAGGCTGCGCTCGACCGCACCATGAGCGGAGACGCGCTGAAGCCGCTGGTTGCCGAGTTCGACCGCTGCTGGCCCGAGGTCACGCGCACGCGCGAACTGCTGGTGGTCGCGGAGGAGTTCGAGGCGGGGTGAGGGTGTTGCGTCGTCCCTGATTTCGCCAGGCGTTCGCCGGGACGACGAGGCATCTGAACGCGCAATTCAGCTGCTATTCATCTCGGCGCATTCAAACTCTCGTCGCATCACTCGCCGGACACGAGGAGGAAGAAATCATGGAACGCCGCCACTTTCTGAAACTTGCCGTTGGAATTGCCACCGGCGCCGCGGCGCTGGCCGCGGGCGCGGAGGCTGCGCCGCTGTCGCCGCGCGCTCTTGGCGGAAACGAGCGGGTGCCGCCCGCGAATCAGGATATTCATCCCGCTGTCACAACCGAGGCCGAGCTTGAGACGATCAAGCCGGAACAGGTACGCTGGCGGCATCATTGGCATCGCCACTGGCATCGCCGTTGGCACTGGCGCCACCGTCACTGGGGCTGGCGTCACCGTCACTGGTGATGCGTTCCGCGCTCAGCCTGCCATATGGTTTGCGCTGGAGGCCGGATATTCCCGGCCTCCTTTTCTGTTCGAGCGTCCGAAAGTCCGCCATGCACGGTATCGCGACACTCGCCGGCACGGCGGGACTGCTCGCAGCGCCCGTGCCGGCGTTTGCCTATAGCTGCGCGCTGTCGCCGGCGAAAGGCGCCGTGATCGTCAAGACCGACAATGCCTCGGATCGCGCGCTGAGTTGCAAGGTCGATTGCCAGTTCACCTCGCCGCAGGGGCCGGTGACTATCTCCTGCACGCAATCGATTCCGGCCAACAGCAAGGCCTGGTACGTCTGTCTCCGCTCGACCGGAGGCAAGGCGCTGGAGTTCACCGGCGGCAGCGAAAGCTGCAAATAGCGGCAGCGGGAAGCCCGTCAAACAAAACCCCGCCTGAAGCGGGGTTTTGCCGTCATGCGAGGATATGGCGCTCAAATCGGCCGGCAGCGGCCATAGCGCCAGCTGAAACCGATCGGGCAAACGCGGCCGCGCGGCACCACCACGACCGGCGCCACCACGCGCGGGGCAACGACCACGACCTCGCCATTGGGACGGCATCCGCCATAGGGGCCGCGATGGAAGCCGGGGCCGCAACCGCCGGCGGCATTGGCCGCGCTGAAGCTCGCGAACGTGCCGGCAACCAGAGCTGCCGCGAACAGGTATTTCATCTCTTCTCCCTTCTTGGGGCCGCGGGGCGGCGCATCTTCATCATGGTCCAGATACTACTCGACACGTAAATATTTGCGGCGTCGAATGGCATTCGAACCTAATCAGCGGGACCTGAACGCGGAATGAATGTATGACGACAAGTCGCTGCGATGGGCAGCCATCGAGCGTTATTCGTGATCGCCGAACAGCGCCGCGAACCGCTTCTCGCCGACGCGGCTGAAATTGACGACGCGGCTGCCGGGGGTGGCGTCACGCGCGGCCCATTTCAGTTCGGTGAACCGCGTCATGATCGCAGCGCCCAGCGTGCCCGCCAGATGATGGCGCCGCTCGCTCCAGTCGAGGCAGGCCTTGCACACCGGGCGGCGCGGATGGGCCAGCATTTCCCCTGAAATCTGCAAGGCGTCTTCCAGGAAGCGCGTGCCCTCGGCGGTCAGCTCGATGTCCTGCTTCTTCTGCCGCACCAGCCGCTGCTTCTTCAGGCTGTCGAGCATCTGCACACCGAGATCGCCGGCGAGATGGTCGTAGCAGATCCGCGCGCGGCGCAGCGCCGGGTCTTTCGGCCCGGTGCGCACGCGCATGTGGCCGGCGCGCGCGGCGAGCCCCGCAAGGCCCTCGAGCACGCCCGCGACGTCGGGATCGCTGAGCCGGTAATAGCGGTGGCGGCCCTGTTTTTCCGGTTCGATCAGCCCGCCGGCCTCGAGCTTGGAAAGATGCGAACTGGCGGTCTGCGGCGTCACGCCGGCCTGGTGCGCGAGCTCGCTCGCGGTCAGCGCGCGGCCAGTCATCAGCGCGGTGAGGATGTTGGCGCGGGCGGGGTCGCCGACCAGCGAGGCGACCATGGCGATATCGGGTCCTGCTTTCATGCTTCGATGATAGCCGAAGCATCGACGCCGATCAAGCGGCTATGCTGCTTTTGGAAGTTTGGCTCCGTCATTGCGAGGAGCGAAGCGACGAAGCAATCCATTGTCTCGTGGTGTGACGATGGATTGCTTCGCTGCGCTCGCAATGACGGCGAAAAAATAGGGAGGTTCCCATGACAATTACCGTTTTCATTCGCTACCAGATCGATCCGTTCAAGCGCGTGATGTTCGAGGAATACGCCGGACGCTGGCTCGGCATCATCCCCCGATGCGGCGGCGATCTTCACGGCTACTGGATGCCGCATGAAGGCACCAACAACATCGCGTTCGCGCTGATTTCGTTCGAAAACCTCGCGGCCTATGAAAACTACCGCGCGCGGCTGCGCGTCGATCAGGAAGGCATGGCGAATTTCGGCTTTGCCGAGCAGAACAAGTTCATCCTCGCGGAGGAGCGAACGTTTCTGCGCAAGGTGGTCGCATAGCGCCACCCGCGCGCTGGCATATGCCGTATTGCGCGGCTATCTTCGCGCGCAAGCAAACGGAGATTGGGAAGGGAAAGGTCATGCCGGTCACAACAGCAGACAAGCGCGCCGCATTCCGCAAGCTGCACGAGGCGGGGTGCTTCGTGATACCGAACCCCTGGGACATCGGCAGCGCGCGGGCGCTGCAGGGCATGGGCTTCAAGGCGCTCGCATCGACCAGCGCCGGCTTTGCCTGGTCGATCGGCAAGGCCGACAACC
The DNA here is from genome assembly GCA_963831585.1 of uncultured Alphaproteobacteria bacterium. Lineage (GTDB taxonomy): Bacteria > Pseudomonadota > Alphaproteobacteria > Rhizobiales > Xanthobacteraceae > Bradyrhizobium. The sequence goes on along the minus strand of CAWHRA010000039.1, from coordinate 65,398 downwards.
ACGTCACGCTCGACGACGTCTGCGGGCATCTCACCGCGCTGTGCGGCGCGGTCGATCTGCCCGTCAATGCCGATTTCGAGGGCGGCTTTGCCCACGAGCCGGAGAAGGTCGCCGCCAATGTGGCGCGCGCGGTCAAAACCGGCATAGCCGGGCTGTCGATCGAGGATTCCACCGGCGACAAGGCAAAGCCGCTGTACGACCGCGCCCTCGGGATCGCGCGCATCAAGGCGGCGCGGGCCGCGATCGATGCCGACAACAGCGGGGTCTTGCTGGCCGGCCGCTGTGAGGGCTTCTTGGTCGGGCAGGCCGATCTCGCCATGGTGATCGACCGGCTGCAGGCCTATGCCGAAGCCGGCGCCGATTGCCTGTACGCGCCGGGCATCCGCACCGTAGAGCAGATATCGGCGGTGGTGAAGGCGGTACACCCGAAGCCGGTCAATCTGCTGCTGGGGTGGCCGGGCATGTCCGTCGCGGAAGCCGCCGAGCTCGGCGTCCGCCGCATCAGCGTCGGCGGCGCGTTGGCGCGCGCCGCCTGGGGCGGTTTTATGCGCGCAGCGCGGGAGATCGCGGAAAAAGGGACGTTCAGCGAGCTCGGCAGCGGCTATCCCGGCGCCGAGTTGAACAAGATGTTCGGCTGAGCCAAGAAAGCAGCGGGCCAAGCTGCCCGCTGCTTTCGTCATGGCGTCGTTCAAGCTGCCAGCGTTACTTCGCGGGCGCGCCCGTGGTCGGCGGATTGTCTGACCGGTTCACGTCCGTGCCCGTCGGCGCCGAAGACGGCGGCGTCTGCGGCCGCGCCGGAGCGGCGCCCGTCGTCACGCCCGGGCCGGTGTTGGCGTGCGGGGTTACATCGCGCATGCCCGGAGGGGCTGTGGGCGGGGAGGATGGCGTGTTCTGTGCTGTCGAAGACGTGGACGACGTCCCGGCCTGGTTGATGGTCGAATTGTTCAGACCGTAGAACACCGCGCCGAGCACCAGGGCGATGGCGACCGCGAACAGCACGAGCCTGCCGCTGCTGGCCGGACCTTCCGCGAGTTCGGGGTCGATCTGCAACTCGTTGTCGGTACGCGCCGCACGGCGCAATTCGTCGTCGGCGCGTTCGGTGCGATAGAGATCGTCGGGCGAGCGATAGGGATCGTTCGGAATGCGTTCATTGGCCATGATCGGGTTCCTCCGTTACCTCTAGACAACCCGCCGGACGGCGCCGGGGTTCCTGATTTGAAACGATCTTTATGTGAAGGTGCGCGGGAACTGGAACCGGCGGGCGGCAGGCCCCTCCGGGATCCAATGGCCCTGGTGGGCGATCGCGGCTCTTGCTCGGCTGTGCCGGGAAGACCGGATAGATATCAGTGACCCGGATCGCCCAGCTTCAGGTTCAGTCCGGCGCGAACGAGGTGGATGCCCAGCGTGCCGCTGGAGAGAGTGCCGTTGGCAGTGGTCGACGAAAAACCGGTTGCAGCCGTCGTCTGGTAGGGAATCGCGAAGCCCGAATACTCCGAATACAGATATTCGGTTTTGACGCTGAGATTGCCCGTCATGGCATATTCGGCGCCCGCGCCGGCGGTCCAGCCAATACGCGTTGAATTCCGCGCCCCGCTGGTCGTGGTGAGCGATGATCCTCCGCCATTGTCGCCCGACGAGGCGGCATAGTCGGCCCTGATACTGGAATAGGCGAGACCGCCGGTGGCGTAGGCCAGGAAACGGTCGGACACCAGATAGCCCAGGCGTAGCCGGGTGGTTCCAAACCAGTTCTGACCGACGCTCGTGCTGGAGTTCGAGAAATAAGTCAGGAGCGCTGGAAGATTGTAGGCGCCGGAAGAACTGCTCCGGCTCGAAGCGTGGATGTCGCTCCACTGCAGATCGGTTTCAAAGCCGGCCAGGAATTTGCTGGCCGGCAGCCAATTGTAGCCGAGTTGACCGCCAGCGGTGAAACCGCTCGTTCGGAGCCTGTCGCTGACATTGGCGGTGTTGTTCTGGCTAGGCCCGAACAACAGCACCAGGCTCGATTCCGAGAGCGCCGGTGTCGCGACGCCGGCGCCATAACCACCGTTGATGCCGGCGTAGAATCCGGTCCAGTTGAACGATGGCGACGCAGGCGCATGCACGGCGAAATTGCCGGCTGCCGGGAGGTCGCCGGGCGCGCCGAACTTGTAGTTCAACCCCGCCCGCACCAGGTGAATTCCAAGCGTACCGGTCGAAAACGTCCCGCTGGTCGTGGCGGGCACGGCGAGTGCGGTGTTGAGATAGGGGGCCGTGAAGCCGGAATATTCGGAGAACAGATATTCGGACCTGATGCTGAGATTGTTGCCGAGGGCGTATTCGACGCCGGCTCCGGCCGCCCAGCCGATCCTGGTTGAAGTCATCGCGCCGGTCGTGTGCGAGTAGTCGATCGCGATAGGCGTCGATTCGCTGCTGAGACCCGAATTGCTGGCCGCGAATTCCGAATAGGCCACGCCGCCGGTCACATAGGCGAGCAAGCGATCTGCGAAGGCATAGCCCAGACGCAGGCGCGTGGTGCCGAACCAGTGCTGGCTGATCGCCATGTTCGCCGAGGCCAGTGTATTGATCGGGAAGGGGGTCGTGGCGTTGATCGAAGTCGCGGTATCGCTGCGGTTCGACGCCTGGATATTGCTCCACTGGAAATCGCTCTCGATCCCCAGCACGACGTTGTTGCGGAACTGATAGTTGTAGCCGGCCTGCGCGCCGACGAAGCCGCCGCCAGACCGGTGGACCTGGGAATCGTTGGTGATGGCGCCGGGATAGTGGGAGACACTATCGGGCGCCGCCGACAGCAGATAGGCCGGCGTGGCGCTGCCACCGCCGAGGCCCGCATTGAAACCCGCGTAGAAGCCCGTCCAGTTGTAGATCGGGGCCACCGGCGCGGGTTGGGCCAATGCGCCGGACGTCCCGGCCGCGCAGAGAACCGTTGCGCAAGCCACGGCATTAGCGATCTGACGCACCAGCGCCCCTCCCGGAATCGGCCACGCAAAGACGTGGACCCCATGAAAACCACGCTGCTGAAGTTAGGAGAGGTGCGGAAAACCGTCGTCGTCGATCCCGAACTCGACGGTTGCGATTTGCGTGATAGTCGCGCGTGGCGGCGCATTGCCGGAGGAGTGTGCCTATTGGGCAACGACCGTGCGGCCTCGGTGCGCCTCGGCGTATTGCGTATTACGCGGTTCAAATGGACTTTTGCGAACTATCCGGGGAAGGCCCCTCGGCCCCGAACCATATCGCTGTCCACGGCGACAACATGGTATCGTGTTAAGGGGCCACCATGACCAATCCACCAGCGTCACACTACCCCATGCGCCTTTCGACGGATGCGTTTCCCGAGGCGCTGAGGCTGTCGGCATGGCGCGAGATCTACGGAAGAAACGTCGCTCAATTCGAAATTGAACCGCTGGACGATCTTCCGTTCCATGCCGACGTCACGTTCCATCAATTGGCCGATATCGGCTTTGCGATCGGTTCGCGCTCCGACGCGAACTATCTGATGACACCCGCGCTTGCGGCTCGCTCGCGGGACAACGTCATTTTCGGCACCGTCCTCCAGGGCACCGGCTGCATCTCCCAGTTTGACCGCGAGGCGACCATCGGCGCCGGCAGCGCCGTGCTGCTTTCGGGCAACGATCCTTCGGCCTTCGCGTTGCGCAACCGCGGTCGGGGCCTCACATTGTCGCTTCCCCGGGCATCCTTCATGCCGATGATCGCCAATCCGAACGGCGCCTTCGCCAAGGCGATTCCGGCCAACACGCCGGCCCTGCGACACCTGATGGAATATCTGGCGATCGTGCAGACCGTGTTTGAGCCGACCCTGACCGATCTGAGGCGCGTGATCGCGCAACACATCACCGATCTTGCGGTGCTCGCCGTCGGCGCGACGCAGGAGATCTCCGAGATCGCCAGCCGCAGGGGTTTGCGCGCGGCGCGCGTGCTCGCGATCCGGCGAGAGGTCGATCGGCGCTTCGCCGATCCGGACTTCTCGCTGTCGGCGCTTGCAAGCCGGCTCGGCATCACGCCACGATATGTCCAGTCGCTCCTCGCCGAGAACGACACTTCCTTTATCGACGAAGTCATCCAGCGCCGTCTGAAACGCGCTAACGAGATGCTGTCTTCCCCGCTTCATGCCGGGATGACGATCATCGATCTGGCGGATCATTGCGGATTCGCCTCGGTTTCGAATTTTCACCGCATGTTTCGCCGTGTGTTCGGAGCGACACCGTCGGATGTGAGAAAGCAGGCGCTCGATGCCATCGCGGACGCTGAAACGGGACGACCGGGCTAGCGCATCCAACCGGCACTGGAGCATGATCCGTTCTGATTGAATCAGAACCGAAGCTCTGGATTGCAGTTTTGGCGCGTTTTCCTTGCGCGAGGCGGCATCCACTTCGCTCGAAAACGCTCAAGCGTCACTTTCATTCTGTTCAGGACGGATTCCTCGACGTAGATTGCAACATCTCTTCCATGGGGTTGCGATGTGGGTCCTGCCTCCGAGCGATAGTGTCTTGTACCTGCTGTCGCTGGTGGCGCTCGCGGCGCAGGCGATGACGGCGGCGCTCGCCGCCGGAAAACGTAGCATGGACTGGGTAGGAGTATGCATGCTCGGCTGCATTACCGCGCTCGGCGGCGGAACCATCCGCGATGTCCTGCTCGGGCATTATCCCCTGGTTTGGGTACAATATCCGTCCCTCCTCGCGCTGACGGCAGGCGCGGCCTTCGTGACCATCCTGATCTCCCGGGCGGTGCATCGCCTTAGTCTGGCGTTCCTCGTCCTCGACGCGATTGGCCTTGTGGTGTTCACCATGGCCGGCTGCGACGTTGCATGGCAAACAGGCGCGTCGTTGCCGATCGTGATCGTGTCGGGAATGATCACCGGCTGCGCTGGAGGCGTGCTGCGCGACATCCTCTGTAACGATGTGCCGTTGTTATTTCGCGCTGAACTCTATGCCAGCGTTTCCGTTGTCTCTGGCCTGTTCTACGCCATGGCGTTCGGCCTGCAGCTGAACCACGAAGCCTGGACCGCTCTGACCTTCGTCCTCGGCCTGTCATTTCGACTGTTGGCAATCCGCTACAAATGGGAAATGCCGAAATTCGTCTTCAATGGGGATCGCGGCTAAGCGATTTCAAGGCGACCCACGCGAACAGGCAGGCTCGGGGCTCTCCTATTTGCGCGCCTTCGCGACGTCAGCCGGCGTCACCAGTGGCGCCGTATTGCCCCAGGAATTCCGGATGTAGTTGGTGACGTCAGCGATCGCCTGATCCGACATTTGTTTGGCATATCCCGGCATCGAGCCGGCATTGGGCGCGCGCGGCGTCGTCACCGTCTGGGCGCCGTCGAGGATGATGCGAAGCGTGCTTGCGGGATCGGCGGACTGCAGATTGGCGTTGCCGGGCAATGGCGGATAGATCCGCGGGGCGCCGCTGCCGTCGGCCTCGTGGCAGGCGATGCAGGCGTGGTCGTAGAGGGCCTTGCCCGCGCTCATCTCCGCAGCCGGCGGCGCTGACGCCGCCGGCTCGGCTGCGCCCGCCGGCAGATCCTTCAGATACACCGCGATCGCGCGCAGATCGGCCTCGCTCATCTGCGATGTCGCATGGACCACGACTTCCGCCATCGGGCCGTCGGCATGGCTCTTGCCGTTGCGGCCGCTTGCGAGATATTCGACGATGTCGTCCGCGCTCCACGATTGCAGCCCGCTCCGGGCGGCGCTGTCGAGGCGTGGCGCGAACCAGCCGTCGACCGGTCCGCCGCCGAAGGCGCGAGCGCGCCTGTCGGCGACGAAAATGTTCTTGGGGGTGTGGCAGGCGCCGCAATGCGCGACCCCTGTCACCAGATAGCCGCCGCGGTTCCACTGCGCGCTTTTCTGCTGGTCCGGCTCGAAGATGCCGGGCCGGAAGAACAGGTAATCCCATAGTCGCATCGCCACACGGTAGTTCAGCGGCCAGTGCAACTGCGGCGAGGGGTGCGTGGCGCGGAAGGGAGCGAGCGTCGCGAGATAGGCGCGGATCGCCAGCAGATCCTGGCGGGTGAGTTTCGTGAAATAAGGATAGGGAAATGCCGGGTAGTAGCGCGAGCCGTCGGGCGCCACGCCGTAACGGAACGCGCGGACAAAATCCTCGTCGCTCCACGAGCCCAATCCGGTTTCGCGCTCCGGCGTCAGATTTGGCGAATAGACCGCGCCGAGCGGGGTGTCGATGCGCTTGCCCCCGGCGAACGGCTTGGCCGGATCGGCGGTATGGCAACTCGCGCAATCCCCGGCGATGGCGAGCGCCTTGCCGCGCGCGATGGTCTCTTCCGAGGGGTCTGCTTGCGCCTGGCCAAGGCCTAATCCAAGCCCGAATCCACAGCTGAATGCAGTGCACAAAATCGCGATTTCGAGAATCGCCCGCATCGCGCAATGTCGCTTCGGCACCGGTCTGCCTCCCCCGTTGGGGACAGTATAGCGCGAAAACCTCGGGCCGGGTGCGTCAGGTCGTTTCGCCGCCGCCGCCCACGGCGACACAAAGCGAAAAGCGCGAATGCGTTTTCGGGCATGAAATTGCGATTCGGGAATGCGGAACACCCTTGCCGAGATTTGTGATGCGCGGGGCGCGAAAATCGACATAGACTGCCCATTGTGGATTTGGCGCGGCCCTTAAAGCCTTGTCGTAACGGTTTGAATGGCTAGGTAAAAACAGCCGGCGCGGCGAACGGCCGTGCAAGAGCGTATGAGGGCGGAATGGGAATCAACCAGGGTCCGATCAGTCTCGACCAGAAATATACCCAGGGTTCAGGCCACGTCTTCCTGACCGGGATCCAGGCGCTGGTTCGGCTGCCGATGGCCCAGATCCGGCGTGATCGCGCCGCGGGGCTCAATACCGCAGGCTTCATCAGCGGCTATCGCGGCTCGCCGCTTGGAGGTTACGACCAGCAGCTCTTCGCCGCCCGAAAGCACCTCGAGCAGTACAACGTCAAATTCCAGCCGGGCGTCAACGAGGACCTCGCGGCCACCGCGATCTGGGGCTCGCAGCAGCTCAACCTTTCCCCCGGCGCCAAACACGACGGGGTGGTCGGCATCTGGTACGGCAAGGGCCCCGGCGTCGACCGCTGCGGCGACGTGTTCCGCCACGGCAATGCCGCGGGCTCGGCCAGGAACGGCGGCGTGCTGTGCCTTGCCGGTGACGACCACGGCGCGAAATCCTCCACCGTGCCGCATCAGTCGGACCATGCCTTCATCTCCGCGCTGATGCCCTATCTCTATCCCTCCAGCATCCACGAAATGATCGAGATGGGGCTGCTCGGCATCGCGATGTCGCGCTATTCCGGCTGCTGGGTCGGCATGAAGGTGATCACAGAGACGGTGGAGACCACGGCCGAGATCGATCTTTCCGACGAGATGAAGCCCTTCATCATTCCGACCGATTTCGAGATGCCGCCCGGCGGTCTCAATCTGCGCTGGCCCGACGACCGCTACGACCAGGACCGGCGCTTGCAGGATTACAAGGGCTTTGCGGCGATCGCGTTTGCCCGCGCCAACAAGGTCAACCGCATCACCATGGACTCGCCGAACGCGCGCTTCGGCATCATGGCCTCCGGCAAGAGCTATGAGGACATCCGGCAGGCATTGCGCGAACTCGGCGTGACGCCCGAAGTCGCCGCCAAGATTGGCTTGCGGCTCTACAAGATCGGCATGCCCTGGCCGCTGGAGCCGCAAGGCGTGCGCGAGTTCGCGGTCGGTCTCGAAGAGATCATGATCATCGAGGAACGCCGTGAAATCGTCGAGAACCAGGTCAAGCAGGAACTGTTCAACTGGCGCGACGACGTGCGCCCGCGCATCGTCGGCAAGATGGACGAGCATGACAAGCGCTTCCTGCCCTTCGCCGAGGAACTCAGTGTCGCATCGCTGGCGAGTTCGCTGACCGAGCGGCTGTTGCGGCTCAACCTCAATCCCGAAATCGCCGCGATGCTGCGCGCCAAGGCCGACTGGTTCAACGGCCGCCAGGCCAGCCAGATGCAGGCGGTGGCGCCGATCACCCGCACGCCGTATTTCTGCTCGGGCTGTCCCCACAACACCTCGACCAAGGTGCCGGAGGGCAGCCGCGCCTTCGCCGGCATCGGCTGCCACTTCATGGCGCTGTGGATGAACCGCAGCACCGAAACGTTCACGCATATGGGCGGCGAGGGCGTGCCCTGGGTCGGCGTCGCACCTTTTACCAAGGAAGAGCACGTCTTCGCCAATATCGGCGACGGCACCTATTTCCACTCCGGAAGCCTCGCGATCCGCCAGGCGGTCGCCTCCAAGGCCAACATCACCTACAAGATCCTCTACAACGACGCGACCGCGATGACCGGCGGCCAGCATGTCGACGGCGAGCTGTCGCCGCAGCAGATCACGTTCCAGCTCCACTCCGAAGGCATCCGCGACATCTACCTGGTGTCGGAAAATCCCGACGCCTACCCGGCGTCCGAGATCGCGCCGGGCACCAAGACCGCGCACCGCGACCAGCTCGACGAGGTCCAGAAGACCTTGCGCCAGGTGAAGGGCGCTTCCGCCATCGTCTTCGTGCAGACCTGCGCTGCCGAAAAGCGCCGCCGTCGCAAGCGAGGGACGCTGGAGGATCCGCAGCGCCGGGTCCTCATCAATCCGGCGGTCTGCGAAGGCTGCGGCGATTGCTCGGTGCAGTCGAACTGTATCTCGGTCGAGCCGCTGGAGACCGAGATGGGCCGCAAGCGCGCCATCAACCAGTCGACCTGCAACAAGGATTATTCCTGCGTCAAGGGATTCTGCCCGTCCTTCGTCACGGTCGACGGCGGCAAGCTGCGCCGCCGCGTGCCGGCCGATCTCGGCAATATCGGCGAGTTGCCGGAACCGGGCTCAAAACCCTCGCTGGACCGGCCCTACAACGTTGCCGTCGGCGGCGTGGGCGGCACCGGCGTGCTGACCATCGGCGCGCTGCTCGGCATGGCCGCGCATATCGAAGGCAAGGCCAGCATGATCCTGGACATGTCGGGGCTGGCGCAAAAGGGCGGCGCGGTGCTGAGCCACGTGCGGCTTTCCGAGCATACCGCCGACGTCACCTGTTCGCGCATTGTCACCGGCACCGCCGATCTCGTGATCGCCGCCGACGAAGTGGTGGCCGCGGCCAAGGAAACCATGACGCTGTGCGAATCAAGCCGCACCTTCGGCGTCATCAACAGCCACGTCATCCCGACCGCCGATTTCATCCTCAACCGCGACTTCAACTTCCAGAGCCGCAAGGTCAATCACGTGCTGGAAACGGCGCTGCGGCAGGACTCGGCGTTCTTCGATTTCACCAAACCCGCCGAGGTGCTGCTCGGCGACTCCATTGCCACCAACATGATGATGATGGGTTACGCCTATCAGAAGGGCCAGTTGCCGCTGTCGGCTGCCGCGATCGAGCAGGCGATCGAGGTCAACGGCGTGGCGATCAAGATGAACACGCAGGCGTTCCGGCTCGGGCGTCTGGCGGCCGCCGATCCGGCGCGCCTTCTGAGCATGATGAAGGGCCAGGACGAGACGGTGGCGCCGAAAACCCTCGATGCGATGTCGCTCGACGAGATCATCGCCCACCGCGGCGCGTTTCTTGGGGATTACCAGGACGAGAAGCTCGCCGAGCGCTACCGCAAGCTGGTGGCGCAAGTGCGCGACGCTGCGCTCAATGGCGGCTTCGGTGAGGAACTGCCGCGCGCGGTCGCGATCAACTACGCCAAACTGCTCGCGTACAAGGACGAGTACGAGGTGGCGCGGCTTTACACCGACGGCCGTTTCGAAAAGCAGCTCCGCGATCAGTTCGACGGCGACTATCAAGATCAAGTTCAACCTGGCGCCGCCGATCATGGCCGGCGGCAAGGATGCGCTGGGCCGGCCGAAGAAGCGCGCGTTCGGCCCGTGGCTGATGCCGGTATTCCGGCTGCTGGCGAAGATGCGCCATCTGCGCGGCACGGCCTTCGACATCTTCGCCCAGACGCCGCACCGCCGGCTCGAGCGCGACCTGATCACCGGCTACGAGAAGGACGTCGCCCACATCCTGACCGTGCTGTCGCCGCTGACGCTCGACACCGCGATCGAGATCCTCTCGCTGCCCGACCGCATCCGCGGCTTCGGGCCGGTCAAGGAGAAATCGATCGAGGACGCCAAGGCGCGCTATGCGCAACTGGCCGCTGACCTCGCCAACCCGCCGCCGGCGCCGCGCCAGATCGCGGCGGAGTAGGGTGCTCTCGCGATCGTCGTCCCGGCCTTGAGCCGGGACCCATGACCACCGATCCAGGTTTTGCGAGGGCTGGAGCACCAGCTTGATATGGCCGCGAACACCTGTGGTTATGAGTCCCGGCGTTCGCCGGGACGACGATGAAACTCCGCGCCTCCATCTCGCCTGACGGAATATTTCGACGCTTGCCAAGCCTGCCCCGACAGGCCACAAAAACCGCCAGCGAACAAGAAACGTCAGCGGAGAACGATTTGACCATCAAGGGCAAGGCCTACCTCGCCGGGATCTACGAGCATCCAACCCGGCACGCACCCGATAAATCCACCCCGCAGCTCCATGCCGAAGTCGCCAAGGGCGCGCTGGAAGACGCCGGCCTCTCCAAGGCCGATATCGACGGCTATTTCTGCGCCGGCGACGCGCCCGGCGGGGTGATGGCGATGGTCGACTATCTCGGCCTGAAGGTCCGGCACTTCGATTCCACCGACACCGGCGGCTGCTCCTATCTGGTGCATCTCGGCCATGCCGCGGAAGCGATCGCGGCCGGCAAATGCTCGATCGCGCTGATCACGCTCGCCGGCAAGCCGCGCACCGGCGCGATGCCGCCGCGCGCCACCGGCGCGGAGGTCGATTTCGAGGCCGCCTACGGCGCCACCACGCACAATGTTTACGGTATGTGCGCCATGCGTCACATGCATGAGTTCGGAACCACCAGCGAGCAGCTGGCCTGGATCAAGGTCGCGGCCTCCCATCACGCGCAATATAATCCGCACGCGATGCTCAAAGAGGTCGTCACCGTCGAGGACGTGCTCAACTCGCCGATGATTTCCGATCCGCTGCACCGGATGGATTGCTGCGTCGTCACCGACGGCGGCGGCGCGCTGATTGTCACCACGGAGGCGATCGCGAAGAGCCTGAAGAAGCCGCTGGTGCGGATGATCGGCCATGGCGAGGCGCTGAAGGGACCGCGCGGCGGCAAGGATCTCAACCTGACCTATTCCGCCGGCGTCTGGTCGGGCCCGCGCGCGTTCGAAGAGGCCGGCGTAACGCCGAAGGACATCAAATACGCCTCGATCTACGACAGTTTTACGATCACGGTGCTGATGCAGCTCGAGGACCTCGGCTTCTGCAGGAAGGGCGAGGGCGGCAAGTTCGTCGCCGACGGCAATCTGATTTCCGGCGTCGGCAAGCTGCCGTTCAATACCGATGGCGGCGGCCTCTGCAGCAATCATCCGGTCAACCGCGGCGGCATGACCAAGATCATCGAAGCGGTGCGGCAGCTACGGGGCGAAGCCCATCCCAAGGTGCAGGTGGCGAACTGCGATCTCGCCATTGCCCACGGCACCGGCGGCCTGCTCGGCGTCCGCCACGCCGCATCGACCTGCATTCTGGAGCGCGTGTGATGGACAACCCCGTGAAATATCCGACGCCGCAGGGCAATCCCGAGACCAAGCATTTCTGGGACCAGGCCGTCGAGGGCAAGCTGTTGATCAAGCGCTGCACCGCCTGCGGCGAAGCGCATTACTTCCCGCGCTCGATCTGCCCGTTCTGCTTCTCCGACAAGACGGTGTGGGAGGAAAGCTCCGGCGAGGGCGAGATCTACACGTTCAGCCTGATGCGCAAGTCCGCCTCGGGGCCTTACGCGATCGGCTACGTCACGCTGAAGGAAGGCCCGTCGCTATTGACCAACTTCGTCGACTGCGACCAGACGAAATTGAAGATCGGCCAAAAGGTAAAAGTGGTGTTCAAGACCACCGACGGCCCGCCGCTGCCGTTCTTCACGCCGGCTTAGTTCTTCCTTCTCCCCTTGTGGGAGAAGGTGGCGCGGACGAAGTCCGCGCCGGATGAGGGGTCTCTATCCATGCGGGAACAAGTGCCCGCGGGGCCAACCCCTCACCGTAGCGAGGTTGTGTCTGCGCCTGTGCAGCCCTCTCCCACAAGGGGAGAGGGCGCAGTAACGGGCACCGGTGAACAAAAGTTCGGGAGAAGTGACGAGATGCCGATCAAGTACGACGAGCTGATGGCGCTGAAAAACCTCGGGCAGAAATACGCCTACGGCGATCGCGAGGTGATGCTTTACGCCTACGGCATCGGCATGGGCGCCGACCCCATGGACGAAAAGGAACTGGCCTTCGTCAACGAAGCGGTCGCAACGCCGCGTCCGTTGAAAGTGGTGCCGACGTTCGCATCGGTCGCGGCGTGGGGGGCGGGCCCCGGCGAGATGAACCTCAATCGCGTGATGGTGGTCGACGGCGAGCGCGACATCACCTTCCACAAGCCGCTGGCGACAGCGGCGCGCATCACCGCCGATTCAACCGTGCTGGACGTGTTCGATAAGGGCAAGGACAAGGGCGCCGTGATCCGGCACCAGACCGTGCTGCGGGACGAGCAGGGCGACAAACTGGCGACGCTGGTGGCCTCGCGGTTCGCGCGCGGCGATGGTGGTTTCGGCGGCCCGTCGGAAGGCCAGCCCGAGCCGCACAAGGTGCCGACCCGCAGCCCCGACAAGACCATTGATATTTCGACCCGTCCGGATCAGGCGCTGGTCTACCGGCTCTGCGGCGACCGCAATCCGCTGCACTCTGATCCCGAATTTGCAAAGCGCGCCGGTTTCGCCAAGCCGATCCTGCACGGCATGTGCACCTACGGCATCACCTGCCGCGGCGTGCTGCAGACCTATGCCGACTACGATCCCTCGGCCTTCCGGCAGCACGTGGCGCGGTTCTCCTCGCCGGTCTATCCCGGCGAGACCGTGACCATGGATCTGTGGAAGGACGGCAATGTGATCTCGTTCGAGGCCAGGGTGAAGTCGCGCAACGTCGCCGTCATCAAGAGCGGCAAGACGGTGCTGGGTTAAAGGCGAGAGCGGTGCGCTCCCTCGCCCCGCTCTTCGCGGGGTCGAGACGAGCGAAGCTCGCTCTGAGAGGGGTGGGGTGAGGGGCTAACTCCGCACCGGGACTCGCTGAGAGTCCCCCTCATCCGAAGGCTTCGCCATCGACCTCTCCCCGCGCGGGGTGAGGTAAGGAAGAGCAGCAAGAATAAGGGAGCAAGACACATGGGATTACTCGACGGCAAGGTGGCGCTGATCACCGGGGCGGGCGGCGGACTCGGTGAGGCCTATGCAAAGTTGTTCGCGCGCGAGGGCGCTGCTGTCGTGGTCAACGACCTCGGCGGCCCCCGCGACGGCTCCGGCGCCGACGTTTCAATGGCGCAGAAGGTCGTCGATGCGATCAAGGCCGAGGGCGGCCGCGCGGTCGCCAACGGCGCCGACATCTCGACCCTGGCGGGCGGCCAGTCGGTGTTCGATGACGCCATCAAACATTTCGGCCGCGCCGACATCCTCGTCAACAATGCCGGCATCCTGCTCGACCAGACCTTCGCCAAGGCGACCGAAGCCGCCTGGGACAAGGTCCTGAAGGTGCACCTGAAGGGCACGTTCTGCGTCACCCAGCCGGTATTCCGCTGGATGCGCGAGAACGGCGGCGGGGTTATCGTCAACACCTCGTCGACCTCGGGCCTGATCGGCAATTTCGGCCAGAGCAATTACGGCGCCGCCAAGGGCGGTATCTGGGGCCTGTCCAACGTGCTGGCGATCGAGGGCCGCAAATACAACATCCGGATCTGGACGCTGGCGCCGGGCGCGCTGACCCGCATGACCGCGGACCTGCCGCGCTATATCGAAAACCCCGGAATGGCGCTTGGGCCTGATGGGATCGCGCCGGCCGTGCTATACATGGTCAGCGAGTTGTCGGGCGACCAGACCGGCAAGACGCTGGGCGTGTCCGGTCCGCGCGGCGTGCGCGAGATGCGGATGATGGAAAAGCCGGGCTGGAAGCCGCCGCATGCCGGATGGAAGCCGGAGGATATCGTCGAACACGCCAGCGAGATCTTTTTCACCGAGGAAGAGATCAAGATGGGCGCGCGAAGGTTTTGAGCCCCGTCATTCCGGGGCGGCTCGTAGAGCCGAACCCGGAATCTCGAGGTTCTCAGATGTGCAATTGCACATCGTAGTTCACGCTTCGCGTGCCCCGGAATGACGAAAGAGGATAGAGGCACCACATGACAAAACTCACCGCCAAGGCTGCAGGCACGTTCGCGATTGCGCCGACGCCGTTCCACGAGGACGGTCGCATCGACGAGAAATCGATCGACCGGCTGACGGATTTCTACGCCGAGGTCGGCTGCGACGGGGTGACCGTGCTGGGCATTCTGGGCGAGGCGCCGAAGCTCGATGCCGCCGAGGCCGAGCAGGTGGCGATCCGCTTCGTCAAGCGCGCGAAAAACATGCAGATCATCGTCGGCGTCTCCGCGCCAGGATTTGCCAGCATGCGCTCGCTGGCGAGGGCCTCGATGGATGCCGGCGCCGCCGGGGTGATGATCGCGCCGCCGCCGCATCTGCGCACCGACGACCAGATCATTGGCTATTTCAAGCAGGCGCAGGAAGCGATTGGCGACGACATTCCCTGGGTGCTGCAGGATTATCCGCTCACCTTGACGGTGGTGTTCACGCCGGCCGTAATCCGCAAGATCGTGATGGACTCACCGTCCTGCGTGATGCTCAAGCACGAGGACTGGCCGGGGCTGGAAAAGATCAGCGCGTTGCGTGCGTTCCAAAAAGACGGCTCGCTGCGGCCGTTGTCGATCCTGACCGGCAATGGCGGGCTGTTTCTCGATTTCGAGATGGAGCGCGGCGCCGACGGCGCCATGACCGGCTACGCCTTCCCGGAACTCCTGATCGACGTGGTGAAACTGTCGAAGGCGGGCAAGCGCGACGCCGCGCACGATTTGTTCGACGCCCATCTGCCGCTGATCCGTTACGAGCAGCAGCCCGGCGCCGGCCTGGCGGTGCGCAAATACGTGCTGCAGAAGCGCGGCGTGATCGCTTCCAGCGCACAGCGCAAGCCGGGCGCGGCCATCACCGCAACCGCAAAGGCCGAAGTCGATTACCTGCTGTCGCGGGTGGCGCGCGTCGACCGCCGCGCCAATCTGCAGCCGCAATCCAGCGCGGCGGAATGATCCCATGACCGAACCCGCAAAGCCGCCGCGTCCCGCCTCGACCATCCTGCTGCTGCGCGACAGCACCCAGAGGAAGGACGAGATCGAGGTCTTCATGATGGTGCGCCATTATGAGATCGACTTTAACTCCGGCGCGCTGGTGTTTCCCGGCGGCAGCGTCGACAAGGGCGACCAGGAGATCATCGCCAACCCCGCGCTCCATTCGGGCGGCGAGGGACTCGATGCGGCCGACCTGAGTTTCCGGATCGCGGCGATCCGCGAGACGTTTGAGGAAAGCGGCATCCTGCTCGCGCGTCCCCGCGGCTCGAAGACGCTGGTCGATGCGAGGCGGGCCAGCGAGATCGAGAAGGCCCATCGCAGCGAGTTGTGCGACGGCAAGACGACCTTCCTGAAGGTGCTGACGGACAACGACATGGTGCTGGCGCTCGACGAACTCGTGCCCTATGCGCACTGGATCACGCCCGAGGGCATGCCGAAGCGGTTCGACACCTGGTTCTTCCTCGCCGCCGCGCCTCCGGAGCAGGCCGGAGCGCATGACGGCAAGGAATCCACCAACTCGATCTGGGTGTCGCCGCGCGAGGCGCTGGAAGGCGGCGAGAGCGGTCGCTTCAAGCTGCCGTTCCCGACCACGCGCAATTTGATCCGGCTCGGCAAGCAGGGAAGTGTCAAGGCCGCGCTCGACGACAGCCGGGGCAAGAACATCGTCACGGTGATGCCGGTCATGACAAAGCTCAACGGCGGTCGCCAGCTCCGCATCCCCCTGGAAGCCGGCTATGACGGCGAGGTGTTCGAAGTCGGCGCGGTGGGCTGACGTTCTCTCCGCCGTCATTGCGAGCCAACGGGTCGGCGCAAAGCGCCGCCCGATGACAGGCTCCGCGAAGCAATCCATAGCGCGGCAAGCAAGCTGGATTGCTTCGTCGCTTCGCTCCTCGCAACGACGATCGCACAGTTCGATCCGTAGCGAAGTATCCCGCCCCGTCGACCATGTAGGTTCCGCCTCGCACCCGAGCCGGAACCGCGCACATGGAAACCTCCCACTCCCGAATCCCCGCCATCGCGATCGAACTCGCGCTGCTCCTGCTGCTCGCGACGCTGTGGGGCGGTTCATACACCTTCATCAAGCTCGGCGTGGCGACGATTCCGCCGGTGACCCTGATCGCGGCGCGCACCTCGATTGCCGGCCTGCTGCTGCTCGCAATCATGCATGGGCGCGGCTTGCGGATGCCGGGGGATGCCGCGACCTGGCGGCGCTTCCTGTTCCAGGCCTGTCTCAACAGCGTGATCCCGTGGACGCTGATCGCCTGGGCCGAACGGGCGCTCGATGCGGGGCTCGCGACTATCCTCAATTCGACCTCGCCGATCTTTGCGTTCTTCCTGACGCTGGCCCTGACGCGCCATGAGCCGGTGGATGGGCGAAAGCTGTTCGGCGTCGTGGCGGGGATGGCCGGCATCTGCCTGATCGTCGGCGTGCAGGCCCTGGCCGGCCTCGGCGAGCAACTCGTGGCCGAGATCGCTACTGTTGTGGCGACCGTCTGCTATGCGGGTGCCGCCATCTTCAGCCGCGGTTTTAAAGGTCTCGATCCGATGGCGCCGGCGGCCGGCTCGCTGCTCTGCGGCGCGGCGATCCTCGTTCCCGTCAGCCTCGTCGTGGACCAGCCGTGGACGCTCGCGCCGTCGATGAGTTCGCTGCTGGCGCTGCTCGCGCTTGCGGTGTTCTCCACCGCGCTCGCCTTCGTGATCTATTTCCGGCTGGTCCAGACGCTCGGCTCGGTCGGCACCACGGCGCAGGCCTATCTGCGCGTGCCGATCGGCGTCGGCCTCGGCGTCGCGTTGCTCGGCGAAAGGCTGACGCCGACGGCATGGATCGGCCTCGGCTGCGTGGTGATCGGCGTCGCCGCGATGACCATTCCGGCGCGGAAGCCGGCGGCGCTCGGCGCCTCTTCCTGACGGCGGCCGCGCGTGCGCGCAATCCAGCCCCGCCTGGCTGCATCGCTGTCGCCCTTGCTGGCCCAGGGGATTGTCGGCATCCTGTCCTGAAAACCCGGACGCTCCAGGAGGGCGCCGATAAGCGATCAGGGCAGGGGACGCACCATGAGGAGTTGGCGGTTCGGCGCAGCGATGGCTGCGTGGCTGATGGTCGTTGCTGCGCCGGGCATAACCCTGGCCGAGGACAGCTTTCCAAGCCGGCCGGTACACATCGTCATTCCCTATTCGGCGGGCAGCGTCGCCGACGTGTTCGCGCGCATCGTCGCGCAGAACATGGCGGCGCAGTGGAACGGCTCGATCATCAACGAGATCAAATCCGGCGCCAATGGCTCGATCGCCGCCGAGGAAGTCGCGCGCGCGGCGCCGGACGGATACACGTGGCTGCTGGTGACGACCTTCTTCAGCACCAGCCCGTCGCTCTACAACACCCTGCGCTGGGATCCGCAGCGCGATTTCATCCCGGTCGGGCAGATCTGCCGGGCGCCGAATTTCTTCGTCGTTCCCTCCAGCCTGCCGGTGAAGAGCGTGGCCGAATATGTGGCGCTGGCGAAGGCAAAGCCGGGCACGCTGAACTACAGCCACCCCGGCAAGGGCTCCACCGGGCATCTCGGTTTCGAGCTGTTCAAGCGGCTCGCCGGGATCGACGTCACCGGCGTCGGCTATCGCGGCTATCCGCAGATGCTGCCCGACATCGCCTCCGGCCTGATCAATTCGACCTTCCTGTCCGCCAACCAGGCGCTCGCGCAGGTGCAGACCGGCTCGATCCGGATCATCGGCGCGATCAGCGACGGGCGTTCGAAATATTTCCCTGACGTGCCGACGCTGGCCGAGCAGGGCTATGGCGAGGCGCAGGTGACGCCGTGGTTCGGCATTGTCGTGACCGCGGGCACGCCCGAGCCGATCGTGAACCGCATCAGCCAGGCGCTGGAGGCCGCGCTTGCCGTTCCCGACGTGCGCGAAAAGCTCGACCTCGCCGGCTGTGAGCCGAAGAGCGCGCCGCGGGCGCAATTCGCCGACATCATCAAGTCCGATGTCGCGCTGTGGGCCAGGGTCGTCAAGGACGCCGGCATTACGGCGGATTGACACCGGGCGCCCGATCGGCGCGCTGTCGCGCTGGTCGCCTGAATTGTGGCAGTTAGGGCCCAATACCGGCAGCATCAGGCCCGGACAGCGCGGCCGGGCGGGCTTTCCGCGGCGGTCCCACACTCTTCGGCATGTTCCCCCTGACAGGCATTACGTCGTATATTGCGGCTTGTTTGGAGCCCGGTCTCATTAACCATGCCATCTGTATTTGCGGCATTGCTAGCAAGGATAAGGTCGCATTCGCTGTCGATCGGTCAGCTGACCTTCGGCAGCTTCCTGTTGTTGCTGGCGGTGATCACGGCGACCAGCATGGCGAGCGTCATCGCGATCAGGCACATCGACGCGACCTTCGCCGAGCTGCAGCGGCTGCAGGATGTCGGCGACCTCGCCGAGGAGATCGACCGGCGGATGAACGAGCTGCGGCTCGCGGCGCGCGACTTCGTCACCGATCAGGGCGCCCGGCCGGACCGGGTCGGCGAGGCCGCCACCGCCCTGACGGCGCTTCTGAAAAAAACCCGACTCGAACTCGCGCCCGCGCAGCAGGAAATGATCGATGGCGTCAGCGCCCGGCTGCAGAACTACCGCGAAGGCATTGAGCGCGTCACCGCCCTGATCGCGCGCCGGGCGGATCTGATCGAGGAATTGCCGCCGGTGCGCGAGCGGTTCGAGACGGCAATCGCGGCGGTGGCCGACCGGGTCATCGCGAGGAGCCTTTTCCGGGCCCAGAACCAGGTCAACGCGGCGCTTCTGGCGCACGATCCCGATGCGGCGGAGCGGTCGGCGCAGAGCATGCGCACGCTGCCGATCGACGATCCGGCGCTGCGCGCCGCAGCCAACGCCTATGCCGACGCGATCACCGCGATTTCGGGAACGGAAGCCGAGATCGCCAAGCTCGACAAGGAAGTGCTGGGCACCGAGGGCCGGCTGATCGGACGCGTCACCGAACTGTTGCGCGAACTCAGCGCGCGGCGGGGGCGGGTGCTGTCGCGCGATTTCGCGCGGACGCTGGCCGAGGCCAAATGGCAGAGCATCGTGCTCGGCACCGCCGGCGTCCTGATCGGGATGTTCGCGGCGCTGTTCGTGGTCAGCCGCACCGTGCGGCCGCTGGCGTCGATCGCAACCTCGATACGCGCGCTGGCCGGTGGCCAGAAGGATGCCTCGATCCCGCTGACGGACGTGAACAACGAGATCGGCGACATCGCGCGCGCCGCCGAAGTGTTTCGCCGCACCCTGGCGGACGCCGATACCGCGCGCGAGGCGGCGGTTCACGCGCTGGCCGAGCAGCGGCTCGCCGAGGAAAGCTATCGAAAACTGTTCGAAGGCTCGATCGACGGAATCTATGTGACGACGCCGGCCGGCGCGCTGCTCAACGCCAACCCGGCGCTGGCGCGGATGATGGGATACGATACGCCGGAGGATCTGATCCGCGGCATCGGCGATATCACCGTGGCCATCTATGTGCATCCGGAGGCGCGCGCGCAATACCAGTTCCTGATGCAGCGCGACGGCATGGTCCGCGAGTTCGAATACCAGGTGCGCCAGCGCGGAGGTGCGGTGCTCTGGCTCTCCGACAGCGCCACTGCCGTGCGCGACGAAAGCGGCCAGATCATCCGCTATGAAGGCACGGTGCGCGACATCACCGATCAGAAGCGCGCCGAAGATGCGATCGCCGAAGGCCGAAGGCTGCTGCAGCAGGTGATCGACACCGTGCCTGCCGTCATCAACGTCAAGGACAAGCAGCTCCGCTATATCCTGATGAACCGCTACATGGCCGGCATCTTCGGCGTCGAGCCCGCCGACGCCATCGGCCGCACCACCACCGACCTGATGTCGCGTTACGGGGCGCAGAAGACCGACGAGAACGACAAGCGCGTGCTGGCGGCTGGCACGGGACTTGGATTCTACGAGGAGGAATATCTGGATTCATCCGGCAACCTCAGGCATTGGCTGGTGAACAAGCTGCCGCTGCTCGACGCCGACGGCGAAATCGAGAGCATCGTCACGGTGGCGCTCGATATCGGCGAGCGCAAGCGCGGCGAAGCGGAGATGCGCAAGGCCAAGGATGCCGCTGAAGCGGCGTTGCGCAATCTGCGGGAGACCCAGCAATCGCTGATCGAGGCGGAAAAGCTCGCCGCGCTCGGCCGGCTGGTGGCGGGCGTCGCCCACGAGGTCAACAACCCCGTCGGCATCAGCCTGACGGTCGCCTCGTCGCTGGAACGCAAGACCGCCATGTTCGCCGCCGAAGTCGCCCGCGGCGACCTCAGGCGATCCAGCCTCAACGATTTTCTGGAGGCGAGCCGCGACGCCTCCTCGCAATTGGTGGCCAATCTCAACCGCGCCGCCGAACTGATCACATCGTTCAAGCAGGTCGCGGCCGACCGCAATTACAGCGATCAGCGCGTTTTTGACCTCGGCGATCTGACCGAGCAGGTGGTGATGAGCCTGCGGCCGGGATTACGGAAGCACCATCTGACGCTCAACGTCGACTGCCAGCCCAACCTCTCCATGAACTCCTATCCAGGGCCCTACGGGCAGGTGCTCACCAACCTGTTCCTCAATGCGGTAGCGCACGCCTTCCCGGACGGCAGGCCCGGCGTCGTCGATATCCAGGTGCGGGAGTCCGGCAAGGACAATGTCGAGATCCTGTTTTCGGACAATGGTTGCGGGATGTCGCTTGACGTTCGACGCCGCGCCTTCGATCCGTTCTTCACCACCCGCCGCGACCAGGGCGGCACCGGGCTCGGCCTGCACATCGTCTACTCGATCGTGACCAACCGGCTGGGCGGCCGGCTCGACCTCGATTCCGAACCGGGCGGCGGCACGCGGATCCAGATCATCCTGCCGCGGGTGGCGCCGCTCGAGCAGGCGGCGGAGTAGCGGATTAGAGCGTTTTCAAGCGAAGGGGAGACCGGTTCGCGTCAAGAAAACGCGTCAAATCGAGAATCCTAGGGCCGCGTTTCGATTCTATCGAAACGGAAAAGGCTCCAGGCTGACATCAATCCGCCTCGGCCAGCTTGCGCAAGGTCGCCGAAAAAATCTGGCTGGCCTTGCCGACCAGCGCGGTCCCGCTCATGGTCCCGGCGGTATCGGTAAAGGTGCCGGAGACGCCGATGCCGACCGGGCTCGGCCCGCCGAACAGCGGATTGGCGTCGGGGCTGGAGGTGTGGCGCTGCACGAGCACTTCACCCTTGAAGGTGTTGCCTCTGGTCGAATAGCTGCCGGTGTAAAACAGATAGGCGTCGCCGCCGAGGATCTTGCCATCCCGGAACATGACCACGCCGCTGCCCTTGCCTTCACGCCCGTCCTGCAGGCTCACGTGGATCGAATACAGACCATTTTTCATGTTGGGACCGGTTGCGACCTCCGTCACGGCAGGGTCGGTGCTTGCTTATGCCAAAGCGGGACGCGCAGCGTCAACGCGTCAGGTTGACTTCGGACCGACCCCCGGCACCCCCGTATGACGCTGGGATGACAGCGGCCTCGGAGGCCGAGAAAGTTGGCACGCGAAATGCTTTCTCGGTAGTGCACCGGCCGGTGGGTGCTGGAGCAGAGGACAGGTGAGCAACTGGATCGAATCCGGCGGCGATGCGCCGCATCCATGGACTGACGACGGCGGGCAGAATGACGGCCCGGAGAACGCGCAAGGCCGCATCAGGCGCTGGAGTACGCCGCTGCTCGTGGGCCTTGTGGTGCTGCTGCCAGAGCTCGCGCCGCAACTCGGGCACGCCCGCGACCGCGGACAATTTGCCAACGCCAATCCGGAGCTGCGGGCCTGGTTCAACGGCCTGAAAAGCCAGAAGGGGCCGTGCTGCTCCGACGCCGACGGCTCCGCGATCAGCGACGCCGATTGGGAAAGCGGCAACGGCCATTACCGCGTCCGCATCGACGGTGAATGGGTCAGTGTGCCTGACGAAGCCGTCATCACCGAGCCGAATCGGGTCGGCCGAACCATGGTCTGGCCGATCCGCGACGGCGTGGGCGGACTCTATATTCGCTGCTTCATGCCCGGCAGCATGACCTGAGGATCCAGAGCCTCGGTTCCGCTCAATCAGAACCGCGCGTCCACGGCTCACGCATATTTCTTGTCGCGCTCCAGCAGCTCGATCGAGATGCCCTGCGGCCCGCGGATGAAGCAGATGCGGACACCGGGCCGGATCGTCGTCGGCTCTTTGGTGAACTCCACGCCCTTGGCCTTGATCTCGGCGGCCACCGCGTCGATATCCTTGACCGTCAGCCCGAAATGGTCGAGCCCCTGATAGGGCGTCACCGGCGGGGTGTTGACGCCGTCGCCCGCAGTCACCGGCGCGATGAACACATTGGCGCCGCCGAGCTTGACGTCGATCCGGCCGGGTCCGCGGATGATCACGCCGCCGAGAATTCGTTCGAGCCAGGCCGCCGTCGCCTCCGGATCGGGACTGCGCAGGTGGACGTGATCCCAGGTGACTATCGGCATTTCGATCTCCCGTTCGCTCGTTGGGCGTCGCCCGACGCCATGCTTGACCGCGGCCTGTGGCGGCCGGACAATTTTAGCGGCCGCGTTCTCGCGTGACCATCCCCTCAGCCCGACCCCGGGGCCCCGTCAGGTCCCAATATTGTCCCGTTTGGATGGAACCATCACCAGACTCATCTATTGGTGGGGAAAGCGGCGGAACCGCGCAATCGGCAGTCGTGTTGGAAGCCGTGCGGTGTGATGCTCGTGCGGCTTTTTCGGTGCGGCGCAGCAAGCGGTGTCCGTTTTGCGCATGTCGGTGGCATGACGATGAGCATAGAACTCTCCCGAATCGAATTGACCGGACCGGGCGGGGCCGCTTCGGGTCAGCCGGAAAAATCGGTGGCGGCATATCTGCGGTCGGGATTCGTCTGGTTCTCGGCCGCGTTGATTGCCGGCATGGCGGCATGGGCACTGGTAACCGGCCACGCCGGCAAACCTGCCGGGAGCGAACCGGTGCCGGCGACGGCCGTCGTGGCCGAGCCTGCGCCTTCGTCCGTTGCCGCACCGTCGGTGATCGCGTTCAATCCACCGACCGCGGAAGGCGAGGCGATCGTGCCGGAGGCAACCGCACCCGTCGACGGGCTCAGGATCTCGTCCCAATACTGGCGAAGGGGCGGGCTGGGGTCGAAGGCGCTGGTTACCTTCACGCTCCGCAATAGCAACGACTACGCGGTCAAGGATATCGCGATCTCCTGCGCCTTCAGCCGCAGGGACGGCAGCCATCTCACCGACCGCTCGCGGGTCATCCCCGACACCGTCAACAAGCGAAGCCGCAAGACCTTTGCTCGTCTGCATGTCGGCTTCGTCAATGTTAACGCCAGCAAGGCGAAGTGCTCGCTGATTGCCGCCAGCCCGGTTTAGCGTAGGACAGCCCTTATTATTAGAGTACGACAGCCTTGGGTTGAACCGAATGGAACCGCAGCGGTATGCCCGCGGTAACTTCGTCGTTATCAGGCCTTGCGGCCCTAGGAACCAATCACACCATCCCCAGTTAAGTGGGTGGTCCGTGCGTTCGTGCGGATGGAGCGACGCTTTCAAAATGCCTTTGCTGCGATATTTTGTGTTTGTCGGCGGCGCGTTGCTGGCGCTGCTGTTTGTGACAGGTGCGTATCTGCCGAAAATCCCCGACGAGGCAAGGGACGAGGCGAGGGCGGACTCGGGGTTTGATAGGTCGACCATCCGGATTCATTCCGAGCGCAAATGGCCGGAGCGCATCGTCTTCGACACCAACCAGCCGACCATCGTTCCTCCGCAGGCCGTGATCATCACGGCCAGCGTCCAGCCTTCCGCAAGGACCGTCGACGTCTCGGCCAAGTCGCGTGCACGCGAGGCATTCGCGCAGCTGCCGCCGGCCGGTCAAACGCAGGCGCAACTGCAGGATCCGAGGAAGCCGGAAAAGCCCGTGCAGCGGAAACGCAAGATCGCGAAGCGGCACGTGGCGCCGCCGATGATGCTGGTGGCGCAACAGCCGCAGTTCAGCCTGTTCGGCAACAACACGTGGTGAAATCGAGCTGAAGGCAAGTCGGGGCGGGCAAATCATCAGAAACCGCCACCGGCGGGGGCGATTTGGCAGGCCCTTGCCTTGATCTTGCGCAAAGTGCCCCTCGCCGGGACCTCCTAGTCTGACCTTCGTTGCGGTTGGGAAAAAGGCTTACGCCTGCTCTCAGGAGGTGCATGGCATGCGAAAGATTCCGAACCTGTCGATATCGCCGGAAAAGGCGTTCTTCATCGTGGCCAAGGCCCGCCAATCCGACAGCAAGGCCACCGGGTCCGACCTGGTCACGGATTTGGACGACGATGATACGATCTATGGGCTCGCTGATCGCAGCCACGAGACCGATCGCTCCGAGCTTTCCACCTTCATTCGCGGGCTGAACGTCGACGAGCAAATCGACCTCGTCGCCCTGATGTGGCTCGGCCGCGGCGACGGCGATCTGGACAGTTGGCGCGACATCCGGGCCGAGGCGTCGCGCGCCCACAACAACCGCACGGCTTCCTACCTGATCGGCACACCGATGCTCGCGGACTATCTCGAAGAGGCCTTGTCGCAGTTCGGCAAATCCTTCGAGGATTTCGAGGGGCATCTTTGACCGTTTTGCAACGACCAGGACTTGATCAAGAGCAGGATTCGCTCGCGACCAGGACTGGCTTCCCCTGGAGTTTCTGAATGACAAAAATCAAGATCGGCACCGGTGACTGGATCGTCGTCTGCGACGGCCGAAAGGCGCTTATTCTGGAAAATCTCGGCGACCGCATGTTTCCGAATCTGCACACCAAGGAAGTGCACGAGCACCCCGATGCCCCGACCTCCGCGCAGGGCAGTTCGGCGCCGGGCAAGGTGCACCAGTCCATGGGCGGTGCGCGAAGCTCGATCGAACAGACCGACTGGCACGACGAGGCCGAACGGACATTCCTCAAGACGCTGGCCGACAGGCTCAACCTTGCGGTCACCACGGGGGAAACCACCTCGCTGACCATGGTGGCCTCGCCGCGCGCGCTCGGCATGATCCGCGCCGATTACTCGGCCGCGGTTCGCAAGGCGATCCAGGGCGAACTGCACAAGGACCTCGTCAAGATGCCGGTCCATGAGATCGAGAAGCAGCTGCTGGCATGAAGGCCGGGAGGGCCGGCTCGCTGCGATCTTCGAAGCAGGGTCGAGCCTGCTCCACGCGACAAGATCCTGGACCCTAATGGTGAGACGCGCAGCGTCGCCGCGCGTCCCGCGCGCCTTCTTCCGAAGGCACGCGGGACGACAGACTAGTCGTTATCGCGATGAATGATGGTCTTGCTCTCGACGCCGTCGCCGTGCTCCTTCTTGATGATGGTCGTGCGGTCGCGCGGCTCTCGCTCCTTGATGACGGTGGTACGATCGCGATCCCGATCGTAGTCGCGATGGCTCTCGCCGACGGTGACACCAGCGCCGACCGGACCGACGCGAACGCCGACCTCATCCGCCACGGCCGGTCCCGCGAGGGCGCCAATCGCCGCGGCAATCAACAAAACCTTCTTCATCATGTCCTCCTTCCAGTGGAATGGAAGACCAACGGCTGATGGCATCGGCCGTTCCAATGGAACCTGCACAAACAAGTTGCCGCCGCGTATCGCAAATGGCGCGTCGCCATCATGGGAGCGTGAATACTCGCAGGCTGAATGCAGCGCCAGCCGCGCCGCAATTGGGCCAGGGCTTGCGGCATCGTCCGATCAAGCCAAACCTCAGCGGCCCGGCGCGCGGTGAGTCACGGACGACGCGCGCCGGGTCTGACCATCCCCCTTTGGCCCGCGAGGAATGGTCGTGATCAGGCCTAAGGCTGATTCGTGGCGAAAAATCTGCCCGCATGCGGCGTCTGCGCCGGCCTTGCGAATTTCAGGGGTCGGAGAAATCCTGCCATTGCAGGCCTGCCGCGCCGCGCGGCTTGCCCGGTTTGCGGCGTGTGCCGGACGGGGATCGCGGTTCTCGAATTAACCCGCAGCGCGGACATCAAGCTTAACGGGCAACCTTAACCGGCAAGCTTAACCGAGGAGTTCTTGTTGCGCGCTGCGCCAAAGCACTTAGCACCGAGCCATTGCCCTGACTTTTCAACGAAGGGAGTAGCTGGCAATGGTGCAATCAACAATAGGGCGACTCCTGACAGACATGGAGCGCGAAATCGAGGCGGAGATTCGGGGCAGGGCGCCGGTCCACCGTGCGCCCGCCATGGCGATCGAGCATCGCGATGGCAGCACGGAAATCGGCAAGCTGTCGGCGGAAGCCGTGCTCCGCGAATACGAAGACGCGGCGAAAGAGATCGAGGCGATGGGCACGGAGCTGATCGACCTCGCGAGACGATGCGAGGCGGCCGCCAGCGACGCGCTCGCCGTGACTCAGGAATTGAAGGACACCGCAGGGCGTTACCGCGAGGAGGCCAAGCGCGTCTTCCTTCAGATCGAGAACTGCTCGCTGGTGACGGCGGAGGTCCGCAAGACCTGCAACGAACTGAAGGAGAAGATCGCTGCGCCGGCCATGATAGCAACGGCCCCCGATATCAAGCCCGAGCCGCCCTCCGACGACGTGGTCTGATCGTATCGCCCGGATTGCATACCGGTCCGGATTGTGCCCCGTCGCCGGCCTCGGCCGTCTACCGGTGGATTACGGGGATGACGACCCGCGCCCCGGCCTCAGGTTGCGTCGACGTCATAGAATCAAATAGGTTCCCGCCCCGGGGTAGGCAGCCAGAGTAAAGCAAATGAAGAATCATTTGTTGGAAATTGCCTTGACCGCTGCCAGCATCATTTCTGCGATCGTCGTCGTGTGGTGGGGGATCAAGATCCTCGTTGCTTGAAATTTTAGCGCGCCGGCGTGGTTGACGAAGTCGAGGCGAGGTAACGGTGTTGCTGGCGTAGATCGCAACGTTACCTCGGTCGACAGGCACGGCTGACCATCAAAAGTTGATCTGACGGAAGCGATTCGGCGGCACATGAAGCCATGGCTGATGAATTGCGTTGCTGGCGTGTTCACATGCCTCCGGCACCTCCGCCGCCGCCGCCACCACCACCTCCGCCTCCGCCACCGGCCTGTCTCGAACTTTCGAGATCCCTGTCGATGGGTTCGTTGGGTGCGTAGCCGAATGCTCCCGGATAGCCCCTCCTCGGGGCCCTCGCTTGTATCTCACGCATCGGAACGTAGACGGAGACGTTGTGGTGAGGTTTCCTGGCGACCTTGT
Source organism: uncultured Alphaproteobacteria bacterium (assembly GCA_963831585.1). Lineage (GTDB taxonomy): Bacteria > Pseudomonadota > Alphaproteobacteria > Rhizobiales > Xanthobacteraceae > Bradyrhizobium. The sequence goes on along the minus strand of CAWHRA010000039.1, from coordinate 37,918 downwards.
GATGCGAAGCCGGTGTCTTGCCGGCCATGGCCTGCGCAATCGCCGCCGATGGAGCGGCGACGAGAGCGGCGGCGGAAAGTGCTATGATCGCTGTCTTCATTTGGCAGTCCTCCCTCAATGGGACATAGGCCCGCGCAGCGAAGGCAAATTTAGAGCCGTTTCGGGAACGGGCCACATCACGCTACGGTGAAGGCGGCAGGGCAGGGGCCGGCTAAACCCGGCGATCGTCAGGCCCGCCGTCAGGTGGCGGTCCGAATCCCCGACAATCAGCGCGCAGGCCGGTTGGCCGAATTCCGAGCTCGAAAACGGCAAGAAATACCGATTGCAACCTGTATCCCTTGTTCGATATGTTTCGTCCTCTCGTCTCTTGCGGACGAACGTCAGATAGGTTTCCCCACCGGAGGACCGTCATGACCAATGCTTCAGATACCCTCGGAAATTCTCAGGCCGGTTCTGCCATGGCGCCGCTGCGCGCGAAGTCTGGCTGGATCGTCGCACTCGGCGTCGTCTATGTGATCGCCGGGTTGGTCGCGCTTGGCAGCGTGGTGATGGCCACCGTCGCGAGCGTCCTCATCGTCGGCGTGATGATGATCGTTGCCGGCGTCGCCGAAGTATTCAGCGCCTTCCAGATCAAGAGCTGGGGAAAATTCCTGCTGTGGGTGCTGCTCGGTTTGCTCTACATCATCGCCGGCTTCGTCACGTTCGAGAATCCTCTGCTCGCCGCCGCGCTGCTCACGCTCATTCTCGGCGCATCGCTGCTGGCCTCGGGCGTCATGCGTATCATTCTGGCCTTCAGCATGAAGCAGGAGACACCCTGGATCTGGGTACTGCTGTCTGGTGTGATCACGCTGCTGCTCGGCCTGCTGATCCTGGCGCACTGGCCGGTCTCGAGCCTCTATATCCTCGGCCTGTTCCTTGGCATCGACCTCATCTTTGCCGGCGTAGGCTGGATCGGCCTGGGCCTGGGCCTGCGCCGCGGCGCTTGACGGGCAGGTGACGGTGGCGGCCCGCTGCCGTCGCGGGCGGTCGCCCTCAAGCTCTCGCAGCGCGCCGCGACGGCTATCGTGATCTCGGGGTGGGCATCATTGCGCCCTCGCAGCACCTGTCGCGTCATCGCGCTCGTTCTGAAGCGAACTGTTCGACGTCGTGCACCGTCAGGCGCCTCACGCGACGCCACCGCGCGCGGCGGGTGATCTGCTTCACACTGCTGCCAATAACGCCGGCTTATTATCCGAGCATGCGTGGCGGCTTCCTGATCGCGGTTCTCACCCTGTTGGCGCTCTCGGCGATCGGGGGCCATTCCCATTTCATGCTCCGGCCCACCGCACCAATTCCGGCCGTGAACGTGCCCTGACTTGGCGCGCAAGGCTGTGCCGCCGCACGGCGCGTTTGCCCGTGCCGCTAGCGGATATTGTGTTTGATGTCCCGCAGCATGGTTTTCGCGCCGTCCGCGAGAATTCCGTTGTTGTAATTGGCGTCCCAGAGATAGATGGCGCCGAGTGCGATCAGAAAAGCCACTAGCATCCGCATGCTGTTCCCCCTTGGCGGTCCAGGGTGGCCCTACGAGCTGACGAGTTTTCGGGTACGTCCGGTTGAACGAACGATTCTGCGCGGTGTTGCGCGCGGTCCAATCGAACTCCGCCGCGGCATGTCTGTGCTTGAAACATGATAAAGCACGTCGCCGCGTCGTCGCCCGGTCAGCCTGGAAAGAACGATAAACAGAACAAGCGTTGTGATGACATCGAAGAGCATTTCTAAAAGCCTCCGAAAATGGCCCACAGGCATATCCGCCTGCTGCCTTCCGGGTTCAAAAAGTTCGTGCTTTGAAAATGCAGCCCAACCCGGTCCGAAAATCTAAAGGCGCACCTAACGGCGCGTAAATTGAAATGTGCGGTTCCGCTGCAGAAACAAAAAATTCGTTGCATGTTGGCAACAAGAAGCGAGTGCGCGGTCGCCGCCATTCCGGTTGGTTCCCTCTATTGGCGGGTTCATGGCGAACGATTTCTCAATCCCGCGACGACTTCTTTTGTTGTCGCCAGGGTTCCGAGTTCCCCAGGGGAACCCGCGCCTCGAAACCGTCAACACCGAGACATTAAAACAACAGGCGCCGGCCATTTTTTCGCAGGTGTCGATCCGAGCCGATAGTTAAGAAGCGTTAACTCATTCGTGGCGATATACTCGCACCAATGATTCCTGAGGGGGTCTCGATGGCAAAATTTGCAATTGGCGAGCAGGTCGACAATATCGCGGACGACCATGAGGGCGGCACGGTCGTCGCCGTCTTCCCGACTGTTGACGGCACCTTCCGATACGCGGTTGACACTGAAGGATACGGCGCGCTCCAGTTTTTCGCCGAGGAAAAACTCGTCGTTCATGCCAAATCTGCGACGCGACAAGTCGCGTAGCGGCTCAAAGCGCGTTCAGGCCCGGCAGGCGCGATAACCAGCAGGCGGCGTGTCATTTGTCGACATCGCCGTCCCCCATTTTTTGCTGTTCGCGTTCGTGAAGGCGTTCCGAGATCGCCGTCCGCCGGAATATCAGTGCGGCCTCATCCGCAAGCCGCTGCGCGAGATCGGCGTGATACTGTTGCACGACGTCCAGCACGGCGTCCCTGGCGAGCTTGCGATGGTGCTCCGCAAGTAGCCTGTGCATGGCTGCGAGTTCTTCATCGGTCATGGTCTTGCTCCGGGCCGAAGGGAATGCGCCCGAAGCAGCTTACCGCAGGACCGAGTGATCGGGGCGCCAAAAGTCAGGCTCCGTGCTACCGACCTGAGCCAATCCCGCCAAAAAAAGAAAGGACCTCGGATCGCTCCGAGGCCCCTCGGGCGCTCGCAGGGTTACATCCGCCCGCGCGGGCGCCGATCTCTCTCCCGAGCAACTCAGGAGCAAATCCAGATAATCACAAGCGCCACCGGAAGGCCGACGCCGAGGGCGCCACCAATCATCGACGCGAACGCTGAAAGCAAATTATCGTCTGCTTGGATCTCACGCCCGGACATACCGTCACTCCATCGAGCCCCCACGAGCACCGCCCGTCGCCCAAAGGATGAACGATAAAAAGCACCAATCGGGTCAAGAACGCAGGTGCTTGCCCGAAGCGGCCAAACTGGAGCTTTATGGTTAAGAAAAGGTTAACGCCGTTTGGGCGGCGGGCGAACCGCCGGGCGACGTCAGGGATCAGGCGGTCGGGCGCGCGGCACCGGCGCTGAAAACGTCCCGCTATTCCCGGGCCAGATCGTACCGCTTGCGAAGCCGCCCGACGAACTCGTCGGTGAGGTCTCGCCATTCCCCGGGATTGCGAATGCCGCCGGCGGCCGGGGTGATCGACAGCATCGCTCGCCAATGCGATCCACCGTAGACCGTCACGCGAAATCCGGCCCTGGGGCAGTCGGGATGCTGCGCGAGGTCCCGCTCGATCATTTCGGCAAGCTCCGCCGCCGACTTGATCTGCTTTTGCGGCGGCACACCTTCGCCTGCCTCCGGGTATGGGGCGGTCGGCGGCGAATTTTCAATGACCGGAAAATGTCGCTCGACAGCCGAAATTGCATCGGTTTGCGACAGATCGTTCGTATCGGATTCCGGCCGATGTCGTCCGAGGATAGCAGCCGTTCTTCCGAAAAGTTGCTGCGCCAGGCTGAGCTTGTAACGGCTCCCGACGAGGTCTGCCATGACCATCCTCCTCATATCGCCAGTCTCCCATGGACTTGCGTGCCCATCCGAGCTCTTCAAGGCGCGTTCTCCGTGACGATTTTATGTTTGCATTGCGGCTGCCGGAGCGAACCCCGGTGGCTCCCGCGCGTTGCAAACTCAGTCCATTGTCAACTTCGTAGGCGGTGCGGTCCCCGAGGTGATGCGGCAGTCGCGGTCAGCGGCGACGACGTTCCGAACCAGCATCGTGCCCAGCGACAGCACCGTGCCGATAACAAGCGCGCTGACAGTCACTGCCAGGTAGGACTTCCTTGCGGACATATGCGGCATTTTTACAAACTCTCCCCACAACACAACTCGTACTAGAAGGGGGTTCTGAGTTCGGGCGAATTAGTGGCGTCGCCGTGTGTTTGCTGCTTCGACGGGGATTCATGCCGAACACCCTGACGGCGACGAGATGCGCAAGAGGATAGAGAGCCCCGCGCAATGAGCGTGATCTATCGTTCCCCGACGAAGCTCACGGCGGCGTTTGTCGTTGGTGGAAACGGACGGCGGGACCTGCGGGCCGCGTCGAAGCGCTCCGCGAAACTGCCGTGCTGTATCGAGGCGCCGGTGCGTCGACCGCGATGGCGGCTCGATCGCGCCCAATTGCGCGGCCCCGCCTTGCGGGCCGGTGCCGACGACGAAACGATTGCCCGCCATCAGGCACACCGATGGTTTCCAAAAACGAAACCCGAATGAATATCCATTCAAGAAAGTTTCGTGGCAGTTCCGGGAACGTCGCTTTGTCCCGCCCGTTTTCTTCCTGCGCAACAACGACAGGAGAAGCGACATGAAGAAGATTTCTTGCGTCCTCGCTGCGCTGGCGACCATCGCGGTTGCCGCGCCGACAGTGGCGAGCGCCCAGGGTTTCAGTTTCCGCGTCGGCCCCGACCGGCACTATTACCGGGATGACTATCGCGGTCCCCGCGTCGAATTCTACGGTCATGATCGCGGATGGCATCGCGGCTGGTACCATGATGGCGACCGTGTGATTATCAGGCGTCACCACGACTGGGACGACTAAACGAGAATGGCCCCTTGACTGGGGCCATTTTTTTTAACCGCCAGCAGCCGCCACACGAGCGCGGCCGCGCAATGATGCGGCGCGAAGACATGATGTTCGGGCGTGGGCTCTAAAGGGCGAACCGAGCTATTGTACGGACGACAGATGTACAACCGGGCGCCCGCCATTCATCGCCTTGAGACTGTTCACGTACTCTTCGGGACGCTGCCAGCGGTGAGGCGCTTTCAATCCCATGAAACCTGCGATGCTGCCGATAAACGAAGTGCAGTTGGATATTTCGGCATTCCAGACCGGCGAACTCGCCTGCAATTTCCTGATGTATGCAAAGACCCTCTTTGCATCCGGCTCGTTCAGGTAAACGCGGTAATGAGCGGTCAGGTACTCCGGATCGAGATCGCCGTAGCTTGCCCCGGTCTCGGACGGCACCCACGTCACGTAACCGAGGACATAAGCCAGGGTATCTCCCGCGGGGGTAAGGCCCGCGACTTCAACTTTTCGGTCGCTTGTCTTTCCGTACCAGACGAAAGCGTGGCCCCAGCTCGCCGCCGTTCGGGCTCTGAAATCGACGTAGTACGGGCCCTTCGCCAATCCCGGCCTCCAGCTCGACGGTGGTGCCGGTTTCGATTCAACGGGCGCCTCGCTCGAAACAAGCGCATTTGCGTCGGCAACGCGCTTCTGGAACTCCCGTATCAGCGAAGCGAAACGTTCCGAAGCGGCCCCGGCGTCAGTCTCGTTTGCAGAAGCCGGTTGGATGTCGCACTGGAGCAAAACCGCGAGTGCGAATCCCGCAAGCACGCAAAGCCCCGATCTCTTCGGCCGATTTGCCACGCTTCGCCCCTTCAACCGTCGACGATCAAGTCAGTCTGGCGAGACCCTTAAGTCAAAACCGCCTGTTAGTATCGCGACACGACGGGTGTCTTGCCGATCGGAGTCTTCCCGATGGGGGACTTGCCAATCGGCATTTTGCCGAGCGGGGCTTCCTGATAGACGGGCTGTCTGCGCGGGAGGTCGGCAGCGCCGGCGGCGGTCACCACGGCAAGCATTGCGGCCGCTGCAATCACAATCTTCATCACGGTATTTCTCCCCAAGTTCGAAGAAGCCAGGCAGTCATCGGCCAAGCATTTCCCCTCAGAATACGTCTACAGTGCGGCAGTCGGGACGCGTTCGATGAATGTGCCTGCGGTGCGACAGATATGACACATGGGAACTCAACTCCTGTTGGGTCAACGAAGCGAAAGCGGAGCGCCGTTGTCGCGCCGATCCATCTGAAGTGCGTCTTGCGTGATCCGCCAAGGGTCGAAATCTGAAAAGCTTCGCCCCGAAATCGGACATCGCTCAATACGGTCGAAGCAGTCATGCCCGCTGCTCGCCAGCGGCCCGCGCAACCAGGACGCCGGACTGGTGCGTTGATCTATCTCAACATCCGTACGCTCAATCGGGATTCGCTCTCCTCCAGGCTCGCATTTTTGATGACCACTCATAATCATAAAGAGGCTGGAAATATGCGTGATTTTCGCAGTGTTATTGCGTCTGTTGTTTTGGCGCTCGCGGCATGGACGGCCACGGTCAACCCGTCGCAAGCAGACACTGGCACCGTGCATGTTCTATTCAGCACGGCGGGCGCCGTCGCAGGTGTTGGTGATGGCAAGGGTACGCTGACTTTCCACGGGAAGACTTATCCGTTCGGGGTTTCCGGTGCGAGTTTTGGAGCCACGCTGGCGCTGACTGTCGCTGAGTTTGAAGGGCGGGTCCTGAACTTGCGTACTCCCGGCGGTCTGGCCGGAAACTACATCGGGATCGGAGCTGGCGGTGCCATCGTGGGAGGAATAGGCGTCGCGCGGTTGCGAAACGCGAATGGGGTTATCCTGGTGGTTCGCGGCTCCAAGTTGGGCGCGGGGCTCTCGATCAACCTGGCGCGCGTCACCATTACAATGATGTGAGAGAGCCAGCTCAACGGCCGATCCAAAAATCCGCATCCTTGCACGCAGCTTCGCGCCGATTGCACGGCTTGCTTGCCGTGCGCCAGACACGTGAACACCGGGGAATGTCAAAAAGTCGCCAAAGTTTGGACAGTTTGCAACCGCGCGGTTGCGGCATTCGGCCCGGTTATGTCTGGCGAGTTCACAATTCGTGAATTGAACTTGCCGCTGGTCGGATCATGCTGCGCTTGTCGGTCGGCGTGAGCAGTGAGCGTTTCGGCGGATCGAAGCACCCCGACGTGACGAACGTCAATTAGCGAGCCGTCAGGGGCAGCCCTGGCGGCTCGCTTGCGTGCTGTCGCAGGCGTCAGACTGCATCGGCTTCCTGCACCAGCGGCAAGCTGATGGTCCGTCTGGAAGCCTTGCGACGGTGACCTCGCTCCGGGAGAAATGGAGCGCTCGTCTGACGTGCGCACAATTTCGGCAAATCTCTCCCCCGGAGTTGGCAGCTCCCATCGCAAATCTGACAAAGTTACGATCACACTTGCGTTATTCGCGATCGCTGAGTCGTGTCACGCAAAACGCAGCCCCGATGCTCGACCACGAAAGCATCACCATTCACGCCACCCAGATCGACGGGCAAAGTTACCCCGACGACTACACGGTCATCTGGCGAGGGCTGCCGATCGGCCGGATCAGAAAAAATCCCGGTCTCCCGGATCATGTGGATCAGTGGTCTTGGGGCTGCAACGTTTACGGCCAGCCGTCGGTCAGGGGGGACAGCGGGCAGGGCACCGATCTCGAGGATTGCAAGGCCAGGTTCAAGGCCGCCTGGGCCCGGGTCCGGGCTCGGCTCACCGGCGCCGACGTCGCCAGGGCGCGGGAGGAGCACAGGCAGAGCAGGGTCAAAAATCAGGAACGCAATTCCGCGCCCGGGTTTGGGGGACGGGCAGGCGGGATTGGCGGGCCGCCATAGAGTGTTACCGCGACGGCGGGCGCGTGAAAGCCATTGACTCGACCGGGGCCTGAAGGGCGAGATGGGCCATCATTTCCACTGGGGCCGGTTTCGTGAATGATAACATTCTAGCTAAGCTCGTCGTGACCGTGATTGTCTTGCTCGGCTTCACGATATGGATGGCGGCAGAACGTCGCCAGGCACACGACTGCAAGATCAATTGCGTGACCGATTTTTCAGCGAGCCGCAGGTAGGTCGCAAGTTGACGCGATGAAACGGTGCAGCATTTGCGCGAGATGACGCTTCGGTCAGCCTAAGCCGTCAGCCGTCGTGGGTCGCATAATCGACCGGTTGGCACACCCTCGTGGTTGATCTGGATCTGGAAGATTTCGGACAAGCCCGCCCTTCCGGACGACGTCAGTTGGAGTGCACGGCTGCCCGACACACTTTTGAGCCATCCGAGCTCCAATAGGCGATCCAGAATCCGGGCTCCGATGAGTCCCTTGAGGTGATACCGACGCTCGCTCCAGTCGAGACAAGGCTGGCAGAAAATCCGCCGGGTTCGCGGCCTCAGATCAGCGCCGAACGCGGCAAGGAAACGCCCGCCCGAAGACGTGACCTCACCGCCGTCATCGGTGAGGACGATGTGCCCCATGGCCACAAGTGCATCGGTAACAGCGACTCCTATCCGGCCAGCCAGGTGATCGTAGCAACTTCGGGCAAAACGGAGTGCATCGTCGTTTGCTGACCGCGGCTGACGGCGGGGTGGCACCTCTAGGGCGGCGACGACCTTGATGCTCTCCAGCATTGTCGCGACCAGCGGGGACGCGATCCGATAATAGCTGAAGCGGCGCTTGTGAGTGACAGTCAAAAGCCGCGCGGCAACCAGCTTGCTCAGGTGGCCGCTCGCCGTCGAGCGAGAGACATTGGCGCAGTAAGCAAGCTCAGTGGCCGTCAGCGACTGGCCGCCCATAAGGGCGCTAAGCATCGTCGCTCGCGCAGTGTCACCCACGAGAGCGGCCACTTCCACGAGATTTGCCGCCGCGACCATCCTTAAACCTATCGCTGATACCGCAAGCATATCAATCGAAAACAGTTCGGCACGGGCCGAACTGTTCGCGCGAGACAATTGCGAACCCCGCAGCAAGAATGCGCTGCTCCCTGGAGGCTGGAATGAAGCGCACTGCCATGCGCGTCGGGCCGGTTTCGACTTGTCTCGAACGACGCCGCAAGGCTCCGATCCATCCAGCGATTGTGGCTGGCGAAACCGTTTATGTATCGGGATTGCCTCCGTTCGATCCGGAGACCGGCGCGAAAGCCTGAGCATGGAATATCATCCGCCAGGAGCTAAACGTCATGTTGATCCACACCCTTTATTTCGAGCAGGCAGGCATCATTGCTGCCGTGGTTTGCAGCCTGATCGTCGCCGGCCTCCTGAAGGGGACAATCGGGGTCGGCATGCCAGTCGTCGCGCTGCCGCTGCTGTCGCTGTTCATCGACATCAAATCAGCGGCCATGCTGCTGAGCATGCCTTTGATCTTCAGCAACTTGCCGCAGGCGCTGGAGGGCGGAAAGACTGGACGCTGCCTCTTGCAACTGATGCCGGTGATTCTCGGCATGATTCCCGGTCTCTTTCTTGGAGTTCGAGTCCTGTTGGCGCTCGATGCGAACGTTGCAAAGATTATCGCAGGTCTGGTGCTCATAGGTGTCGGCGGCGTCACGCTGCTCGCGCCGAAGCTACAGCTTCAATCTCGCCTGGTTTTACCAGCCGGCATCACATTCGGATTTTTCGGCGGGATTCTGGGAGGCATCGCAGCGATGCCGGGACCGCTTGTTTTCATATTTCTGCTTGCAAAGGGACTGAGCGGAAAGGCGTTCACAAAGGAAGCATCGTTGTATCTCGTCGTTTCCGCCGGCCTGCTGGCAATTCTTCTGACGGCCAGCCGCCAGTTCAATTGGCTTGACGTTTCAGTCTCGACGGCTGCGATGTTGCCAGTCGTGCTCGGCATGTATGCTGGACAACATATGCGCGATAAAATTGCACCTGAGACATTCAAGAAGCTGGTGTTGATCGCGGTCATTGCCGCGGGCGCCGAGTTGCTGCGACATGGTTTCTTCAGTTGACGGGCTTGCCGGTGCCGCCGCGGTTGTTTCGTCAGGTGCCGCCGCAGCGGTCGCGCTCAATCTTTGTAGCCTGGTGCAGCGATCGCAGAAAATCGCGGATTCGGCGGAGTTGGCGCGCTCGGAGAGATTCGAACTCCCGACCCTCGGATTCGAAGTCCGATGCTCTATCCAGCTGAGCTACGAGCGCCTGCGTCGTTTCGGTGCGCTTGCCGGGTGCCAGACTGCTCAGGCCCCGGCCAGACACGGAAAAGCGACCGCCAAAATGTTTTCGGCGCTTCGCATTATCAGAGATCGGCGGGGAGGGCCATGGATGGAAAAAACCCGTCCGGTGAGCCGGACGGGCGAGGTTAGGGAGACAGCGTTGAAACGCTGAAGCCCAGCAATGGGCGATTCCCTGGACGCCGCCTATCCGGATGAAACCGGGGGTGTCGCAGCCCGGACGGTGTTCGAGGTTTGTTCCAGATCCGGCGAGCCGGGCTTGTCGGCCGAGCCCGCGTCGGCGCGCCGCCTCAAACGCCGCCGGGAACGTCGATGCCGGACTCCGTGAGGTCACGCAGGAATTTCCGCACCAGCAGGATGTTGGTGTTTTGCAGCACGTGGTTGTTGCCGAACTTGAAGAGATTGGCCTCGGTCACGATCAGCCCGTCGTCGGTGTCGCGAAGGATACCCTTCTTCTTCAATCCATTGGCCCGCCGGCGCACGGTCTCGATCGGCATCGCCAGGAAACGGGAGAGCGCGGCGCGCGAGACGCCCTGCTTGATCGCGTCGGGCTCGACGGTCTGCACGCTGCCGAAGCGGCGATCGAGTTCGGGATCTTTCATGACGGGGATGACGTTGGCGTTCAGGACCGCATGAACGATCAGGAGGTCCAGCGGATCGAAGTCGTCGTAGAAGCGGAACATCTCGCTGATCGCGCACAGCATGTAGGCCAGCGAATGGCGGGAGATGGTGCGGGCCCGATCGGTCGTCTTGCTGTCCTTGCTTTTTCCGGCCATGGCAGATCCATTTGCGCTGTTGGTTTCGGGCTCCATGCTCGCGGCTTCGAGCGATCGTCGACCTGCCGAACTGTTTCGAAGTTGCTTTCGTATTTATCGAAATGATTTGCGTATTTGTCCCTGTGCCAGCGAAGACATCGATCCTGCCCAATATGGGTATGGCTGCGGCCGGGCGCGGTCAACAAGTAACTTGTTGGCAGCGTGATTTTACCGGATAGAGTTTGCGGATTGCCGCGCGCACGAATTGCGCGCGCGGAAAAAATTTCAGACCGGCCCAGGCCTGTTCTCAGCTTGCTGATGGCTTGCGATATCCGGCAGTGCGGGGATGGGAATACAGATCAAATGACTTTCATTATCGAATCGTTGAAGGACAATCGCCGTAACACCGACTTCCGCTCCAGCGCCGAAATTGCGGTCACGCTGGCCCGCAAGCTTGCGGCGGATGGTTGTGCGGTTTCGATCACGGCCCCGAGCGGCCATGTCTATTCTGCCGATCGTTTCGATCGTCTGCTGACGGGTGAAAGCCTGAATTCGCGGGAATAGCAGGCGAGCGCCAATCCGCTTGCGGAATGGAAGAGGGGGAACCCGACGGGCAAATCACCTGGGTGATTTACCGACCCCTCTGTCCAGCCCTTTTTGCAAAAATATTCTGATTTTCCGAAGACCCAAATCACCTTTATAAACCGCGCCGTCCCGCTCCTTTGGAGGGGCGTTGCGCAACGTCACGAAACGCGGAGCGGGATGCGGTGGACGCTGGCGTGTGCGCTTGACGGGCGATTGCGGCTGGCGGACGGCGAAGGCGTGTGGTCCTGACGCCCCGACGCTGGCGTCAAGTGTGCGGAGGCAACTCCGCGATGACGGTGGCAAGAAAGCCCGGTCACCGGGGAGAGCACGTTATAAGCCGTAAAACCATTGCGTGGGGAATGCCGGGTGATTCCGGTGTGACCTGACTAACGCGTGTGCGCTTCTCACACTACCACCTGCACACGCGGCTATCGGGCGCATCGGGCGCCCGGCATTCCCTGCGCCCTCTGATTGGAGAGGGCGGAACGAACCGACCAAAACCTCGCGCGAAACATGCGGCGAGATCGCGAAGCTGTGTCCTGCACGATGAATTCACACCCTCCACGTGCGCTTGCGCGTGGCGGCGAGAGGTCGGGGGTGGGGGACTATCCATTTGCCTACTGGCAGCGAGTATGTTGCGCTACCCCCCCCCCCGATCCCTCCCCATCGTTTCGCCGACGAGGCGACACGAAGCACATGTATGGCGGTGCCTGCATTGGGCGCAGGGAGCGACGCATTGGAAGCAATGACGGTGTGGCGCGCGCCGGTGCCTTGAGGTGAATCAAACGCCTGAAACCCGCGCAGGACTAGGCCTAATTCCGCAATACGAGGTCTTCGATGGCGTTCAGAGATATCCTGCTGGTGCTGACGAGTTATCCCGCGCCGACACCGGTGTCGGTGGTCGGGGAGGCGGTTTCGGTTGCCTCCACGCTCGGCGCGCATATCGCGGCCCTGTCCTGCGAAATGCACGTGCAGGTGCCCGGCCATTTCATGTCGGGCGCGGCGGTCGGCCTGTCCGGAATCATCACGGAAGAAGCCGGCAAGAGCCGAAGAAGCGCCGAGGAACTGCTGGCGGCGTTCGAGGCCGCTGCGGCGAAGGCCGGTGTTTCCCGCGAGTCGATGCTCTCGAAATGCAAGACGTTCGAAGTGCCGGAACTGCTGGTCGAATACGCGCGGCTTCGCGATCTCACCATCATGTCGCAGTCGAACGACCGATGGTTTGCCGAGGCCGTGATGTTCGGCTCGGGCCGGCCGACCCTGATCCTGCCGCAAAACCCGCGCTCCCGCCCGCTGGAGTTCGGGACCGTCGCGGTGGCCTGGGATTTCAGCCGTGCCGCCACGCGCGCGGTATCGGATGCGATGCCGCTGTTGGAAAAGGCGAACAGGGTGCGCGTCGTCACGGTCGTCAACGAGAAGCGCCTCGATCGGAAACATTCCGCCGAGGAGTTGTCGAAGAACCTGTCCCGGCACGGCATCGATGTCGTGCTGGACAGGGTGGACGCCGAGGGCCGGCCGATCGGCGCCGTTCTCGAAGGCTATGCCGCCTCCCATGAGGTGGATCTGCTCGTCATGGGAGCATACGGACACTCCCGCCTGCGGGAATTCGTTCTCGGCGGCGCGACCAACAGCCTGTTGTCAAAGCCGCCGCTGCCGATTCTGTTCTCGCATTGATCGATGTGACAAGAGTGGACCAAAAGGAGGCCGTGCAAATGACCGATGCCATCGAGCGGTACGGGCCGGTTCCCCGGTTTCTGCACTGGCTGACGGTGATCATGGTGATCGGGGCGTGGACGCTGGGAACCTTCGGCGATGATCTTCCCAAGGGAGCCGCGCGGGACACGGCGCTCTTTGTACACATTTCCGCGGGCCTTCTGATCCTGCTGGCGCTCGCACTGCGGTTGAGCTGGCGCGCGGCCGAGCCGCCGCCGCGGACCGAGCCCAACGAATTCGGCAGATGGCTCGGCGCCTTTGCCGACCCGGCGGCGCGTGTTGCGCATTACACGCTTTACGCGCTGCTGATCGCGGTTCCGATCGCCGGCATCGTCGCGCAGTTCGCGCGCGGCGACGCCCTGCCGCTGTTCGGGATCGCCGAAATTCCGTCACCCTGGATACGCGATCGCGCCTTTGCGCATAATGTGACGGAGGTCCACGAAATCCTCGCCCATGCGCTCGTGATCGTTGCCGGCTTTCACGCTGTCGCCGCGCTGATTCATCACTTTGTCTTTCGCGACAATACGCTCATTCGCATGCTTCCCGGCGGCAGGCAGTAGACATCATCGGTGCGTGGTCTCGAACATTCAATGAAGAGGGACCTTTCGATGGAAGCCGCGGTGCCGCTGCGGCGACGGCTCGGCCTGGCGCTGCTGGTGCTCTACGGCACCGGCATCACGGTGGGCGCCGGCATCTACGTCCTGATCGGCGCCGTCGCCGGTCATGCCGCGCTTTACGCCCCATGGTCGTTCCTGCTCGCTGCCGCCGTCATGGCCCTGACGGTTGGCTCCTACGCCGAACTTTCGACGCGCTTTCCGGTCAGCGCCGGCGAGGCCGCCTATGTCAGGGCGGCGTTCCAGTCCCGCGCGCTCGCGACCGCGGTCGGTCTGCTGACGGTCGTGATCGGCGTCGTGTCGTCGGCCGCCGTGACGGTCGGATCGGCAGGCTAAATCCGGCAGTTCGTCGATCTGCCTCAGAACGTCATTGTGGTGACCGTCATTCTTGCGCTCGCCGCCGTGGCCGCGTGGGGCATTCTGGAATCGGTCGTGCTCGCGAGCCTGTTCACGCTCGTAGAGGTCGGGGGCCTCGTCACTGTCATCCTTGCCGGCATTCACGCCGACCTTCCGATTGCCGCGACGATAACGCGCTTGCCGCCGTTCGACGTCGCGGCCCTGTCCGGCATCGGTTTCGGCAGCCTGCTCGCCTTCTTCGCCTTCATCGGCTTCGAGGACCTGGCCAATGTCGTGGAGGAGGCGAAGGTCCCGCACCGCGACATCCCCCGCGCCATGGTGCTGACCCTCGTCATCTCCACGGTCCTATATGTGCTGGTCGCCGCGGTCGCCGTCAGCGCCGTGTCGATCGAAAGGCTGTCGTCCTCGTCGGCGCCGCTCAGCCTGGTGTTTCGCGAAGTGGCCGGCGTCAGTCCGGCGACGATCAGCGCGATCGCAATCGTGGCGACGCTGAACACGGTCCTTGCCCAGATGACGATGGCGGCGCGCGTGGTCTACGGGTTGGCGCGCGAGCGCGACCTGCCGGCGATTTTCGCGCGGGTGCACCGCCGCACCGGCACGCCGCTGGCCGCGACCGCCTGCATCGCCGCGCTGGTCGTTCCGCTGGCGCTCGCCGTGCCGCTGACGCCGCTGGCGGAAGCAACATCGCTGGTGACGCTGGCGGTGTTCGCGCTGGTCAATCTTGCCTTGCTGCGGCTGCGGTATCGCGACGTGCGGTCGGACCATCCGCACGTCAGCGTTCCCTTATGGATACCCGCCATCGGATTCGTCACCTGCCTCGCCATGATGGCGGGCGCGTGGTTCAGGTGAATGGCGGGGGCCGCGCCTCAGTCGGCGGCGCGGTTTGCGCGCGATCGCTCAGAAGCAGGGATAGCTGCGGTGGTCCTGGCCGATATAAACCGCCGAGCCCTGGTAGCAGAAATTGTTCGAGGGGCCGTCGTAATAGGCGAAGGTGCCGGGCCGGGCGCCGGGGCCGTAATTGTGCCGGTAGCTGATCTCATAGGGCAGCCCGTAGCGGTGGGCATGGTGGTAGTGATGGTGGCGGTAGTGGCTCCGCGCCTGCGCCACGGTCGGCGCCAGCAGGGCTAGGGCAAGGAGCGACAGGAGAGCGGCGGCAAGCTTTGGGCGGGTCATCTGGATTCTCCGGCAGGGGGCCTGAAAACAAGACATTTTAGGCGATCGGCCGTGCCGATCCAGAGCACAAAAGCCCGAAAATGTGCGGGAAATTGGCCACAATGGGGGGATTTTTCGCTCCCCGGCATGCTTAACGGATTTCCAACACAGTCTGGCCAGAGTTATACCGTCACTTCCGCTTCGCGGATCCGGCTTTTGCCGGGTCATAAAAGGCCTGTCCGGTTCCGACCGACCCATGCGCATCACGTCGTTTGCCCTGCTGTTACTCCCGCTGCTGGCCGCGTCGCCGGCACGCGCCGATTTGCATATCACGCGGGATCACGGCGGCTATGTCGAAGAGTACAAGGAAAAGTACAAGCGCATCCGCGATCGCCACGAGCGGGTGATCATCGACGGCATCTGCAATTCGGCCTGCACGCTGGTGTTCGGCATCGTGCCGATGAACAAGATCTGCGTGACGCCGCGCGCCAGCCTCGGCTTCCACCAGGCCTATTACGACAAGGCCTTCACCTTCGGCATCAAGGTCACCAGCGCCCAGGGCACCTCGGACCTGATGTCCTATTATCCGGATACGGTGAAGGACTGGATCCGGCGCAACGGCGGGCTCACAACCGAGATGAAGAAGATCAAGAACGGCATGGATCTGTGGAAGATCGTCGATCCCTGTCCGGAAGAATGGTGAGCTTCGCATAACGCGCGTGGCCCTGCGTAAAACAGCATTGCCGCCAGGCCTGCGATCGGGCACTCAGGGCGGCAAATAAATCAGGACGTTGAAAATCTTGCCGCGCGCGCGGCGCCGGCGATTTTTGTCGTGCTCTGGAGTACCGGTTTCGTCGGCACCAAATACGTCATCCACAATGCCGAGCCGCTGACCTATCTCGCCATCCGGATGGCGCTGGTGGTCGGCCTGATGGCGGTGATCGCCGCCATCGCCCGGCCGAAATGGCCCGACCGGATCGGCGTAGCCCACAGCGTGGTCGCGGGGATCCTGGTGCACGGGTTTTACCTGGGCGGCACCGCGATCGCGATCGCCCATTCGATTCCCGCCGGTCTGTCGGCGCTGATTCCGGGCCTGCAGCCGATCCTGACCTCGACGCTCGCCAACCGCTGGCTCGGCGAACGCGTCACGCCGCTGCAATGGAGCGGGCTCCTGCTCGGGCTGGCCGGCGTGGTGCTGATCCTGCACAACCGCCCGATGAGCGGCGAGGCGGGGTGGGGCTGGCTGGCCTCGGGCGTGTCGCTGGTCAGCATCACGCTCGGCACCCTTTACCAGCGCCGCTATTGCGGCCAGATCGACTGGCGCGCCGGCAATCTGATCCAGTACATCGCGGTCGGCATTTTTTTCGCGGTCGGCGCGTGGCTGTTCGAGACCAATGTGGTGCACTGGACGAGCGAGTTCGTGCTGGCGCTGGCCTGGCTCGTGGTGGTGCTCTCGATCGGATCGATCGGCCTGTTGTACTGGCTGATCCGTCGCTCGGCGGCGACCTCGGTCGCGAGCCTGTTCTATCTGGTGCCGGCGGTGACGGCCGCCATGGCCTTTGTCCTGTTCGGCGAGCGGCTCGATATCCTGGCGGTGATCGGCATGCTCGCGTGCGCCGCCGCGGTGTTCCTGGTCAACCGGCGCGCCTGAGCAAGAACAAGAGCCTCCGGACTTTCGTCCGAAGGCTTCCGTGATTCAACCAAGCCGGCGCAATCAGCGCTTCGACTTCCTGGCCTTTTTCTTCTTCTTCGCGGTCTTCTTGGCAGCTTTCTTCGCGGCTTTCTTCTTCACCGCCTTCTTGGCGGATTTTTTCACCGCGGATTTCTTGCCGGCCTTCTTGGCTTTTTTGGCTTTCTTCACCGCTTTCTTTCTGGCCTTCCTCTTCTTTTTAACCGCCGGCCCGGCGGCAGGCATCGGCGCTTCGGCGACACTGGTCGCGTCCATAGTTGACTCAGCAGCAGGTGTATCGTCGTCCATATCGTCCCCCAAAAATTAGTAGAGGGGCACAACGATAGCGAGAATTTAAAAGCTGTCAAAGCGATGCGCCCGTTCAGCTTCCGCGCACCTTCGCATAGGCTTGCAGCGCGCGCTCGCGACCCTTCTTGTGGTCGATGATCGGCTCCGGATAGCTCTTGCCGAGTTCGATTTGCGCGGCCTGCAATTCAAGCGGTGTCGCGCGCCAGGGCTGGTGGATCAGGGAGGCGGGCAACCGCGCAAGCTCGGGAACCCAGCGCCTGACATAGGCGCCGTCGGGATCGAACTTCTCGCCTTGCAGGATCGGATTGAACACCCGGAAATAGGGGGCGGCATCGGCGCCGGAACCCGCCACCCATTGCCAGTTCGCGGGATTGCTGCCCGCGTCGGCGTCGACCAGGGTGTCCCAAAACCATCTTTCGCCCTCGCGCCAGTCGATCAGGAGGTGTTTGACCAGGAACGAAGCCACGACCATCCGCACCCGGTTGTGCATCACCCCGGTGCGCCAGAGCTCGCGCATCCCGGCATCCACGACCGGATAACCGGTCCGGCCGCGTTGCCACGCCCGCAGCGCCTCGGCGTCGTGCCGCCACGGGAAGGCGTCGAAGGCGGGCTGCAGATTGCGTTGAGCCAGATCCGGAACGTCGAACAGCAGGTGTCGGCAGAATTCGCGCCAGCCCAGTTCGCTCAGGAGCTTTTCGACGTCGGCCGACAGGGCGGGGCGTTCGGCCGCTGCAAAGCGGGCTGCGTGCCAGACTTGCCGCAGGCTGACCTCGCCGAAGCGCAAATGCGGGGATAGCCGGGACGTGCCCTCGCGGTCCAGCCGGTCGCGCGCACTGGCGTAGCCGGCCACGTCTTCTGCAAGAAACTCCCTGAGCCGGTGCTGGGCGGAAATCTCACCGGGCGTCCAGCTGTCGCGCAAGCCTCCGGCCCAGTCCGGATGTGTGGGCTCGAGACCCCAGCTTTCGAGGGAGTCGCCTGCAAGGCCGGGCACTGGACGCAACGCCGTCGGTGCAGGCAGCGGTTCGGGCGGATCGCCCAGGGACAGCACGCGCCGCCAGAACGGTGTGAACACCCGCAGCCCCCGGCCGTCCCTGCTGCGGATGCTGGCAGGCGCCGCAAGGAGGTCGCCGGGGAAGCGTTGCGCAGCGATATCGGTCGCATCCAGCGCCGCGGCGACCTCATCGGCCATCGCCCGACCAGAGTGCTTGCGCGATCTCGTTCCAGAACACCGAGCCGGCCCCGGTCTCGCGTGCGAGCTCGGCGATGACCCTGGCCGCCGGCCCCTTGCGCAGCACCAGCGGTGCGCCGAGCGCGGCGAGACGGCCTTGCAAGGCCCGCAGCGACTGCGCCAGCCACCAGCGCGCGGCGCGACCGAGCGGACGTGGGCCCCGGGTGCGCTGCGCCTCACTGTCCTCGTCGAACACGTAAAGGCAAATCACGGGCCTCCCTGTTTCGGAGGCCGCATGCAAAGCTGGATGATCGGAAATCCGCAAATCGTCGCGAAACCAGACGATGCAGGGGGGAGCGGATGTGCCGGCCATCGGTGGAGGTCAACTCGGAAGGCGCGTGGGTTCGCGTGCGTACGTTGCAGCGTTATCGGCGTCGGTACGTACTCTCAAGGGATACGCGCAGCGGCGCTGGAGGTTTCAGGCCAACCTCCACGTCGCGGGGATTTTGATTATGCGACACCGGGATCGTGCGTAAGCGCCTCGGATGCGCAACCGCGCATCGGGTAATCTCGTCATTCCGGGTTCGATGCTGCGCATCGCCCCGGAATGACGGTATCGTAGGCTTGCCGTCGTTCGCTGCCGATCGTTACTTCGGCTGCGGCACGATCCGCAGATAGGGCTTCGGCGCCTTCCAGCCCTGCGGATAGATCGTCTTGGCCTCGTCGTCGCTGACCGAGCCCGCGATGATGACGTCATCGCCCTGTTTCCAGTCGGCCGGCGTCGCCACGCGATGCTTGGCGGTCATCTGCAGGGAATCGATCACGCGCAGTATTTCCTGAAAGTTGCGGCCGGTGGTCATCGGATAGACCAGGATCAGTTTGATCTTCTTGTCCGGCCCGATGATGAAGACGTTGCGGACGGTCTGGTTATCGGCCGCGGTGCGCTTGGACGGGTCGCCGGAGATGGCGGCGGGCAGCATGTCGTACAGTTTCGACACGTTGTAGTCGGTGTCGCCGATCATCGGATAATTCGGCGCTGCGCCTTGCGTCTCCTTGATGTCGTCAGACCATTTCGCATGGTTGGTGACGGGATCGACGGAAAGCCCCATCAGCTTGACGCCGCGCTTGTCGAATTCCGGCTTCAGCTTGGCCAGTGCACCGAGCTCGGTGGTGCAGACCGGCGTGAAATCCTTCGGGTGCGAGAACAACAGCGCCCAGCTATTGCCGATCCAGTCGTGGAATTTGATTTTGCCTTCAGTGGTTTCGGCTTCGAAGTCCGGGGCTACAGCGCCTATCTGGAGAGCCATTTTACGACCTCATGCTCTTGAAGTTTCAGGGGAATTCTTCGTTCTAAGTATAGGGGGCGAAAGCGTTTAAGTGAATGGATGCGCAGAAAAGAGGATATCTTTCTCCGGCAGCGGGGAACTCCTAGCATCTTCTTTTGCTCCATGCCTGTGCGGCAAAAAGGTCGCGACGGCGGCAAATGGCCCGAGCGCCCCGATATTGCCTTTTATCGCCCGCAACACGCGCGCCCCGGTTCCGGTCCGAACTTTCACGGCTGTCGGAGCGACAAATCGGCAACCATCTAAAAAACCCGCGAAGCAAGTTTCGAATCGTTAACTACTCGTTTACGCCCCGCGTGGAAATGCTGGCCTGCAACAAAAAACCGAGAAGTAGTCCCAACCAATGTCCGCCGCTGCCCCTAAGTTGCCCGACGCTGCGCTCGAACCCTCCAAAATTTCCTGCCGCGACACCGCCGCCCAGGCTCTCGCCGTCGTCCGCGATGGCGTCATCACCGGGGAGGGCCCCACCACCAAAGGCCGCGTGCATTTTTCCCGCGCGCTGGATGCCTTCGACGCTGCCTGGTGCGCGCGCATCCTGACCGCGACCGCGGTCGACGATCAGCCGGTCAGCCGGGCCGAAGCCGAAGCGCTGTTCGAGATCAACGATGCCGCTGCCGAACGCAGCGACGATGGACTTTTTGACGACCTGCTGGCCAAGGCGGTGGTGCACCACGCGGCCTCCGCGTCGGGCCTGCCCGTGCCGTCCCGCACCGTCGCATTGTCGCCGGAAACGGCGATCGAAAGCTGGGCCTCGACCCGTGCGGTCGGCGTCAATACCGAGGTGCTGGAATGGATCGCCGGCCAGATGCGCGGCAAACAACGCTGTAACCGCACACTGATGGCGCTGGTCGCCACCATCGTCGGCGCCGCGACACTGCCCTTGACGACGCAACTGCCGAACGTGTTCGACATCGGGATGTGAATTCAGGCGACGAGACAGCCTGTGCCAGCGACGGCGGGGTTACTTCCCCGCCGTTTTTTGTTTGCCGACTTCCGCGTCGAGCCCGACGGTGCGGCCTGGGAATCCGGCGGCGTCGAAATAGCGTTGCGACAGCACGCGCTGGTACTTCAGAACCGTCTGTAGGCCGTTGGCCGCCGGCTTGGACACGATCTTTCCGTCAAACGCCTTCGGGGTAATGCCGTTGGGCAGGGCTTCCGAGATCACCCGGCCCACCAGTCCGCCGTTGGCCGATGCATGCAGGCTCATGAGCTCGGCGATGGTCATGCCGATGTCGGCATTGCTGACCGGCAGCGGGTCGACATAGCCGGCTTTGAAATTGGGACCGATCGCCGCCATGAAATTCATGGTGTCGCCGCGGCCGAAGCTGCCGTGCATGCCCTGGCCCTGCCGCAGCACCGTGTCGGCGACTTCGACGGAGCAATTGGTCGGTTCGCTGCACCCCTGCGCATAAGAACGGAAGTTGACCACGATCGACGGATTCGGCGTCGCCGCCTTGCCCCTCAAGTTGAGCTGCGACATCGGCAAGGTGCCGGGGAAGCGGCCGAGCTTGTCGTCGACGAACAGCCCGCTGACATAGTCCTGTTCGAGCAGCGCCTTGACGGCGCGATCAGCCAGCTTCTTGTCCTTGTTCGGCAGATAGATCAGGTCCGATCCGCCATTGGTGGCGACCACCAGATCGGGTTTTGCCGGATCCTTTCCGAGCACGCCGTTGCCGGCCTTCGGGTGCGCATTGGCGCCGACGGGCGCATTCTTGTCGTTGGGGTCGAACAGCGGCAGGTCGAGCGCCTTCGCCAGATCGAGCGCGAGGAAGCCCATCGGAAGGAAATCCTTCGGTGTGTCCGCGTAAGTTGCCTTCGCCGACGGGCTGGTCTTGCTTTCTTTCGAAATCGTCGAGAATCCGTGGTCCGCCGACACCACGATGTTGGTGGTGGCGGAAAGACCGAGATCGTCGAGCGCCTTGCGCAATTGCGCCAAATTGTCGTCGGCGTTCTTGATGCCGGCCATCGAGGTCGGCCCGTTGATCCCCGGCGTCACGGCGTTGAGGCTGTCGCCGGTATTGTGCTGGCTTCCGTCGGGATCGCGCGACCAGAATACCAGCACGAACGGCTTGCCGCGCGCCTTGAACATCGGCAGCACGATCTTGCTGGCGACGTCGGCGAAATAGGCCTGCTGCGCGATATTGGCGACCGTGGTGCCCGGCGTCTTGGCGTCGCCGGCCTTCGCATTGTCGCCGCGCGAGGGCGCCGCCAACGGGAGATTGGCCTTCGTCAGCGCTTCCTTCATCTCATCCGACAGCGGAACGCCGGTCTTGGCGCCGGTGGAATCGTCGACCACGATCGAATGCAGGCCGGGACGGTCGGCGCGGTCGGTATGGTCGAAAATCAAGGTTGGGCCGACCTTGCCGATCGCGGCGGTGCTGAAGCCCTTGGCCCGCGCCATCTTCAGGATGGTTTCCTCGTTCAGGTAATCGCCGCCGAAATGCTCATCGACATCGCCCAGCACCGCATCGTTTTCGAGGAAGGGGACGACGGTATCGCCGGCGGGCGCGGACGAGAAGCCGGTGTAGATGGTGTTGCTGAACGTCCCGGTATCGCCGAGATAATGCCCGGTCGCCAGGGCCGATCCGTTGGCCATGGTGAAGGTCGGGAACATCGAGTGTGAATTCTTGAAATTGACGCCCTTGTCGCGGATCTCCGCCATGGTTGGCGCGGTCTGCGGCGTGACGATCTGGCCGCGCAGGCCGTCCGGCACGAACAGGATCAGGTTGTGGGGAGTGTTGTTCTGGGCTGACGCCGCGGCGGCGGACAGCACCATCACGCCGGCGGATAGCAACAACATTGAGCGGTGCATTGAAATCTCCCTTAGAAAATCCGGCTAAATCGTTGCCTCTATCTAAGTTTGCTGTGCGACAGAATTGTTACAGTCGGCATCCGGCATCCGACAGCGCATGAACGGGTCATCGCCGGCACGGAACCATCAGCAGGGTTGATCCGTTTGGCAAGAGCGGCGCGCCCAAGCGCCGGCTTTTCAATCATAGCAGGAGCCCGTCATGAGCAAGGTTGCGCTGTATGTGCCGCTCGAGGCCAAGCCCGGCAAGGAAAAGGAAGTCGCCGAATTCTTGCGTTCAGCGTTGCCGCTGGTGGATGCCGAATTCGGAACGGTGACCTGGTACGCAATCCAGGAAGGCCCGTCGCGGTTCGCCATTTTCGATACGTTCAACGACGAAGCCGGGCGCGAGGCGCACCTGAATGGCAAGGTGGCGGCGGCGCTGATGGCCAAAGCGGCTGACCTCCTGGCCAGTCCGCCATCCATCCACAAGATCGATATCCTGACCGACAAGCTGCCCAAGGCAGCCTGAGAAGGCTGCCTGAGACCGGCGAGACGCTGGCCTCAGCCCAAGCGAGACTTCAAGGACGCGCGCCTCCCGGTGTGTATCGGCCCACGCACGCAGCGATCGGCTAGTTGACTTCATAAGAACAAAAGAAGAACATGCATGTCGCCACTCAGGTTGGAAACGCGATATGTCCTCTTCGTCACACTCGAATATGGAAGAGGACGACGGACTGGAGACATCGGTGGATCAGGCCATCGCGGCCTGCGGCGGTGACTTGCGGTCGACGATCCGCAGCCTGATCGTGGCCAACCAATATCTGGAATCCGAGGTCGGCGAACTCATGAAGGCGGTGTCCCGCGCCTATGTGAGGGGAAGATTCCACAGTTATTCCGGCTAACGCGACGTTTTGCGCGTTCGATATAGGCCGTTGCCTCCGCTTGGTTTTCCTGTAACCACGGAATTGTTACATCCGCCCCCGCGTGCCAGATTGCGGCGTCCGGCCTCGCGAGGGCCGGATCCCGCCTCAACAGGTTTCAAGCAAGCAAGAACATGTTCAAACGAATTCTGATCGCAAATCGCGGCGAGATCGCCTGTCGGGTCATCAAGACCGCCCGCCGGATGGGGATCGAGACCGTTGCTGTCTATTCCGAGGCCGACCGCGACGCGCTGCACGTCGAAATGGCCGATGAGGCCGTCCTGATCGGACCGCCGGCCGCCGCCGAGAGTTATCTGGTGATGGAGAAGATCATCGAGGCCTGCCGCAAGACCGGCGCCGAGGCCGTGCATCCCGGCTACGGGTTCCTGTCCGAGCGCGAAGCCTTTCCGCGCGCGCTGGCCAAGGCCGGCATCGTCTTCATCGGGCCTAACCCCGGCGCCATTGCTGCGATGGGCGACAAGATCGAGTCCAAGAAGGCCGCCGCCAAGGCCGACGTCTCGACCGTGCCGGGCTTCCTCGGCGTGATCGAGGACGAGCGCCATGCGGTCAAGATTGCTGACGCGATCGGTTATCCCGTGATGATCAAGGCCTCCGCCGGCGGCGGCGGCAAGGGCATGCGGATTGCGAATTCGACCGGCGAGGTCGCCGAAGGTTTCGGCCTCGCCAAGGCCGAGGCCAAGGCCTCGTTCGGCGACGACAGGGTGTTCATCGAAAAGTTCATCGTCGATCCCCGCCACATCGAAATCCAGGTGCTCGGCGACAAGCACGGCAACGTCATCTATCTCGGCGAGCGCGAATGCTCGATCCAGCGCCGCAATCAGAAGGTGATCGAGGAGGCGCCGTC
Organism: uncultured Alphaproteobacteria bacterium; assembly: GCA_963831585.1. Lineage (GTDB taxonomy): Bacteria > Pseudomonadota > Alphaproteobacteria > Rhizobiales > Xanthobacteraceae > Bradyrhizobium. The sequence continues at coordinate 13,749 of CAWHRA010000039.1, read as the reverse complement.
GCCGCTGCTCGACGAGACCACCCGCCGCCAGATGGGCGAGCAGGCGGTCGCGCTGGCGAAAGCGGTGAACTACGACTCCGCCGGCACGGTCGAATTCGTCGCCGGCCAGGACAAGAGCTTCTATTTCCTCGAGATGAACACCCGTCTGCAGGTCGAACACCCCGTGACCGAGCTGGTCACCGGCATCGATCTGGTGGAACAGATGATCCGGGTGGCTGCGGGCGAAAAACTGTCGCTGAAGCAAAAGGACGTGCGGCTGACGGGATGGGCGGTGGAATCGCGGGTCTATGCCGAAGACCCGTTCCGCAACTTCCTGCCCTCGATCGGACGGCTGGTGAAATACCGCCCGCCGCTCGAGAGCAGCGTCGACGGCATCACCGTGCGCAACGACACCGGCGTGCAGGAAGGCGGCGAGATCTCGATCTATTACGATCCGATGATCGCCAAGCTCGTGACGCATGCGCCGTCGCGTGCCGCCGCCATCGAGGCCCAGGCGACCGCGCTCGATTCATTCTACATCGACGGCATCCGCCACAATATCCCGTTCCTGTCGGCCTTGATGCTTCATCCGCGCTGGCGCGAGGGCAAGCTTTCGACCGGCTTCATCGCGGAGGAATTTCCGAAGGGGTTCGCGGTTCGCATCCCCGAAGGCGAAATCGCGCGCCGGCTCGCGGCGGTAGGCGCGGCGATCGATCACGTGCTCGGTGAGCGCAAGCGGCAGATTTCCGGCCAGTTGACTGGCCGCCCGGTGCAGCGCGAACGCCGCCGCGCGGTGTGGCTGGACCGCGCCGAAATTCCGCTCGACGTCGCCCGCGCGGCCGACGGCATCGCGGTGCGCTTTGTCGGGACTGACGGCACGCTCGGCAATCCGCACCTTCTGGTCTCGCCCTGGACGCCCGGTAATCCTGTCTGGCAAGGCACTGTCGACGGCCATCCGGTGGCCATGCAGGTGCGCCCGATTCCCAACGGGTTCCGGCTCGCGCATCAGGGCTATGAAGTCGCCGTCAACGTCTTCACCGAATCCGAGGCCACGGCGGCGCGGCTGATGCCGGTCGGCACCAAGGCCGATACCGGCAAGAAGCTGCTGTGCCCGATGCCCGGGCTCGTGGTGTCGATCGCCGTCGCCGAGGGCCAGGAGGTCAAGGCCGGCGAGACGCTGGCGGTGGTGGAAGCGATGAAGATGCAGAACGTGCTGCGCGCCGAACGCGACGGCACCGTGAAGAAGATCCACGCCGCTCCCGGCGCCACGCTGGCGGTCGACGCGCTGATTCTGGAATTCGCGTAGTCTTGTCATTCCGGGGCGATGCGGAAGCATCGAACCCGAAATTTCGAGATTCCGGGGCTGCTGCCGCACCATCCCGGAATGACGATCAATTGAGAGGTTCCGATGGCCTTCCGGAAGCGCCGCGAAGCGTTGCGTTCGATCCTGTCGGGATCGGCATGCATTCGTCCCGGTTCGGTCTATGACGCGATTTCGATCCGCATCGCTCACGATCTTGGTTTCGAGCTCGGCATGTTCGGCGGCTCGGTGGCTTCCCTTGCGGTGCTGGGGGATCCCGACGTCGCGCTGATCACGCTGAGCGAACTCGCCGAACAGATGCGCCGGATGTCGCGTGCGTCGGTCTTGCCGGTACTGGTCGATGCCGATCACGGTTATGGCAACGCACTCAACGTTCGCCGCACCATCGAGGAACTGGAGACGGCGGGCGCCGCCGGCCTCACCATCGAAGACACCCTGCTGCCGCAGGCGTTCGGGCAGGCCGCGACGCAATTGATCTCGCTGGAGGAGGGCGTCGGCAAGATGAAGGCGGCGCTGGATGCACGCCGGGATCCCTCGCTGGTCGTCATCGGACGCACCGGCGCTGCATCCGTGACCTCGCTCGACGACGCGATCGCCCGCACCAGGGCTTATGAGGCGACCGGCGTCGACGCGCTGTTCTTTACCGGCGTCAGGACGCGCGCGGAACTGGAGGCTGTCGCGGCGGCGACGGAACTGCCGATCGTACTCGGTGGCGCGCCCGAGGAGATGTCCGATCCGGGCTATCTCGCGGGCCAGCGCGTGCGGATTGCCTTGCAGGGCCATGCGCCGTTCGCCGCGGCGACACAGGCCGTCTACGAAACGCTCAAGGCGCTGCGCGAGGGCTCGCCGCCGAAGGCGCTGAAGGGACTGGCTTCAGGCGAACTGACCGGCCGCCTGACACGCGAGGCGGAGGTGAAGGCGCGTGGCCGCGAATTCCTGGGCTTGAGGTAATAGATGACCGGAGCGATCCGTCAGGTGACGATCACCGGCCGGGTACAAGGCGTCGGCTACCGCGCCTGGGTCGACCACCGGGCCCGAAATCACGATCTCGAAGGCTGGGTCCGCAACCGCCGGGACGGCAGCGTGCAAGCGCTGTTTGCCGGACCACCGGATGTCGTATCCGAGATGGTGGAGGCCTGCCGGCGCGGCCCGTCCTCGGCGCGGGTCGTTTCCGTTCAGGAAGAGCCTGCTGGACCCGATGCGTTGAATCTGCGCTATGCGGGCGAGCGGTTTTCGGTGCTGCCGACGGTGTAGAGTGCAAACTCAATGGCACGCGTCCAATCAGCATGATTCGAGGCTCCGGTTTGGGTGCTTGAAATCGGCTCGTTGAGCCACATCCCTGCTATGCTACTACTACAGGAGGTGCGGGAGTGGATCATGGCAACTGCAAGCACAGCCTTGTCACCTGAGGAAGCAGAACGATTTCGTTCCTTCGAACGGCAGCGCCATGACAACCTGGCAAGGACCTATCGCGACTTCTTCACGCCAATTACTGGCCTGGCCATTAAACCCCTCCTTGATGCAATACGACTTAAAGGCGGCTTCGATCTTCTGGATGTAGCAACCGGACCAGGCTCTCTCGCCGCTGAAGCCTACGGGTTAGGTGCTAAGACTGTTGGCGTTGATCTCTCGCCAGGGATGATTGAGCTTGCGGCAATATCCCATCCCGGTATCGACTTTCGCGTAGCAGAGGTCGAGCATTTGCCTTTTGCGGATTGCTCGTTCGATGCGGTCGTTTGCAATTTTGGCTTAGGACACTTCCCGTATCCAGAAGCATCTGTCGCTGAATGTATCCGGACGCTTAGGCGAGGCGGCCGAATCGCGTTGTCTTGGTGGGACGATCCGAGCAGACAGCGAATTCAAGGCCTCTTTCGCGAAGCAATTGCTGAGATGGGAGTGGCCCCGCCACCTGACGTGCCTGTGGGCCATTCGATTTTCAGATTTTCTGACACCAATGAGTTCCGTAGCTTACTTGAAGGGGTTGGCCTGACCGACATCATGCTGCAGGACCACAAGACGACCTACCTGGTACCCGATGTCGATACGTTGTGGCACGGAGGGTTGGGCAGTTTTGCTCTGACTGCGTCGGTCATCGCTCACCAAGACAAGGCGACACAGGCAGCAATCCGCGCAGAATTGGAGCGAAGAGCCTCCTCCTACAAAACACCAGCCGGACTTGAGCTACCTGTCGCCTTCAAGATTGGTGCAGGTCGAAAAGCGAACTAAAAGCCCGCGAGACGGAGGGCCAATGTTGCTTCATGGCAATCGCCGGACGTCACGCGATATCCGACACAAGTCCGGAATATGCACGAAAGCGGACGTCGGCCGCCTTATCCGAGACGGGCGAGTGTTCTCACACGCATCCATCTCCGCAGCGCCACCAGCGCCCAGATCGCTTCGACCACGCCGAACGGCCACGCGCCCTGCAGGAAGCCGTAGATCGAACCGAGGCTGCAGGCCGCGGCGAACGCCAGAATGTACCAGTGGCTTCTTGCCTCCAGCGCATACGACACCAGCATCGCGGTCACGGCGAAGAGACCGAACAGCGCAAGTCCATCCATTGGTCACTCGTTATGTGGGATCGCGCGTTTCTTTGCGATGCCGAGCGCATGGAAGGCGATGGGCTCAAGCACCGGCCAGGATGACGCGGCCGCTGTCAACAGCGTTGCGACGACCATCATGACGACGGTCAAGCGCGAGGCTCTTCGCTTGGTCTTCCTGACCTGCCACCCGATCCACAGCCAGGCACAGATCACGACGAGGACGGCCAGCCGGGTGACCCAGCCATGCGCGTGATCCAGCACCGCGATGAATCCGCCGGCGCCGGCGAGGATAACCGCAGGCAGGGTGAACGGCAAAACGCAGCAGGCCGTGCATGCCGCCGCCGCCAGCGCGGTCAAGGCCGCGGCACCCGCGGTCGCGGCCGCGGCGCTCGCCGCCTTGCCGCCGGCTGCCTTCTGGCGGGGGGCGCAGCCGCATCCCGGCGAAGTCAGGGAAGGCAGGGTGCAGGATGGCTGGATAACACGCATGTGATTCTCCGTCGGGTTGTTCATCGATGTCCCGACCGATACCCCCTCAAGCCGCTTGAGGTTCAAGCAGGAAAATCGGGGAGGCGACGTTGCGCATCGAAGTCCTGGCCAAGCGGACCGGCACGAGTGTCCCGACCATTCGCTATTACGAGCAGATCGGGCTGTTGCGTCGCCCGGCACGGAGCGGCGGTCAGCGAATCTACGACCATGAAGACGTCCGGCGGCTCGCCTTCGTCAGGCGCTGTCGCGACTTTGACTACTCGATCGAGGAAGTGCGCTCGCTTTTAGCGCTGATGCACGGCGAAAGATCCTGCAACGAAGCACGCAAGGTCGCCGCCGGGCACCTTGCCGGCGTGCGTCGCAAGCTCGCCGAACTCAAGGCGCTGGAAACCGCGATCGCGTCGCTGGTGAGCGAATGCGACGCCTCCTGCGCGGGCGGGCCTGCCTCAGACTGCGTGATATTCCAGACCGCCTGATGCCCGAAGTCGGGGGTCTCGTTATCCGGCCACGGCGCTGCGGAACGTCGCCGCTAGCGTTCGCAGCGCGGCGAGCTTGCCGGCGTCGCTGACCTTTGAATGCAGCATCACCTTCGACGAGCCGAGCCCGGGCAATCCCCGCGCGGGGCCGATGTCGACCATGCCCGCCGGCGCCACCCGGCGTGCCAATGGCGCGACCGCAAGGCCGGCGAGGGCGGCTGCGGCCACCGCAGCCACGCCGCCGCCGACGAAGGCCTCGTTCCATGCGATGCCGGACTTGTCGAGGGCGCGAATGGCGAGCGCGCGCACCCCGCAGGGCGGCGCCGAGGTCGCCAGCGGCAAGCGCTCGCCGCGGCGCCATCGCAGGGAAGGCGAGGCGAACCAGCCGAACTCATCCTCGGCCACTTTCTCGCCGCCGCGCCGGCTGCCTTCCTGCCGCACGATCACCGCGTCGAGTTCGCCGGCATCGTAGGCCTCGAGGAGCTGGCGCGAAAAACCGATGGCGACCGACAGCGCCAACTGCGGCGACACCGCATGGAGCCTCGCCAACAGCGGCACCAGTTCGGGGCCGGCGGCATGATCGCTGATGCCGAGCGACAATTGCGGCCGCGCCACGCGCTCGCCCGACAGCGCTCGGTCGTGCGCCGCCATCAGCGCGCGCGCATGATCGAGAAAGCCCGCACCCTCGGCGGTCAGCCGCACCGCGCGCGGCGAGCGTTCGACCAGCCGCTTGCCGAGCGTGGCTTCCAGCCGTTGTAGCTTCATGCTGACCGCCGCCTGCGTGGTGCCGAGCGCTTCCGCGGCGCGGGTGAAATTCTGAAGTTCGGCCACCAGCAGGAAGGCCTGCACCGTGGAAATGTCGAGCATCGCCATCATCAAATATCGTTATCATTGTTATATCGATAGATAAGGTACCAAAATGATGACGGCAGGTCTAGCTTGCCGTGGCGCGCCTGAAGCGCGCAAGGCCAAGGAGAACGATCATGCCGCTCATCACCATCACCTATTCGAGTTCACGCCATTCGCCATCGCTGAAAGCCGACGTCGCCGCCGCGGTCAGCGAGCTCACCGCGAAAATCCTGCACAAGGATCCAAAGGTTACCGCGATCATCGTGCGGTCGGTCGACGCGGCGGACTGGTTCGCCGGCGGCCGCTCGCTCGCCGAACAGAAGCTTGCGAGCTTCTGGCTCGACGTTCACGTCTCCGAAGGCACCAACACCAAGGATGAAAAGGCGGACTACCTCGCCGCGATGTTCAAGCGCATGGGCGAGCTGCTGGGGCCGCTGCACCACGAGAGCTACATCCACGTCGACGAAGTCCGCGGCGATGCCTATGGCTTTGGCGGGCTGACGCAGGAGCGTCGCTACATCGCGGGGCAACTCGACGTCGCGCCGCAGCGCACAGCGGCGTGAAGCGAAGCGATCGTTACTTACGGCGGGCGCGCTTGCAGGAACCCGGATACCTGGCTTCGCCTGCCGCAAGCCCCGCTTACTCAACGCGGGGATCGCGTTCCGCCGTCAGACGGTCGCTTCCGGCAGCCGCGGTTCGGCCGCGCCGAAAACTTGCTGGAATGTCTGCCGGAGCGCGATATCGACGTCGGCCATGCTCACGGGGTGGCCGAGATCGACCAGGCTCGTGACGCCGTAACGCGGATCCGCCACTCCGCAGGGAACGATGGCGTCGAAATGGCTCAGGTCAGGCTCCACGTTGATGGAGATGCCGTGGAACGACACCCAGCGCCTTAATCGCACGCCAATGGCGGCGATCTTGTCCTCGAAACCCTCGCCCTTGTCCGGGCGACTCACCCAGACGCCGACGCGATCCTCGCGCCGCTCGCCGCGCACGTTGAAGGCTGCGAGCGTCCGGATGATCCATTCCTCGAGACCCGCCACATAGGCCCGGACGTCCGGCCGTCTCAGCCTCAGGTCGAGCATGACATAGGCCACCCGCTGGCCGGGGCCGTGATAGGTGATCTGCCCGCCGCGCCCGGTGGCAAACATCGGAAAGCGCGGGTCGAGCAGGTCGGCCGCCTTGCCGCTGGTGCCGGAGGTGTAGAGCGGGGGGTGTTCCAGCAGCCAGACCAGTTCGCCCGCCCGGTGGGCCGCGATATCGGCGGCGCGGGCTTCCATGGCCGCGACTGCCTCGGGGTAGGGCACCGCGGCGTCCGATATCCGCCATTCCACTGCACGGCCGCCGACGGGGCCGGTGAACGGCGCTAAATCCAGGGTTTGGCGGCTATTAACCATTGGCTAACCATAACGTGGTGATCTCGCGGCAGGCAATTTTGCATATCCGTCAGTTCAGGTCGCCCGCCCAGTGCCAACCCTCGATAAAGTCAGCGTCGATCTCATGGTGGTCCTCGGCACTACCACGATGCCCATCCATCAGGTAATGCGGCTCAGCCGCGGCGCCATCATCGAACTGGACGCCACCGAGGCGGACGAGGTCAAAATCCTCGCCAACAACCTGCCGGTCGCCAGTGGCGTGGTGCTGGTCGATCGCAACCGCATCGCCGTCGAAGTCAAGCAAATGCTGCCGAAATCGCCGGGCAGCCGGTAGGCCGAAATCGGATCCCAACTTCGCCGGATCGGCTGCACTGGCAGCCCTTGTCCCCCCATCCCTGATTTGTTACATCCCGCGCCGTTGACCCGGTCCGGCGCTATGCCGGTGCCGGTCTCCCAAGCGCTCGTGGCGGAATTGGTAGACGCGCTGCCTTGAGGTGGCAGTGAGTAAAATCGTGGGGGTTCGAGTCCCTCCGAGCGCACCAAGGGCATAAGTCATTGATGCGAAAAATGTTTTCGCGATCCTTTTACTCCCACGTTGTTACCCGCAGCCAAATGTTAGAATGCACTTCCGCTAATCCTCCATGTTTGATCTCGTGGTCGAGCGTTTGCTCTTGTGGTCGTCGCAGCATTTTGTGAACCAACGCCCAGCGAAGGAAAACCGCTGTTTGCTCACGAGAGGGCAGTGGCGTAGCCCAGCGTAGAAATCGGCGGGCTCGCACTCTCATCAGTGGGCGCCACGCGTTCTCGTCGAAGCACTTTGGCGCACGTGTTGGTCCCGCAAATTGCCTAGCCTAAGCAGCAGCGGCAACTCTAGAAGGGCTAATAGGACGCGCAAAAAAGCGGCCCTCGATACTGCCCCCATCGTTGGTGGTTGGTAGCGCTACCCCGTTACCTGCGAGAAGTGGCCGGCCTACCATTAAAGGTGGCGCGTGGCGGTTCGAGGAAGACCTCCTTCACGTTGTCATCGCTTAGGACGACGACCACGAAATTGAGCTGATCACCTTCCTTAACCAGACCTCCGCTGATGGCCTTTCCAGCTGCGGCTTTCTCAGCGATCGCCACGGCGTCCGATAGCTCCTGTTTGACCGATCCCAATGCATTGATGTTGTCCCGTTCTTCCAATTCAAGCTCGTTCAGGGACCGCACGATCTCGGGGCCGGCGGTCCGCCCCGTACGAACATCGATGACGTTTTCCCACATCTTTTTGTCTTTCACCGTCCTCACCCGATAAGAGGGATTGTCCAATGCATCGAACGATATGCCGACGGTCCGAGACCCCACATGCAATCGTTCGGCAATGGCGATCGCCTCGAGAAGCGGGAGGTGCGCAGCACGGAATGCAGCAAGGAAGCGCTGATCCGAATCCGTGTTCTCCTCCTGATGAACTGGCGTGCTTTGGCCAGTGGAACTCAACGATCCATCGTTGAGTTCAGCCATGGCGGTGCGAGGGACAAGCGCGAGGGACAGCAGGAGGACTCCGATGAACGCTAGTTTCTTCTGCATCACACCACCTGCACGGCTTGTTAGATTCATAAGATGAGCGTTGGGTTTGAGGAACGGACTGTAGGGAAGTAGCTTCGCCGTACGGCACTTTGCATTCGTGGAGGAATCTGGCGCACGATTCTGGGCCGCGCTGGTCACTTTGGCTGCACGACCTCAGGCAACAACGCTGCGGCAAGTATCAGTGATCGGCAGGCGAGCGTAGGCGGGGCTTTCGTGCTGCACTGGCCGGATTCGCTTGACCCCGAAGCCGCAGTGACGTCAGTCGGCTTGAGGGTGGCGAAGAAGGCAAGGAAGAGCAAAGCTCCGATTCCAAACATAAAGAGGCTGAGAATTTGCTTCATATTAGCTCCTATGCATTTTCCAGTTCGCGCCGAGGGGGCGCATCAGTTGAAGAGACAGTTTGCATTTCGGGGGCAAGCGGATTTTCGTGAGTGCTATCCGTTGCGGGCTCCGTCTCCTTGATCCGGAACCACGCCACATAGAGCGCCGGCAAAAACAACAGCGTCAGCACCGTGCCTACGATGATGCCGCCCATCATCGCGTAGGCCATCGGTCCCCAGAAGATCTCGCGCGCGATCGGGATGAGCGCCAGACTTGCGGCGGCTGCCGTCAGCATGATCGGCCGCATGCGGTGCTCGGTTGCTTCCACGACCGCGTCCCAGGCGGGCCGTCCCGCTTTCCTCAGATCTTCGATCTGCACGATCAGGATCACTGAGTTGCGGATCAGTATCCCGATCAGCGCCAGCACACCCAGGATCGCGACGAAGCCGAGAGGCGCTCCGCTTGGCAGCAAGGCCATGACAACGCCGATCAAGGCTAGTGGCGCCACCGCAAAGACCAGAAACAGGCGGTGGAAGCTCTGCAGCTGAATCATCAGGATCGTGGCCATGATGAAAAGCATGAGCGGAACGACCGCCGCGATCGGGGCCTGGCTCTTGGCGCTCTCCTCGACGGAGCCTCCGATCGCCACCGAATACCCAGCCGGTAATCCGGTTGCGAACTCGTCCACCTTCGGCGCGAGTTGATCCACGACGGTCTTCGGCTGCGCGCTGTCGAGAACGCTTGCCTTTAGCGTGATCGTGGGGATCCGCGATCGGCGCCAGATTGTCGGCTGCTCGATTTCATAGTGCAGAGTGGCGACCGCTCCGAGAGGCACCGACTGGCCACCAAGCCCGGTCAATTGCAGGTCGCGCAGCGTATCGATCGATGCGCGCTCCGGTGCGGTCGCGCGTCCCGTCACATTCACCAGGTAAATGCTGTCGCGCACCTGGGTGATAAGAGGAGCCGCGCAAGGACGCCGTTTAACGTTGTCGCGATGTCCTCCGAGCTCACGCCAAGCTGGCGCGCCTTGTCCTGCAGGACATCGACCTTGACGACGCGCGCCGGCTCCATCCAGTCGAACACGACGTGATCAAGGTGCGGATTGGCACGTACGATGGCGGCGAGGTTTTGCGAAAACTCCCTTACCTTGGCGATATCGGGTCCGCTCAGGCGGTACTGCACGGGACGCCCGACCGGAGGTCCGACTTCAAGCAGTTTGACGAAGGTATCGGTGCCCGGAAAGGTCTTTCTCAGATAGGTTTCGAATTGCGCCTTGACTTGATCACGCGCGACAATGCCACCCTTGGTGACCACGACCATCTGGCCAAACCAGGTATTCGCCGTCTGCACATCGAATGACAGCACAAAGCGTGGAGCGCCGGTTCCCACATAGGTCGACCAATGATCGACGCCGGGATCGCCCTCCAACTGTTCACGCTCGAAGCGAGCAATCTGCGCATTGGTCTCGGTAATCGAGGCGTTTTGAGGCAGGTTCCAGTCAATGACCAATTCGGCGCGGTCCGATGAAGGAAAGAACTGCTGCTGCACGAACCTCATGCCGAACAGAGAGAGCGCGAAGGCTGCAACCGTCACCCCGACGGTGATCCAGCGATGACGCATGCAAACCAGAAGCAGGCGGCCGAACGTCTGCCCAACCCGGCCTTTGGATTCATCATTCCGTTGATCCTGGCCGGTAGGAGGTCCGTGACGCCAAGCAACGGCGTGAACAGGACTGCGACTATCCATGACACGAGCAATGAGACAGCAATGACCACGAACAAGGTGTAGGTGAAATCACCGGCATCGCTAGTGTTGAGGCCGATCGGGATGAAGCCCGCTACGGTGACCAGGGTTCCCGTCAGCATCGGAAACGCCGTGGAGGTGTAAACGTGCGTTGCAGCCTTCTCCAGGGGATCGCCGACTTCCAGTCGCGCCACCATCATTTCAACGGCGATCATGGCGTCGTCAACCAGAAGGCCAAGAGCAATGATCAGGGCACCGAGCGAAATGCGCTGCAGCGATATTCCAGCGTATGCCATCACCACGAATGTGATCGCCAGAACCAGGGGGATCGCGATCGCGACGACGAGGCCGGCGCGAAGGCCAAGGCTCAAGAAGCTGATCCCAAGCACGATGACCACCGCTTCGAACAGAGCCTCCGTGAAGCCGGACACGGCGTGCTCGACGACAACGGGCTGGTCGGCGACGAGATGAACTCCCAGGCCGATCGGTTGCTCGGCCAGGTATTTCGACATTTCCTCTTTCAGCGCCTCGCCGAATTTCAGCAAGTTCGCGCCCGACTTCATCCCGATCGCGAGTGCGACGGCGGGCTCGCCGTTGAAGCGAATCAGCGTCGTCGGTGGATCGGCGTAGCCGCGCGTGATGGTTGCCACATCTGTCAGCGGGAAGAACCGGTCGTTGACCCTGAGATTGATCGCCTTCAGGCTTTCCTCAGATGCGAACTGACCGTTGACCCGCACGCTGATGCGCTCCGGCCCCTCCTGGAATCGCCGACGGCGCGACGGCGTTTTGCGCCTGCACGAGGAGACGATGGAACGAGTGTCGAGTCCGAGGGCCGCGATCTTCCGGGTCGAAAAATTCCAGAAAAATCATCTCGTCCTGCGCGCCGAGGATATCGACCTTGCCGACATTCGGGACGGTCCAGACTTTGCGCGAATGTCTTCGACACGATCACGCAATTGCCGCTGGCTCAGGCCGTCGCTGGTGAATGCGTAAATGTTGCCGAAGACATCGCCGAAGCGGTCGTTGAAGCCCGGCCCGATCACGCCTTGCGGGAAATCGCCCTTGATGTCGGCGATCATGTTGCGCACACGCGCCCAGGTCGAGGCGACGTCGACAGCCTTCGTTGTGTCGCGCAGATAGACGAAAACGGTGGTTTGGCCCGCAACAGTGACGCTCTTGGTATAGTCGAGCGATTCCAGTTCTTCGAGCTTCTTCTCGATCCTGTCGGTGACCTGGCGCGTCATTTCCTCTGGCGAAGCGCCGGGCCATTGTGCCCCGATCACCATGGTCTTGATGGTGAAATCAGGGACCTTCCTGCCGCCCCAGTTGCAGGTATGCGAAGAGACCCGCCGCCATGAAGGCAATCATGAAATACCAGACGAGCGAACGATGCCGGAGGGCCCAGTCGGAAAGGTTGAAGGTTTTCATGGCGTGGCGTCCTGTTCGATGCGGATCTGCTGTCCTTGTTTTAGGCTATGGATTCCAGCAGTCACGATGTGCGCTCCAGCGGCGAGACCGCCGGCAACCCGGATGCCTCTCTTCGTCCTCGGAAAGGTCGACCTTGTGCAGCGAAACCGTGCTCGTGGGAGCGTCAATGACCCAGACCAAAGTCTCGGCGCCTTCTTTGAGGACTGCGGAGGCGGGCACGCGGAGAACTGGGTCGGGACGATTGATTAGTCTCGCTGTGATGGTGCTTCCGAACCGGAAGCTCTCAGGCGGATCATTCAAGGCGATACGAACGCGGCGCATGCGCGTCATTTGATCGGCTTGCGGCGCTAATTCGCGAATTTGTCCCTGGACTTGAACGGCAGGAAGCAACTGCGGGCTGACGGTGAACTCCAAGCCGGCGGTCAGGGGCACGGGGAAATCCGGGCCGAGATCAACCACGGCCTCCCTGGCGTCCAGTCGCGCCACGGTCACGACGTTCTGCCCGGGCGACACGACTTGTCCCACCTCGGCGCTCGCGGCAGGTGACGACGCCCGCGAAGTCGGCCTTGACTTGGGCATAACCCAGCTGCTCGATCGCCTTGGCCAAGTTCGCGCGGGCGCGAGCGGTTGATGATTGTGCGCCGGCGCGTATCTGCTCTGCATCATCAAGCGTCTGCTTCGTCGTGGCGTCGGTCTTGATCAGGATCCGTTTCCGCTCCTCGTCCGATTGCGTTTTCAAGCAGGGCCTCGGCTTTCGAAAGATCCGCCTTCGCTGACCGCACCGCGAGCTCAAGGGCGGTGGGATCGATGGCCGCAATGATCTGCCCCTCGGCAACCAGATCTCCACGTTGACCGGACGCGTAGTGACGCGTCCAAGCACGCGGAAGCCGAATTCGTCTCATAGCGCGGCTGGACAGTTCCGACCGCCATCGTGCTGCCGGTTGCGGCCGGTTGCGGACGGCCGACGGCGCCAGGGCCGCACCGGCTCCGGAGCCTTCGCCTCCTGCTTGCATCCTGCCATCGCCAATGCCGATGCGACGGTGCCTGCAAGTACAAGAAAACGCGTTTTCATGATCGATCCTCGCCATATGTCACGGGCTGGCCGGAGCTCAGCAGCTTGCCGCCGTCAATAACGACGCGATCTCCGGGTTCTAACCCTTGCTTGATCAGCACCGCTCCGGCTTCATAAGCGCCGACGGTCACCGGCTTCAGCGACGCTGTGTTCGTCTTCGGATCGACGATCCAGACCGCGGGCTTTGAGCCCGTTGCCGTCAACGCGGTCCACGGCACGGTGATCTCGGTGGCGGCTTTGGCCCCGGCGGTGCCCGCGATGGCGCTTCCGAGCGCCATCGCGGGTGGCGGATTTTCGATAGCGACTTTCACGCGAACCGTGGAGCTCTTGGGATCGACGGCGGGCGATATCTCCCTGACGTAGCCAACGGCGGTGATGTTCAAGACCGAGACCAGCGCCAGCGACACGTGGCCGTGATCCACATCGCCCAAGAACATCAACTCTGGGACATCGAAGATGGCATCACGCTCGCCATCCTGCGCCAGCGTGTAAACCGATTGGGCCGCCTGCACGATTTGCCGACCTCGAGGCTTCGCGCTGTAATCACACCCGCAGCGCGGGCGTGCAGTTCGGTATCGCCAAGCGCCTCGCG
>CAWHRA010000038.1:0-43629 GCA_963831585.1 uncultured Alphaproteobacteria bacterium | reverse complement strand
GATACCTGCCACCGCATCCAGCCACGGGACTTCCAATCATGGCCACTTACGATCTCGTTATCATCGGCACCGGTCCCGGCGGGTATGTCTGCGCGGTGCGAGCCGCGCAGCTCGGCATGAAGGTCGCGGTGGTCGAGAAGAATGCCACGCTCGGCGGCACCTGCCTCAACGTCGGATGCATGCCCTCGAAGGCGCTGCTGCATGCTTCCGAAATGTTCGAGGAGGCCGGGCACAGTTTCGCGAAGATGGGCGTCAGCGTTCCCGCGCCGAAGCTCGACCTGCCCGCGATGATGAATTTCAAGCAGCAGGGCATCGACGGCAACGTCAAGGGCGTCGAATTCCTGATGAAGAAAAACAAGATCGACGTTATCTCCGGCAAAGGCAAGATCCTCGGCACCGGCAAGGTCGAGGTGACGGGCGCTGACGGCAAGGCGCAGATCGTGGACACCCGGAACATCGTGATAGCCACCGGCTCCGACGTCGCACGGCTGAAGGGCATCGAGATCGACGAGAAGCGGATCGTATCGTCGACCGGCGCGCTGTCGCTCGACAAGGTGCCGGGAAAACTGCTGATCGTCGGCGCCGGCGTGATCGGGCTCGAACTCGGTTCGGTGTGGCACCGTCTCGGCGCGCAGGTCACGGTGGTCGAATTTCTCGATCGCATTCTGCCAGGCATGGACGGCGAGGTGGCGAAACAATTCCAGCGCATCCTCGAGAAGCAGGGCTTTGCGTTCAAGCTTGGCGCCAAGGTCACCGGCGTCAACACCTCGGGCAAGACGCTGTCGGCGCAGGTCGAGCCCGCCGCGGGCGGCAAGGCGGAAGCGCTGGAGGCCGACGTGGTGCTGGTGGCGATCGGCCGCGTTCCCTACACCGAGGGCCTCGGCCTGAAGGAGGCCGGCGTCGCGCTCGACAATCGCGGCCGCGTGCAGATTGATTCGCATTTTGCGACCACCGTGAAGGGCGTCTACGCCATCGGCGACGTCGTTGCGGGGCCGATGCTCGCGCACAAGGCCGAGGACGAGGGTGTCGCGGTCGCGGAAATTCTCGCCGGGCAGGCCGGGCATGTGAATTACGATGTTATACCAGGGGTTGTGTATACCACGCCGGAGGTTTCCTCCGTCGGCAAGACCGAGGAAGAACTGAAGCAGGCCAATGTGGCCTACACCGTTGGCAAATTCCCCTTCACGGCCAATGGCCGCTCCAAGGTCAACCAGACCACCGAAGGCTTCGTGAAGATTCTCGCAGATGCGAAGACCGACCGGGTGCTTGGTGTGCATATCATCGGCCGCGAGGCCGGTGAAATGATCCACGAAGCCTGCGTCCTGATGGAATTCGCGGGTTCCGCGGAGGATCTGGCGCGTACCTGCCACGCCCACCCGACCCGTTCTGAAGCCATCAAGGAAGCGGCGCTTGCAGTCGGCAAGCGGGCGATACATATGTGAGCAAAGCCCAGGAATCGGGCGGGGACACCCAGGGATGATGCGCCGCCTCCTACAGCCGATCTGGGTCCTGCTTGCGATCATCTTTCTGATCGAGGCTTGGCTGTGGGATCACCTCGAGCCGATCGTCGCCCGGTTCGTGGCGTTGATCCCGTTGCGCGCCTTCAAGCAATGGCTCGCCGAGCGCGTCGATACGCTGTCGCCGGCGATGACCTTGATCGTCTTCATCGTGCCGGTGATTCCGCTGTTCCCGCTGAAGCTGGTCGGCCTCTGGCTCCTCACCCACGAATACTGGATGAGCGCCGTCCTCACCATCATCTTCGCCAAGTTTCTGGGCGTCGGCGTCGCCGCGTTCATCTTCGACGTGACGAAGGACAAGCTGCTGGAGATGGACTGGTTCGAAACGCTTTACGAATTTGTCCTGGCACTGCGCGCCAAGGCGACCGCCCTGGTCGATCCCATCAAGTCGCGAATCAGGGACGCGCTGCGCGGCGACGGTAGCAGCTGGTCAGCGCGCACGCTGCGGCTGATCCAGCGTTTCCGCAAGAGCGTGCACGAAGCGCGCTAGCGAGCGCATGATCCGGAAAAGCGGAAACCGGTTTTCCGAAAAGATCATGCTCAGACAAAACGATAGAGCGGGATGACGATTCGAAGAAAAGTCATCACGCGCCAGGTTCCTGCGCTCACGGCAGATGCAGCAGATGCGGCAGGAGCAGGCCGAGCGCCGTGATGGCGATCCCCGCCAGCGTCAACAGTCCGGAGATCCAGGCCAGCGCGGCAATGCCGGTGATGATGGTGGCGGACGCCAGCACGATGCCGATCTGGAAGGCGGCGGAGGCGAGCTCGAAGTGATGATACTTTGCCGTCGCCAGGTCGCGCTCCTCCTGGGCTTCCTGGGCGCGGTGGGAAAGCTGCTCCGTGCCTTCGCCGGTTTCCGGCTCGGAGCGGTAGCGCGCCGCGGTTTTCTGCCAGTCGTCGATCTGCTTTTGCAGCGCAGCCCTGGCGGCGTCGTCGCCCACGAGGCCGAGGCTCAGTCTTGATTGCTCCGAAGCGGTCTGCACCACGGTGCGGCGGATGCTCTTGGCCTGAAAGAACGCCCACAGGTTCGAAGCCTCGACATTCTTGGCGATGGCTTCGGTCTGGGCGCCCTTGCCCAGCGTCTCCGACAGCGCCAGGCACAGCGCGATCACGGCAATCAACAGCGCGATCTTCCGGTTTTCGCTGGACGCGTGTTCGGCGTGCTCGGCTTGCTCCATGCTTTCGTGCGCGCTCATGATTCCCTCCCTGACCGATGTCCTACGATTGACCGAACATAACCATCCGCGCAAGAGGCAGGCGGATGTGACGGTGACGTGTCAGGGTGGAGGCAAGGCGCTCTCAGGCGCGCGGATGCGCCGATTTATACACTTCCAGCAGCCGTTCGCTGTCGATGCCGGTGTAGATCTGCGTGGTCGATAGCGACGCATGCCCGAGCAGTTCCTGGATCGCGCGCAGATCGCCGCCGCGGCTCAACAGATGCGTCGCGAAGGAATGCCGCAGTGCGTGCGGCGTCGCGCTGTCGGGCAGGCCGAGCGCGCCGCGCAGCCGCTCCATGGTGAGCTGGATGATCCGCGGACTGAGCGGTCCGCCGCGGGCGCCGACGAAGATCGGTCCCCCGGGGGGCAATGAATGCGGGCACATGGCCACGTAATCCTGAACCAGCGCCAGCACATTCTGCAGCACAGGCACCATGCGGGTCTTGTTGCCCTTGCCGGTGACGACCAGCACGTCGCCTTCGCCCGGCAGGGGCACCTCGCGGCGTTTCAGGCCGAGCGCTTCCGAGATACGCAGGCCGGAGCCATAGAGCAGCGCCATCACCGCGGCGTCGCGCGCCCAGATCCAGGGATCGCGCTCCTCGCCGGCGCGTTCGTCGGCGTCGGCAAAGCGCTTCGCCGCCGCCATCGGAACCGGCTTCGGCAGGCTCTTGCCGACTTTTGGCGCGCGAATGGCCGAGAGCGCTCCGACCTTGCCTCTGCCTTCCCGCTCGAGGAAGCGGCCGAACGAGCGCAGCCCCGCCAGCGTCCGCATCAGCGAGCGCCCGCCGATGTCATCGGCGCGCCGCATCGCCATGAAGGCCCTGACGTCACTGGCCTCCAGCGCGGCAAAGTGCGGCAGCGTCACGCGGGTGCCCCAATGCTGGCTGAGGAAACCGAGGAACTGCCTGAGGTCGCGGGCATAGGCTTCGAGCGTCTTCGGCGACAGCCGCCGCTCGCTGCGCAGATGCGCCAGCCAGTGCGTCATCTCCAGCGTGATGCTGACGTCGGCGCAGTCGAGTTCGATTGGTTGAACCGCGGGGACCGGTTTTGCCATTTGACTGTCTTTCGGGCCGTCTCTGTTTTTCAGGCCGTCTTGGGCGCGCGCTGATTCTGCTTATCATATCGCACCTGTTTCGTTTACCGTTCGCTAACTTGGCAGGCAGCGGCGGCCGGACATTGGCTCCGGCCCGCCCAGGGCGCTAATCTTCCTCCTGGATTTGAGTTTGATTCTGAAAATGGACCACTCCACGCGCGCCAGCACGTCATCCGCGGCCTCGACCGGCATCGTCGATGTGCTGGTGCCGGTCGCGCTCGATCAGAACTATTCCTACCGGGTGCCGCGCGGCATGGAACTGAAGCCGGGCGATGTGGTCTGCGTGCCGCTGGGGCCGCGCGAGGTCGTCGCCGTGGTGTGGGCGGAGAACGCCAATCCCGATCCGCGACTGCACAATCGCCTCAAGGACGTCGGCGAAAAACTCGACGTGCCGCCGCTGAAGCAGGAACTGCGCGCGCTCGTCGATTGGGTCGCCAACTACACGCTGTCGGCGCGCGGCATGGTGTTGCGGATGTGTTTGCGGATGGGCGAGCACCTCGGCCCCGAACGGGTGCGCATGGGCGTGCGCCT
This sequence comes from uncultured Alphaproteobacteria bacterium, assembly GCA_963831585.1. Classification (GTDB taxonomy): domain Bacteria; phylum Pseudomonadota; class Alphaproteobacteria; order Rhizobiales; family Xanthobacteraceae; genus Bradyrhizobium. The sequence continues at coordinate 39,271 of CAWHRA010000038.1, read as the reverse complement.
GATCGGCGAGCCGCCGAGGCGCCTGACCCCGGCGCGGCGGCGGCTGATCGAGGTTTTGTCCGACGGCCTGTTGCACGGCAAATCGGAAGCCGCCGGGGAAGCCGGCGTCAGCGCCGGCGTCATTGACGGTCTTGTCGACGAGGGCACGCTGGCGACGGAGCCCATGCCGCGTGCGCTGGCGCCGCCGGCGCCCGATCCGTCCTTTGCTGCGCCTGACTTCTCCCGCCAGCAGCGCACTGCCGTCGACGCCATGCGCGCGCTGGCCGCCAACGGCAGCTTCCACGTCGCGCTGCTCGACGGCGTCACCGGCTCGGGCAAGACCGAAGTCTATTTCGAGGCGATTGCCGAGGTCATCCGGCGCGGCAGGCAATCGCTGATCCTGATGCCGGAGATCGCGCTCACCGGCCAGTTCCTCGACCGCTTTGCGCAGAGATTCGGCGTGCGGCCGCTGGAATGGCATTCCGAACTGACTCCACGCACAAGGCAGCGCAATTGGGCCGCGATCGCGGCGGGCGAAGCGCCTGTGGTGGTGGGCGCGCGCTCGGCGCTGTTTCTGCCCTATGCCGATCTCGGGCTGATCGTGGTCGATGAGGAGCACGACCAGGCCTACAAGCAGGACGAAGGCGCGCATTATCACGCCCGCGACATGGCGGTGGTGCGCGCGCATATCGCCAGGATTCCGGTCGTGCTGGCTTCCGCGACGCCATCGGTCGAGACCGAGGTCAATGCGCGCAAGGGTCGCTATCAGCGCATCGTGCTGCCGTCGCGGTTCGGCGGCCAGCACATGCCGCATATCGAGGCGATCGACCTGCGACGGGAAGCGCCCGGGCGGGGCCGCTTCATTTCGCCCAGGCTCGCCGGCGAGATCAAAATCGCGATCGAGCGGCGCGAGCAGGCGATGTTGTTCCTCAACCGCAGGGGCTACGCGCCCCTGACCCTGTGCCGGGCCTGCGGGCATCGCTTTGCCTGCACCATCTGCGACGCCTGGCTGGTCGATCACCGGTTTCGCCAGCGTCTGGTCTGCCACCATTGCGGCTTCTCGATGCCGCGCCCGCATGTCTGCCCGCATTGCCAGGCCGAGGAGTTGCTGGTCGCGGTCGGCCCCGGGGTCGAACGCCTGCAGGAGGAAGCCGCCGCGCTGTTTCCGGACGCGCGCACCATGGTGCTGTCGAGCGACCTGATCACCTCGGTCGAAACCATGCGTGCCGAATTGACCGAGATCGCGGAGGGCCGCGTCGATATCATCATCGGCACCCAGTTGGTGGCGAAGGGCCATAACTTCCCGCGGCTCAATCTGGTCGGGGTGGTCGATGCCGATCTCGGCCTGAGCAACGGCGATCCGCGCGCCGCCGAGCGCACCTGGCAATTGCTCAACCAGGTGATCGGGCGCGCCGGCCGCGACCAGGGCCGCGGCGTCGGCTACTTGCAAACTCACCAGCCCGAACATCCCGTGATGAAGGCGCTGGTAGCCTGCGACCGCGAGGCGTTTTATGCCAGCGAGATCGAAGCCCGCGAGCGCGCCTCCTATCCGCCGTTTGGCCGGCTGGCGAGCCTGATCGTTTCCGCGGGCGACCGGCCCACGGCGGAAGGCTTTGCGCGCAAGCTTGCGGCGATCGCCCCGATCGACGAACGGATCAAGGTATTGGGACCCGCCGAAGCCCCGCTGGCAGTCATCAAGGGGCGTTATCGCTTCCGGCTGCTGGTGAAATCAGCGCGCAATGTCGATCTGTCTGAATACCTGCGCGAATGGCTCGCGGCCGGTCCGAAGACGAAAGGCAATCTCAAGCTCGAAGTAGACGTCGACCCGCAGAGCTTTTTGTAGGTCAGGCCGTCATTCCGAGGCTGGTCCTTCGGACCGTCCCGGAATGACAATCGGAATGACGACAAGAAAAGGCCTGCCGTCATTTGCGACGGCAGGCCTTTTTCGGCACGCAGCATTCTGCGGCCGTTACGCCACGCAACGCTTACGGAGGATAGATGGCATCGGCGCTCAAATCGCCGTCAGGAGACCACTTCGGCGGTCACCCGGCCGACGCCGGCGCTGGTCAGGCCGATCGCGCGGGCGGCGCCGGTCGACAGGTCCAGCACCCGGCCGCGGATGAACGGGCCGCGATCGTTGACGGTCACGATGACGCTGCGGCCGCCATGGGTTACCCGGAGCTTGGTGCCGAACGGCAGCGAGCGGTGGGCGCAGGTCATGGCGTTGGAGTTCATGCGCTGGCCGGAAGCGGTCCGGCTGCCGGATTCGCTGCCGTAATAGGAGGCCATCCCCGAGAAGGTGCGCCCGCCGAACGACGACGGAGCGATCGCGGCATTGGCATCGCGCCAGGCAAGGCCGGCCGCGCCACGCGGCGTGTTGCTGGCGTGATGATGGCGATCACCGTGATGGTGATAGCGATGGGATTTGGCTGAGGCCTCGGTGACGCTTCCGCCCACCAGAAGAGTTGCGGCGAAAACAGCTAGCGCCGTGCGCGACTGGGTTAAATTCCCCAGCGTCGGATTTTTGAATTTCAACATGAATCAGTCCCTCGGATAGTATTGCCACATACGTGACAAGTGGAACCCCCGTCCCAGTTTGCCCGGTCGCCGTTTGGTCGGCTAATGAGGCATAAAAGGGGCAGTAAAACCCGTTTGTCTCCCGCTGAAACATCTTGTGACCGAATTCGGCTAATCCTTAATAGTTCCGGAGTATTACATATTATTTGAATCTATGGCAATTTATACTCAGAATTACTGACGAACAAAGTCATCGTCGGAGAAGACGAGATTTCGCCAAGTAATCCGGACGATCGAATGGCCAGGCCGAAACCCGCGTTCCCCGCGCACGGCTCATGCAGCCATGCATTCCCCGGCGGAACGAATTGCCGCCGGCGATTCCTGCCAAGCGTCAGCCCGGTCGGCCGACGGCAAAAATTTTGCGGCGATGAAAAAAATCGCCTCCAGTCGAGCCCGGAAAAGCACGTGCGACAAGGCGGCGCCAGCCCCTGCCGTCATGTTGCACCTGCGCTCTCGCTATGTTAGCAAAGCCGCGATTTTAACGGTCCCGGCACCTCCGTGCCGGCCGAAAATCGAAGTCCCGCTTGAATTCCAAGGGCTTGGATCGCTAGGCGCTGCATCGTGGCGACGGTTTTTCCCTTGCGAGTTTGACAGCAACAAAGAGCGCGCTCGTGGCTGCAGAAGATCCGTCCGTTTCGGGAGTGTCCGGTCGTTACGCAACGGCCTTGTTCGAACTGGCGCGGGATGAAAAATCCATCGACGCGGTCAGGGCCGATCTCGATCGCTTCGAGGCCATGCTCAACGACAGCGCAGATCTGAAACGTCTCGTTCGCAGCCCGGTTTTCTCGGCGGATGCACAGTCGAAGGCGCTCATCGCCGTGCTCGACAAGGCCGGCATTACCGGCGTTTCCGCGAATTTCCTGAAAGTCCTCACCGCCAACCGCCGGCTGTTCGCGGTGGCCGACGTGCTGCGCGCATTTCGCGCGCTGGTAGCCAGGTTCAAGGGCGAGGCGACCGCGGATGTCACCGTGGCCGAAACGCTCAGCGAAAAAAATCTCGACGCACTGAAGGCCGCACTGAAGTCGGTGACGGGCAAGGACGTCGCTCTCAACGTGAATGTCGATCCTTCGATTATCGGCGGCCTGGTGGTCAAGCTCGGCAGCCGCATGGTGGATAGTTCGCTTCGCACCAAGCTCAATTCGATCAAGCACGCGATGAAAGAGGCAGGCTGATGGACATCCGCGCCGCGGAAATTTCCGCGATCCTGAAGGACCAGATCAAGAATTTCGGCCAGGAGGCTGAGGTTTCCGAAGTCGGACAGGTGCTGTCCGTCGGCGACGGCATTGCCCGCGTCTACGGGCTGGACAACGTCCAGGCCGGCGAGATGGTCGAGTTCGAGAACGGCACCCGCGGCATGGCGCTGAACCTCGAGACCGACAACGTCGGTATCGTGATCTTCGGCGCCGACCGCGAGATCAAGGAAGGCCAGACCGTCAAGCGCACCCGCGCCATCGTCGATACGCCGGTCGGCAAGGGTCTGCTCGGCCGCGTGGTCGACGCGCTCGGCAATCCGATCGACGGCAAGGGCCCGATCCAGGCGGACAAGCGCATGCGCGTCGACGTCAAGGCGCCCGGCATCATTCCGCGCAAATCGGTCAACGAGCCGATGGCGACCGGCCTCAAGGCGATCGACGCGCTGATCCCGGTCGGCCGCGGCCAGCGCGAGTTGATCATCGGCGACCGCCAGACCGGCAAGACCGCGATTGCGCTCGACACCATTCTCAACCAGAAGCCGCTCAACGCGCAGCCGGACGAGAACATCAAGCTGTATTGCGTCTACGTCGCGATCGGCCAGAAGCGCTCGACTGTCGCCCAGTTCGTCAAGGTGCTCGAGGAGCAGGGCGCCCTGGAATATTCGGTCATCGTCGCCGCCACCGCATCGGACCCGGCGCCGATGCAGTACATCGCGCCGTTCACCGGCTGCACCATGGGCGAATATTTCCGCGACAACGGCATGCACGCGGTCATCATCTATGACGATCTGTCGAAGCAGGCCGTCGCCTATCGCCAGATGTCGCTGCTGCTGCGCCGCCCGCCGGGCCGCGAAGCCTACCCCGGCGACGTGTTCTACCTGCATTCGCGCCTGCTCGAGCGCGCCGCCAAGCTCAACAAGGATCAGGGCTCGGGATCGCTGACGGCGCTGCCGATCATCGAAACCCAGGCCAACGACGTCTCGGCCTACATCCCGACCAACGTGATTTCGATCACCGACGGCCAGATCTTCCTGGAAACCGACCTGTTCTTCCAGGGCATTCGCCCGGCGGTGAACGTCGGTCTGTCGGTTTCGCGCGTCGGATCTTCGGCGCAGACCAAGGCGATGAAGAAGGTCGCCGGCAAGATCAAGGGCGAGCTGGCGCAGTACCGCGAAATGGCCGCGTTCGCGCAGTTCGGAAGCGACCTCGATGCGTCGACGCAGCGGCTGCTCAACCGCGGCTCGCGCCTGACCGAACTCCTCAAGCAGCCGCAGTTCTCGCCGCTGAAGATGGAAGAGCAGGTCTGCGTGATCTGGGCCGGCACCAACGGCTATCTCGACCCGCTCCCGCTCAACAAGGTGCGGGCCTTCGAGGACGGCCTGCTGTCGCTGCTGCGCGGCAAGAATGTCGAGATCCTCAACAGCATCCGCGATACTCGCGACCTCGCGGACGATACCGCCGGCAAGCTGAAGGCGCTGGTCGAGGGTTACGCCAAGACGTTTGCCTGACGCGACGTTTGCCTGACGAGACGTTTGCCTGACGAGACGTTTGCTTAATTCGCTGCGGGCGCAAGCCCTGTGTTTGTTACCTCGCCTGAAGCGGGTGAGGTAATGGGGTCGAGCTAGAGGGTAAGTTAGCCGCAATGGCCAGCTTGAAAGATATGCGGGTCCGCATCGCCTCCACCAAGGCGACGCAGAAGATCACCAAGGCCATGCAGATGGTGGCAGCCTCCAAGCTGCGCCGCGCGCAGAGCGCCGCCGAGGCGGCGCGGCCCTATGCGGAAAAGATGGATGCGGTGATTTCCAACATCGCCGCCGCCGCGGCGGCCTCGCCCGGCGGGCCTGAGCTGCTGGCCGGCACCGGCAGGGATCAGGTGCATCTGCTCCTGGTCTGCACCGGCGAACGCGGCCTGTCGGGCGCCTTCAACTCCTCAATCGTGCGGCTCGCCCGCGAGCGCGCGGCGGTGCTGCTGAGCCAGGGCAAAGAGGTCAAGTTCTTCTGCGTCGGCCGCAAGGGTTACGAGCAGCTCCGCCGCACCTTCGAAAAGCAGATCGTCGAGAATATTGAACTGCGTTCGGTGCGCCAGCTTGGCTTCGTCAATGCCGACGATATCGCCAGACGCGTGCTCGCGCGCTTCAACGCCGGTGAATTCGATGTCTGCACGCTGTTCTATTCGCGCTTCAAGTCGGTGATCGCGCAGGTGCCGACCGCGCAGCAGATCATCCCGCTGGTGGTGGAAGCTCCCGCCGCCAGTGCCGGCCCGGCGACATCCTACGAATACGAGCCGGAGGAAGACGAGATTCTGACCGGACTGCTGCCGCGCAATCTCGCGGTGCAGATCTTCCGCGCGCTGCTGGAGAACAATGCTTCGTTCTACGGCGCGCAGATGAGCGCGATGGACAACGCCACCCGCAACGCCGGCGACATGATCCGCAAGCAGACCCTGATTTACAACCGAACCCGTCAGGCCATGATCACCAAGGAGCTGATTGAAATCATCTCCGGCGCCGAGGCGATGTAACGGCGACAGGCACGATCAGACTGACGGTTGTCTAGATATAAAGAATTCGAAGGAGAGAGTTTATGGCCACACCCGCCAACCAGACCGGACGCATCACGCAGGTCATCGGCGCCGTCGTCGACGTGCAGTTCGAGGGACACCTGCCCGCCATTCTGAATGCGATCGAGACCAGGAACGGCGGCAACCGGCTGGTGCTTGAAGTGGCGCAGCATCTCGGCAAATCCACGGTGCGTACCATCGCGATGGACACCACCGAGGGTCTGGTCCGCGGGCAGGAAGTCACCGACACCGGCAACCCGATCATGGTGCCGGTCGGCGCCGGCACACTTGGCCGCATCATCAACGTCATCGGCGAGCCGATCGATGAAGCCGGCCCGGTGACCGCGGAAGGCATGCGCGCGATCCACCAGGAAGCGCCGACCTATACCGACCAGTCGACCGAAGCTGAAATTCTCGTCACCGGCATCAAGGTCGTCGACCTCTTGGCGCCTTACGCCAAGGGCGGCAAGATCGGCCTGTTCGGCGGCGCCGGCGTCGGCAAGACCGTGCTGATCCAGGAACTGATCAACAACGTTGCCAAGGCCCATGGTGGCTACTCGGTGTTCGCCGGCGTCGGTGAGCGTACCCGCGAAGGCAACGACCTCTATCACGAATTCATTGAATCGAAGGTCAACGCCGACCCGCATCATCCCGATCCGAACGTCAAGTCGAAATGCGCCCTGGTGTTCGGCCAGATGAACGAACCGCCGGGCGCCCGCGCCCGCGTCGGCCTTACCGGCCTGACGGTCGCCGAGCATTTCCGCGACCAGGGCCAGGACGTGCTGTTCTTCGTCGACAACATCTTCCGCTTCACGCAGGCCGGCTCCGAAGTGTCGGCGCTGCTCGGCCGCATTCCTTCCGCGGTGGGCTATCAGCCGACGCTCGCCACCGACATGGGCGCGCTGCAGGAACGCATCACCACCACCCACAAGGGATCGATCACCTCGGTGCAGGCGATCTACGTGCCGGCCGACGACTTGACCGACCCTGCGCCTGCGACATCGTTCGCGCATCTGGATGCCACCACGGTGCTGAGCCGCGCGATTTCGGAAAAGGGCATCTATCCGGCGGTGGATCCGCTCGACTCGACTTCGCGCATGCTGTCGCCGCTCGTCGTCGGCGAAGATCACTACAACACCGCGCGGCTGGTTCAGCAGGTACTGCAGAAGTACAAGTCGCTGCAGGACATCATCGCCATTCTCGGCATGGACGAGCTGTCGGAAGAGGACAAGATCGCGGTGGCACGTGCGCGCAAGATCGAGCGCTTCCTGTCGCAGCCCTTCCATGTGGCCGAGGTCTTCACGGGATCGCCGGGCAAGTTCGTCGAACTCGCCGACACCATCAAGGGCTTCCGCGCGATCTGCGAAGGCAAGTACGATCACCTGCCGGAAGCAGCCTTCTACATGGTCGGTACCATCGAAGAGGCGGTCGAAAAGGGCAAGAAGCTGGCGGCTGAAGCCGCATAAGCGGGCAAATAGCGAACAGGAGTGGCGAATAGTCAAGAGCCGCTCCCTTCCTTCACTACCCGCCGTTCGCCACTCGCTATTCGCAGGACTACCCATGGCCACCTTCCACTTCGATCTCGTCTCGCCCGAAAAACTCGCCTTCTCAGGCGACGTCGATCAAGTCGACGTTCCCGGCGTTGAAGGCGATTTCGGCGTGCTCGCCGGGCACGCGCCGGTGGTGGCCGTGATCCGGCCGGGAATCCTTACGGTGACGTTCGGCGGTAAGCACGAGAAGATCATCGTGCTCGGCGGCCTCGCCGAGATGTCCGAGAAGGGCCTGACCGTGCTGGCCGATGTCGCCACCTCGCTCGATGAACTGGACCGGGCGAAGTTCGCCGACACGATCTCCGAGATGGAAGCCAAGCTCTCCGAAAAAGAAGGCTTCGAACTCGACCGCGAGATCGAGCGGCTCGATCACTTCAAGAGCATCCAGAGCCAGCTCAGCACGACGGCGCTGCATTAAGCGGGCCGCGTACCCGCGGGCCTGCAGACCGGGTTTCCGCAACGGCGTGACCGGCGCCGGAACCCGGTTGTGCCCGTGAACTTCTGGCGGCATTCTGCGACCAATAATCGTGGTCCGGGGCTGCATCCATGAAACGCAAGATCGCGGCGATTTTTGCGGCCGATATTGCCGGCTACTCCAGGCTGGTCGCCGAGGACGAAGAGGAAACGCTGCGGCGTCTCGCCTCCTACCGTTCCGTCACCGACGATTTCATCGCCAAATCAGGCGGGCGCATTTTCAACACCGCCGGCGACGCCGTGCTGGCTGAATTTCCCAGCGCGGTCGAGGCGGTGCGCTGCGCGATCGACATCCAGGAAAGCCTGCGCACCCGCAATATGGCGTATCCACCGAGCCGCCAGATGAGCTTTCGCATCGGCATCACGATCGGCGATGTGGTCGAACGCGACGGCGATCTGCTCGGTGACGGCGTCAACATCGCAGCAAGGCTCGAGGGGCTGGCCGAAGTCGGCGGCATCTGCGTTTCGCGCGCGGTGCACGAACAGGTCGCCAACAAGCTGTCGGTGCAGTTCGCCGATATCGGCGCGCAGGAAGTGAAGAACATTCCGACCCCGGTGCACGCCTATATGGTAGCGATGCGCCGCGAGGACGGAACCTACGCGACGCCGCAGCTGAAAAAGGCGCTCACCGCCCAAACGGCGGCGACGCCGAACTGGATGTGGCCCCTGGCGGTGACGGTGGTCTGTGTCGTGGCTATCGGTGTCGCCGGCTTCTTGTATTTTACCAGGCTGGAGCTGCCGGGCGCGCCGAGGGCGACATCGAACGCGCCTTCCCCGCCCGCGGCCGAATCGGGAATGGCGCAGCCGTCGCCGGCTGCGGCACCGTCCCCTCCAGCTGCGCCGGCGCAGGCCGTGGCCACTGCTCCGCCGGCGTCCCTGCCGCTCGCACCGAAGGCTGCTTTCTCCGCAGACAGCGTGCCTTTCATCGCCGATCGCGCCCGGACGACCTTGTCGCAGCAATATGCGTCCGCGGGAGATTACAAGGCGGTCGCGATCTCCAGCGGTCCGATGGGTTTTGTCTCCGGCCAGTCGACCGAGGAGGCCGCAAGGAGCGGCGCGCTGGACGTCTGCCAGAAGCGCGCAGATGCCGCTCAGCCGCCGCGGAAATGCGAACTCTATGCGGTCGGCAACACGGTGGTTTATCCCCACGGCCGGCCGCCGTTGCCGCCTGTCCCATGGGTGGCGCGCGACCCTTCGACCGAAAAGCCGGTAGTCGGCAGCGAGGCGCCTCTGGTCCGCGACGGCCAAAGGAGAAGCATCGAAGAAAGGTATCTGCCTGGGCGGAAGTCGAAAGCGATCGCGGTCGGTCCGGGAGGGCAGATGTTCTTCTATTTCAATCAGGAGTCGCCGGAAGAGGCGGCGCGGCGGTCGCTCGAAAGCTGCGGTGCTGCCGCCGGCGTCGCCTGCAAGATTATTGCGGTCGACGACGTCTTCGTCGTGCCGGCGCCGACGATCCGGAAGGCGACCGGCTTCTTCCACGCCGCCGACAATTCTTCGATTGCGGCGGAGGCGAGGGAAGACGTGGTGCACAGGCTCGCGGACGCGTCGGGCGGATGGAACGCGGTCGCGGTTGGCGCTGCGGGGCGTCCCGGTCTCGCACTGAAGGCGTCGAGCGAACAGAGCGCGGTCAACGAGGCGCTCGGCAATTGCGCCAGGCGCGACAGCGACTGCCACGTCATCGCCATCGGGCCGTTTTCGGTCGGCACGAACTAGGGCGTGCACTCTTGAATGCAGAGCGCTCGCAGCCTGGTGATGTCCGCTCGACCCTCGGAAGCGGACATCCGGGCGGGCCTTCGGCACGTCTGCTTTGTGCCGATATTGTTGAAAAACTCTCCTGTTGAAGCGCAAGGAGTTCGCTGATTTATTCGGTCTCGTAGGCGGGGAGGCCGGAAGCGATGATGGGTCCGCGACAGATTGAACAGGCGGCGCTGTTCTACGAGTTCTCACTTGAGCGACACGTCCCGGCGACCCACTTGCTTAGGTCGATCGACCGCTTTGTCGATTTGTCAGACATTCGGAGCCACCTGGCACCATTTTACAGCTCTACTGGCCGGCCTTCGATTGATCCCGAGCTGCTCGTCCGGATGTTGCTGGTTGGCTACTGCTACGGCATTCGCTCGGAACGTCGGCTGTGCGAAGAGGTTCACCTGAACCTCGCTTACCGTTGGTTCTGTCGGCTTGGCCTCGACGGCGAGGTTCCGGACCACTCGACCTTCTCCAAGAATAGGCATGGCCGCTTCCGTGACTGCGATCTGCTGCGAAAGCTATTCGAGACCGTGGTCCGGCGCTGCATGGCCGAAGGGCTGGTCGACGGGGCTGCCTTTGCGGTCGATGCCAGCCTGATTGCCGCCGATGCCAACAAGCAGCGCTCTGCTGTCGGGTCTGAGGATGTTGACTGGGAGGCAATCGCCAGGACGCGCCGATCCGTCCGGGAATATCTCGATACCCTGGATGAGGCTGCCTGGGGTGCGGCGAGCGAGACGGTACCGAAGTTCATCTCCAGATCGGATCCGGCCGCACAATGGACCGGCGCTCACAAAGGGCACGCCTTCTTTGCCTACGCCAACAACTATCTGATCGACCTGAAGGCGGCGGTCATCGTTGATGTCGAGGCGACGCGAGCTATCCGGCAGGCCGAGGTCGGTGCGGCACGCACAATGATTGAGCGCACCGAAGATTGCCTCGGGCTCTGTCCCGAGCGCCTGGCCGCCGACAGTGCCTACGGATCAGCCGGGATGCTGGGGTGGTTAGTCAACGAGCGCGCGATCGAGCCGCACATTCCGGTGTTCGATAAATCGGGCCGTGCCGACGGGACGTTCTCAAGGGAAGACTTCGCCTACGATCACCAAAGCGACGTTTACATCTGCCCGGCTGGCAAGGCGCTGGCTTCCACCGGCACCCTGGTGAATGACGGGACGACACTGCTCTATCGGGCGAGCAAATATGACTGCGACGCTTGCGAACTGAAGCCGCGGTGTTGTCCGAAAATGCCCTCCCGCAAGGTTCCGCGTTCAATCCACGAAAAGGCTCGAGACGTTGCGCGCGAAATCGCCAAAACCGATGCCTATGTCAGGTCGCGACGCGAACGGAAGAAGATCGAGATGCTGTTCGCGCATCTCAAGCGCATCCTGCGCCTCGATCGGCTCAGGTTGAGAGGTCCGTCCGGTGCTCAAGACGAGTTCCTCCTCGCTGCCACCGTCCAGAACCTCCGAAAGCTGGCAATGCTGATCCCAATGCCGGCCTGAGAGCAAACAAACTCACGCGCGCCCGGTTCCTTCCAACATCCCAAACAGCTGAGCCACCGACTTCTTCAACACAATCTGCCAAAAGCGGAAGTTGGGTCTACTTCGTATGGTCGTGCCATGGACCACCAACTATGGGACAAGAGGAAGCCTGATCCTAAACGTTGCGCCGCCGTGATCCCGATTGTTTGCCGATATCAGCCCATTGTGCGCCTCGATAATGGTGCGCGCGATGGACAGCCCCATGCCCATGCCTTCCGCCTTGCTGGTGAAGAACGGTTCAAAGATCTCTTCTATTTTGTCCTCGGGAATGCCCGAGCCGAGATCCGACACGGATAGCTCGGCAAAGTTCTCGACGCGCGCAGTCCGAATGCTAATGATGCGATTTTCGCTAGAGTTGTCTTTCATCGCGTCGATCCCGTTCACAACAAGGTTCAGCATGACTTGTTGAAGTTGGATGCGGTCGCCGAGGATCGGAAGCACATCCGGTGTGATCACACTAACCACTTCGATTTTTCGAGGCAGCGTCGAAAGGAATTCGACGGTTTCCCGCGCGACGTCGTTGAGGTCGAGACTTTTCAGTTCAAAGGGCGCCTTTTTCAGCAGACTGCGCATCCTCCGAATGACTTCGGTGGCGCGCCGGTCATCCTGCAAAATATCCTTCACGATGTCCTTCAGTTCAGCGGTATCGGGGTTCGATGATTGCAGGATCAGGTCTGCGGTTTCGGCGTTCGCCAAAATAGCGCCAAGCGGTTGGTTGATTTCGTGAGCGATTGAGGCGGTAAGTTCGCCAGCGGTCGAGAAGCGCATGACACGGGCCAGTTCTGCCATGCGCTGCCGTGACTGCGCTTCCGCCGACTGACGCCGACGATGCTCACGCAGCAGGGCCGAGATAAGCCCGGCCTGCGCGAGGATAACGGCGAAGACGAGCGCGATTTGCCAGGAATAGCGCTCCCACACCGTCGGCTCCCGAAAGAGGATTTCGCTCCCCGGTGGCAGGCGGCTCTCGCTGATGTTCCAGCGCTGGAGCTGCCGCCAGTCATATTTGGCTGGGCCATACTCAAGAGGCGGCGTCTTTATTTCGGACGGCTTTTCGCCAGCGAGAACACGTAGAACAACATCGGTTGTAGCCTTGGTACCAGCCGATACTGAAGCCATTGGCCCGCCTACGATCTCTCCAGTTAAAAAGGAGTCGTCGAACGTGAAAATTGGCGCGTTCGCAACGGCAGCGAGTTCTGTTAGTGCTCGTTGCGCGTCATGTACTTCACCCCGCGCGACCCGTGTCTGATTCCAGTAGATCGCGCTATCCGGCGGCAGAGATGCCGCTTCCTTCAGAATCTGGTCGAATGATAGATCATTATAGAACCGCAACGTGACACGATCTTTCAGGGACCCAAGTTCCCGCTTTATTTCTCCCATCCAGAACCGTTCAGAGTTGCCAGTCACCACAGCTATGGTTTTTGTGTTCGGCAGCAGTTGCAGGATGTTGCCGAATAGGACGGGTATCTTCTGTCGGACCGCCACGACTGTGTCGTTTTCGGTCAACGTGAGGCTCTGGACTCGGCGGGCCTCAATCGCGGTGAGGATCATCGGGATCGCGGGAAAAAGCTCGCTCCTGTGACGCTGGACGAATGCGCCGCCGAGCGCACCAAACGTCACAATTAGATCGGGCGGGCGATGGTCGAATAGCGCGTGGAGATACCCGACGAATTGGGTTTCGGTATTTTGCTCATCGGCCCGCGCGGTGATAACCGAAGCTTCCTCGATGATAACGGGCCAAGGTGACCGACGCTCCAGTTCTTGCCTCAGCGCCTTTGAGTATTCGCTCCAAGGTTTGGAGTTTTGATCAAAGGATTGAAGGATCAGGACGGTTTTGGGCTCGTCAGCTGCGATGCTGGTTCGCGTCGGGATAAACATTGCTATGGCCGTGCAGACCACAATAAACCAGACCACACGTCGAGAGCCGCCGCCCGTCACCTGCTTGGCCCTTTCCTTCGGCGAGAACGTTATCATATCCGTGGACACGACGGAGTGCTGCGCGTCGCTTTTGGGTCAATCGCGTCACTTCGAGTGCAGTCCGGGCACTTCCGGTCTACCCCCCGCCCGACTGGTCCGCTTCGTGCCCAAAAACGGACTTCGGGCTGCGTCAGTGCCAGGTCCGTTGCTGTCATTCGCGGCTCATTGGATATTGGTGCAGGTTGCAGCTGGCATCGTCGCCCAGATGCTCGTCAGCGTCTTGGGCATTGTTCTCCTGGTGGGCATTGCTTGGATCGCTACATTGTACCGCAGCCTTCCCACCTTGGTTGGGACCGAAACGCGTGTGATCAGGATCGGAAAAGACGTTCCGTAGACCGCGACGGCCGCTTTGGGTCAATCGCGTCATTTCGGTCTTCTGCCAGCGACTTCCGGTCTACCCCGAACAACGGACATCAGCGGACCGACCCCGTTGGTCCGGTTCGTGCCATGAACAGACATGGCCCCTCACTCGATCAGCTCGTCGGCACGCTGCTGGAGCTGCGGAGACAAATCGAGGCCCAATGCCTTCGCGGCCCTCAGGTTGATCACCAGCTGATATCTTGTCGGCGCTTGCACGGGCAGGTCGCCAGCTTTCTCGCCATTCAGAATGCGACTGACGTAGGTGGCGATTCCGCGTTGCTGTTCGATTGTATCGAACCCGTATGAGACTAGGCCTCCTTTTTCGGGATCCAAATGGAATGGATAGATCGCTGGCAGATGCAGCCGCGCGGCCAATCCAGCAATCGCTTCGTTCCTCGAATTGAGGGGGTTCGGCATCACGATGAGACCGCCGCTCGGTACTTGCGCAAATTCCGTAAGAGTACGTTCAATGTCGGTAGCGTCGTGCAGTTCAGTTGCTATTACTGTCATCCCCATTAGGGCCGAAGCAGCCTCCGCATTGCGCAGAAGCTCGACATTAGCGGGGATATTCTGATTGTAGAGGATGCCCACGCGGCGCAGACTGGGCGCGATTTCCTTCAGTAACTCCAGCCATTTTCCACCCATCGCGGGCTCAAAATTCTGAAAGCCAGTGATGTTGCCGCCCGGATGCGCCAAATTCGTGACCAATCCGCTTCCGACAGGATCACCCACCAGTGCGAAGACAATCGGAATGGTCTGTGTCGCCAGTTTCAGGGCTGCCAAGCCCGGATTGGACCAAACGACGAGCAGGTCGGGCGCACTCGCGACAAGTTCGACGGCGCTGACGCGAATGCGGTCGATGTCTTGAGTTGTGAAATGCACGTCGAACTGGATGTTGCGGCCATCGACCCAGCCAAGTTCACGGAGTCGTTGGTTGAACGCCGGCCAGAGCTGTCGCGCCTGAGGATCATCTGCACTGTCGAAGGGCAGTAACACCCCGATCCGTCGTACACGCTCGGATTGCTGCGTACGTCCAGCCAAGGGCCAGGTCGCCGTCACCGTACCGCCAAGTAGCATCATGAATTGGCGTCGTCTCATTACCGCCCTCCGGGCTAGGACCGGACATCTTAACGATTTAAACTAGCATATTCGCGATCGATGCCCGCTTCGGGTCAATCGCGTCACTTTGCCCGTGCGCCGCTCTCTTCCGGTCTTCCCGATTAGCGGACATTCCTAGGTTCGGTCGGCATGCCTCAAAGGTGCCAGGATCGGAAGTCGCGGTTCGTAGTTCAAGTCACAGGGCAAAGGCTATCAGACCCGCATCAACACAATTTTGCGGCATTGCGAGATCCATCGCAAGGCCGGTTAGTCATTGCATACGAGGACGTTTTGGCAGAGATCGAGCTGGCTAATTCGTTCTCAGCGGCCAACGCCGGGCCGCCAACCAGCCCGCCAGAGGCGCGCCAAATGCCAGACACCATGCGAATTGCGCAACGGACGGCGCGACGAAGGCCATCGCCGTTCCGAACACGAATACGAAGACCGGAAAGATCGCGTTTGCCAGCAACTCGGGATTGCGGTGACCTCGCAGCGCCAGAATCCATAGCAGCGCATTCAGGCCGGCAATGACAGTCAGATGGAAGCCGTAGCTTACTGCGACGACGCTATCGAGCCGATACACGCCGTAAAGCCCATTCGTCACCGGAAGCATGACGATCGACAGCAGGAAGATCAGATTGAGGAAGACTTCGCCGCGGCTGCCTTCCGGCGCGAAGGTGAGCCGCCGATGATGGCTGAGCCAAAACACCCCGGCGACGATAAAGCTGATCATCAGTGCAATGACAGGTTGTGCGTAGGCACCGACAAGGTCTATCCAGGCCGGCGCGTTCGCGAACCTGCTGGCCTTCGGCAGATCATAGGCGAGCAGCGTCATCGCAACGCCGAAGATGGTGTTGCTCAACGCCTCCAACCGGCGCATTTCGAAAAGACCGATCTGCTTCAATTTCGCTCCCCCACAAAGCCGCCGGACACGAGACCCGGACATGCTTTCGGCTGCAGGATTGCCGGACATAGATTGCCCCTTGTGGGCAAGGTAACCGGCCCATCGCAGCACACTTCTCGGATTCAATAAGTCGCGATGCTTTTGGAACGATCATCAAAGCACGTTGGTTGCTATTGGGATAGGCGAGTTGGGTCAAACGGCGAAATTCCGGGGCAAGCCAGCTTGTGTCTGCTTTAGCCGCCCAGAGATGGTGTAATCGGCCGGCCCAGCTTGTGGATAGCTGAAGATTTTGGGTGCTGCGCTTCAGGCTGATGGTGAAAACGAGGTCCGTGGTGACGGCCTCAAGCATCAGAAGGAGAAGCGCAGCATGGACCATTTTGGTGGATTGGACGTATCGGTCAAGGAGACCAGCATCTGCATTGTGGATGACACGGGCAGGATCGTGAAGGAAGTGAAGGTAGCGAGCGAACCTGCAGCCCTGCTGAAGGTTCTGGGGAACCCCACCTACCGCTTCAAGCGGATCGGACTGGAAGCCGGACCGTTATCGCAATGGCTGTTCAGCGCTCTCGCCGAAGCCGAGTTACCAGTGATCTGTGTCGAGACGCGGCACATGCAGGCGGTGCTGAAGGCGCAGATCAACAAGACCGACCGCAATGATGCGCGCGGCATCGCGCAGATGATCAGGGTGGGACTGTACCGTCCGGTGCATGTAAAGACGCTCCGCAGCCAAAAACTGCGAATGCTGCTGACCCATCGCAAGCTTCTGCAGTCGAAGGCCATCGCCATCGAGAACGATCTGCGAGGTACTTTGCGCAACTTCGGGCTCAAGGTCGGAATGGTTGGCAAGGTGAGGTTCGAGGCCCGCATCCAGGAGCTTGTCGAGAATATCCCCGACTTGGCGGTATTGGTGGAGCCGCTGCTCATCGTCCGGCGGGTGCTCCGTGAACAGATCGTCATCCTGCACCGCCGCTTGCTGGCTATCGTCCGGGAGGATGAGGTATGCCGGCGCCTGATGACGACCCCCGGTGTCGGCCCCGTGGTGGCGCTGACCTATCGCGCCACCGTCGATGTGCCAGCCCGGTTCCGCAAATCCAAGTCAGTCGGGGCGGTGTTTGGGCTAACCTGCTCCAGGTATCAATCGGGCGAGATCGATTGGAGCGGCAAAATATCGCGCTGTGGCGATGAGATGATGCGGACGATGCTCTACGAAGCAGCTCAGAGCATGATGCATTCAAAAAAATGGTCCTGGCTCAAGGCCTGGGCCATGCAGATCGCCAGGCGCCGCGGGATGAAAAAGGCGATCGTGGCCCTGGCACGCCGGCTGGCCGTGATCATGCACCGCATCTGGGTTGACGGCACCGAGTTCCGATGGACCCGGGAGCAAGCCGTGGCAGCAGCATGAAAGTCGTTCAGGATCAAACCCGATAGGAGAAAACCCGAGCTCCACCGAGCAGTGGAAGGATGTCCCTCGCGGGACGATGGATGAGGTGAGTTCGCATGTCCGCTTGGACCTGCCGTCTTCCGACGGCAAGGTCGCCCAAGAGATTGTTCCGCCTCGTCCTCGAACCCCATGATGGAAGGGCCCGGTGCCAATTCCGAAGAGAAGCACGAGCCCGCGAGCTACATCGACACCGCATTGGTGGATAGTCTGAAAGCGCTTGACCCCGAAGGGCCGATTAGAGAAGCGGACATCTCTCCCTTTGGGAGTATACGCCCTAAACTGAACCGCCCTCCGCATACGCCGCAAAACGCTGCGCCACGGTCCGATACACCTCGCGCCGGAACGGCACCACGAGGTCGGCGACGCGGTCGAGCCGCTCCCATCGCCACTGGTCGAATTCCGCCGGCTGGCCGTTGCGCGGCGTCAGCGGATCGATTTCATCGTCGGTGCCGGAGAAGCGGAGCGCGAACCATCTCTGGCGCTGACCGCGGAATCTTGCGAGGCGGTGTGACGGCTGTCCGTCGAACGGCGGAAACTCGTAAGTCAGCCAGTCGGTCTCCGACAGATAATCGGCGCTGCTGACGCCGGTCTCTTCCCAGAGTTCGCGCATGACCGCGTCGCGCGGATCCTCGTCGGCGTCGATGCCGCCCTGCGGCATCTGCCATTCGAGGCCGGGAAGGATGATCTCCGGCCCGTCATCCCGGAAGCGCCGCCCGATCAGGACCCGGCCGGCGGCATTGAACAGGGCAATCCCGACATTGGGGCGATACGGCTTGCTGTCCGGCATCAGCCGCCCGCGAGTCTGGAAAATTCCTTTACCACGCGCTCATAGACCGGGCGCTTGAACGGCACGATCAGCTCGGGGAGATTCCTCATCGGCTCCCAGCGCCAGCTGACGAATTCCGCCTTGTGGCCGTCGCCGGGGTTGGCGACGTTGATTTCCGAGTCCTTGCCGGTGAAGCGGACCGCATACCATTTCTGCCGCTGACCGCGATAGCGGCCCTTCCAGGTGCGTCCCGCCACGGTGCGCGGGATGTCGTAGATCAGCCAGTCGGCGACCTCGCCGAGCTTTTCGACCGAACGGACGCTGGTCTCCTCATAGAGCTCGCGCTTGGCGGCCTCCCAGGTATCCTCGCCGGGATCGACCCCACCTTGCGGCATCTGCCAGACGTGGGATTCATCGACATGTTCGATGCCGCCGGCGCGGCGACCGATGAAGACGAGCCCTTTGGGGTTGATCAGCATCATGCCGACGCATGTTCGATAGGGCAGGTCTTCGTAGCGCGCCATTCCGTCAGAGCCTCTCCGCTTGATGTGGGGCGGACCGGCACCGGGCCCAAGGGCAGGTGTCGCGCCAGCCGGTTGATATTCAGCTGGATTTTGATTTCAGCATCGTGGTTGTCAATGGCACAAGCATGACGCCGTGGCCTTCGAGGGTCTTGATCCAGACGGCGATTCGCTCGATCGAAACCGGCAGCGCCGAGGCGACACCGACCGCGGTTCCGCGCTCCTTGGCCAGATCCTCCAGTTTTGCCAGCGCCCGGTCGATCTCCGCCGCCGTCGGCACCGCGTCGATCGAGATGTCGGCCCGGGCGAACGGCATGCCCTGGCTTGCCGCCAGTGAGGCAGCGACGCTGCGCGGCGCCGAGCCGTCGTCGAGATAGCCGAGCCCGCGCTTGGCCGCTTCGCGGACGATGGGCTGCATCACCGCGTCGGCGGCCACGAAACGCGCGCCCATGAAATTGGCGATCCCGGCATAGCCCTGGAAGCGGCTGAGGTGCCAGTGCAGGCGGTCGAGGTTCTGGTCGGGCGCAAGGGTCGTGAGCAGGGTTTGCGGGCCCGGGTCATTGTCGGGATAGTCGAATGGCTCCATCGGCACCTGCAGCAGGATCTCGTGTCGCTGCGCGCGCGCCCGCTCGGCCAGTTTGCCGGGATCGGATCCATAGGGCGTGAACGCCAGCGTCACCGCGGACGGCAGCTTCATGATGGCGTCGGTGGTCTTGGCGGCGCCGACGCCGAGGCCGCCGATCACGATGGAAACCGTCGGCATCCTGGCGGCCTTGGCGCGGTCCGCCTCGGCGGCGTAGACCGTGAAGGGTTTCAAGCCGTCCGCGACGACAGGGATCATGCCGTAGCGCGATTTTTCCAACAGGCGCGGATCAATATTGGCCATCATGGCGGGCGCGGCGTCGGCGCCGGCTTTATCCTGGGCTTCGCCGCTGCCGATCTTGACGTCGTGGCGTGCGCCGCTGGAGCCGTCGATGATGGTGACGGTCTTCTGCTCGTCCGGCGTGACGCGCCTGGCTTCGGAGCCCGCGCCGTGTTCGGCCGCGGCCGGGGCTGCGGCGGCCTGTTTTCCTTCCGCCGTCGTCTTCTGCGGGTGGATCGCCACGGTGGCGATCGGCTCGCCGCCGAGCGGATTGTCGTTGAAGATGGCGAAGCCCACGAAGGTAACCACGAACAGGCCCAGCAGCACCGCGAGCAGCTGCATTCCGGTAAAGGGCAGCCGGTAGCGGCGTCTCCGGCGCGGAGTCGTCTGCCCCAGCGGCGTGCTCAGATCGTCGGCCGTCTCTGCCATGGATCTTTCCCGAATCAACCGGGCGACGATACCACGGCGGGGCGCGGCCGAGGCAGGTTCGCGGCCGCCCGGAGGCCGCACAAAGGCGTCTTTCCGGTGTTCCCGGCGCGTCTTCGCGGGAAGAAAGCCCGCAGAAACAGCCGACTGCCGGGGAACCCCCAACACCCTCCAGCAAAAAGGGCGGCCCGAGGGCCGCCCTTTGCGCAAAAAGCAGGTGAATTGAACGGGATCAGTTGGCCGCCTTGTTGGCGGGCTTGTCGATCGCGGTCTTGTCGGCGGTGGTCGGCGCGCTCGCATTGACCTTGATGCCATGCAGGAGATCGTCCGCCATCTTCAGCGCCTTGTCGTCCTTGGCGTCCGGCGGCACGTAGGACTGCGAGCCGGTCTTCTCGTCACCTTCGGACTTCAAATGGCCGCGCAGCGAGGCTTCGCCCTTGGTATCGGTGCGCGCCTTCAACTCTTCCGGCACGTCCTGCACCACCTCGATATCGGGAACGATACCCTTGGCCTGGATCGACTTGCCCGACGGGGTGAAGTAGCGCGCGGTGGTGAGCCGCAGCGCGCCGTTGCCGCTTCCGAGCGGGATGATGGTCTGCACCGAGCCCTTGCCGAACGAGCGCGTGCCGACCAGCGTCGCACGCTTGTGGTCCTGCAGCGCGCCGGCGACGATTTCGGAGGCCGATGCCGAGCCGCCGTTGATCAGCACGATCACCGGCTTGCCCTTGGTCAGGTCGCCCGGATGCGCGGAGCGGCGCTGGGTTTCCTCGGCGTTGCGGCCGCGGGTGGAGACGATCTCGCCGCGCTCGAGGAAGGAGTCGGAAACGGTGACCGCCTCTTCCAGCAGGCCGCCGGGATTGTTCCGGAGGTCGATGACGAAGCCCTTCAGCTTGTCGCCGATCTGGTTCTGCAGGTTGGCGACTTCCTTCTTCAGGCCTTCGGTGGTCTGCTCGTTGAAGGTGGTGATGCGGATGTAGCCGATGTCGTCGGCCTCCACATGCGCGCGCACCGAGCGGACGCGGATGTTGTCGCGCACCAGCGTGACGTCGAGCGGATTGTCCTGGCCCTTGCGGATGATCTTCAGCTTGATCTTGGTGTTGACCGGCCCGCGCATCTTCTCGACGGCCTGGTTGAGGGTGAGGCCCTGCACGGCTTCGTCGTCGAGATTGGTGATGATGTCATTGGCCATGATGCCGGCCTTGGACGCCGGCGTGTCGTCGATCGGCGAGACCACTTTGATCAGGCCGTCTTCCATCGTCACCTCGATGCCGAGGCCGCCGAACTCGCCGCGGGTCTGCACCTGCATGTCGCGGAAGCTCTTGGCGTCCATGTAGCTCGAATGCGGATCGAGGCCGGACAGCATGCCGCTGATGGCGGATTCGACCAGCTTGGAGTCGTCGGGTTTCTCGACGTAGTCGCTGCGGACCCGCTCGAACACGTCGCCGAACAGATTGAGCTGGCGATAGGTGTCCGAGGTCGCGGCGCGCGCGCTCGATCCCATCAGCATGGAGCGAGGCTGGGTCACGAACAACGTCAGTGCCGCGCCGGTAGCGGCGCTCAGGAGAATTACTGAAGTCTTGCGCATCATCCGCGAACCTTTTCGCCTTCATTTGCGGCCCACCATGGGCCTGGATCGATTGGAGTGCCGTCCTTACGGAACTCGACATAGAGCACGGGCTGGCTGGCATTAGCCGCGAGAATGGATGCGACCTGGGAGGTTGTCCCCATGGTCGCGACCGGCTCTCCCGTAAGTACAAACTGGCCGATGTTAACCGAAATGCGCTCCATCCCGGCGATCAACACATGATACCCGCCACCGGCATTGAGGATCAAGAGTTGTCCGTAGCTGCGGAAGGGGCCGGCGTAAACCACCCAGCCGTCACACGGTGTTGTGACCTGGGCCCCGGGCCGGGTCGCCAAAGAAATGCCTTTTTCGACGCCGCCCGCGCCATTGGAACCGCCAAAATCGCGAATCTTGAGGCCATTAACCGGCAACGCGAATAAACCTTTGGCAGACGCAAAGGCAATGGCCGGGCTCAGCCGGGCGGGGTTCTTCAGCCCCCCGAGGTTCGGCCTGCCATTGAGCGTGGCAGGCGCCCCCTGCAGGCTGGCGGTTTGAGCCGCCTTCGCGGCGCTGGTCAGGTCCTGCTCCATCTTGGCGATCAGGCCTTGCAGGTTATCCACCTGCCTGGACAGCATGATGGCGCGTGCGCCTTCGGCTTCCATGTCCTTTTCGATCGAACTCTGCTGGCGCTGCCGTTCGTCGATGAGGGCGGCAAGCCGCGTCTGGTCGTCGCCGAGCTTGTCGCGGTCCGCCGCAAGCCGGTCCCGCTCGCTGGCGATGGTCCTGCGAACCGTTACCAGCTCAGTCAGGTCGCCGGTCAGTTTTTCGGCACGGGCCCGCAGTTCGGGCACCACGGCGCCGAGCAGCATGGCGGTGCGAAGCGATTGCAGCGCGTCTTCCGGCCTGACCAGCAGGGCCGGCGGCGTGCGCCGTCCCGCCCGTTGCAGGGCGGCCAGCACCTCGACCATCTCGGAACGGCGCGAATCGAGCGAATTGCGGATTTGTTGCTCGCGGATATCCAGCGGACGCAGGCGTGCTTCGGCGTCGCCGATCCTGGTCTCGACGATGCGCACCTGGGCGGCGATGTCGATCAACTGCTGATTGAACTTGCTGCGATCCTGGCCGACCGCCGCGATCTCGGATTTGAGCTTTTCCTGCGCTTCAGCTGCGCTCTTCTGCTGCGCGCGGGCGGCTTCCAGCTCCTGCGCGCGCTGCTTGATGGCATCGGGCGAGGCGGCGGTCGCCTGCTGAGCCGGAGCTGCGAGCTGCGCGGCGGCGGGCGACAGGCTCAGGCTTGCAAGACCCGCGGACAACAGCGCCCGCGAAAGCGGGATGCGGATTGAAACGGGCCAGTCACGGCCAGTGGTGTCAGGGTAGGAGTGAGTGGTCGGCGCTGGCTGCATCGAAATGGGTCGGAGCTCTCTTGAATGCTTGCGGCTGGCGCGGCTTAGGCGCGGTGATAGGGATGCCCCGCCAAAATGGTCGCGGCCCGATAGAGCTGTTCCAGAAGCATGACGCGAACCATTTGGTGCGGCCAGGTCGCAGAGCCGAACGCCAGTCTCAACTTTGCATTGCGCCGCAAATCGGGCGAAAGTCCGTCCGCGCCGCCGATTGCAAAAATAGTGTTGGCAACCTGCTCATCCCGCCAGCGGCCAAGATGGCGGGCAAACGTCGCGCTGTCGATATTGTCGCCGCGCTCGTCCAGCGCCACCAGCACGGATTTTTGCGGAATTGCGGTGGAAATCGCCGCGGCTTCCTCGGTCATGCGGGTTGCGGCGTCGCGCGCGCGGCTTTCGGGAATTTCATGAATGTCGAGGCCGCGAAAGCCGAGCTTGCGGCCGATATCGTCGAACCGTTCGCGGTAGCGCTCGGACAGTTCCCGCTCCGGGCCCTGCTTCAGCCGGCCGATTGAAATGACGACGAGGCGCATGAGCGCAAAGCTAGCATGCGCTCAAGCCAATTCGCATCGGCTCGTCCGTCAGATCGCCTTCGCCGCCGTCGGGCCCTGCGTCCACAATCTCTCGAGATTGTAGAATTCGCGCACCTCGGGTCTGAATACGTGCACGATCACGTCGCCGGAATCGATCAGTACCCAGTCGCAATTGGGCAAGCCCTCGATGTGGAGGTTCTTGATTCCGGTTTCCTTCAGGGCTTTCGCCACATTTTCCGCGATCGCGCCGACGTGCCGGTTGGCCCGGCCCGAGGTGACGATCATGTAGTCGGAATATGCCGATTTACCGCGAAGGTCGATGGTGACCGTTTCTTCCGCCTTCATGTCGTCCAGGCGGGAGAGGATCATATTCAGCGTCTTGTCGGCGTCGGGTTGCGCCTTCAAGGCCGCAGTTTTTGTCGGTGTTTTACGCGTGGTTTTGGCAGCAGCCTTCTTTGGAACCGTGGGTAAAACAGACTTGGACAATACAGATGTGGCCAGGGACCATTCCTTTCACTGTATCGCAGGCCCCGAATCTCGAGGCCCACGGGCTATACTACGCATGTGGGGTTAACGGTTTCAATATTCCAGTGAAGCACCTCCGTCACTTTGTCTTCCAGCTGCCGTCCGGGTTCCGCAGCCCGGTCGACGACAGATTGAGCTTCATGCCGGTGAGAAATACCCAGGCCGGCGCGCGGAAGTCGGCGAGCCGGCCAGCCTGGTTTTCAGGCAACCGATAGCGCGCCAGCGCTTGCGCGGCGGGCGCGGCAAGCGCGCGAAAACTTTGCGGCGGCCGGTCGATCACCGCGATCGGCACTTCGGACGCAATGCGCCGCCAGTTCTGCCAGCGATGAAATTGCGCAAGATTGTCAGCGCCCATGATCCAGACCAGGCGCAACCCTGAAACGCGGCGGCGCAGATAAGTTATGGTGTCGACAGTGTAGCGGGTTCCAATGACGGATTCGAGACAGCTGACGTCGATGCGCGGGTCGTGGGCCATCCGGCGCGCGGCATCGCTGCGTTGCTCGAGATCGCGCAGGGCGCCGTGTTCCTTGAGCGGATTGCCCGGGGTCACCAGCCACCACACCCGGTCGAGCTTCAGCCGCTTGATTGCAAACAGGCTGATGGCGCGATGCGCTTGATGCGGCGGATTGAACGAGCCGCCGAGCAGACCGATGCGCATGCCCTCGGTGTGGAGCGGAATGGCGTGAGCGAGAGACGGCAACGCGACTGAAGCTGAGCTCAAATGAACCACCGCGGGCGCAATGTTGCGTTCACGGCCGCGTCTGCCCGGTGCCGTGGACGCGGTATTTGAAGCTCGTCAGTTGCTCGGCGCCGACCGGGCCGCGGGCGTGGAATTTCCCGGTGGCGATGCCGATCTCCGCGCCGAAGCCGAATTCGCCGCCGTCGGCGAACTGGGTCGATGCGTTGTGCAGTACGATCGCTGAGTCGACTTCGCCGAGAAACCGGCGGGCGGTGGCCTCGTCCTCGGTCACGATCGCGTCGGTATGGTGCGAGCCATGATTGTGAATATGGGCGATCGCCTCGTCGACGCCGTCGACGACCTTGGCGGCGATGATCGCATCCTCATATTCGGTATCCCAGTCTTCGTCGGTCGCCGGCTTCACCCGTGGATCGGTCTTCTGCACGGCGTCGTCGCCGCGCACTTCGCAGCCGGCATCGATCAGCATCTCGATCAGCGGCTTCAGCGTCGCCGCCGCGCCGGCGCGATCGACCAGCAATGTTTCGGCCGCACCGCAGACGCCGGGGCGGCGCATCTTGGCGTTGAGCACGATCGACTTCGCCATGTCGAGATTGGCGGCATGATCGACATAGACGTGGTTGACGCCTTCCAGGTGCGCGAACACAGGCACGCGCGCTTCGGCTTCGACGCGGGCGACGAGGCTCTTGCCGCCGCGCGGCACGATCACGTCGACCCCGCCGTTCAGGCCGGTCAGCAACAGGCCCACCGCCGCGCGGTCCCGGGTCGGCACCAGCGTGATCGAAGCTTCGGGCAGCCCGGCCTCGCGCAAGCCCTGCACCAGGCAATTGTGGATCGCGCGGCAGGAGCGGAAAGAGTTGGAGCCGCCGCGCAGGATCACCGCGTTGCCGGATTTCAGGCAGAGCACGCCGGCGTCGGCCGCGACGTTGGGCCGGCTTTCGAAAATCACGGCGACCACGCCGAGCGGCACGCGCACCCGTTCGATCACCATGCCGTTCGGGCGCTGCCAGCTTTCGGTCACGACGCCGACCGGATCGGGGATTTCGCGCACGGTCGCGATGCCGTCGGCCATCGCATCGATGCGCGCCTGCGTCAGCGTCAGCCGGTCGATGAAGGCGGCAGTCGCGCCGGTGGCGCGCACGTCCGCGACGTCCTCGGCATTGGCCGCGAGGATCGCAGCGGCGTTGGCGCGGATGGCGCGCTCCATCGCCCGCAGCGCCTCATTCTTCTGATCGGGGGAGGCAAGCGCCAGCACCCGCGCGGCGGCGCGGGCGCGGATGGCGAGATCGGCCATCAGGTCCGGCAAATCGGCGTTGCCGTCGACGGCTTTCAGCGGCGCGGACATAAGCGGTTTCAACCCTGGTTAAGGCGATGTCCTAGCACGGAAATCGCCGTTTTGCGAACTGCGGCGGGGGCATGGCTGGCGGGCGGCGGCGGGGTTTTGGCCCCCGGCCAGCTCGGCCAATGGCCTAGCCCGGCGAATAGGCGCCGCTCGGGCCGACCACGAGGTCGTCGCGATGGATCATTTCGGCGCGTCCACTGACGCCGAGGATGGCCATCACGTCGCCCGACGAGCGGCCCCTGATCTTCTCGGCATCGTCGGCGTCGTAGGCGACCAGCCCGCGGCCGATTTCATGGGTGTCGGGGCCGCGTACCACCACCGCGTCGCCGCGCGCGAACTGGCCGTCGACCCGGATCACGCCCGCCGGCAACAGGCTCTTGCCCGCGCGCAGCGCGCTCACCGCGCCGGCGTCGATGGTTAGCGTCCCCTTCGGCTCCAGCGAACCCGCGATCCAGCGTTTGCGCGCGGTGACCGGATTGGCCGGGGTCAGAAACCAGGTGCAGCGCCCGCCGTCGGCGATCGCCTGCAGCGGATGCTCGATCTTGCCGGATGCGATCAGCATGTGGGTGCCGGCGGTGGTTGCGATCTTGGCCGCCTCGATCTTGGTGCGCATGCCGCCGCGCGACAGCTCGGATTCCGCCGCCCCCGCCATTGCCTCGATCTCGGAGGTGACGCTGTCGACGACCGGAATCAGTTTGGCGTCCGGATTGCTGCCCGGCGGCGCCGTGTAAAGGCCGTCGATGTCCGACAGCAGGATCAAGAGGTCCGCGCTCGCCATGGTGGCGACACGCGCGGCGAGGCGGTCATTGTCGCCATAGCGGATCTCGTTGGTGGCAACCGTATCGTTCTCGTTGATGACGGGCACCGCGCGCCATTCCAGCAGTTTTGCAATCGTCGAACGGGCGTTGAGATAGCGGCGGCGCTCTTCGGTGTCCTGCAGGGTCACCAGGATCTGGCCGGCGCCGATGCCGTGATGGCCCAGCACTTCCGACCAGGTCCGCGCCAGCGCGATCTGCCCCACTGCCGCGGCCGCCTGGCTCTCCTCGAGCTTGAGGGCGCCACGCGGCAGTTTCAGGCGGCTGCGGCCAAGCGCGATCGATCCCGACGATACGATCAGGACTTCACGGCCCTCGCCGTGAAGTTTGGCCAGATCGGCGGCCAGCGCCGTGAGCCACGCCGCCCGCACCTCTCCCGCGTCGGAGTCGACGAGGAGCGACGAGCCGACCTTGACGACGATGCGGCGGAATTTCTTTAGAGTGGGGCGGGCCATGGTGCTGTCGAAGGGTGTGGTGTCTCGTAGGAACGATTGGCGCCACTTCCATGGAAGTGGCGCCGAAAGAGCGAGGACCGTCGTGGTTCAGCCCATCACGAAGGCATTGAGCTTGTTGCCTTCAGGGTCGCGGAAATAGGCGGCGTAGAATTTTTCGTTGCGCTGGCCGGGAGGGCCTTCGCAGGAGCCGCCGAGCGACAGGGCGAGCTTGTAGACTCGGTCGACCTGGGCCTTGTCCTTGGCCCCGAACGCCGCCATCACGCCGTTGCCGATCGTCATCGGCTTGCCGTCGAACGGAAGCGCGACACCGAAACCGGCGCCGCCGCCCGGGCCGCCCCAGGCGATGAGGCGGTCATTGGCCATGAAGCGGCCCATGCCCATTTCGCCGCAAATCTTGTCGTAGAACTCGCCGGCCTTGTTCAGATCGTTGGTGCCGACGGTGACGTAACCGATCATGATTGTCCTCCCTGAGGTTTCCACGCATCGCGTAGTTTCGCAGCCGGAAGAAAACAGCGCAAGCCGGCCGGATCGCTTGTTTTGACACGTTTGCTTGACGCGAACCGGTGTCCACTTCGTTCAAAAATGAAATGAAAAAATCAGCCCTGCGATGTCGTGGGCGACCACGGCTCGGCCTGCGCCGCGCCCTTGGCCTTGACGGACACTGGCGCCTCGCCGATCACCCCGACCAGCGCACGCAGCGCCTCCTTCACGCCCTCGCCTGACACGCCCGACATCAACAGCGGGGTCTTTTTGGCGGCGCGCTTCAGTCGGTCCTTCTGCTTCTTCAACTCGTCCGGCGTCACGGCGTCTATCTTGTTCAGCGCCACGATCTCGATCTTGTCGGCGAGATGGCCCTCATAGGCTTCGAGTTCGGTCCGCACCGTCTTGTAGGCCTTGCCGGCATGTTCGCAGGTCGCGTCCACCAGATGCAGCAGCACACGGCAGCGCTCGACATGGCCGAGAAAGCGGTCGCCGAGGCCGGCGCCTTCATGCGCGCCCTCGATCAGGCCCGGAATATCCGCCAGCACGAATTCACGGCCGTCGGAATTCACCACGCCGAGCTGCGGATGCAGCGTGGTGAAGGGATAGTCGGCGATCTTCGGCTTCGCCGCGCTGACCTTGGAAAGGAACGTCGATTTGCCGGCATTGGGCAGGCCGACGAGGCCGGCGTCGGCGATCAGTTTCAGCCGCAGCCAGATCCAGCGCTCTTCGCCTTCCTGTCCGGGATTGGCGTTGCGCGGCGCGCGGTTGGTCGAGGTCTTGAAATGCGCGTTGCCGAACCCGCCATTGCCGCCTTCGGCGAGCACGAATTTTTCCCCGAGCGTGGTGAAGTCGTGGATCAGCGTTTCGCGGTCCTCGTCAAACACCTGCGTGCCCACGGGCACCTTGAGCACGATCGGCTTGCCGTTGGCACCGTGGCGGTCCTTGCCCATGCCGTTGGTGCCCTTCTGGGCCTTGAAGTGCTGCTGGTAGCGATAGTCGATCAGCGTGTTCAGCCCGTCGACCACCTCGATGACGACGTCGCCGCCGCGTCCGCCATTCCCGCCGGACGGGCCGCCGAACTCGATATACTTCTCGCGGCGAAACGCCACGCAGCCGTTGCCGCCGTCGCCGGAGCGGATATAGACTTTTGCCTCGTCGAGAAATTTCATGGGTCATAGGTATGTCAGAGGGGTCGGCGCGGCAACCTCTGAGCTTGGTAAATATCCACGAAAGTTCAGTATTTTAGGGCTTTGGCGAGGTTCAGACGACGATCCCGTCGACGGGCTACAAGGTTATCGCAAGCAAAAAACCCGCAAGACCCGGATGAGGCCGCGGCGGGTTTCGGCTACGCGCCCGCTTGCCGGCGGCGGATCAGGAATTTCTGCATCCCCTCCAGCACCAGCTCGCGCCGCTGGTTGAATACGGTGGAGCGCAGCGTCACCACGCCGGTGGTCCGCCCCGGCTTCAGTTCCGTCACTTCGAGCGCCGGATAGATGGTGTCGTCGGCGTAGACCGGCTTGAGAAACCGGCTCGACTGTTCGAGGAAGCCGACCAGGGATTCCTCAACCATGTAGGGAAACAATCCGGCGCCCGGCGCGGTATGGATCAGGGTCTGGAAACCGTGGGCGAGCAGATCAGGCATGCCGCGGGCGCGACAATATTCGACGTCGTAATGTACCGGATGGGTATCGCCGCTCGCGGTCTGGAACGCGGCGAACACCGCCGACGTCATGGTGCGGCTCGGAATCACGAAGCGCTCGCCGAGCGCAAAATCCTCGAACCAGCGCTGTTCGGGCACCATGCGGTGGCCTGCGGGATCGAACTCGGTCATGATAAAGTGCTCTTGCGGATGGATGGGACGGTCCATCCGTATCGCAGGGGTGTTGCTGCGGCAATCGATTCCATGCAATTCGTCATGCCCGGGACAAGTCCGGCCATGACCAAGAAGAAGAAACGCCGCAGTCGCAAATGAGCATCCTGGCAAGAATCTCCACCGCCGCCGACGCGCGTTCCGCGCGGCTGGCCGGCATCGGGCTGATGCTGCTGTCGATCTTCATGTTCTCGTTCGGCGACGCGCTGGGCAAGTTCATGGTCGCGACTTATTCGGTCGGGCAATTATTGTGGCTGCGTGCCTGCGCGGCGCTGATCGTGCTGTTGCCGATGATCTGGCGGCATAGCGCCGCTTTCACGCGTCTCGAGCGGCCGTGGCTGCAACTGCTCCGGGTGGTGCTCTCCACCATTGAAGTTGCGGCATTCTTTCTGGCCACCGTCTATCTGCCGCTCGCCGACGTCATCACCTATTACCTGGCGTGTCCGATTTTCGTCACCGCGCTGTCGGCGCTCGTGCTGCGCGAGCACGTCGGCTGGCGGCGCTGGAGCGCGGTGCTGATCGGATTCGGCGGCGTGCTGATCGCGCTGCATCCATCGGCGCAAACCGTCAGCTGGCCGGCAATGATCGCGCTCGGCGGCAGCCTGTCGTTTGCCGTCCTGATGCTGATCACGCGCTCGTTGCGGGCAACGCCGGATATCGTGCTGGCGTCCTCGCAATTCATGGGCACCTTCGCGCTCGGCGCGCTGATGTCGCCGTTCGGCTGGGTCACGCCCGGCATCGGCAGCCTCGGCCTGTTCGCCGCGGCGGGGTGCATTTCGGTGTGCGCGCTGTTGTGCGTCAACCGTTCGCTGAAGCTCGCGCCGGCCAGCGTCGTGGTGCCCTATCAATATTCGATGATCGTCTGGGCTGTCATGTTCGGCTATTTCGTCTTCGGCGACGTGCCGCAGCCGGCGACGATTCTGGGCGCGGCCATCATTATCGCCGCCGGGCTCTACATCTTCCTGCGCGAGCGGAAGCTCGGGCGGGAGGAGGCGATGGCCAGTCCGCCGGTGTAATTCGGGCGTGAGCCCATAAACTCGAAGTGGCGGACGGACGTCCGCCTTGGTTCGCAATCCCGACTCAAGCCGGGCATTGCGGCACTTCCGAAAGCGCCAGAGACGGAATTGACGCCCGCTCCCGATCATCAACCCCGTTCCGAGAACGGGGACGACTATCGAGGGTGGCTCGCCTGAGGCATAATCCCCGTCTGACGCTAAATTGGCGGGGCAACTTGATGACGAGCGGACGCAGCTATGAATGGTGGCGGCCGGATGCCTTGCTGCCCGCACTTGTTATTGTTGGTCCATATTTTTTCAACAAGCTCATTTACATCTATTTTCCGGGCTACCCGATCTTTGTTGTCACGGACTATGCATGCCGGACAATTAGTCTCGTGTTGCTCTACCTGCTGTTACGTAGCGAGCCAACTTTGTGGCCGATACCTTGGCGCCTTGCCGCGCCGTCTACAAAAGAACTTCTGATGGCTCTCATTGGAACGATCACTCTGATCGGCTCCAACGTCGTCGGCATGACGTTTGTCCGATACCTGAACGCTCATGGCTGGCGAGCAACAAGCTTTCCTTTACCAACCAATTCTGTGCTCGAATACTTTGACGGTACAATTGGAATGGCCTTTGTCGGGCTAAGCGAGGAAGCCGTTTTTCGCTTCTATCTTATTAATCTGCTTCTGTTGCGAGGCCTGTCACCAGCGAGGGCAATCATCGTATCGACATTGATCTTCGGCGGGATCCATTGGTCGTACGGTGCCGGTGCAGTGGTTTTTGCCATGCTTGCTGGTCTGGTGCTTTCGATGATTTTTATGTATGCGCGAAACCTGGCCGCGCCAATCATTACCCATGCTGCTTTTGACGCGTTCTACTTTGCCGGAGGAGTTGCGTTTCTTTGGCGCTCCTACAGCCGTGCTTGGTAGATCACAGGAATGAATGGGCGGCCATCAGGTCTTCCTTCATAAGCCGCGCCGGTGTAATTGGCGACATCTCGAGCTTGGCCTGATATGAACCAGGCCGCTGATCGAGGTGACATCGCACGCCTGCCATTCACGATTCTGGAGAGGGTATGACACCTTTGATTTTGATACCGGGGCTCGGTAGCGACTTTGCGGTGTGGCGACCGACGATCAAGGCCCTCGGCCTTTCGGCCGAGTGTACGGTCGGCGATACGTTGTCGGATGATAGCTTGCCTGGCATGGCCGAGCGTATCTTGAGGCAGGCCCCTGAGAGCTTCTCACTTGCGGGTGTGTCGATGGGCGGAATGGTGGCTCTTGAAATCATGCGATCTGCTCCCGAACGCGTGGTGCGCCTGGCGCTTCTGGACACCAACCCATGCCCTGACACGCCGGAACAGGCGTCTCAGCGGCGCAGTGCCAATGCCGCGGTATTGTCGAGCGATAATTTCGAGGCGCTCGCTACGGGAAGCTTGAAATACCTCGTTCACCCGGCCGCGTCTGTCGAAGTGCGCGACGCCTTGGTCGAAATGTCGGTGCGGGTAGGTGCCAAAGCCTACGCTCGCCAAAATGAGGCCGTCATGAACAGGGCCGATCAACGCCAAATTCTCCCAACTATCGAGGTTCCCACGATCGTAATGGTTGGGGCGCAAGACGTGATGACGCCCTTGGCGCTGTCCGAGATGATCCGAGACGGTATACGCAATGCCCAGCTCCACATTATTCCTGACTGTGGCCACCTGCCTCCGATCGAGAAACCGGAGGCTGTCGCCAGCTTGTTGCGGGAGTGGATGGGGACGGGCGGCAACTGAGCCATCGCCGAAAGCAAGTAGCTCGCCTGCCCGGCATTGCCGTAGAGGCCGGCGATCGAGGAAATGTTGACGACCTTGCGAAATACCTCGCGGCCGGCCTCGGCTTCCTTTTTCGCCATGATCCGGATCGGCTCGGCGGCGGCGCGCAGGATCCGAAACGGCGCCACCAGATGCACGTCGAGCATCGCCTGGAACTGCTCGTCGGTCATCTTCCGGATTGTCGAATCCCAAGTGTAGCCGGCTTTGTTGACGATGATGTCGAGGCCGCCGAATTTTTCCATGGCGGCGCCGACAAAGCGGTCGGCAAAGCCTGGTTCGGAAACGCTGCCGTTGACCGCGACCGCCTCGCCGCCGGCCGCCTTGATCTCGGCGGCGACGGCGTCGCCCGGCGCGGCATCGAGATCGTTGACCACGACGCGCGCGCGCTCGCTTGCGAGCTTCAGCGCGATGGCGCGACCGATACCGCGGCCCGATCCCGTGGCGAGCGCGACTTTTGCCTTGAGTTTCGACATTTGTTTTTCCCGATCAGAGAGCGATGATGGCTTCGCCGGCGAGTTTTATTTCGCCGTTCTCGTCCTTGGTCGTCAGCGCGAGTTTCGCCCGCCTTTCGCCCTTGTGGTCGATCAATTCGGCCACGTGACCCTCGCAGGTCAGGCGCGCGCCGAGCTGGGTGATCGCCGCAAAACGCGTCGAGAACGAACGAATGCGGGAAGGCGCGACCGCATCGGTCAGGGCCTGGCCGAGATAGGCCATCACCAGCATGCCGTGCGAGAAGACGTCCGGAAAGCCGGCGGCCCTGGCGAAGTCGATGTCGACATGGATCGGATTGTGGTCGCCCGAGGCGCCGCAATAGAGCGCCAGCGTGTGACGCGTGATCGGCGGGAACGTCTTGTGAACGATGCGCTCGCCGACCGCCGGATGATCAGTCACCATTTCGCTCATGCGGCCCCTAATTCCGCACGACGATAGTGCGCGCGGTATCGGCGACGTGGGCGCCATGCTGGTTGGTGACCTCGGTTTCCACGATCACCATGGTCATCGCGCCGCCCTTCTTGTCGGCAACGCCGGTGACGCGCGACTTGAACGTCAGGGTGTCGCCGACCACCACGGACGCGTGATAGGTGAAGCGCTGCTCGCCGTGCAGCACGCGGGCGAGATCGATGTTCAACTCGGTGAGGAACTCGAACGGGCGTTCGGCATCCATCAGTTCGAGGCAGAACAGGTAGGTCGGCGGTATCGGCCTTGCCGAATAGCCCGCGGCGCGCGCGGCCGCCTCATCGCTGATGAAGCGATCCGCGCCGCCCTCCGGACACAGTCCCAGCGCCTCGTAGGTGATCAATTCGTTCTGGGCGAAGCAATCATGCAGCTCGACCACGTCGAGATCATCTGGACCAATGCCGGCGGTCTCGTAGACGCGCTTCGCGGCGTCGCGCGCCATGTCGTAGCCGACCACCTGCATCATGTCGCCGGCGCCGAATGTCGAGGCGGTGTCGGTGGTCATCGCCTGGGCGGCGATCCGGACATCGTTGCGCAGGCCGTGCTGGCTGGCGAATTTCTCCGACACCAGCACCGCGGCGGCGCCGCCGCAGGTCGGCGGGCACGCCATCAGCCGCGTCATCACGCCCGGCCAGATCACCTGATCCTTCATGACGTCGTCGGCGGTGACCTCTTTCCGGAACAGCGCCAGCGGATTGTTCTTGGCATGACGGCTCGCCTTGGCGCGGACCTTGGCGAAGGCCTCCAGCGGCGTACCGTATTTCTTCATGTGGCTGAGGCCGGAGCCGCCGAAATAGCGCAGCGCCAGCGGCACACCGGGAGCGTCAATCAGTTTCCCGGCCGCCGCGTCGAATTCGTCGAACGCGCTCGGCCGGTCGGTGAACACCGAGCCCAGCGCGCCGGGCTTCATCTGCTCGAAGCCGAGCGCCAGCACGCAATCGGCCGCGCCGGATTCGATGGCCTGGCGGGCAAGGAACAGTGCGGTCGAGCCGGTCGAGCAGTTGTTGTTGACGTTGACGATCGGGATGCCGGTCATTCCGACCGGATACAGCGCGCGCTGCCCGCAGGTAAAATCGCCGTAGACATAGCCGACATAGGCCTGCTGAACCCTGCCGTAATCGATGCCGGCATCCTCGAGCGCCAGCTTCGTCGCGGTCGCGCCCATCACATGATACGGCTCGTTGGCGCCGGGCTTGACGAACGGGATCATGCCGACGCCGGCCACATAAACGCGAGACATCCGATCCTCCGTAAATTACCCATTGGACTTTTTATTACCAGTGGGTAATATACGGCTGACCACACCCAAGTCAATGCGGGAGGAACGGGAAATCGACATGGACGCGCGCGGCCCCTCTTCCAATTCCTCTCCCTGGATGCCGTTCGAAAGCCGCCGCCGCGCCCGCGACGAGAAGCGCGACGCGGTGTTGCGCACCGCCGTGCATCTGTTTCTCGAGCAGGGCTATCACCGCGCGACACTGAACGAGGTCGCCGATCGGCTGAACATCACCAAGCCCGCGCTCTACAATTACTTTCGCGGCAAGGAAGACATCCTGTTCGAATGCTGGGCGCTGGGACAGGAGCAGGTCGACGACTTCATCGCCGGGATCGACGCCGCCGGCGGCAGTGGGCTTTTGAAACTACGCAAGCTGGTCCGCGCCTATGCCGAAGTGATGACCACCGACTACGGCGCGAGCCTGGTGCAATTCGATCCACGGGACCTGACCGAAAAGAACAGCAAGGTCGTCCGCGCGGCCAAGCGCAGCATCGACCGCACGTACCGGAAATACATCGCCGACGGGATCGCGGACGGCTCGATCAGGCCGTGCGATCCGAAGCTGACCGCGTTCGTCATCGCGGGATCGCTGAACTGGATCGGCCACTGGTTTCGGCGCGACGGCGCGATGTCGGCCGAGACCATCGCCAGCGAATTCACGGAACGGCTGACCGAGGGGTTGGCTGCCAAACCAGCAAGAAGACGGGCGGCCTCAACGCCCGCGAAGCGCAGAAAATCAAGCGGAGGAACACGGTGAATACAACTCATGGATTGCGGCGAGCATTGCAGATCAATCCCAACGGCCTCGCGACGGTGTTCGGCACCCGGCGCCGGAATTGGCGGGAGGTCGGCGAACGGGTCGCGCGCCTGGCTGGCGGGCTCCGCGCGCCCGGCGCCAACGCGAGCGACCGCGTCGCGATCCTGTCGCTCAATTCCGATCGCTATCTCGAACTTTATCTCGCCACCGCCTGGGCCGGCGCGGTGATCGTGCCGCTCAACATCCGATGGAGCCCGCTCGAAAACGAGGACGCCATGCGCGATTGCCGCGCCAACGTCCTGGTCGTCGACAGGGCGTTTTCAGCGACCGGCGCTGAACTGGCGAAAGCGCTTCCTGGCCTGAAGCTGGTCTATGCCGACGACGGCGACGCGCCGGCCGGAATGGAGAACTACGAGGCGCTAGTGGCGCGAAGCACGCCGATCCCCGATGCGATGCGCGTAGCGGCGGATCTCGCCGGAATCTTCTACACCGGTGGCACGACCGGCCGCTCGAAGGGCGTCATGCTCAGCCACGGCAATCTGATGGCAAATGCGCTGAACGCGCTGGGCGAGGGCCTGTTTCCATCGACGGCCACCTATCTCCACGCCGCCCCGATGTTCCATCTCGCCAACGGCGCGGCGATGTACTCGCTGTTGCTCAGCGGCGGTTCGAACGTCATGATCCAGTCGTTCACACCGGAGGGCGTGATGGCCGCGGTCGAGAGCGAGCGCGTCACCGACGTGCTGCTGGTGCCGACCATGATCCAGATGCTGGTCGATCACCCCGCGCTTCCCTCCCACGACATGTCGTCGCTGAAAAATCTCGTCTATGGCGCTTCGCCGATCAGCGAGGCCGTGCTCGACCGGGCCACGAAGGCGCTGCCGAACGCGCAATTCACGCAAGCCTACGGCATGACCGAATTGTCGCCGATCGCGACCTTGCTCCACTGGAAAGAGCACATCGGCGACGCCCGCGCCAGGGGCCGGCACCGCGCCGCCGGCCGCGCCACGCTCGGCTGCGAGGTGCGCATCGTCGACACCGACGACAAGCCGGTCACCTTCGGCACCGTCGGCGAAATCGTCGTGCGAGGCGACAATGTCATGATGGGCTATTGGGAGCGGCCGGAGGAGACCGCGCGCGCGGTGATCGACGGTTGGATGCACACCGGCGACGGGGGCTACATGGACGAGCACGGCTTCGTTTTCGTCGTCGACCGCGTCAAGGACATGATCATTTCCGGCGGCGAAAACGTGTATTCGGTCGAGGTCGAGAACGCCCTCGCCCAGCATCCCGCCGTGGCGCAATGCGCCGTCGTCGGCATCCCGGACGAGCGCTGGGGCGAACAGGTCCATGCCGTGGTCGTGCTCAAGAGCGGCGCGCAGGTCACGGCCAATGAGCTGATCGAGTTCTGCAAGACGCTGATCGCCGGATACAAATGCCCGCGCAGCGTGGATCTCAGGGAAAGCCCGCTGCCGCTCTCGGGCGCCGGCAAGGTGCTCAAGCGCGAACTGCGCAAGCCGTTCTGGGAAAACCGGGAGCGGCGCGTCAGCTAGGCTCCCAGGCGATGGCTTCGATCCAGCGCGCGATGGCATCGACGATCGATGCCATCGTAGCCGTGGGAGTCAGCGAGCCGCATCCCGTTTCCTGACAAATCCGGAAAGATCTTGCTTCCCGAGCCCTTCAAGACGGCCCGGGAACGGCCACGCGTTCGGGCAGCGAAGCCGGTACGCCCGGAACGTAGGGGAATGATTTCGAGGGCCTGGACGTGACCAATTCCTTGCCGATGCCGAGGCGTACGGGGCTGTTGGTCGCGATCGAAAACATGACGTCCGGTGCGTTATCGATCAGCGATCGGCCGTTCCAGTCGCCGAAACCAAACACCGCCGGTGTCCCAACCGTGTAGGGCAGCATGTTCGGAAAGAACCGGTGCGCCACCTTCGCCGCATAGCTTTCCGGATCCTGCGCGGTGCCGACGGCTCTCACCGCGCCGGCGATCGACTTGATGGCGGCTTCGCCGAAGGTCGCGAAATCGTCCGCCGGCCTTCCGGCGTTCAAGCGGTTGCCGAGGTCTTCATTGTACTGGGTGAACAGCGGATGGATCATCGGAAGGCCGATCCGGTTGATCGATCGCCACCCGCCGGCGTCGGTGGCCAGCGAAGCCACGGCCCAGACGCCGATTTTCTGTCCCGCCTTCCCGCTTCCGACCAATTCCTGGTCCGGGATTTCGAGAACCAAGGAATAGACGCTATGGCCCGCGAACAGGTTCTTTGCCCGCGACGGATCCCAGCCTTTCAAGTTGACGGTCGTTCCGTCCTGCAGCGCGTGGCCGACCGCATGCAGCACGTCGGGTTCGATCCAGAACGGATCTCCCGCCCTTCCCGCCCAGATACGAAGGCCGGCTGCGCTGGAGGATGTCTCTCCGGTCGCCCCCTTCAGCAGCAGCGTACCCGACGCGTGCGGATCTGCGGCTTGCGCTCCATCGATCCGATGCAGGGTCAGCCGCTGTCCTCCGCCCACGTCGCGCTCATCGAATTTGATGCGATAGGTGATTTCCTCGATGGAATCGCCGTTGAGGTCGACCTTGAATTCGTACATCCCCTCGGGATGAAAGCCGGGATTGGGCACGGCGCCGGCGATCGAATGGCAGACATTGATCACGAACACCGTGCCAACCTCCCCGCGGAAGAGGTACAGGTCGGTGATGTCCAGCCTGACGTCCTGCCGGGCTATCGGTAAGTCCAGATGGTGCGACATAGATCATTTCTCTTCGGAAACCCCGCTCCCATTGCTGGCGAGGGGAATCACAGGTTGCGATGTTGCGGGGGTCTTGACGAACGATCCGGCCGCATCGACGACAACTCGCCGGGAAGCGGATGCAGTCCAACACTCGAGGCCGAGCGGCTTCACTGGCCTCGTTAGGCGGCGACAATGGAGTTCACTCCGTCAAGAAGTCGGCTTGCGATGGAACTCGTACCTGCCGCGTTGAAGCAGGTCTTTCAAAATGGCCCGACAAATTTCCAGAATCGAGCGGGGGTTCAAGCGCGTGCGCCTCGATGCCGGTCCGCGCACGACCCCTCGCGATGCCGATGCGTTCATTTGCGAAAGACATTTGCGGTCAATACCGGCACCAATCTATCGAGCGTTTGCTGCCGGACGCAAAGGGAGGCGAACCCATGACAATGGCCGCGCGATCTGGTGCCGCCATCATCATCCTGTTTCTGACGATTTCGCCGAGCGAGGCCGGCCCCTGCCAGGATTCGATTGATCGCACTCAGGCCCGAATTGATGCCATTATCGCCAAGCGCGCCGGGCAAAGCGCCTGGAGGCCGGAAAGCATCGATGCGATGCGCGGCTATCAACCAACCCCGCGATCGATCGCGGCCGCCGAAGGCGCCGGCGGCGGATCGCGCGTGCAGCGCGCCCTCGATGCGCTTGACCGCGCTCGCGCCGCCAATGCCTCCGATAACGTTGCGCTCTGCAACGCCGAGGTTAACAAGGCCCGACGTGTCGTCGGGTTGCGCTGAATTTAT
This sequence comes from uncultured Alphaproteobacteria bacterium, assembly GCA_963831585.1. Classification (GTDB taxonomy): domain Bacteria; phylum Pseudomonadota; class Alphaproteobacteria; order Rhizobiales; family Xanthobacteraceae; genus Bradyrhizobium. The sequence goes on along the minus strand of CAWHRA010000038.1, from coordinate 287 downwards.
GGAACGGCCGAGCTAGCGTTGCACGATGAACTGCCGCGTTGCTGCGGCCAGGCGTTGCGCTTCGGAAGCTGCCGGCATAGCCTCCGCGGCGATCGCAAACCCACCCTCATGGCAATAGATCGCCCGCATGAAGAAAATCGGCTTTCTCTCGTTCGGGCACTGGACGCCCTCGTCGCAATCACAGACCCGCTCGGCCGCGGACACGCTCCTGCAGTCCATCGACCTGGCTGTTGCCGCCGAGGAATTGGGCGCGGACGGGGCCTATTTTCGAGTCCATCACTTCGCCC
>CAWHRA010000037.1:0-451015 GCA_963831585.1 uncultured Alphaproteobacteria bacterium | reverse complement strand
CCGAAACGGGCCTCTCGCGATGTCCGCAGTTTGGTCACTGTCGGGGAGATAGCGGACATGGCGGTTACGAGCGCCGACTTCCAAGTTGGACCCAGACCGGACATGACAGTTCGGCATACTAAGGCCCTGGTCATCCGGCGAAGGTCAATCTGACGAGATGCGTACGGATTTCTGAGCAAACACTCAATGGCGAAAGCCTGATCGAGCGTCTGGAAATGGCGCTCATTGGCGGCGATACCCGCCCGCCCCCTATAGAGCTTTCAGCGCGCGGCACGACGTATACGGCTTCCTGTGACGGGCGGGCGGGCCCAGGTCCTTGCTTCACCATGGCGTCGTCTCATGCTACATCGATTAGTCACGCAAGGGATATTTCGGCGGTGGTGCACGAAGCGCTCGATCAACGGCCACTACTTTTGGCAACTCTGCCGCCATCCCAGCTGCTGAACTCGATTGGCATGCGGCATCGTCGTGACCATGCTCGTCTTATTCGTCGTCACGCTGAGGTACGTGAATGTTCAGCTCCCGCGCGTTGACGCCTTCATTCCATCCATGCAACCACAACCCTTATCAACGATCTCATTACCGCTATTTTGTTGTTTTCTCAGTACAGCATTGAGCGCCGGAGAACACTGTTGGTGCTTGCCAGCGGGTATTTGTTTACGTCATTAATAGTCATTCCGTGGGCGCTCACATTTCCAGGATTATTCGCGCCCAACGGTCTTCTCGGCCCTGGGTTACAGACCACGGCATGGCTCTATACTTCCTGGCACATAGGGTCACCACTAATTCTGATTGTTGCGGTTCTCCTAAAAAATTCGGATAGCAAACCAAGCGAACCTCGGCGCTCTCCCATCGCAGCCGTCGGTCTCAAGTATAGCTGTCGCTACCGCGGCGGTGTGCGGGCTGACTGGATTATGATCGCAGGAGAACGGTTGCTGCAAGAATAGTCCTGCCTGACGGCATTCACTTGAACCAAAGTCTCGCTTCTTCGCTTAGTGGTTTGATCATGGTGCTGGCGGGCGGCGCGCTGGCGCTGTTATGGATTACGCGGCGCTCTGTGCTCGATCTATGGCTTATGGTCGTGTGCTGCGCGTGGTTGCTTGAAACTGCAACCGCCACCCTCTTTGTTGGCGCTCGATACCAACTTGGTTGGTATGCTGGCCGCAGCTTTGGTATCGCCGCAACGTTTGTTGTCTTGCTGGTTTTGCTTTCCGAGACGCTCATACTTTACGCAAGCCTCGCACGATCAATCATGAGGCAGCGCAACGAACGCCGTGGCGGCAGATTGCTATGGACGCGATGGCCGCTTCAATCGCGCACGAGATCAGGCAACCTCTGGCATCAATCGTCCTCAATGGCGAATCGGCTTTGCAATGTTTGAGTGGGGCAACATCCAACCTTGGCGAGGCACGTGACGCGTTGCGTTGCGTGGTCGATGACAGTCGCCGTGCGAGCGCTGTGATCAGCGGCATCCGTTCCATGTTTCAGAAGGGCGCCCACGGGCAAATCTTGCTAGATGCAAACGAGCTAATTCGAGAGACACTCACAATGATCGATCTCGATGTAAGGACGCAGCGAATTTCAGTCACAACTGATTTGAGAAATAACCTCCCCCAACTGTGGGCGGCCGAGGTCAACTGCAGCAGGTCTTTCTGAATTTGATTTCGAACGCGATTGAAGCAATGAGTTTAGTCACCGATCGTGACCGCAACCTGCATATTCGTTCCGTTCTCATTCAGGAGTCTTCCGAGATTGTGATCGCCGTGGAAGACTCCGGCACTGGAATTGAGGGTGGGAACACCAATCATATTTTCGAACCGTTCTTTACAACCAAGCCGACCGGGACTGGAGTAGGTCTTACCATTTGTCGCGTGATCGTGGAGGCCCATGGCGGAAGTCTTGAGGCATCTCCCAACAAACCTTACGGCGCGGTTCTTAGGGTAACTTTGCCGAGCGGCGACTTATGAAATGCATGCCGTGGCCAGCAGATGACGAACAACCAACTCGGCTGAACATGAATGGGCACGCTTCAAAGCCAATGGTTCTCTGGAATGCCGCAACTGCCATAGCGCAAAATCCATGGACATCAAAAAGCAGTGGCCACGCGCCGCGGTCGCGCATCAGCGTTATCTGTTCACGGGCGAGAAGACCTGCATCGACTGCCACAAGGGCATCGCCCACCACCTGCTGGACATGCGGGGTGTTCCGGGCTGGCAATAATGTATCCTTACGGTTGACATTGGTCACGCAACTGCTGCCGAGCTTTCTCCGTCCGTAGCTGCGGGTCGCCTGGACCCAGAGGTTGGCAATGCGTGGGGCTCTCGTGAACGTCCCTGACGCTGGGGTTTACTTTGAAGAGCGGCCCGAACGACCCGCTAACGATCTCCGAGATGGCCCGAGCAGAGAATGGCACGGGAATAATGTCCGGTTTGCACGGTAAGCGGCTGCTCCGACAGGTCAGCTGCTGGGCACGAAAGGGCCATAAGGGCGCCAGTGCGCAATGTCCGCTGTCAGTGGCAAAGCAGAAACCGTGTGCTCTTGGCGAGTATTTCGCCTTTTGGCCCCTAAGCGGGCGCTCGGTCTCATGGCTTGGCGCTAGGCAGACCCTCCGTTGATCTAGGTCAACATCAGCGATCCTTTGGCGCTCACGCTATGTTTAGCCGCACCTGAGGCGGCTCCTGTCACCTTTCAGTTCCGCAAGCGCGAAGAGCGAGGTTCCGCCATGCATCCAAGGAAGCGTCTTCCGATCAAGTCAGCGACTGTTGCCGGGATTGCTGCTAGCGCCCTGTTGGGCCTTGCAGGTCTCACTCTCAATCCAGCGCCAGCCAAGGCGGTCATATACTGCGAATACGTCGGTTATCCCGCCCATTGCGTCGCAAGGGCAGGCGTCGTGCTTAGGCCTCGTCCGGTGGCGCGCGCTGCGGTCCGTCATAATGCCGGTGGCAACATGAATGGTGGCGTCAATCGCGTTGGGGTGCGGCGGTAAAGGCTTGTTTCGCGGGTCACGAGCCCTTGGCGGCATCCGGTACGCCTCCTAGTCTGGCGACCCGCTATATTGTTGTCATCGCCAATTCTTCTGCATCGCGTTCACGGAGCCTACCGTGGCCCGCGGAGCCGGCACGCATCGGAACCGGCGCGACGGCACATAGGTCAACCGCGCTTTCTAAAAGATAAGTTCCACCGCTTTAAACGGTCGTACAGAAGCCCGACGCGGCAGGGCTGCATAACCCACCGGGCAAGGTCGCGCCGACGCACAGGCAGACGCGCGCCGCGATCCGTCCAGCCATCGATTCTCCTGTGCATCGGCATTCAGGTCCCGCGGACCGGCTACAGCACACTAGTCGTCGCGCCGCGAGCCTAATAACCAAAGCGGCTATAGGGCGGACGTCTGACTACAGTCCGGTTACGACCTAGGCAGACTCTTGCGCGCGACCAGTTTGACCTGGATCAATGGGAGCACACTGCGATATTCCGAATCTGTGTTGGCCTAAATGGGCCGCATCGGATTGACACATGACGAAAAGCTTGCGCGGGCCGTTCATAACTTTGGTGCTGCTTGTACTGTTTGCCGCGTTCAATCGTTCCAGCGGCGCTGACCCGGACCTGACAGCGGAGCAGCCCTTTATGTCCCGCGCGGAGGTTCGCCAGCAGGGCGCGGTCACCGTTCGCGCCGCGGTGCTGACCGACGACGAAAGTGATCGATATTTCGGCGCATCACTGGCTGACCATGGCATCCAGGTCGTTTGGCTGAGCGTAGATAACGCCGGCGATTTGCGGCTGCGCTTTCTGCCGATCGTCACCGACCCGAATTATTTCTCGGCACCGGAAGTCGAACGGTTACTTCGCGTCTGGTGGTGGTCGGGCAGTACCAATGCATCGATCGCAGCGGTGGTGGCGCGAACCTCCGTGCCGGATGTGATCCCGCAAAAACAGACCGCTGCCGGGTTCGTCTTCACGCACCGTGAAGGCGGTTTGAAGCTGCTTGAGGTCGCTTTCGAGACCGATAGGCAGATGCTTCGGTTCAGGTTCGTGCTGCCGGTCGGCGGCCGTTCATACGCGATCCAGAAAATCGACTTTGGAACCATTTATCCGCCTGGTACAATCGAGGCCGTCGATCTCGCGACACTGCGCGAGAAGCTGGCCCAGTTGCGCTGTTGCACGACCAACAAGGCCGCTAATACCAACGGCGATCTGCTCAATATCGTAGTCGTTGGGCGCGGCATTGACGCGCTATTTGCCTTCATCGAGCGAGGCTGGAGGCTTGACGAGCCGTTCGATCTCCACAGCGTTTACCGAACTATTCGGGCCTTCTTATTTGGCGGCGAATATTTCAACGCACCGGTCAGCCCGCTATATGTTTTCGGGCGCCAGCAGGACGTCGCGCTGCAGAAAGCGCGCGACACCGTCAGCCTGCGCAATCATTTACGGCTCTGGCTGGCACCGTTCACCATTGACGGACTTCAGGTGTGGGTTGGCCAAATCAGCCGCGACATCGGCATCAAGCTGACCACACAATCCTGGTATCTGACGACCCATCTTATCAGCCCGGAAGTGGATCAGGACCGCTTCTATCTGATGCAGGACTTGCTCCTGTCCGGGGCTGTTTCACGCTTTGGGTTTGTCCGAGGCGCAGGCGTGTCGTCCATGCCCGATCCGCGGGTAAATCTCACTGGCGAGCACTATTTGACAGATGGCCTGCGGCTCGTGTTGTTCCTCAATGAGCCGCGACGCGCGTTCGACCAGATCGATTTTCTGGATTGGGAGCGCGTCGACCCGTAGAACGGCCGCCGCCGCTGGGCGTGTCTGGCGGATAGGTGAGTGGCAACGTGGCTTGCTGGCATTTTTCGGATCTCTCGCGATCTCCGCTTGTCTGCTTTCAGGGAAAATCGGTAAGTCGCGATCGCGTCGCCCGACTTCCCTTTTTGACCGGACATCGTCCCGTGGATGGGCATAGTAGGGAGAAGCAGGCAGGACCACGCGAAACGCCAAGCCGTGAGGTGAACTTGCGCGATCGAAATCTGCCCGTTGTGTCGCTCGAGTATCATTTTGCAAATGGTGAGGCCTAAACCCATTCCGCTAGGCTTCGTCGTAACGACGCATCGAAAACCGCGCCTTCGCCAGGCACAGGTACGTCAGGCCCTTGCCACCGAACGGAGTCCATTGGGACAATGCCCATCAGAACAATGTTCATGACCACAGCATCTATCCTAAACTCAGTGCTGGGATAAATCATCCCTCGGGCGGGCGCGCAAAAGCGAGCAGTACGATGATCGAGGTCGTGACGGTGTCCCTTGTTTTCCTTAGCGCTATCATCTTTGCAGCGCATGCGTCGCCGCGTTTCGTATGCGCTGAGTAGATAAGTCAAACCGAAAAACCTCAATGCCTGCCTGGCAGCGCAAACTGACTTAACTGAAGTGTATCGGCATGCTTATCAAGACACTCACGTTGCATTCGCTCACCTATCTCGTGGGCATTACTAGTTCAGTGGCGGTGCATCAGGTCATTCCTTCGAGTACAGCAGCACGCTTCCAGCCCGATACCGGTACGACTGGAATAATCACTCAGCAGACCGTCGATCGTTCGATTAAGAGTGACAGACTGCCAGTTAGGCAAACGCCTCACGTTAATGACAAAGCACCTATACTGATGCCAGCACAAATCAGGCCAAATCCGAAATTCGAAACCGATTGTAAGCAGCCAACTGATATCCCTGGGCGCTGCTTTGCAGACGCTAGGGTGAACCACAAGGTCGCATAGTGCGTTCGTGGCACGAAACGGACCAAAGCCGACGGCCTACGACGTCAGCTCTCGGGGTAAAACGGACATGCAGCGCCAGCCGACTACTTCCGGGTTTGGACCCATTTCGGAAGTAAGAAGACTAGAAGCCCGATTAGGTGATTGATAGCTGGATTCGTGAATATCCCGATCAGTGGCTGTACATCACCGCTGGCAGTAACGCCCTTGGCAGAACTTGTGTTCCTTGCCGAGCCGGTTGGCATTTTGGGGCGCGGGTAGCCGACTGAGGATCTAGGTAATTCCTTCAACAGCGTTCGGAGTTTGATTGCCCATGGGACGCTAACCGGATTTCACCAATCCTCCTTACGGCCATAAATGACGCACAGGGCAGTTTCATCAGTAATGCTTACCAATTGATCTGCGGCATCGTGCTAGGCGCTGCCGTTGTGGCGGCAATTGTGTCAAGCTTGGACATGAGGTGATCCCGAGATTGTGGCGTGGAGGGTACACTGGGCACTGGCGCAAAACAGACGGTGATTTTGGCTCGTCACCCGCTCGTAAGCGGGACAGAATTTATTTCGGCCATCGGAGTGGCCCTTTGCTATTTTGTCACCGCGCGGCTAAGCCTTGCATTGCTGGAACCGGTCGATGGTGTTGCCGTATTCTGGCCCGCCGCAGGAGTGGCTTCGGGGATTTTGATCGCCCTTGGTCCTGCGGCTCGGTGGACTGTCGTCGTCGGGGTGGTAGCAGCAACGATCGCAGCCAATTTGCTGGGCGATCGCAACATCGGGAACTCGGTTTTCTCTGCTGTCGCGAACGCGGGTGAGGCCGTCATTGTCGCGGGCCTGGTCCTCCGTTTTTGTGGCTCTCCATTCGAGTTGAACGAACTGCGGAGGGTACTGGCACTATTTGCCGCGACTGTTGTTGGAACAAGCCTCTCCGGCATTGCGGGTACGCTAGGCTTTGTACTGTTTCAGGGGTCGGCCGCGTCCCCGCTGGTGATCTGGCTTCACTGGTTCTCATCTGACGCGCTCGGGATCATTGCGGTGGCGCCCCTCGCGATTGGGCTGGCGTCGTTGGCGCGCAACTCCCCGCCGCGGCGCGAGATCGCCGAGGGCGTTTTGGCGCTTGCCGTGGTGTCCCTGGTATGCGCGTTGCTGGTTTTTCTGCCCAATCAGCCCTGGACCGCGGAGCTGGCGATTGGCGCGCTTTGCCCGCTTCTGCTCTGGATCGCAGCTCGCCTGCGTCCAGCGTTTACCGCGATAGCCACGTTCATCGTAGCGATCACGATCGTCTGGACGACAATCTTCGCGATCGGCATTTTTGGGGACTTGCACCTCTCGGTCGCAGAGCGCGTGCTGGGGGCCCAAGCTACCATCCTTGCGGTCTCACTGGGCTCGCTGGTTCTTGCGGCCCTGTTTAGCGAGCGGAAGCTGCACGAGGACCGATTGCAGGAGGCGCTGTGGGCCGGGAGAGTTATAGCCTTCGATTGGGACGTGCCTGCCGACGAAATGCGCTTTAGCCAAAATGCAACCGGGATCCTCGGTCTCAACCCGCAAAAAGCTCTTCGCGAGACTGAATGGCGGCAACATATACATCCCGAAGACCAGCCGCGGCTGGTATCCTGCCTCGAAGGTGCTCGTCCGGACCAGTCCTCGACTTCGATCACATTCCGCTACCGGCGGCCGGATGATCGTGAAGTCTGGCTGGAAAAGATTGCGATCGTCCAGTTCGATTCGGCCGGCAAACCTGCCCGCGTCAATGGGCTCATGACGGATGTAACCCAGCGCAAACGTTTTGATGAGGAGCTTTCGCTCGCGTGGAAAGCGGCAGAAATGGCCGATCGCGCCAAATCGAGCTTTCTTGCCGCCGCAAGTCACGACTTGCGTCAGCCATTGCAGACCCTGCAATTCCTCCAGGCGGCGCTTGAGCCTCACCACCCATGCGGCGAGGCACGCAAACTTGTCGCTGGAATCGGGCAATCGCTGGACACCATGGGCAGCATCCTATCGAGCCTGCTAGACGTGAATAGGCTGGAATCCGGAAACCTGCGTCCATCCGTGAGCGAGTTTTCGCTGTACGAAATCTTTGAGCCGCTCGCTGGAGACTTCGTCGCGCTTGTGCAGGAAAGGGGGCTCCGGCTGTGCATCGTCCGTTCCGAGCTAACCATCCGCAGCGACAGGCGCATGCTCGCGGAGATGATCCGCAACCTGTTATCGAATGCGGTCCGATACACCGACAGGGGACGAATCCCGCTTGGATGCCGTCGAGCCGGTGACAATGTTCGCATTGAAGTCTGGGACAGTGGCGTCGGTATCACCGAAGACCAGCTCCCGCATATATTTGATGAGTACTATCAGGGAACCGGCGGCGCGGACCGGGGCGGCTTCGGATTGGGGCTTGCGATCGTGAAGCGGCTCGGAGATATCCTTGATCACAGGATCGACGTGCGTTCGATTCCCGGGAAGGGTACAAGAGTTTTCATTGAAGTTCCGCGCGATCGATCCGGTGTCACCGTGCCGGAAGCAGCGCCGCCTTTGCATCCTAATAATGATGCCGTCCTGGGCAGCGTTCTCGCGATCGAGGACGAGGCGTCCGTGCGCTCGGCGCTCGCGAGACTGTTGAAGACGAAAGGGGTTGACGCCACCATTGTTGCAACCGCGACGGAAGCCTTGACTCTGGTCAGAGAACAAGGATTTCGCCCGGATGTGTTGCTATGTGACTACAACCTGCGTGGTTCATCGGATGGTATCGAGACCATTCGGCACTTACGTGCTGCCCTTGGCCGAAATATACCGGCCGTCGTGATGACCGGTGACACCAGATCGCAAACGGCGGACGCGATTTCTGCGCAAGGTCTCTCAGTCCTGATCAAGCCGTTCTTAACCGAAGAACTTCTGGAAGCCTTGAGAGGCCGACCGCGAGCCGTTGTGAGCGTCTAGCCCGTTGAGACGAACCCGTTGGCGTCTCGGTGGGGGATGCAGGAGGCGCGTAAGTTGTCTCAATAGGGTTGACTTCAATTTTGAGACGGCAACCGGGATTTGACCGTTCGCAGGTCCTCACCGATGGTGCAGATGAGTGGCCACGTCGATCAGCCCGATCATGATCAGCGTCACGACCACGATCGGCCACATTGATCCGCGATAGCCGCCGCAGGTATGCCGCGGCACGCCAAAATTTCGAGCCATTGATCTCTCCCCTGCACGCGAGGCCACTTTGCGGGTGGGACGGTCCAATATCCAGAAGTGTGCCAGACCAAAATTGTGGAAATTGTGATCGAGGATCGCTTTGCCTGCCGTTAGGTTCGACGGCTCCAGCGTAGCAGACCCGCTAATGCGTCAGGGCATGCCGCCGCTGTCTGATTGCCCGCCGGCTCTCTTAAGCGGCTCTATCAGTGCCTGAACGGAGAATGGTTTCGTTTAGAAAAGCGACGCACCCAGAGGCCAGCGCGGCCTCGTGAGCGGCAGGGTTGTCATTTCCGGTCATGTAAATAACCGGCACGGAATTCCCGGCTGCTCGCAGATCATACCTCAACTCGATGCCCGAACGGGGCCCTAGGTTGATGTCCAGCAAAACGCAAAGAGCATCCTCGAAATCGACTTGTTCTTTAAATGCCTTCGCTGAGGAAAACGACAAGCTGTCGTACCCATTTGCGCGAAGCAGCCGCTTCAGGCTCATGAGCATTCCAGGATCGTCATCGACGACAAAGACAACATTTCTATTTGGAAAAAATAGTCCTCGGCCTATCGGCCACCGCTGCTGCTTTCGCTATGGACTGAAACAACTCGAACCAACCAAGCTGCACAAGCCAGACAAGATTCGATACTCCCCCGGATAGGCCCGGTTCATCGAACTTCCTATTGTCCCACAGGACAATAGGAGTCCGAAAACTGTTGAGAACTGCCTAGGTGGTCTGTCGGTTGCTGGATGCGCTGTCCAACACGCCGGCTCGTTCGGCAAGGGAAACGAGTTCAGCCACGGATCGGACCTGCAACTTCTCCATCACCCTGTGGCGATGGGCCTTGATTGTGCGCTCGGTCCCGCCTATCGCGCGGGCGACCTCCTTGTTGGTCTTGCCGCGAATAACAAGTTCAAAGACCTGGCGTTCCCGCGGAGTTAACGTCCCGATGCGGGCACGACCGCCGTTTAGTTTGTTCCGCAGATTGCGCAACGCTTGGTGACGCGCGAAGGCCCGTTCAATTGCGCGAAACAGGTCATCGGAAGTTACCGGCTTGGTCAGAAAGTCCTCCGCACCCGCCTTGATGGTCCGCACCGTGGTTGGAATATCTGGATAACCACTGAGGAATATGATGGGCAGCGTCGAATTCGAGATTCTTCAGGCGTTCTTGTAACTTTGGACCGCTCAACCCCGGTATCCGCACGTCGAGGAGGATGCAGCCAAGCACAGTCTCGCTCGGCAATCGATCCAACAAATGCTCCGCGGAAGCATAGGTAGCGACCTCGTAACCGGCTTTCCTCAAACGACGTTCCATCGCTGAACGGAAAGACTCATCGTCATCGACAATATGCACTAGCTTCAGACCGTCTCCCAACTCCACTGCTAGCGAACCTCCGGTGCCGGTAGGATGATGCTGCACATGCCACTATAGGTGGTTGCATTTAGCTAACGTTCGGACCGCGGGGTCAACCTGCGATCCGGGAGGGAGCACGTCCGAAAAACGGGACCCTCCGCGCGTCCGAGCGCGGCGGCGCTGCGATTTTGAAGTCCACAAATGGAAAAAACAACCGACTGCGTGCTTGGCGGCAAAAACGCGAAAAGGTACGGCCCCAGTCTGAGAGACTGAGGCCGGGGCTGGCGTACCTTGGGGGCCGGTACCCGGCCCAGGGGGGCATGTACCGTTGGGGCCGGTACCCCGCCATCTAAAGGCAAGAACTCAAGTAAGGGACAGTTGTTCCGAGGCACAATGTCCCAAGGTACAGGGTCCTGACCTCGTTGCTGGATTGCTTTCTTCGGATGGTATGCGGAGCGTCCCATGCCAGGCCCGCCGCTGACCCCGACAAAACTGAATACCATGACCGGCGAAGAGCTGAGCCGGGCAATCGCGACGATACTCGCTAGTGAAGCATTGGCTATCGAGCGTCGTCGCCGCGCCGATTGGCGCAAGCGCGAGTTGGCCGCCAACCGCTTTCAGATTGAATGTGGTCACGTCGATGTCGCATCGCTGCCATGATCTGCCCCAAATCGGGTGGGGTAATTTGCGTTAAGATCGGACGGCGTGGCGGATGTACCCGCGCCCGATGATCTGAAAGGCCCCGGCGTCCATGACCGGGGCCTTTTTCTTGGTGGCTGGCTCTCAGTTAGCGCTGATGACCCAATCCAATGCGCGAGGCCCGCGCGGCCTGCCGATAGGTGGGACGGCTACACGGGTGCCTGCCTAGTGGCCTTTAGGATGGCTCATCGGTCTCCAACCGACAGCCAAAAGGCCGAACAGCGCACGGTAGTCCTGATATCTGGCGTCAGCGCGACTTTTTTCCCGACCATTCATGATCGGCACTCCGCCGCGATCCAGCACTTGCCACTCCCAAAGGGTCGGGCCGCGCTCGATGATGGCAACCTCGAACATGGTCGAAAGCGTATTGCTAACTGGCAACATGCCATTGCGATGGATCAAACATCCTTACAAGCTGCGCCCTGAGGTGGATAGCGGACATGGCCTGTCGGGTCGGTTACTTCGCCTTTTGAAGCGGACAAAGGACCCTATCGGCGTTCTCCACGGCGCGCTAACATTGATACATCAGGCGAAGGGGCCACCTATGGGGCGTACCAAGGGGCGCATGAGACGGCGGGAGTTCATTCTCGGTCTTGCGATGCTCACCAAATTCGGCCGGGCAAGGGCTGAAGAACGCGTGCGTTGCATTGGAGCACTAATCACTGAGCCGACCGACATTCTCGAAGCGCTTCTCAAAGCGAGCGGGTGGATCGTCGGTCGAAATCTGAAGATTGAATATCGGATAACGCGTGGCGATACGGATTTATCTCGCAGATATGCTCGCGAGCTGCTGGCGTTGCAGCCGGATGTTCTTTTCGCAGTGACCAACACGTCCATGGCCGCTCTTCATCACGAGCATTCCAACATTCCAACCGTTTTCGTGATGGTCAGCGATCCAGTTGGAATGCATTACGTTGAAAGCTTCCCGAGGCCGGGCGGCAACACGACGCGTTTTACACCATTTGAACCGACCCTTGGCGGCAAATGGGTTTCGCTTTTGGCGGAGCTGGCACCAAACGTCGAGCATATTGGGATAGTGTACAACCCCGAACCCGGCAATAATTCTGCGGCGTTTCGCAAGTCGATTGACGAAGTCGCAAACAAGGTCGGGATTAAGTCGATTGAGACACCGAGTGGCGACAGTTCCGACATTGATCGCCTTATTCGCTCGCTCAAGTACAAGCCGAATAGTGGCCTTATTTTTCTGCCCGACGCTGTCACGGGAGTCCGCGCTTTGAAATGGCTGCGCTGGTGGCGGAGTGCAGGTTGCCAGCGACCTATCCGCTTCCTTTCTTCTGCGAGGCCGGAGGTCTTGTATCTTACGGAGCCAAGACTTGCACACTCTATGTAGGTGCGGCGTCCTATGTTGATCGAATTTTACGCGGTGCCAATCCCGCCGAACTACCCGTTCAAGGCCCTACCGAATTTGAGCTGGTCGTGAACCAAAAAACTGCACGACAACTCGGCTTGCAAATCCCTGATGCGTTGCTCGCTCGTGCCGACGAAGTGCTCGAATAGAGTTTCCTTGCTGCAATGCATGAGACCGGTTCTGGCACGAAACGGTCATTGCGGTGCAGCTTCCGCATGTCCGTTCTCGGAGTGCCGGCTCAACCCGTCGACGCAACACAGGCATTAAATCTCTCTGCTGGCGTTTCAAATTGCAAGGTCTCACGTGGCCGTTCGTTTAGCTGACGAGCCACCTTGTTCAGATGGGCTTGCGAATGCACCGACAAGTCGGTGCCCTTTGGAAAGTACTGTCTCAGCAGGCCATTGGTATTCTCGTTCGACCCGCGCTGCCACGGGCTTTGCGGGTCGCAAAAATAGACATCGATGTTGGTTGCCATCGAAAAGCGCCGATGATCCGTCAGTTCCTTGCCCCGGTCCCAGGTCAGGGACTTATACAGTTCTTTTGGTAGCTTCTTCGCCTGCTTGATGAGCGCGTTGACTACAGTCTGGGTGTCCTTGCCTGCCACCTTGGCCAACATCACGTAACGCGTTTGACGCTCGACTAAGGTCGCGATGTAGGTGTTGTTCGGCCCGGACAGCAGATCGCCCTCCCAATGGCCAGGCACCGCCCTATCTTCAACCGCCGCCGGTCGCTGACGGATTGAGACGGCATCCTTCATATGTCCCCGTCTATCGCCATTCGGATCAACCGGTCTGGAGCGACGCATCGAGCGCTTCGATCGAAGATGGCGAAGCAGCTCTTTCTTGAGCACGCCGCGCGCTTGGACAAACAGGCTGCGATAGATGGTCTCGTGTGACACCTGATTATACTCGTCTTCAGGATGCGTTCTCTTCAGCCAACCGGCAATCTGCTCGGGTGACCAATCCAATCTGAGCTTCGCTGCCACGGCCTGCCGAAGCCGCGAATTGATCGCCAATTTACAACATTTTGGACGACGCGATCGTGCCCAGGCATTCTCGTCCGCAACTGTCGCCCAGTAGCGATTACAGCCGCCATTGCGGCTCATTTCACGACTCACCGTCGAGGGCGAGCGGCCAAGCAGTTTGGCGATAGACCGGGCCGATTGACGTGCCGTAACGCCTCTGGAAATCACCTCGCGTTCCGCAAGCGTCAATGCCAACCTGGAGCGACGCCGCTCCGCAGGACGAAACCCTCCATGCGGGGCGACCAGAAAATAGATCGACGATGACTCCTTACCAAAAGCTCGCCCGATCGCCTTCAGTGACTCCCCGCGCTTCCAACGGTCCCATAATTCGGTCTTTTCTGCCGCGGTAAAACCTCTATGAAATCTCCGTTCCATCCTACACTCCATCTTTTCCCTTTAAGATAAAGTGTTGCGTCGGTCGGTTGAGACCGCCGAGCCAAAGCGGAAAACATGTGCTCGGCGAGAGTATTTCGCCTTTTGACCCTGAACGGACGTTGGGCCGCAGCGTGTGCGGGCCGAATTCATTAGAATTGTCCATTTAACCGTAATCACATTCTTGTCCTTCAGGACAATTCCAGCGCGGCACCCTCGGTGATTACTAGGTCATGCGGTTCTTCAAAGTACCGAGGTCAGCGCGGCAACGCACCGAGGATTGGACTGCAGATGATCAATCAACCGCTCCATGGATTGCTTTTCTTTCGCGGAGAAGTGCGCACCTGCGTCGCCTGCGAGGTCAGCCAAACTTGCGCTCGACTGCATTCAGACGGACTGGGGCTTCTTCCGATAGATTTCTACGTCACGTTCGACGACTTTCTCACAGTCGGCAAATGCCGCCTCGATTGGAGGTACCGGGACGACATTGGTGTCGCATTCGAAGCATGGGTCGATATTCATCAGCGTATTTCGCCGGAGGGGCAATGCGTCCATCTTTTTGCATTTTTGGATTGGCACTAGCGTGGCTAATCTCGTCGTCCGCGCAGGCTCATAGTCGGGGCTTCGCTTGGTTCTTCGCGCACTCGAGACCCCACGGAACTTGTTCGGGGCAGCATGTAGTCGCGACCTTCTATGCCTCAGGGCAGCGGACGGCGAGTGGCCGGACCTTCGATCCCAGTGGGCATACAGCCGCGCATCGCACGCTGCCTTTCGGAACGCGCTTAACGGTGACGAACCCTCAGAACGGAAACTCTGTTACCGTGGTGATTAATGACCGCGGCCCATTCACGCGCGGGGTTACACTTGATCTATCTCGTGGCGCCGCTCGTGCGATTGGCATGCACGGAACGCAGTGGGTTTGCATTCTCTGAGAGCGAGTTGCCTTCATTGACCGTGGCGACAATGGCGGCGCCTGGCACATTTCAGACCTCACGCCATGTCCGATTTGAGTCCGCTGTGCGCACCAAAGCGGACATCGTCCGGCGACAATGTGCGAGCTGCTTTAGCCGCCTGCGCCAACGCTCACGTATGTCTTTTATTGCGCGGCAACGTCACCGTCGCTCACGGCGAACCGCTGAGACTGCAGCACGCTGGCGGACGGCTCAAGTTGTACGCTCGACCAACCGACACGCGACGACGGCATGGCCAGCTTCGTGATAGGCCATGCCCTTCAGGTGTTCAGTGGCATCCCAATTGTCTGTCCCGGCCTTCATGATGTCGCCAGAATGGAGCGTCAACAAGGCCGGGTACGTTGGCTTGGAGGCGGCACATGAGAAACATCGTGGACGAAGTGGGCGAAATCATCGCGAAAGCAACGGATGACCATACGCTGATCGGCGGCCACCACCGCCTCGCGGTGGCCGCCAGCCTCGGTCGAAAACTGTTCTGGAAAGATACCGGGGAACCTGTGCAGCTTGATCCCTTCTTCAAGGGGAGCTCTCATCGAAATACAGCTTGATGCGCAGGCAACGTGACGCGACTTCCGGCAAATCCGCAGGGTGCCAACTACGCGCCGGTCGCGCCGCATTGCCCAGATAATCCAGCGGGCGGCCGCCAACGAGCAAATCCGTCGCCGAGCCTGTCATGCTGCTGCCGCCCGATCCTCTTTGTCGGCCCCGCGCATGACGATCCTGAGTGCATCGTCCGGCAGCGGTCGTTGCAGCGCCTTGGCCTCATCCCACGGTGCGCGCATCCAGACGTCGCGCTCCTCGTCGGTGGTCAGGATCACCGGCATGGCCTTGGGGTGGATTGATGCGTGGGCCTTCGTTTCATTCGAGCTTGAACGCGTCCTTCGTTGGGTAGCCGACGTTTACGCCGATCTTCCAGACGCCATCCACCTTATTGAGCAGGTAGGTCCCGCCTGACCTGTTTAGTTCGCTGCCATCGGTCTTGGAGCGGACATACGTCCCGCTCGCGATGGCATAAGATTGGCCGAGGAGCTTCACTCCTAAGTCGATCCATTGAGTTTTTGCGTAACCCTGCTTCACCGCAGCATCGTGAAACCTAGTGTACCAATCCAGCGCCTCGTTGGCGGTCGTAAAGGCTGTGAAGCCCTTTGGCCCTTGCACCATGAACGGCACAGTTATGAAGTTCATCACGGCGGCCATGTCACCATGGCTATACGCCTCGAAATAGTCGTGCATCACCTTATCGACTGCGGCTTTATCGGCAGCCGGATCAGCGGTCTGAGCGTAGACGATAGCCGGAGTTAAAAGCGTCAGCGCGGCGATCACTACTCTGAGGAACCCAATTGGCATGGTCATGCTCTATCCCTTCTTGAAAAAGGTCTCCTATCCACGCCCGGCATCGGTGCGAGGTTGCCGACATAGCGGTTGACGACGCGGAACAGCGCGATGATCGCGGCTTGGTTGGTCGTGATCGAGTAGAGATTGCATATGTCGCGCTGTCACGGATGCACGTTGAGCTGTTCAAAAGGGCTGTGAATGGGCTAGGCACCATCTACTCATCGGGCGGCCATGATTGCCACGGCGATCACCGCAAACCACCCGCCGATGACCAGCGCCGTAATGGCTCCGGCGGTGATCTTGGCCTTTTCCTTGAAGGTAAAATCTCGCACGTTCACCGATCTCCCGGCCACCACGTCGAGTGCGGATCGCTCGCCGTGATCTTGGTAGCGCGCAGCGCGACCAGATGGCTGCGCTTGTACGGATAGCCACGGACCTCCGAACAATCCTTGCAGCGCATGTAGCGTTCGAGTTCGTGGACCGGGGTTGTCTTCGGTCGCCGCACGATGCCGAGCGCAACGGTCTGATGCGTGTTGCAGCCAAGGCATTTCACTTCAAGATAAACAAACCCAGCGTTGATCGCGTCGCCCAGCATCGGCGATGGCTGCGCCGGACCCTGAAAGCCGAGCATCCGTTTGTTCCACGCTTCGACGGCGAGCTTGTCCGCTTCTTTGCGGGCTTCCATCGCCCGCTCTGCCGCCGCCCGAACCGATGCGCCGTAAATGGTCTCGCGTGACTTGGTGCCCATGCGGGAGAAGATGCGCCCGACCACGATGGACAGGCAAGCCGCTACAGATTGCGGTGGATGGCGCGGCGGGTACAAGGAGGCCAAACCTCGCGATTAATCGTCCCCCTAGTCACGACACCGAGCCGCCTCGCCCCGTTGCACAGTCACCATGCGAACTGAAGGCGGCAGCGTCCGCCCCCCAGTTGATATGGATCAATGTAGGCACTCTGGTATCGGGTCCGTTAGCAGATGGTTCATTTAGTCAGGGAGTTTTGATATGAGTGCAATCATCAAGTCGGAAATGATCTCTCGCCGAAAGGCCCTTTCACTGATGGGGTTGGCGGCTGCGTTCGGCCTCGCGGTGACCCCTACAGTACTGACAGTATCTGATGCTGAGGCTCAGACCGCTGCGGCTCCAACCGCTGCAGCTCCGACCGCTGGCATGGAGCGGCGTGCAGCCCGGCACGAGCGGCGTCAAGAGCGGCGTGAAGCCCGGCACGAGCGGCGCCAGGAGCGGCGCATGGCCCGGCACGAGCGGCGTCAGGAGCGGCGCACAGGTACAGGGACAACTACCGGTGCAGCTACAACTACCGGCACAGGTGCCGGGGAGAAAAAGTAGTTCCACTGGCTCGGCGAAGTCACTTGCTGGTGGCGGATTGATTGGGGAGCCACCAAGTTCAGGCGTTCAAGTGCGCCGATAAAGATCCGATGTCGCTTATTGGCACATCGCGTCATTTCGGTGCGCGGCGGAATTTGGTCGCTATCGGGGATAGCGGACAGAGTTTTTACTCTTTATGATCATGATCGGGCGGGATTGAACCGGTCGCTTCCTCAGGCAAGGCTTGCTTTTCCGTCGTGGTTGTCGAGCCTCTAAGCTCTGACCCGACGCAATCGCCAGCCCATAGCTTTGTGCCCCGGATCGTTCCAACGAATTTGCACCCCATCGGCGCTTTCGGCTTTACCTGAACCATCGGCTTACCGACCTTGGGCGGCGCGCTCTGAGCGAACACGGTGCCCGAAAAGCAGATAGCAACGAGAATGAGCAGTGACCTCATCGTCAATTCACCCCTTTTGCTACAGAAAGTATCCCGCAGAGCATTTGCGCTCTGCGGGGCCGCGCCGGGGTCCTCAAAATTGATTGTTTACCGAATGACCCAGCCCCGGTCTTTCACAGACTTGCATCGCGCGGGGCAGAGTGCGAGACCCAAAACTGGTTCCTCGAAAGGAACAAAGGAGATGTTGCGGCGAGAACACGGCGCGCCATGGGGGCACGAGATTGGTGGTCTGATCTCTTGAACAAGATCAAGTTGGAACCATAGGACGTGAACCGGCGGACGGTGTCGGTGATCCCCAGTCGGCGGCATTCGCTGCGAGGACCAAAAGAATAACTAGGCGGCAAACCGTAGCCCAGCGTCTTTCACGGGTGCGGCCTCGCCGATGATCCGCCGCAGTTCGGCTGCTACACCGTCCAGCACTGCCCGCTTCTCCTTCATCCGCTTGGAGTGGTTGTAGACCTTGCCGGTGACGCTGGGCACGATCTGCTCCTGCTTTCTGCTCGCAGCATGATCGAGACATTTCGCGATCCAAGCGTCATCAAAGCCAAGATCACCGGCCAGGGTCGCCGCCGTCCGGCGCAGATCGTGCGGCGTGAATGGCCGCAGGCCGAGCAGCGCGCAGATGCCGGGAGACTTCACCTTGCCCTTGACCTTTGTGCCGCGCAGCGCCGTTGCCATCACCTTGCGGTTCATCGGCTGGTCACCAAGCGGGCTGGCAAAGACGTGTTGCTGCTTGTCGCTGGTCAGTGCCTCCCGGATGATCTCTACCGCCAGATCGGACAGCGGCTGCTGGATCACCCGCCGCTTCTTGACCCGCTTGAGCGGGACGTCAAAGCGCGGACTATCGCCGTCGAGATCGAACAGTTCGTCGCGGTGCGCCGCCAGCAATTCGCCTGAGCGCAGCATGGTGACCAACTCGAACTTGAGCGCGAGACGGGTTTTGCGATCCCAAGGCAGGTCGTCCCGGTCGAGACCGTGCCAGAAAATCCTGATCTCGTCCTCGGAGAGAACGCGCGTGCGCGGATGCTCCGGGTCCAGCTTCGGCAGGTTTACGCAAGGGCTTGCGGTTACATAGTCGCGACCCGCTTCCGCCGCCCAATTGAACAGGCCCGAGGCGGCGCGCCGCATATGGCGGGCGTTGGCTA
This sequence comes from uncultured Alphaproteobacteria bacterium, assembly GCA_963831585.1. Lineage (GTDB taxonomy): Bacteria > Pseudomonadota > Alphaproteobacteria > Rhizobiales > Xanthobacteraceae > Bradyrhizobium. The sequence goes on along the minus strand of CAWHRA010000037.1, from coordinate 432,050 downwards.
CCGACGGAACGCCGAGTTTGCCTGCAACGAGATCGTTCGACAGCGTTGCAATGTCGTGCTTGGTGACTTCGCTGGCGATCTTCTTGCCGAGCCGGGGGCTGATAAAGCGCCGCAGGTGGCTGGCGACGGTGCCCCACGTTTCGATCCGGGGCCGCATCTCGCGATCCGGCTTGCGGACCAGCGTCTTCATCCACTCGATCCGCTCCTCGATGATCTCATCGACGGTCTTACCTTGTTTCGCCTTTTGCGCCCTGTGCTGGCGCAACGTCTCGGCGACGGCCTTGCCGCCCTTGGCCTTGAGGCCATAGACCCGGCTGCGGGCATGCTCGACCGTGAAGGTCTCGGAGTTATAGACACCAAGCCAGCCGGTGCGCTGCTTGCCGGTCGCCGGGTCAGTGAACTTGAAGGAAAAGGTCGCCAAGCCAGCCGTGGTGATGCTGACGTAGAGGCCGGGGCATTTGCGGTCGTAGAACTTCACCCGCTTGGCTACCCGCTTCTCGCACATGCGGTCGGTCAGGATGACGCTGCTGTTGCGCGCGGGCTTGCTGGCAGGTTCGGTGGTTGTGGTAGTATCCATTGTGGTTTCGGCTCCTAAGGGTTGAGACCAAGGGGCTCGGCTTTGAGGCTTTCAGTATCTTGGAGGGGACTGAAAGGCTTGGGGCCGGGCCCTAGATTTGGTGAAGCCCGCTGAAACAGCCCGCATCAGGGTAATCGAAAAACACTTGTTTTAAAGGGTTTTCTTAGTTTCGGCGTGTTTCACCGAATGCCAAAATATAGACGTGTGGTCCTGACGCCCCGACGCTGGCGTCAAGTGGCGCGGAAGTATCCGCGCGGCGACGGTGGCAAGAAAGCCCGGTCACCGGGGAGAGCACGTTATAAGCCGTAAAACCATTGCGCAGGGAAGGCCGGATTGCCTCCGCTGAACCTGTATGCTCGTGTGCACTTCCTTCACTACCCATCGCACGCGAGACCGCGGGTGCAGCGCGCACCCGGCTTTCCCTGCGCCCTCTGCTTACTTGAGAGGGTGAAAACTGACGCAAGCCTCGGGCATCGCGTGCCGCGAGAATGCGGGCCCGTACCCTCACGCTGTCTGACAATTGAATCAGAAGATGCCGCCCCTGATGGACTGCGCCCGGCGCCCATGGTTGTATGCGCCCGCTGACAAAATCAAGGGGAGGGGAAATGTCGAAGATTGCAATGAAGACGACGTTTGCAGTTCTGGCGATGCTGGTTTCCGGCTCGATCAACGCAGATGCGCAGACGACTTGTAAACAGCGCGCCGATATTTGCGCGCAGCGAAGCCAGCCGGACAACCGGCCGGCCTGTTACGACAAGGCGCGAATGGCTCAATGCAAGGCGTCAGGCATGTATGACGCCCCAAGCGGCAAATCGTGGGAAGCCAGCAAACGCTGATTTCGGCTCGTAGCGCGTAGGGTGGGTTAGCGAAGCGTAACCCACCATCTTTTTTAAGCATCGGTGGGTTACGCTTCGCTAACCCACCCTAAGGCCGCGACAGCTTCTCGAATCGCTTGACCAGCCGCTCGCGCTTCACCCGCGACAGCCGCTGGATCCAGAACACGCCGTCGAGCTGATCGATCTCATGCTGGTGGCAGACCGCGCGCAGGGCCTCCGATTCCTCGGTGTTCAGGTTGCCGTGAATGTCGTGATAGCTGATCCGGACGCGCGCATGACGGCTGATGTCGTCGTTGACGCCGGGCATCGAGACGCTGCCTTCGCGATGGACGATCATCTCCGGCGAGGCCCAGACGATCTCCGGATTGACGTAGGTCCGCGCGCCGTCGCTCCCGTCGAGGTCGAGCACCACGACCCGCAGCGGGATGCCGATATGCGGCGCCGTGATCCCGATGCCGGGCGCGGCGTGCATGGTGTCGAGCAGGTCTTGCGCCAGCTCGCGCAGCGCGCCGTCAAAGACGGTCACGGGCCGCGCGGGAAGCGCAAGCCGGCGGTCGGGGTAACGGATAATCGGGCGGATGGGCATGATCTCTGTGAGTGGGGTCCGCGGTGCAGGCTCCGTGCCGATGACCCGGCGACGGGCATTTCCGAGATTACCCCAAAATCGGGTATGGCGCCGACTTGCCAAAATCGGCGCGAATGGCCCGGAGCAGACATCGGGGGAAATATACGACCGGCGCCGAATTCGCAGATGTGAAGCGGCTCACACTCGGATAGCTCGGCTTGAGCTATTAAGTAGCGGCCCGTTTGAGGAAGGCTTCAATTGCCTTGTCCCAACCCGGCAGTGTGATAAGCTGTTATCGGCGAGTTTAATTGTCTGCGGATAAGCAGTTATCCGTCCCTAACACCGCTGCATGCGGTGTGTGGAGACCCAGGTCATGGGTGAAATTCGCAAATTGAAATCGAGCAGAGGTGGCGATCCCCCGCGAGAGTCGACGCCGCGCCGTCTGGCTGCGATCGTCGCCGGCGACATCGCGGGCTACAGCCGCCTCATGCAGCTCGATGAAGAAGGAACGCATCTTCGCGTGAAGCGGATCGAGCGTGACCTGATAGAGCCCAGCATTGTCGGGCATCACGGAAGGCTCGTCAAAACCACCGGTGACGGATTTATTGCGATTTTCGACAGCCCTGTCGAAGCTGTGCGGTGCGGTATCGTCATCCAGCAAAACATGGTTGGACGCAACGCATCGATGCCGAAGCACCATTGGATCGAATATCGGATCGGCGTCAATCTTGGCGACGTCATCATCGAAGCCGACGACGTTTTCGGCGATGGCGTCAATATCGCGACGCGCCTCGAGGGTATTGCCGATCCGGGCCAGGTTTACATCTCGGGCGGCATTTACGAGCAGATCAAGCACAAGCTGGTTTGCGGCTATGAGTCGCTCGGAGATCGCAAGGTAAAGAACATCACGGATCCGGTAAGGGTCTACCGCGTGCTTCCAGATCCGGCCGCCTTCAACAGGACCCGAAAACGACGCGAGAACATTCTCATATTTTTGCTGAGCCTCATGTTGCTGGCCATGGCAAGCGGCGCGCTTTGGTATCTGCTCGGGCAGCCGCATGGAAAGGCGCGAGATCAGGCGTCAACCCAGGTTTCACCGTCGCCGGCGCCGCTGGCGAAACCATCAGCGCCGCTGCCGCCTCAGCCTCAGCCTCAGCCCCAGCCATCGCTTTCGCCAAAGCCCGCCGTTCAGGAAGCCGCGCCCCAAACTCAGCCCGCTCCGCCGACGGCTCCTCCAGCCGCGAAGCAGGCAACGTCACAGCCTCAGCTAGCGGCTCCGGCCACGCCTGCGACGCCGCTGCCACCGGCGGTCCGGGAGCCCGAAATGACCATGCTTCGAGGCGGCAGCTTCGCCATGGGCAGCAATGAGGATGTCACGGAGAAGCCAACCCACGAGGTCACCATCAAGCCGTTTGCGATCAGTCGGTATCCGATTTCCGTGCGCGAATGGAACGAATGCGCTGCCGCGAAGGCTTGTGCGTTCGTGGCAACCGGCAAAGACGACGCGCCCGTCACGAATGTGAGTTGGAGCGATGCCAGGCAATTTGCCGCGTGGCTCGCGGCCGCAACACGCAAGGCCTACCGGCTCCCGAGCGAAGCCGAATGGGAATATGCCGCCCGTGGGGGCACGCAAACCAGGTACTGGTGGGGCGACCAGTTTCAATCCGGCATGGCCAATTGCAAGAACTGCAACGACATTGCAGCCGCCGAGCAGCCGATCAAGGCCGGCAGTTTCAAGCCAAATCCGTTTGGACTGTATGACATGGGCGGTGGCGTCGATCAGTGGGTAGAGGATTGCTGGCACAAGAACTATCATGGCGCCCCGTCGGATGGGTCGCCGTGGCTCGAGAACGACTGCACGTCGCATGTCATTCGGTCCGGGTCCTGGAAGAATGACGCGCGCTATGCGCGGCCGGCGAACCGCGACAGTTACGACACCAACGTTCGATATCCGACGCACGGGTTGCGGGTCGCTCTATCGCCCTAGAATGCTCAGAGGAGCGCGTCCCATGAAGCTCGTCCGGCTCATCGTGCTAGCGGCGGCGCTGGCGTCTGTGTCGTGCGCCGCCCACGCCCAGGGGAAGTCCGCGCCAAAGGACGCGGTCCTGTATTTCGTCTGGCCGCAAGACGGCACAACGATCAGAGGCGGGTTCTGGTGTCGTTTCGGCCTGCGGAACATGGGCGTCACCCACGCGGGCGACGATTTTCAGAACAGCGGCCATCATCATTTGCTGGTGGATGTGAATGAACCGCTCGATCCAAACGAGCCGATCCCCCAGGACAAGACCCATCTTCACTTCGGCGCGGGTCAAACCGAGGCACGTATCGAGCTGCCACCCGGCAAGCACACGCTTCAACTGGTATTGGGCGACGCCAGGCATTATCCGTTCAATCCGCCGCTCGTTTCGGATAAAATCACGATCAGGATCAGGTAGGATTGGTTTGGTTGCCGGCGCTAGAGCGTGGAGCTCACTGAGCCGCAAGGCTTGAAGGTACTGAGCGAGCGTCCATGCAGGCACCCTTCATGTTTCTGGGCGAAGGCAAGCAAGCCCATGATCATCAAGGCCACCAGGACGAGTCCGGCTACGAGGTTCTTCATCATGGCTACCACTCCACGGAGTTAGCTCACTGCGTAGCAGGCGACCGCGCGGCTGGAGATGATGAACACCGTGGGCGCAGCCGTCAACGGGCTGCGGGACCGATCGAGCCCGGTCGACCGAAGGGGGCGAGGCGGGGCATGACCCCCAGCAGCCCGGCCCGCCGCGGGAGGGCGCGCCAGGGCGGTCGTCCGCCAACCGCCCTGAATGATGGGTTCACACCCCCTGGATCACCGGCGCAATGCGCTTCACCATGGCGCCATACGAACCAACGTCGGTCATGCCGGACGGCGGCCCGAAAAAATAATGGGGCAGGCCCGTCCACCTGTCGGTTCCCGCCCATCCCGTTCGTCCTCCATTCAGAACGACGCATTGGAGACCAGGCATGGAAAATTCCCGATATCGCTGGGTGATCGTCGCGGCCGGGGGCTTGCTCGGCTGCGTCGCGATCGGCGGCATGTTCTCGCTACCCGTGTTCCTGCAGCCGATCGCGCGGGATACCGGCTGGTCGGTCACCGGCGTGTCCAGCGCCATGACCATCGGGTTCCTCGCGATGGCCTTCACCAGCATGATCTGGGGAACCCTGTCCGACCGGCTTGGACCGCTGCCGGTGGTGCTGACCGGCTCGGTCGTGCTGGCGGTGAGCCTGGGGCTCGCGAGCCTTGCAACCTCGCTGGTCGCATTCCAGTTCATCTTCGGGCTGATGGTCGGCGCCGCCTGCGCCGCGATCTTCGCGCCGATGATGGCCTGCGTCACCGGCTGGTTCGACACCCATCGCAGCCTTGCGGTGTCGCTGGTGTCGGCCGGCATGGGCATGGCGCCGATGACCATGGCGCCGTTCGCCGCGTGGCTGGTCTCGCACCATGACTGGCGCACCTCGATGCAGATCGTGGCGCTTGTCGTTGCCGGGATCATGATTCCGGTCTCGCTCCTGGTGCGCCGTGCGCCCGCGCTTGCCGCTGGGCCGTCCGCGCCATCGGGCGATCCGGCCGGCGTGGAGATGTCGCTGTCGCAGGCGCTGCGCTCGCCGCAATTCATCATCCTGCTCGCAACCAACTTTTTCTGCTGCGCCACCCATTCGGGTCCGATCATCCACACCGTGAGCTACGCCGTCAGCTGCGGCATTCCGTTGATCGCGGCCGTCAGCATCTACAGCGTGGAAGGTTTTGCCGGGATGGGCGGCCGCATCGCCTTCGGCCTAATGGGCGACCGCTTCGGCGCCAAGCGGGTACTCGTGCTCGGCCTGCTGGCGCAAGCGTTCGGCGCGCTCGGTTACGTATTCGTGCGCGAACTCGCCGCGTTCTACACGGTGGCGGCGCTGTTCGGCTTCATCTATGCCGGCACCATGCCGCTTTATGCCTCGTTGGCCCGCGAAAACTTTCCGCTGCGCATGATGGGCACCGTGATCGGCGGAACCGCGATGGCCGGCAGCCTCGGCATGGCGACCGGACCGCTGGCCGGCGGTTTGATCTACGACACCTTTGCCAGCTACGCCTGGCTCTATATCGGCTCCTGGATCATGGGCCTCGGTGCTTTCCTGATCGCCCTGACGTTCAGGCCGGTGCCGTCTGCCTCAATCGCCCCGATCACGGCTGAAGTCGAAGGTGACGAGCCTTTCGTACCCGCTGCTTGATGGCTCGAAAATTTCGGGATGGCGGAGCGCGTGCACGGCGTCGTGGTAGCCGGCCCGCCAGTGCTCCTCCATCGAGCGGCGCGAGAACTCGTAGTCCTTGGAATCGCCTTCGTAACCCTTTGCCCGATAAATCAGCTGCACGATGTTGGCAGCGTGCCGGTCCGCGGCCGAGCTCAGGAATTTTACTTCGTCCCTCTGCTTCATTTCCTCCGGCAGTTCCTCAAGCAGCGCCGCGATCATGTTTCGCAGCTTTGTCACGTGCTTGAAGTAATCGGTGAAGGCGCGGGTTCGGCTGGAGTACTGGATTTCCTTTTGGCGGGTCGCCACCTCGGCAAGATTGCGCGGGAACTCGCCCTGCGCGCTCCAGAGATCGACCTGGAAAACAAGGGAGTCCGGTGGCCGCTGCTGCGTCATCGCGATCCACTGAAGCGGCGTATTCGAGACCAGCCCGCCGTCCCAATAGTGCTGGCCGTCGATCTCAACCGCCGGAAAGCCGGGCGGCAACGCGCCGCTCGCCATCACGTGCTCCGGCTTGATGACGTGGCTCGGCGAGTCGAAATAGACCAGGTTTCCGCTCCGCACGTTGACGGCGCCGAGACTGAGGCGGGTTTCAGCGTGCTCGGCGTTGACCCGGTCGAAATCGATAAACGACTCAAGCGTCGCCTTGAGCTGTGCCGTATCGTAGTAACTGGTCGCCTCGAGCGTGCCCAAGGGATGAAGCCATGGATTGAGGGTTCGCGGTTGGAAGAACCCGGGCGCGCCACTCATGAGAGCCGCGACGGCGTTCATTTGATTGATGGAACCGCGTGCGGAATCTCCGCGCGCCAGCAGTGAGCCCAGTTCTCCGGTACCGACGTCGAACCACGAGTTGGTGATGCTCTCCCAGAACCCTCTGAGTTTTTCGACGCGCAGGTTCGGTGGGTTGCCCGCGATGATCGTGGCGTTGACCGCGCCAATCGAAATGCCGGCGACCCAATCGGGGTGGAGGTTTGCCTCCGTCAGCGCCTCATAGACCCCGCCCTGATAGGCTCCAAGCGCGCCGCCACCTTGCAGCAGCAGAACAATGCGATCGAACGCCGGCCGCTTCGGTTGGATGTGCGTTTTGCTCAGCGGACGAAGCTTGCCCGGTATACCCGCCAGCGAGCTCTTGGGCGCTGCGGGTTTGCCTTCGGTTTTCGGCACCGCTTCCATTTGAGTACCGCGTCGCGCGGAAGTTCTCTCGTTCAATGCGAACCTCCCAATTCAAGATGGTCACTGGATTCGCTGTGTGTTTCTTGCGGGATCGCCGCTCTACGCCATTGCCGTGTTGATGCTCAACGTGTCGCCGCGAGGCGCAAAACGTCATGCCACAGAGCCGACGGCTCCCGGGAGCAAACAGGTTTCGCCCCATGCTCTGGGCTTGCGTACAGCCTGCGAGTATAGCCTACGATATGTTGCGCGGGACCCCATTCACGCTGTCACCGTGCGATTTCGCAACCGTGCGATTTCAAGTTGGCAACAATGAAGGTGCTAAAAGCTCGCCTCGTGAAACGTTCCCGCTCATCACGGAGACCTTACCGCGACATTCGCGCGGCCCTGCGGACTTCGTTTTTCCGGATTTCTTAAAACCGGCCGCGCCCGCAACCCAAGGGCAGTGAACCACCGCCGTTGAGCCGCGGCAATCACCGCGCGAGCGGATACCTGTCCTTCTTCGCGGTGCCTTTTTTTGTTTTGCCCGACAACTGGCTTCCCGTCATCGTCGCAGGCGGAACAAATGCGCGATATCCGCGTTCGGGGGTGCGGCACGGACGCCTCGGTGTTTGTCGCCTCAAGGGTTTGCATCACGCGCGTTGAGGTGGAGAGTTGTTCTCGCCCGATGTCTAACCCATTCAAGAGTATCCAATCTTCGACAAGGGAGCTAAACCATGAAGATCGTCGTCATCGGTGGCACTGGTCTGATCGGCTCGAAGACCGTCGCCATTCTGCGTCAGGGCGCCCATGAGGTCGTCGCCGCCTCGCCCAATAATGGCGTTAACACCATCACCGGCGAAGGACTGAAAGAGGCCCTGGCCGGCACGCAGGTGGTGATCGACCTCGCCAATTCGCCCTCATTCGAGGACAAGGCGGTGCTGGAATTCTTCCAGACTTCCGGGCGCAACCTGCTCGCGGCGGAAGCCGCGGCCGGCGGCATCCGCCACCATGTTGCGCTGTCCATCGTCGGAACCGACCGCAGCGACAACGGCTATTTCCGCGCCAAGGTCGCCCAGGAGAAACTGATCGAGAGCTCCGGCATGCCCTACACCATCGTCCGCGCGACCCAGTTCCTGGAATTCCTTGGTGCCATCGCCGCTTCAGCCGCGGATGGAAACATCGTCAGGATTTCGTCCGGCCTGTTCCAGCCCATCGCGGCGGATGACGTTGCCGCCAACGTCGCAGAGGTGGCGCTCGCGGCGCCGCGAAACGGCATCGTCGAGATTGCCGGCCCGGAACGCGCACCGTTCAACGAATTCGTCGCGCGCTATCTGAAGGCGGTCGGCGACCCGCGCGAGGTGAAGCGTGACCCCGAGGCCCCATACTTCGGCGGCCGGGTCGAGGAGCGTTCGCTGGTGCCGTTGGGCGAAGCGCGCCTCGGCCGCATCGGTCTGGACGAATGGCTGCGTCGCTCACAGGCCGCAGCCTGATCCTGGAACGGGAGTTCGGTCTGCCGGGATGATCGGCGGGCGGCCGGACATTCAATCCCGTCACACTTGTTACTCACGCCGTCAGGCGTCTAGAGGCAAAGTTATCTCATGACCAACAGCGAGCGATCGGCCGTGAACATGAAAACACGAACGATCGCTCCAGTCAGGAGGTTGCTATGACAAGTACTTCATCCAGGAAACAGCACGGCATGAGCACGCGGCCGATTGTGTCGCCGCTGGAGTGGGAGGCCGCGCGCGAGCAGCTTCTCGTCAAGGAGAAGGCGATGACCCGCACCCGTGACGCGCTCGCCGCCGAGCGGCGGCGGATGCCGTGGCTTGCCGTGGAAAAGGCCTATGTATTCGAGGGACCGAAGGGCAAAGCGAGCCTGCTCGACCTGTTCGAGGGCCGCCGTCAGCTGATCGTCTACCGCGCCTTCTTCGAGCCCGGCGTGCACGGCTGGCCGGAGCATGCCTGCATCGGTTGTTCGCTCGGGGCCGACCAGGTCGGCCACCTTGCCCACCTCAACGCGCGCGACACGACGCTCGTGTATGCCTCGCGCGCGCCGCAGGCCGACATCGCGCGCCTGAAGGCGCGGATGGACTGGGACATGCCCTGGTACACTATCACGGACAATTTTGATGCCGACTTCGGGGTGGATCAATGGCACGGCCACAACGCGTTCATCCGCGATGGCGAGCGCGTGTTCCGCACCTACTTCATCAACAGCCGCGGCGACGAGGCGATGGGCACCATCTGGAGCTACCTCGACATGACCGCGCTCGGGCGTCAGGAAGAATGGGAGAAGTCGCCGGAGGGCTACCCGCAGAGCCGACCGTACAAATGGTGGAACTGGCACGACAGCTACGTCGCCGACGCCGCGCCCGACCCGAAATGGGTCAAGGTGTCGGATGCCGGCGAGGCCGCATTCCGCAAACGCGACGCCTGATCTCGTGCGCGGAGGGCGGGTCAGGCGCCCGTCAAAGTGCCGCGCGCTCGCTCTCCCTGAGCGCGCGCGGCACGGCGCGCGGCGCCTTGGTGCGATCGTCGAAGAACGGCGTGGGGCGGTTGAGCCCGCGCAGCCACCAGCCGAGCAGTGTTGAGGCGCGGCGTGCGAAAAGCCCGACGGATGGTGGAGGGGGCGCGTTCGGCGGGAGCGGTCTGGTGGCGGAGCGTTCGAAGATGCGGCAGAGCGGCGGACCGAGCACCTCGTCCCGGGATCGACCGTCGGCTGCGTGGTCCATGAATGAATGCACCACGCCGATGACAGGGAAGCCCGGCCGCGCGGGAGTGTTAGCGACCGGGGTCCGGCAACAGTCGCTGTACCAGCGCAACACCTTGCCGGAGAGGCAGAGGCATCGCAGCGCCTCCGTGCCCGCGGTGAGCTTTACGCGCGCCGGCGGCAAGTGGAAGATGTCGGTCCCGCCGGCGGGGTCGAGCACGTCAGCCCGATCGAGGAAACGCGCGAACGCCTGGCAATCCCCGCAATAGCAGACGAAGCGGAAGCCAGTCGATGGCGAGACGTTGCGTGCGACGCCGCGCATACGGCCGCATTGGCACCGAAGTGGAAGGTCTGGGGGCATGCGCGACTCACATCAGGCGGACACCGGTCCATCGCCGGATTCAGCACCGCTCCGCCGATCGTTCAAGCCCCACGGCCGGCCGTCGCGCCCCGCTTGGGCCGGCGGACGGCGCGCACCTTGCCGCTGCTGCCGCCGCCGCAGAAGAACTGATCCTTGCCGTCGGATTCGAGCCCCGACACGGCGAGGCCGGGTGGCATATCGAGCCTCTCGAGCGCCGCCCCCGTGCGCGGATCGATCCGGGTCAATTCGCTCTGGTCGTTTTCCCAGCTCCCGTGCCACAACTCGCCGTCGATCCAGGTGACGCCGGTGACGAACCGGTTGGATTCGATGGTGCGCAGGATGGCGCCGGTCTCGGGATCGATCTGATGGATCTTGCGTTCGCGATACTGCCCGACCCAGAGCGACCCCTCGGCCCAGGCGAGCCCGGAATCGCCGCCGCCGCCGGGCGCAGGGATGGTGGCGAGCACACGGCCGGTGTCCGGGTCGATTTTCTGGATCCGATCCTCGGCAATCTGGAACAGATGCTGGCCGTCGAAGGCCGTGCCGGCATGCGCGGCGACCTCGATCGAGCGCAGCGTCTTGCCATCGGCGGGATCGATCGCGGCCAGCTTATCGCCGGCGGCGATCCAGACCTGCTTGCCGTCATAGGTGACGCCGGCGACCCGCTCGACCCCGGGGAAGGGCCCATATTCCCTGATGATTTCGGCCGGTGATCGCTTCATGCCTGTATCCTCGTCGCGTGTTGCGTACCTTCATCCTAGTCACCCGGCAGGGAAGCCGGGAGTAACAAGGTTGTCGGGAATCCCGGCACCGGCGGGGTCATCCAGCGCCGGGCCCGGCCACGGCCGAACCACTGCACCTTGCTTGCCGCCGCTAGTTGGTCGAGCGCCCGTTGCACGGTGCGCTGGCTGGCGCCGAGCGCCAGCGCCAGCGCCGAGCTCGACCATGACTCACCGTCGGCGAGGAAGGCCAGCACGTCGGCATGTTCCTCGTCGACCGGCCGCGCCAGCACCACGATTTCGCGGCCGCGGCGCGGCACCAGCGCAAACCCGCGGCTGGTCGCGTTCACGCCGGCCAGCGTTCCGAGCGCCTTGCGCAGCCGCCCGATCTCGACCCGCAGCCGCGCGCGATGCGATTCATCGGCGAATTTCGCGCCGAAGGCCCGCGCCAGCAGCGTGCTCCTCGGCACATCCGCAGGCCATGCCTCGCCCAGCGCGCGGGCGAGGGCGAACAGCACCGGACGGCTTTCGAGCGAGACCACCACACCGGCTTCCCGCACGGCATGACGGCAGGCATCCACGACGAGCGCCCTGGACGCCAGCAGCGCTTCAACCTCATCGAGCAGGAGCGGGCGCTCCTCGCCGCGCGCGATCAGCCGCGCCGCGGGCGTGTTCAGGATCAGGGATGCGCCTTCGACCTCGGCCATTAGCCCGGGGATGGCAGCCTGGTGCGCGGCGCGGTCGGCCCGGGCGAGTGCCGCGCGCGCCGCCCCGGCCCGCAGGCGCCGCATCGCGATTCCCCCCACGACCAGTTCGTGGGCGGCGCGCGACGCCGGCGGCAAGGGCGCGGGGTCGAGTTGGTCAAGCATACGCTCGGCCTCGTCGAGACGCCCGATCAGGAGCAGGCGCCGGACCTCAAGATAGCGCGCATGCGCGGCGTTGACCCGGTCGCCATGCGCTTCCAGCGTCGCCCGCGCCCCGTCGAGCGCTTTTGCCGGCCAGTTAAGGTCGCGCGACACCAGTGCGATCTCGGCTTCGGCGACGACGCATCTCGCCCGCGCCACCGTCTCCCTCGGACCGAAGGCACGCGCCGCGCTCTTGAGCAGCGCCTTGGCGCGGACGAGCTCGCCGAGCTGCGCCATTGCGATGCCGCGCAGCGCCAGCGCCGGCGCGTCGTCGCGCAACGCGACCCGCTTCAATGCGCCGAGGGGATCGCCCGCCGCGAGCGCGCGGCCTGCGGCTGTTATCAGCGAGTCCATCGGAATCCCGTCACACTTGTCACTCTCACCATTCGATATCGCGGTCCTAGTCTACCACACGACGACAAACCAGTGCGTCGCAGCGAGAGGGCCATCATGGTCGACTGGACGATCCTTTCCCCAACGTTTCTCACAGCCGTGGTCGAATGGGCTGGAGCCGTTGTGACAGTGCTCGCGGTCGGCCCGGGCCACTCGAGCAGGAAACCCAGCGGAGAACAATGATGACGGAACACAGGACCGGAACACGGCACGAGTGGCTGAAGGCGCGGCTCGAACTCCTTGAGGCGGAGAAGGAACTGACCCAGCGCGGCGACGAGGTGGCGCGGCGGCGCCAGGCGCTGCCATGGGTCCCCGTCGACAAGGAGTACCGGTTCGAGACCGATCAGGGTACAGCTTCGCTGACGGATCTCTTCGCAGGGCGTTCGCAGCTCCTCGTCTACCACTTCATGTTCGGGCCCGATTACACGGCGGGATGCCCGTCCTGTTCGGCGATCGCGGACGGCTTCGACGGTTTCGTCATTCACCTGGCGAACCATGATGTCACGCTCTCGGCGGTGTCGCGCGCGCCGCTTTCGAAGCTGCAGGCCTACAAGCGGCGGATGGGGTGGACGTTTCCCTGGGCGTCCTCGTCGGGTGGCGAGTTCAACTTCGACTTCAACGTCTCCTTCACCGAGGAGCAGCAGCGCGAGGGATCCGTTGAATACAATTACAGGCGCGGCGGCCACGCGATGGACACGGCGCAGGTTCCGGAGCGCGTCGTTCAGTTCGCGGCCACCTGCGGAACCGACGTGCGCACATATCGACGCGACCGGCCGGGGCTGAGCGCCTTCGTGCGCGAGGGCGGCGTCGTCTACCACACCTATTCCAGCTATGCGCGCGGGATGGATGCCATCTGGGGCATGTACCAGTGGCTCGACCGCGCGCCCAGGGGCCGCAACGAGATGGGTCCGTGGTGGCGCCGTCACGACGAATACGATGCGCAGCCGGTTGGCGGGAGAGAACCATGAGCGAGACCCATCGCGGCGGCTGCGTCCCCGGGGCGCTCCCTCGTGAGAACGGCGACGCTCGCGCCCTCGGCGCGGCCGGCTGGCTGAGCCTCGCGGCCGCGCCGACCTTCGCCATCATGGCGCTGCTGACGGCTGTTCTCGGCGGCGGCGCGCCGGACATGCTCTGCGCGGCCATGCAACAGGGGTCACCGCTGGGCGGAATGGTGCCGATGTATGTGCTGATGAGCGCCTTCCATTCGGCGCCCTGGCTGAAGCTGATGTCCGGCCGACGGAGTGTTTGCCGCCGGTGGTGAAAAGCTGCCCGAACCCGCGGTTTCGTCGCCGCCGTCCGGTCGTTTTCCCTTCGATGCCGGAGCCAACATCTTCCCCTTGACAACGGTACTGTATGGTACCAATTCTTCTCACAAGCGGTACCAAATGGTACCGCTTGTGATGGTCTAACCAAGGAGGCGTTCATGGGACCGCAACTCTGCTTCTTCGTGAGCATAGCATTCAGCCTCGTCGCGTGGGGTATCGTCGCCTTCAGATACATCTGGCCGGAACTCCGCCTTCGGCCGCGGGCGGAAGCGTTGCGGCCTCTGCTCGTCCTGCACAGCTTCCGCTTCATGGGGTTGGCGTTTCTGGTCCCGGGCGTCGTGTCGCCCGATCTGCCGGCGGCCTTCGCGCAGTCCGCGGCCTATGGGGACATCATCGCGGCGACACTCGCGCTGCTGTCGCTCCTGTTGCTGCCGCGTGGTGCCGGCATTGTCGCCGCCTGGATCTTCAATCTGTGGGGCTCCGCCGATCTTCTGAGCGCCTTCTACCATGCCAATCAATCCGGGCTCCTGGCGGGGCAGTTGGGAGCCGCCTACTTCATCCCGACTCTTGTGGTGCCGCTGCTGCTGATCACGCACGGACTTGCTTTCCGAATTCTTCTGCAACCTCAAAATGAGACCGCCATGCGGGAAATCCGGCACCCGGCATAAGGCAAACGAGAGCCGCCTCGGTTGCTTGCTGTGCGGCCGCCTGTCCAATTGCGCGGTGAAGGTCATTTTGATTCCGGATTTTTCCGGAGCTATGGCGCGGTTGGTGCGAACTGGATATTGATGGTCTCTGAAAACGGCAAGGAAGGCAGGAACTCCGATGGCACGCGTGCGCTGTATCACCGAAATGGGCATGGGCGTCGACGTTCACGGCAAGGACGCCACCAAGGCAGCCAAACGCGCGGTGTCGGATGCCATCCGCCACAGTAGCCTCGGCTTCTTCCGGATGCTGGGCAAAACCGCAAAGGACATGTTCGTCGATGTCACGATCGCCGTGCCGGACCCGGGCGCGGTCGACACCGCGGCGGTCGGCAAGGAACTGCCATACGGAACGGTGTCGGTGTCGGCGGTCAAGGGCGGGCTCGAAATTCCGGCCGAGCAGGGCAGCGATTCCATCCTCATCGCCAATGCCGCCGTGATTGTCAGTCTCGATGACGGGGCGGCCGGCTAGGGAACAGCTGGGAACGACCCCATGTCAAAGCCGCATCTGCTCGATCATCCCGTCTGGAATGCGCTGACCACACGGCAAGCGGCGTTGGCCGAAGGCGGCGCGCTGGCGCGGCGCTATCCGCCGGACTTTGGGCCGTTCGCGGCCTTGAGCGAGATGTCCCCAGAGTGTTTCGCCGCACTCGGCGCGCTGATGTCGCCATCCGATTTCGTCGTGCTGTTCACGCCCGATCCGGTGACCGCACCAGTGGAGTTCAAAACACTGCTCGTCAAGACCGGGGAACAGATGATCGGCATGCCTGCCGAGGCCTCGGGCGGCGCCGCGGACATCCTCACGCTCGGCGCGGGTGACGTCCCGGCGATGATGGAATTGACAAAACTCACCAACCCCGGTCCGTTCGCCGCGCGAACCCGTGAACTGGGCACGTTTCTCGGGATCAAAATCGACGGACGACTGGTGGCGATGGCGGGCGAACGCATGAAGCCGGCCGATCATACCGAGATCACTGCCGTCTGCGTGCATCCGGATTTTCGCGGTCGCGGTTACGCGCAGTTGCTGCTCGGGGCGGTTGCGCGGCAGATTGCGGCGCGCGGAGAAATTCCGTTCCTGCATGTCTTTTCGGATAATGACAGCGCCATCGCGTTGTACCGGCGGCAGGGCATGGAAATAAGGCGGCGCTTATGGGTGACCGTGCTGGGGAGAAATGTCTGATGGCTTCGACCACGATCTACGGCATCAAGAATTGCGACACCATGAAGAAGGCGCGCGCCTGGCTCGACAGCCACGGCGTTGCCTATCATTTCCATGACTACAAGAGCGATGGCATCGCCAAGGACAAACTGAGGGGCTGGAGCGATGAGGTCGGCTGGGAAACCCTTCTCAACCGCGCCGGCACCACCTTCCGCAAATTGCCCGACGGCGACAAAGAGGGCCTCAACGAGCGCAAGGCGCTCGCCCTGATGCTGGCGCAGCCCTCGATGATCAAGCGGCCTGTACTCGAGCTCGGCGGCAAACTGCTGGTCGGCTTCAAGCCGGAAATCTACGCCAGGGAAGTCGCGCCGCGCGGCAAGACTGGTTGATCTCAATAAGGCTACAGCTCGATGATGTCTTCGGAGGCGCGCGTGTGCGTGGGGCTGCGAACGATGTCCTGGTCGATGACGGCCCGCACCATGATCACCGGCTCAGGGCGGGGCCGCATTCCCATCAGGTTGCTGATCTGGAAGTGGCCCTCGGTGCTGATGGCCTTGTAGGAACCGACGATCTGCTCGACGCCGTCGGCGCTGCCGAACGGCAGCAGCAGGCGCTCATACTGGACGTCCTTGCCGTCGGGGTCCTGCACCAGGGAAATCGAATAGGTCGGCCGCCTGTACGCGAGGCAGGTGCGATACAGGGTAACGACGTGCTGGTATCGCTCGGGGCCGATCGCGTCGTCGAGGTAGCGGTTGACCAGCTGCCGGGGATCGATGTGCTCGCTGCCATAGACCTTGGTCAGCGTGGCGCCCTCCTGGGTGATCAGGAACCGCGCCTCGTCGCCGCAGCCTTGGACGTCAAATCCCATCATGTCGGGAAGCTCGTCCGCGAGGCGCTCTGGCCGGTAATCGGCGAGGACCGGCAACAGGCGCGGCTTGACCACCGCGCGCAGCCAGGTGTTGAGGAGATCGCGTTGTCGGATGGACCGGACAATCGAGGGATTGGCGCTTTCGAATTGCATCACCGTACTAGCCGAATTCGATTACGTCGCCGGAGGGAATGCGGCCGGGGGCGCGATGGAAGAGATCCCGGTCGATCACGGCGCGAAGCTTCGGCGTCGGCAGTGCGTCGCTTCCCCGCATCAGGTTCTTGATTTCGAATCCGCCGTCCTCGCTGATGGTCTTCAGCGAGGCGATCACGTGGCTGACGCCGCCGCCGTCCGAGAACGGCAGCAGCAGCCGCTCATAGGCGACGATCCGCCCATAGCTGTCGTCGATGTTGGCGATGGTGTAGACGGGCAGGGCGCAGGCAACGCATTTGTGATAGACCGGCATCACCACCGGCACGAGTCTCGGTCCGATATACTCGTCGAGATGTTTGCCCCTGCCGGTGTGGCCGTAGGCGTTGGACATCCGCGTGCCGTCGCTCTGGATCGTCAGGCGCGGGGGCTGCTCGGCGGCATCGACGGTGTAATAGACGAGGTCGGCGAGTTCATCGGCGAGGCGTTCGGGCCGGTATTCTTCGGCGCGCGGCAATCTCTGCTCGCGCGAATAGAGCCGCAGCCAGGTGTTCAGCAGGTCCCGCTGCTTGATCGATTTGACGACCGATGGGTTAGCGCTCTCGAAATCCACCGCTGCGATCCGTTCCCAATACCAAAATTATCAAGACACCGAACCATCGGCTGGAGGGACAAATATTTTGTGAAACCGTAAGATTGCATCTAAACACCGTTAATGACGGCTTGCCGAACTCGCCCGGAGGGCTATTGAACAGATCAGGCAAGCGCTTGGGTTGTGCCTTCCGGGCAATTGGACTTTGGGCGAATTCGTCAGGCCCCTCGGTCCCGCCGAATACCCAGCTTTCCACCTTGCCTAAAGCGGGCCGTTGACGGCATATTCTGGCCCGGAGGGGCAGGATCCGGGGCGCATTCCAAGCGGCGTCCTCAAAGAGAGCCTGCCGGTTAGGGAAAATTAGCCATGCGCGGGGGCTTCGCGGCAATGGTTGATGGGGGAAATTTGATTGGCTGATGAGTTCATTCTCGAGACCCGCGGATTAACCAAGGAATTCGCGGGTTTCTTCGCTGTTCGCGATGTCGATCTTCGGGTCCGGCGTGGCAGTATTCATGCGTTGATCGGTCCGAACGGGGCCGGCAAGACCACGTGCTTCAATCTTCTGACCAAGTTCCTGAAGCCTTCGGCCGGCCAGATCCTCTACAAGGGACAGGACATCACGGCGATGGCGCCGGCCGACGTGGCTCGCCTTGGCCTCGTGCGGTCGTTCCAGATTTCGGCGGTATTTCCGCATCTGACCGCGCTGGAAAATGTCAGGGTCGCGCTGCAGCGTCAGCACGGACATTCCTTCGATTTCTGGCGCTCCAAATCGGTGCTCGACCGCTTCAACGGTCGCGCGCTCGAACTGCTCAACGACGTCGGCTTGAGCGAATTCGCAAAAACACCGGCGGTCGAAATGCCGTATGGCCGCAAGCGTGCGCTCGAAATCGCGACCACACTGGCGCTCGATCCGGAGATGATGCTGCTCGACGAGCCGATGGCCGGCATGGGCCACGAGGACATCGACAAGATCGCTTCCTTGATCAAGCGCATCTCCGCCAAATACACCATCCTGATGGTGGAACATAATCTCAACGTCGTGGCCAATCTGTCCGACATCATCACCGTGCTGACGCGCGGCCAGGTGCTCGCGCAAGGCAATTATGCCGAGTTGACCAAGGACGAGCGCGTCAAGGAAGCGTATCTGGGGGCGGGTCATGGCTGATTTGAAAATGGCCGATACCGCGACAAAGCCCGCAGCCGCTGGAGGCGCCGCGCCGGTGCTGGCGGTGCAGGACCTGCAGGCCTGGTACGGCGAATCCCACATCCTGCACGGCATCAATTTCAATGTGAATGCCGGCGAAGTGGTCACCCTGCTCGGACGCAACGGCGCCGGCAAGACCACCACGCTGAAATCGGTGATGGGGATCATCGGCAAACGCACCGGCTCGGTCCGGTTCGATGGCCAGGAGATCATCCGCGCGTCCTCCGACAAAATCGCGCGCATGGGTGTCGCTTTTTGCCCGGAGGAGAGGGGGATTTTCGCCAGCCTCGACGTCCGCGAAAATCTGCTGTTGCCGCCGATCGTGCGCCCCGGCGGCCTGTCGCTGGACCAGATCTTCGAACTGTTTCCAAACCTGAAGGAGCGGCTCAACAGCCAGGGCACGAAATTGTCGGGCGGCGAGCAGCAGATGCTGGCGATCGCGCGGATCCTGCGTACCGGCGCGCGCTTCCTGATGCTGGACGAGCCGACCGAGGGACTGGCGCCCGTCATCATCCAGCAGATCGGCCACACCATCGCGCGGCTCAAGAAGGAAGGTTTTACGATCCTTCTGGTCGAGCAGAATTTCCGTTTCGCCGCCACCGTGGCGGACCGCTATTACATCGTCGAACATGGCAAGGTGATCGACGGCTTCGCCAACGCCGACCTGCAGGCCAATATGGACAAGCTGCACACCTATCTCGGCGTCTGAAGGCAGTCGGAAGAGTTCGTTACGAAAGATCTGATCGATGCAAGCGCTCTACGCACAGCTTTTGGTGGGACTGATCAACGGTTCGTTTTACGCGCTGCTCAGTCTCGGGCTCGCCGTCATCTTCGGCATGCTCAACATCATCAATTTCGCCCATGGCGCCGTCTACATGATGGGCGCCTTCGTCGCCTATTTCCTCCTGAACGTCGCGGGCATCGGCTATTGGCCGGCGCTGATCATCGCGCCGATCGTGGTCGGCATCTTCGGCATGATCCTGGAGCGGACCATGCTGCAATGGCTGTCCGGGCTCGACCACCTCTACGGACTGCTGCTGACCTTCGGGCTCGCGCTGATCATCCAGGGCGTGTTCCAGAATTACTTCGGCTCGTCCGGTCTGCCCTATTCGATCCCCGATGAGTTGAAGGGCGGCATGAATCTCGGCTTCATGTTCCTGCCGATCTATCGCGGCTGGGTCGTGGTGTTTTCGTTGATCGTGTGCCTCGCCACCTGGTACCTGATCGAGCGCACCCGGCTCGGCGCCAATTTGCGCGCCGCCACCGAAAACCCGACGCTGGTTCGCGCCTTCGGCATCAACGTGCCGAGGATGATCACGCTGACCTACGGGCTCGGCGTCGGCCTTGCGGCGCTCGCCGGGGTGCTGTCGGCGCCGATCAACCAGGTGCGGCCGCTGATGGGCGCCGACCTGATCATCGTGGTGTTCGCGGTGGTGGTGATCGGCGGCATGGGCTCCATCATGGGATCGATCATCACCGGCTTTACCCTCGGCGTGGTCGAGGGGCTGACGAAATACTTTTATCCCGAGGCCTCCAACACCGTGGTATTCGTGCTGATGGTGCTGGTGCTGCTGGTGAAGCCTTCGGGACTGACGGGACGGGCGAGCTGACATGACGGTAATGACCGACGATACTATACCGGTGACGCCGCGCGCCATCCACGACGAGATGGTCGCCTTCGGTATCATGACGGCGCTGTTGCTGATCGTGCCGCTGACCGGCATTTACCCGTTCTTCGTGATGCAGGCGCTGTGCTTTGCGCTGCTCGCCTGCGCCTTCAACCTCCTGATCGGCTATGGCGGTCTGCTGTCGTTCGGCCACGCGATGTTCCTGGGGACGGCGGGCTACATCTCGGCGCATGCGCTGAAGGTGTGGAGCCTGCCGCCGGAACTCGGAATCCTGGTCGGCACCGCCGGCGCCGCCGCGCTTGGCGTCGTCACCGGCCTCATCGCGATCCGCCGCCAGGGCATCTATTTCTCCATGATCACGCTGGCGCTGTCGCAACTGCTGTATTTCATCTATCTGCAGACGCCGTTTACCCATGGCGAGGACGGCATCCAGGGCATTCCGCAAGGCTATCTGTTCGGGATTTTCAATCTCGCCAATCCGACCATCCTTTATTACGTCATCCTCGCCGGCTTCCTGTTCGGTTTCCTGCTGATCTTCCGCACCATCAACTCGCCTTTCGGCGAGGTGCTGAAGGCAATCCGGGAGAACGAACCGCGCGCGATCTCGCTCGGCTACAAGACCGACCAGTACAAGCTGCTCGCCTATATCCTCTCCGGCACGCTGGCAGGGTTTGCCGGGTCGCTGAAGGTGTTCGTCGCGCAGAATGCCTCGCTCACCGACGTGCACTGGAGCATGTCGGGCGAAATCGTGCTGATGACCCTGGTCGGCGGCCTCGGCACCGTGTTCGGTCCGGTGGTCGGCGCCTTCGTGATCATCGCCATGCAGCAATATCTGGCGGGCTTTGGGCAGTGGGTGACGGTAATCCAGGGCGTGATCTTTGTGGTCTGCGTGCTGACCTTCCGTCGTGGCGTGATCGGCGAAATCGCGCATTATTTCCGCCGATCGCTCTGAAGGCGGCCGGTTTCCGGAACGTTTTCGGTCCCACAAAGCGGTGGATGACCGGGTTCCACCCTGCCGCCGGCTACCCGCCTTGCCGGAAAAGTGCTCTATGACGGTTCTGTGACGGGCCGCTTTCGCCCGTTTTTTCCGTAAATTTGGGACATATCCGATGCTGCGTTGGTTTCGCGCCTTTCTCCCGAGGGAGGAACGGTTTTTCGAGCTGTTCGCCCGGCACTCCCAGACCTGCGTGCAGGGCGCGCTGGCGTTGCAGGGCATGCTGCGCGGCGGCGAGGAAACCCCGGTGTTCTGCCAGCGCGTCAACCAGTTCGAGAATGACGCCGACAACATCACCCGCGAGGTGCTGACCGCAGTACGCCGGACCTTCATCACTCCGTTCGACCGCGGCGACATCAAGAACCTGATCACGGCGATGGACGACGCCATCGACCAGATGCAGCAGACCGCCAAGGCCGTCATCCTGTTCGAGGTCCGCACTTTCGAGCCGCCGATGCGCGAAATGGGGACGCTGCTGGTGGAATGCGCCAATCTGGTCGGCCGCGCGCTGCCGCTGTTGCAGGCGATCGGCGACAACGTCGCGATGCTGACCGCGATCACCGAGGAATTGACCAAGCTGGAAGGGCGCGTGGACGATCTGCACGACATCGGCCTGAAGGAGCTGTTCCTCAAGCACCGCAACGCCAACACGATGGATTTCATCGTCGGCGCGGAGATCTACGACCATCTCGAGAAAGTCGCCGACCGGTTCGACGACGTTGCCAACGAAATCAATAGTATCGTGATCGAACAGGTATAGGGCAGGGCCATCAATTGGACGCCACGCTTGGTCTTCCCATCCTGTTCGGATTGATCGCGGTCGCGCTTTTATTCGACTTCCTCAACGGCCTGCACGACGCCGCCAACTCGATCGCGACCATCGTATCGACCCGGGTGCTGCGGCCGCATTATGCGGTATTCTGGGCGGCGTTCTTCAATTTCGTCGCCTTCATGGTGTTCGGGCTCAACGTGGCCCACACCATCGGCACCGGCATCGTCGAGCCGAGTGTGATCGATACCCAAGTGATCTTCGCGGCGCTGATCGGCGCCATCGTCTGGAACCTGATCACCTGGGGACTGGGCATCCCGTCCTCCAGTTCGCACGCCCTGATCGGCGGACTGGTCGGCGGCGGCATGGCCAAGGCGGGACTTTCGGCCGCGGTCTGGAGCGGATTGTCGAAGACGCTGGTTGCGATCGTGCTGTCGCCGCTGGTCGGTTTCCTGCTGGCGATGGTGCTGGTCGCGATCGTGTCCTGGGCGTCGGTGCGTTCCACGCCGTTCGCGGTCGACCGCGCCTTCCGCATCCTGCAATTCGTCTCGGCGTCCTTGTACTCGCTCGGCCACGGCGGCAATGATGCGCAGAAGACCATGGGCATCATCGCGGTGCTGCTCTATTCGCAAGGCCAGCTCGGCACGGAATTCTACGTTCCCTTCTGGGTGGTGCTGGCCTGCCAGGCCGCCATGGCGCTCGGCACCTTGATGGGCGGTTGGCGGATCGTCCGCACCATGGGGCTGCGCATTACAAAGCTGACGCCGATGCAGGGATTTTGCGCGGAGACCGGAGGCGCCGCGACCCTGTTCATGGCGACCTTCCTCGGCGTTCCCGTGTCCACCACCCACACCATCACCGGCGCCATCGTCGGCGTCGGCGCGGCGCGGCGGGTCTCGGCGGTGCGCTGGAACGTGGCAAGCTCGATCGTCTATGCCTGGGTGATCACCATTCCGGCGTCTGCCGGCGTCGCCGCGCTGGCCTATTGGGGAGTGAAATTGGTGCGGTAAGTTCAGTGACCCGGTCGATTGCAGAAGAGAAGAGCGGACGAGGGCATTAAACAAGTTGGCGCCACCTTTTGACCCGCACGGAGCTTGCGAGAAGCATCGCGCCTAAAGCAGCGCTGCCCGGTTTGCGGCTTCGCGCCAGCCGACGAAGCGTTCGGGCGGAATTCCGCGGAGACCCGCGACACGCTCGACGGCGAGGCGGATGTCCGCTGTGCTGCCGGCCTTGAGGGCGGCGTCCACGAAAAGCTGCTCGAGCACGTCCTGCTGGGCATGGCTGCCACCGAGTCGATACATGCCGCCGATGGCCGGACGCATCAGGGCGACAGCCTCGATGTAACGTCCGGCAGCGTAGGCGAGCTGCGCCTCGGCGATCGGGAGCGCGTAGTCGCGCACGATCCTGGGGACGGTACCGCGGCGATTGGCGAAGGCGCGCATAGCGTCGATCATGTGCTCCGCGGCTGCCGTGCGGCCGGTGGCGGTCAGCGCCATAAGCCAGTGCGGCAGTGTGAACGCGGATAGGCAGTCGCCGATCCTCGCCTCCGCCTTATCGGCCAGTTCCTCCCAACGGTTGCCGACATCGGCTCCAAGCCTCTGGAGGCGGAAGAGCGCGGACGCCGCGTTTTGCACGTCGATGTAGACATCCGGCGCGGCGACCGTGAGCGGCGCGGCAAGGTTGCGGAAGTGGGTATCGTAGAGTTCGAGCGCGGCGGCATTGTCGCCCTGCTCGATCTTGAAGAGAGCGCAGTGCCACCAGAGATGGTGTTGCAGGTTGTGACTGCCCTCCCAGTTGGGTGCTAGTGCGGTGAGCCACTCGATGCCTTCGCTGCGCCGGCCCTGCATTTCCATGACATGGGCGACGGCGTGCGCAGCCCAGAGATCTCCGGGGTCAAGCTCGATGGCGCGGCGCCCGGAAGGCTCGGCGGCAAGATAGTTTCCAGCCTCCTCGTGAGCGAAGGAGTGGCAGGCCAGCACCGATACATAGCCCGGGATGACCTCCGACCAGGCCGGGATCACCCGCTCGACTGAGCTAACCATGTCCTGTGGCCGGCCAAGCCAGAAATTGACGAAATGGGCGAGGCGGAAGGCGACGACATCAAGCGGATCGCTGCGCAAAATCGATTCCCATATCGCGATAGTACGATCAAGTTCGCCGTCGGCCCAGGCGGTCAGTGCGGCAATGTGGTTGCGTTCGCGCTCTGTCACGTCGGCGGCAAGCGACCGGGCGGTGCGCGCCGCCTGCACGGCGGCCGGAACGGTGGCCTGCTTGAAGGCCATCATGGCAAAATAGCCCTGCATGCAATGAGCAAGCGCGAAGTCGGGGTCGGCTTCCAGAAGGGCGGTGAGACGAGCCGGCGTGTCGGCTCGCTGGGTAAGGTAGCCGGTGACGAGGTGGTCGTAGGCAATGGCTGCCTTGGCGTTGGCGGTCGAAATGGGAAGGCCGCGGGCATCGAGATGCATGACGTGGCTCCTGGTCGAATTCCCCGTCTGCTCGACCCATCGAGCAGCCGGGGAGAATACCGATTCTACGCGAAGACAATCGCGCGCCTTTCAGCGCCGGCGGACAAGCTACACCGAGCTTTCGCCCTTCCTTGTTGACCGGAAAAGCCCGGACATGCAACCGCCATGGCGGCCGGAAGCGAGCCGGCAGGGATCACGCGTTTTCTCTCGGTGATAAACTCGCGGGACAAGCTGATCGCCGCATTTGCATCGCGAGACTGCCGAAGAGTTTGGCGTTTTCGGACAATTCGCGAATGTGAATTTGCAGGAGGGCAAGGCCTTCCTCAAGCGCAGAGAATTGCTCAAAGAACTGTTCCTCAGTGTGTTGCCGTTCCGGGAAACTGCCTTTGCTCTTTTCGCCAGCGTGGATAAAGCATTTCATGACGATACTCCTCTGTCTTGCGCTGAACCGGCTCATGGGGTTTTTTCTCTATTCCTGACAGGCATCGCGGCAGGCTAGCCATGCCCTCCTAAGCCCAGTATCGGAGGAGCGACACAGCTCTTGTCCGTAGCAGCTGCGTTGCCCCTCCAATCTGGCAGTCACTCGACGACCAGCGCCGGTTTGAGCCTCACGGGCCGCGAAATGTTGTAGAAGTTGGGCGAGGTCGCCATTACCGCCTGGTGGACTTCGGCGAACTGCTCCTTGGTGCCGCTGCCCTTGATGCGTACGGTGTAGTTCAGATTCTCGTAGCCCTGTGGGACGGCAGGATCGATCCCGAGAAAGCCGCGAAGATCGATCTCGCCGTCGGTCTCGATCGCGAGGCTTTCGAGGCTGATTCCGCGCACCGCGCACTGCGCCACGTATCCGACCGTCATGCAGGCGTTGAGTGCAGCAATCAGATGTTCCTGCGGGTTGGCAAAACTGTTCGACCCGCCGAGTTCGCGGGGCTCGTCGATGTCGATCGAAAACCGGCGCGGCACCGTTTCTCCGCCGATCTCATAACTCTCGATTTCCGCGCGGCTCCGCGCCTGGCCTCGCCAGGTCGTGGTGACGTGCCAGTTCGTCTTGCCCTTTGCAGGTTCGCGCTTGACGTTATCGATAAGCGTAAACAGGTCATCGACGTTGATGCCGTTTATGATGGTGGGTTCGGCAGCCTTCTTTTGTGTAGCCACGATTGATTTCCTTTGCCAGGTTTGGGTCAAGATTTTCACACTTGGATTATTGCAGCGTCGCGAGTGCCCGCTGGATGCGCTGGCCTTGTTCTTCGGTGATCAGGCTGGAGAGCACCTTGCCGAAGTGCGGGTGCTGGGCGCCGGAGTGGATGTATTGCCAGCGGTAGGCCTTGAGGAATGCGACCTCGATTGCGCGCGCCTCCGCCTTGTCGACGGCGCGGCCGCATGTTGCCGTGAAGTAGCCCGCGTCGGCTTTGGCCTGAGCCTGCAGGATGCCGTCCACCGCGGCGACCAACTCGATGAATTCGCCGACCGCGCAATCGCGTTGCTCCGCTGTTAACCCGGCGTCGTGGCGTACCCACTCGAGTTCGTCGAGAATCGCGTGCTGGCTTTCCTCTTTCCAGTGGAAAAGGAACACGTCCTTGAACAGTTCGGAAAGCTGGGGATCGGAGTCGATGCTCTGGCGATAGTGAAGTTGGGTGAACAGTTCGATGTCGAGGGTCAGCGCCAACACCGCCCAGGTGCTCTTGCCAAGAACAGCATGGGCGACGGCGTTGTGATCGACGTCGAACCGATAACCCGCAGGCAGAAGCTCTCCGACCATCGCGTCCACAAGGCGGAACAGTGCCTGGTGTTTGAGCTCCTCGTCACTGAACCGTACCAGCGCCTCAAGCGCAACCTGGTCGCCGAACCAGTGATCCTCGCTCAGTTCCAGGACCTTGGCATTGATGAAGCGCTCGACGAGACCGAATATGTTGGCGTAGGTGCGGCCCTGGATCTGACTGACGAACCGTTTTTCGTCCTCCGACAGGGTTGTGAACTCATCCGCCAGAGAGAGCCCGTCCGGAAGAAACTTGTGCGCGGCATCGAAGTTGCGCCCGCGGATCACATCCTTGTCGATGTCCCAGCGAACCCGCTTGGACGTTTGAATGCAGCGCGCGTACCGCTCGCTGCCGTCGAAGATATTGCTGATCACGTTCATTTCAGTCTCCCTTTGCGGAGTGGCGCCCGGATGGCGCAGACCAACCGATCGGCTGATGCAGCAATCTTTAGGTCGCCAGGCGGGTGAGGGTCTATGACCGGCTCACCTCAAGACATGACCAAGACACCGGCTTCTGATAGAAGGGTCGGTATGGATGCATTGTCCGACGTTCTGAGGGTGGCGCATTTGACTGGCGGCGTTTTCCTGCACGCCGATTTCTTCGCGCCCTGGTGCATGGCCGCCCGCGTCGCACCAGAACATTGCGCTCCCGCTCTCGGGCCCGCGTCGCACCTGATTCTTTATCACTACGTCGTCGAGGGTGAACTCCGCATCCGGGTCGACGGCGACAATGGAGAGGGCCTCTTGGTCGAAGCCGGCGACGTCGTTTTGTTGCCGCGCAACGACCTGCACCTTGTGGGTAGCGATCTCAGCGTGCCGCCGGTACCAGGTACCGATATTATCCAGCCCCCCAGGAACGGTGGACTGTTCTCGATCCATCATGGCGGCAGCGGAAGGCGCACGCGGATGATCTGCGGGTTCCTCGGCTGTGACAGCGCCGAGGATAATCCGGTGATTTCGACCTTGCCGTCGCTGCTAAAACTCGATGCCGAACAGGGTGGGGCGGCGGAATGGATCCGTTCAACCTTCCAATATGCCGCCGAGGAGGTTGCCGCTGGCCGTCCGGGTTCTGAAACCGTGCTGGCGAAACTGTCAGAGCTGCTGTTCGTTGAAGCTGTGCGGCGCTATGCCCAAGCCCTGCCGCATGGGCAGACCGGTTGGCTGGCCGGTTTGCGCGACCCCCACGTTGCGCGAGCGCTGGGGCTGCTACATCGTGACATCACCCGGTCCTGGAACGTGGACGACCTTAGCCGAGAAGTCGGCCTGTCGCGTTCGGCGCTCGCCGACCGCTTCACCAGTTTGATCGGCATGCCGCCGATGCACTACGTCGCAAGTTGGCGCATGCAGGTCGCGACCCAGAAGCTCCGTAATACCGGCGCCTCCCTTGCCCAAGTCGCCGATTTGGTCGGTTACAGTTCCGAGGCCGCTTTTTCCCGAGCGTTCAAGAAGGCGTTCGGGACTGCGCCAGCCACCTGGCGACGGTCGAACCGGTAGGCTCCATCAAAAGCGTACATCCGAAATCTCGTTGAACTGCTCAACCTGGTTGGGGGTGAGTGGTGAATGATGGGTCCTGTAGACATTTTCTTCGTCGATGCGCGCGGCAATCGACGGCCGATGGCGGATTACAGAGCAGGGGCACCCGTGGTTCGAACGGATGGCGTTCCGCCGGAGGTGGTGGCAGAACCAGAACCGACCGGTGGATCGCAAAGGAACTGTTCGCGGCTACCTTTTTGTAATCGTTGACGTTGCAGTATTGAGCAATACCTGCTTGATCCAGCCCGTTTTCCCTGTCAAACGCTCGATTCATGTCCGAACTCGCCACCACAACCGAATCGCCGTCCCGCACCCCGCTTGCCGCCGAGGTCGCGCGCCGGCGCACCTTTGCCATCATCTCCCACCCCGACGCCGGCAAGACCACGCTGACCGAGAAGCTCTTGCTGTTCGGCGGCGCCATCAATCTGGCGGGCCAGGTCAAGGCCAAGGGCGAGCGGCGCAACACCCGTTCCGACTGGATGAAGATCGAGCGCGAACGCGGCATCTCCGTCGTCACCTCGGTGATGACCTTCGAATTCGAGGGATTGGTGTTCAACCTGCTGGACACGCCGGGCCACGAGGACTTTTCGGAAGACACCTACCGCACGCTGACCGCGGTCGATTCCGCGGTCATGGTGATCGACGCCGCCAAGGGCATCGAGGCGCGGACGCGAAAGCTGTTCGAGGTCTGCCGGCTCCGCGACATTCCGATCATCACCTTCATCAACAAGATGGACCGCGAGAGCCGCGACACTTTCGATCTGCTGGACGAGATCGAAAAGACGCTGGCGCTCGACACCACGCCGATGACCTGGCCGGTCGGCCGCGGCCGTGACTTCCTCGGCACCTACGACATCGCCACCGGCGGCGTGCGCCTGCTCGAAGGTGGCGGCGCCAAGACCGGCGCGGCGGAGCAGATCGATATCGCCGATCTCGCCGGCCGCAACCCCAATCTCGACGTCGGTGCCATCAAGGAAGAACTCGCGCTGGTATCTGAAGCCTGCAAGCCGTTCGAGCTGGAGGCATTCCGCGAGGGCCACCTGACGCCGGTCTATTTCGGCAGCGCGCTGCGCAATTTCGGCGTCGGCGATCTCCTGGAGGGGCTCGGGCGCTTCGCGCCGCCGCCACGCGCGCAGGAAAGCAACCTGCGCAAGGTCGAGGCGTCGGAGCCGCGCATGAGCGCCTTCGTATTCAAGATCCAGGCCAATATGGACCCGAACCATCGCGACCGCATCGCCTTTGCGCGGCTGTGCTCGGGCAAGCTCACTCGCGGCATGAAGGCAAAACTGGTGCGCACCGGCAAGAACATGTCGCTGTCCAGCCCGCAGTTTTTCTTCGCCCAGGATCGCGCGCTGGCGGACGAAGCCTTTGCCGGCGACGTTGTCGGCATTCCCAACCACGGCACCCTTCGGATCGGCGACACCCTCACCGAGGGCGAGGACCTCACCTTTGTCGGCGTGCCCTCGT
The DNA here is from genome assembly GCA_963831585.1 of uncultured Alphaproteobacteria bacterium. GTDB lineage: Bacteria > Pseudomonadota > Alphaproteobacteria > Rhizobiales > Xanthobacteraceae > Bradyrhizobium. The sequence continues at coordinate 403,033 of CAWHRA010000037.1, read as the reverse complement.
TCGCGCCGGAAATCGTCCGCCGGGTTCGGCTGACTGATGCGATGAAGGCGAAGAAGCTGAAGGAGGCGCTGCAGCAGATGTCGGAGGAGGGCGTCGTGCAGGTGTTCCGCCCGCGCGACGGTGCCCCCGCGCTGGTTGGCGTGGTCGGCCCGCTGCAGCTGGACGTGCTGAAGGCGCGGCTCGACGCCGAATATTCGCTGCCGGTGGAATTCGAAGTTTCGGAATTCCAGCTGGCGCGCTGGATCTCGTCCGACGACCGCAAGAAGCTGGACGCCTTCGTCGCCGCCAACGGCTCCGGCGTCGCCGACGACGTCGACGGCGATCCGGTGTTCCTGGCCAAGAACGAATTCTATCTCGGCTATACCAGGGAACGTGTCGAGGGCATCACCTTTTCCAGCGTCAAGGACGTGAAGAAGAAGGCCTGAGGCGGCTGCCCGCGGCGACCGCTGCAAGGCGGCTCCACGACTTGTCGTCCCCCGGCTTGACCGGGGGACCCAGTACGCCGCGTCTTATCTGTTCTATCGCTGCTGTCTCTGGAATACTGGATCGCCCGGTCAAGCCGGGGGACGACGGCCGTTAAATGAACGCAGGCTTGTGAACGCAGCCCTTCTTGATTCCGCCCGTCGTCGGCATCATCTCGATCACGCACCCGGCTGCCATCGAGGACCCATGCGTCGGCGCATCGCTTCTTGTCTGATCCTTGCCTTTGCGGGCTTGACTAGCGCCGGCAACGCCGAGGCGCGGCCGCGGCACATCGATGCCACGCCGTTTTCGCATGCACCCTGCAGCGTGCTGTCTCGGCATCCGTGCACGCCGTCATTCTGCAGCGTGTTCAATCGCGGCCCGTGCATTCCCGAGATCGACTATCCCTACGGCGAAAACCTGCAGCTGACAGTGGAGAGCGCGCCGCCGCCGGACGACGTGTCCAAGTATCAAAAGCCCGACCATGATCTCGACACCATCGGCGATCTCTTCGCGACGCTGCGCTCGTGCTGGACACCGCCGCCGGCCGGCGCGGCGCAGCCGGACATGCAGATCACGGTACGCTTCAGTTTCAACCGGTCGGGTGGGATCATCGGCGCCCCGCGCATGACCTTTGCCACGGCGGGCGCGCCTGCCGACGTGCGGGCCGCCTACCTGAAGGCCATCAACACCTCGCTGAATGCCTGCGCACCCCTGAAATTCTCCAGTGGTCTCGGCGGCGCGCTGGCCGGTCGGCCGATCGCGATCCGCTATGTGGATAATCGGGATCTGGGCAAGCCGCCGGGAAAGCCGTAGCTCCCGCGCTCCAGCGGCTGGCCCTCACGGCAGGGTCACTGTCGTCGCCCGGAAACGCTGCTGGTCCGGCGCGAGTTTCGCGGCGAGAAGGATGGTGGCGACCGGCGGATGTTTCATCGCTCTCGCGCTATGGTTTTGCGCGGGTGCCTGTCATCCGATCGCTGCGAGCGCCTGCTTGATCGCGGCGACTGTCTTCGCGTTCGCGACGCCGTTCGAGCTCAGGCCGGCCTTGCTTTTCTGGAACGCGCGCAAGGCCGTCCGCGTCGCGGCGCCGAAGATGCCGTCGATAACGAGCGGCGGCGTTGCTCCGAGCGCATTGAGCGAGGTCTGCAGCCATTTCGCATCGAACGTCTCCTGCGGCGCGGCCGCGCCGGCAGGCGCGCCGTCGAACGTGATGCTGGGGTCCAGACCCTTCATGGCGATGATCAGCCCGGCGCAGCCAAGCTGCTTGTCGACGACTTCCTCGATCGGCCCGTGATCGACCAGGACCTTGCCGATCTTGTACTGGTCCGTGCCGGACCAGATGTAGGGGCTCGGCCGATTGGCATTGGCGTAGGACAGGCCGTTATACTGTTCCAGCAGCGTGAGCATGCCGCCGATGGACCAATCCTTGTTTCGCGCCGCGTGCGGAGCGCAGTTGACGAGCGCATCCACGGCGGCATCCTCAAAGCTTGCGAACGGTCCGCGTCCTGCCGGTACGTGGGTCGAGACCTTGTTCCAGGGATCGCCCTGCGCCAGGCTCCGGTTGAAGTTCTGCGTCGACTCGCGGTAGTGAGAGACCGCGATGAAGATCCAGCTCACGCCGGTTCGGCCCTCGATCGATTGATACCTTGCCTTGTTGGCGACCGCCTTCTGTGCCGGTGCCTTGAACTCCGGCGCGCGTGATGAGGTCAATTTTGCGTTTGTCCAGCGCTGCTCATTCAATGCCTTCAAGGCCACAAGGTCGGTCATCGCCTGTCTCTCCAATGAATTGTGGGTCCCCCATCGCAGGGAGGGAGCCTGAAAATGCACGCAAAAATACACGTTTAAGTAGAATTTAAAAGGGGGTTTCTGCCGGAGTGCGACACTGGGGACTCTTGGACCAATTGGACCTTGGGCACCCGGGGCCGCGCGCGCGGACCGTGAATTTGGAAGGAATAGATGGGCGCGCCGCTCCGGTAGACGCCGGCTTGGCAACGTGCCGCTTTTTCACGGCGCGGTGAGGTGTGGCCACGCCCGCGACACCGGGCGTCGCTTCCCGGCATTGCGCGCGGGCTGCAAAAAATGATACGCGGACATAGATTATCGCAAGCCTTGCGATGATCGGGCGGAGCGGCGGCGTCGGGAGCACATCATGGGACTGGCGGTGATGATCCTGGGGCTCGTGCTGTTCCTCGGCGCTCACACGCTGACCACGCAGCGCGAATTGCGTGCGCGGCTGATCGCGTCATGGGGCGAGGGCGGCTACAAGATTGGCTATGCGCTGGTCTCGCTCGCTGGCCTGGTGCTGATCGTCTGGGGCTTTGCGCATTATCGCAGCGACGGCATGACCGAACTCTGGACCCCGCCGAGGGCGCTGAAACACCTCACGGTGGCGCTCATGCTACCGGCCGTCATCCTGGTGGTGGCCGCCTATGTCCGCGGCCGCATCTATGCGACGATCAAGCATCCGATGCTGTCGGGCGTCAAATTATGGGCGGCGGCGCATCTCATCGCCAATGGCGATCTCGGCGGCATCATCCTGTTCGGCTCGTTCCTCGCCTGGGCGGTGTTCGACCGCATCTCGCTGAAACGCCGCGCCGATCCGGGTGGACCGCCGATTCCCGTGGGCGGCTGGAGCAACGATCTGATCGCGGTGGCGGTCGGCATCGTGGCCTATCTGGCGCTGGTTTTCGCGTTTCATCCCGTCGTGATCGGCATCCCCGTCGTCGGAGTCTGACATGTCCGTTCAATCCACCATCAGGCGCAAGACCGCGCCGGATATCCGCGCCCGCAAGAACGGCGAACCGATCGTGATGCTGACCTCGTATCACGCCCATACCGCCGCATTGGTCGATCGCTATTGTGACGTCATCCTGGTCGGCGACTCCCTCGGCAATGTCATGCACGGGTTCGAGACCACGGTGCCGGTGACGCTCGAGATGATGATCCTGCAGGGGCACGCGGTGATGCGCGGCTCGCAGCACGCGCTGGTCGTGGTTGACATGCCCTTCGGTTCCTACGAAGCCTCGAAGGAGCAGGCGTTTCATTCCGCCGTGCGGATCCTGAAGGAAACCCATTGCGGCGCCATAAAACTCGAGGGCGGCGCGCGGATGGCGGAGACGGTGGCGTTTCTGTCCGAGCGCGGCATTCCCGTGATGGGCCATATCGGGCTGACGCCGCAATCGATCAACACGCTCGGCTCGTTTCGCGCCCAGGGCCGCGAGGAGGGCAGCTGGGAGCCGATCGAGAACGACGCGCGCGCGATCGCCGAAGCCGGCGCCTTCTCGGTCGTGATCGAGGCGGTCGCCGAGCCGCTCGCGCGCAAGATCACCGGGAGCATCGCTATTCCCACCATCGGCATCGGCGCCAGCGCCGCCTGCGACGGCCAGGTGCTGGTGCTGGAGGACATGCTCGGATTGTCGCCGCGCACGCCGAAATTCGTCCGCCGCTATGGCGATCTCGGACCCGCGATCGAGGCCGCGATCGAGGGCTACGCCAGGGACGTGCGCTCGCGCGCCTTCCCCGGACCGGAACATGTCTATGGCATGAAGCCGAAGGGCTAGGACGAGGGGCGCGCGACAATGGACTGGTCGCAATATTCGATCCCCGCGATGCGGCTCGAGGCGCGCTTCGGCGACCGCGTGGTGCCGGCGTTTTGCCAGCGGCCGGCGAGCCTTTGGGCCATGATCTCGGCGGCGGCGGCGCGAAATCCGGACGGCGAGGCACTGGTCTGCGGCGTGCGCCGCATGAGCTGGCGCGAGGTCGCGCGAGCCTCGGCACAGGTCGCCGCTGGCTTGCGCAGGATGGGCGTGCAACGCGGCGACCGGGTCGCGCTCCTGCTCGGCAACCGCATCGAGTTCGTGCTGGCGCTGTTCGGTGCGGCGCATCTCGGCGCGGTGACGGTTCTGCTCAGCACCAGGCAGCAAAAGCCCGAGATCGCCTATGTGCTGACAGACTGCGGCGCCAGATTGCTGATCCACGAGGCGGCGCTGTCGGATCGTGTGCCTGACGCGCGCGATATCCCCGAACTGACCCATCGCGTTGCCGTCGACGACACAAGCGCATCGCAATTCCTGACTTTGCTTTCGAGCGAGGCTGCACCGGGGCCCGCCGAGGTCGGCGAGGAAGATACCGCGATGATCCTCTATACGTCGGGCACCACGGGCCGGCCGAAAGGCGCGATGCTTTCGCACGGCAATATCATTCACTCCGCGATGATCTATGAAGCCTGCATGGAACTGACGCAGGCCGACCGTTCGATCGCGGCGGTGCCGCTCGCCCATGTCACGGGCGTCGTCGCCAATATCATGAGCATGGCGCGCTGTGCGGGCACGCTGATCATCGTCGCCGAATTCAAGGCCGCTGATTACCTGAAAGTCGCCGCGCGCGAACGCGTGACCCAAACCGTGATGGTGCCAGCGATGTATAATCTCTGCCTGTTGCAGGCGGATTTTGACAGTTTCGATCTGTCGGCGTGGCGCATTGGAGGTTACGGCGGCGCGCCGATGCCGATCGCGACCATCGAGAAGCTTGCCGTCAAGGTGCCCGGCTTGAAACTGATCAACGCCTATGGCTCGACCGAAACCACCTCGCCCTCGACCATCATGCCGCCGGAACTGACCGCCGCCCATATCGACAGCGTCGGTCTGCCCTGTCCGGGTGCCGAGATCCTGGTGATGGATGCCGGCGGCCGCGAACTGCCGCGTGGCGAAATCGGCGAGATCTGGATCCGCTCGGGCTCGGTCATCAAGGGCTACTGGAACAATCCGAAGGCGACGGCCGAGGGTTTTACCGCAGGCTTCTGGCATTCCGGCGATCTCGGCTCGATCGACAAGAACGATTTCGTCCGGGTGTTCGACCGCCAGAAGGACATGATCAACCGCGGCGGCCTGAAGATCTATTCCGCCGAGGTCGAATCGGTGCTGGCGGGCCATCCCGGTGTCGTCGAGAGCGCGATCATCGCAAAACCCTGCCCGGTGCTCGGCGAACGGGTGCACGCGGTGATCGTGACGCGCGGCGAGGACGTGACGGAGGCTGATTTGCGCGCCTGGTGCGCCGAGCGGCTCTCCGATTACAAGGTGCCGGAGACCATGGCGCTCACGGCCGAGCCGCTGCCCCGCAATGCCAATGGCAAGGTGATGAAGCGGCAATTGCGCGAGGCCTGGGCGGCAGGGCAGGCGTAGGGGCTGCTTGTGGGCTTTCCTGGGCCCACGAGAGGCCCCAGCCGGGGCCCGGCGGCGTTAACGCTTTGATCCCGCTGGTTTTGCCTTGCCACCGCCATATCGCTAGGGTATCGCCGCCGCACCATGGGGAGCGGGCGCGCGGGGCGCCTTCGGCTGAAGCTCGATCAATCGGGCATGGGATACCTTTAAGTGTCTGAATTATTTGATGAAGTCGACGAGGAAGTACGTCGCGAACAGCTCAAGAAGCTGTGGGACAAGTATTCGATTTTCATCGTCGCCGGCGCGCTCCTGATCATCGCCGGGGTCGGCGGCTGGCGCGGCTACCAGTATTTGGAGGCCAAGAGGGCGGCCGAGGCCGGCAGCGCCTTCGACAAGGCGGTCGAACTCTCGGAAGCCAACAAGCCTGCCGAGGCGGAAGCGGCCTTCAACGAACTCGCGGCCAAGGCGCCGTCGGGCTACCGCATGCTGGCGCGGCTGCGCGCGGCGGCGGAAGTGGCCGGCCGCGATCCCAAGGCGGCCGCGAAACTATACGACGACATTGCCGCCGATCGCGGCGTCGGCGCCGAACAGCAGGATCTGGCGCGGATCCGCGCGGCCGGGTTGCTGGTGGACAGCGCCGCCTATTCCGAGATGGTGCAGCGGCTGGAATCCTCGACCGGCCCGGAGGCGACCTTTCGCCACACCGCGCGCGAGCTGCTGGCGTTGTCGGCCTGGCGGGCCAACGACGCGGCGGCGGCGCGCAAATGGCTCGATCTGATTGCCAATGACGGCGAAACGCCGCCCTCGTTGCGTTCGCGCGCCGAGGCCCTGCAGGCGTTGCTTCCACCAGTCGCGAAAAGCTGACCGCGGGTAGATGAGTTGACTGAGAAACCGACCATGCGCCCATCGCAACGTCTGATCGCAGCCGCCGTTCTGATAGCGCTGTCGAGCGCGCTCGCGGGCTGCTCCAGCCTCTACAGCTGGGATCCGAGCGATATGTTCGACTGGCTCGACACCAAGAAGAAGCTGCCAGGCGAGCGCAAGCCGGTCTTCCCCGACGGCGTGCCGGGCCTCGAGCAGGGGGTGCCGAAGGACCTTTACAAGGGCAACGTCGAGCAGCAGCAGCAGGAACAGGCCGCTCAGGCGGCTGCCGCCGCCGCAGCCCCGCCGCCGGAAGAGCCGAAGTCGAAACACGCCACGAAATCCAGGGGCAAGGGCAAGCCGCCTGCTGCGGCCTCGGCGGAGCCGGCAGCCGCCCCCGATCCTGACGCTGCTCCGGAGGAGGACGGCTCCACCGCCGCCGTGCCGCCAGCCCCGAAACCGAAGAAGATCGTCCGCAAGCGCACTACCGCGCCGCCGCCCGATCAAACCGACGCGCAACCAGCGCAGCCAGCCCGATCCGCGCAGAGCGCGCAGCAGCCGCAGCCGTCTGGGGCGCCGTTCCCCGCGCCGCTGCCGAGCGGTACGTTTACGCGCTGATCTCGTAGCCTTCATCGATCGACATGCGCATCGATTGAATAATCCGCGCGTATTTCGCCGCAGATAAGTGTACGCAAGCTGCGTAAACTCGATTGCGGCGTAAAACCGCCATTTTGCAGGATACGCGCTATCGGGCGCACGGATCGTTCATGCCTTTCACGATTGCCATCATCGGCCGGCCCAATGTCGGAAAATCGACGCTGTTCAACCGGCTGGTCGGGCAGAAACTCGCTTTGGTCGACGACATGCCCGGCGTCACCCGTGACCGCCGCGAAGGACAGGCGCGGCTCGGCGATCTCGAATTCACCGTCATCGATACCGCCGGTCTCGACGAGGGCGCCAGGGGCTCGCTGACCGCCCGGATGCAGGAGCAGACCGAAACCGCGATCGGGCTTGCCGATGCCCTGATGTTCGTGGTCGACGCGCGCGCAGGGCTGACGCCGACCGACCGCAGCTTTGCCGATTTCGCCCGCCGCGCCAACAAGCCGGTGGTGCTCGTCGCCAACAAGAGCGAGGGCAAGCACGGCGAAATCGGCGCGATGGAATCCTACGCGCTCGGGCTCGGCGACCCCGTGCAGATTTCGGCCGAGCACGGCGAGGGTATGAGCGATCTCTACGACGCCTTGCGCGTGCTGATGCCGGAGCCAGCCGACGAGCAAGAAGAATTCGACGGCGACGACATCATCGAGACAGATGAGGAAATCGCCAAACGTCCGATCCGCGTCGCCATCGTCGGCCGCCCCAATGCCGGCAAGTCGACGCTGATCAATCATCTGCTCGGCGAGGAGCGGCTGTTGACCAGCGCGGAGGCCGGCACCACGCGCGATTCGATTTCGGTCGAGGTCACCTGGCAGGGCCGGGATTTCCGTGTGTTCGACACCGCAGGCTTGAGGCGGCGCTCGCGCATCGAGGAGAAGCTGGAAAAGCTCTCGGTGGCGGATACGCTGCGCGCCATCCGCTTCGCCGAAGTCGTGGTGCTGATGATGGACGCGCAGCACAAGTTCGAGGAGCAGGATCTGCGCATCGCCGATCTGATCGAGCGCGAGGGCCGGGCGCTGGTGATCGCGGTCAACAAATGGGATTTGATGGAGAAGAAGGGCAGCCTGATATCGGCGCTGCGCACCGAGGCCGATCATCTGCTGCCGCAGGTCAAGGGCGCGCCGATCATCGCGGTGTCCGGCCTGATGGGCGAGGGCATAGACCGGCTGATGAGCGCGATCGAACAGGCCTACGCGGTGTGGAACCGGCGGGTGCCGACCGCCTCGCTCAATCGCTGGTTCGAGCAGGCGGTGGACAACAACCCGCCGCCGGCGGTGTCGGGCCGGCGGCTGAAGCTCAACTACATCACCCAGGCCAAGGCGCGGCCGCCGAGCTTCATCCTGTTCTGCTCGCGCGCGGACGCCGTGCCGCAATCCTACCTGCGCTATCTCGTCAACTCGCTCCGGGAGTTCTTCGAACTGCCGGGTACGCCGGTGCGCATTAGCTTGCGCGAGAAGGCCAATCCCTTCGCCCACAAGCGCAGGCGGCCGTCCTGAGCCGGGCGCGCGCCTGCACTTTGCGCTTGCGTCCGCTTCGCCGTCGCTTCCGTCCAAGTCCTTTATGGCCATCGCAACTATGGTGCCGGTCGATTCGGCGAGCGCGGCATTTCGCCGATGGCGCCAGCGGCTCAGGGCAATTCGGCTACGCGTGTTGACGACGATCTCCGACCCCGGGTCTTTGAGGATGGACCATGGGTCAGGAAACGCGGCTCTTCGAACTCATCGGCGACATCTATGATGCGGCGCTAAATCCTTCGCTGTGGGAAGATGTCGTCGGCAAGGCCGGGCATTTCGTCGGCGGCCCTGCCGCGGCGATCTTTTCCAAGAGCCCGATCGCCGGAACCGGCAATGTCTACTATGAATACGGCATCGATCCGCATTATCGAAAACTCTATTTCGAAAAATACGTAAAGCTAGACCCCGCCACGACCGGGCATTACTTCGCCGATATCGGCCAGCCGATCGCGACCGCGGATCTGATGCCCTATGACGAGTTCCTGGAAACGCAGTTCTACAGGGAGTGGGCACAGCCGCAGGGCCTGGTCGATTTCGTATCGGCGGTGCTGGACAAGTCGGTGACCTCGGCGGCGCTGTTCGGGGTGTTTCGCCACGAACGCGACGGTGTCGTCGACGACGAAGCGCGCCGGCGCATGGGCCTGATCGTTCCGCACATCCGCCGCGCCGTGCTGGTCGGCAGGCTGATCGATCTGAAATCCGCGGAGGCGGCGACTTTCGCCGATACGCTCGACGGCCTCAGCGCGGGGATCTGCCTGGTCGATGCCTGCGGGCGCATCGTGCACGCCAATGAGGCCTGCCATGCCATTCTCGACGCGGGCGATCTGTTTTCCGTGACCGGCGGGCGGCTCGTCGCGCACGATGCGGAGATCGACGAAGCCCTGCAGAAGCTGTTTGCGGCGGCGGGCGACGGCGACGCGGCAATCGGAACCCAGGGCATCGCCTTGCCGCTGAGCGGGCTGGACGGCGCGCGTTGCGTCGCCCATGTGCTGCCGCTCACCTCGGGCGCGCGGCGCCTGACCGGTGTCGCCTACACCGCGGTCGCGGCCGTGTTCATTCGCAAGGTGGCGCTGGAAACCTCCTCGCCGCCGGAAGTCATCGCCCGGACCTACAAGCTGACCCCGACCGAGCTGCGCGTGCTGCTCGCCATCGTCGAGGTCGGTGGCGTTCCCGAGGTAGCAACGGCGCTGGGTGTCGCCGAAACCACCATCAAGACCCATCTGGGCCGCCTGTTCGTCAAGACCGGCGCCGGTCGCCAGGCGGATCTGGTCAAGATCGTCGCGGGATATGCCTCGCCGCTGGCCGGGTAATCGCCCAGCCGCGTCTCCTCCGACCGCAGGACGCTGCGCATTTCGCGTGACGTTATGGTCGAGCCATATTTGTTTTGGGGATTTGCCGGTGAGTAATGTGGCCTTCCTTTCGTCGCGCAAGCTGGCGCAGGCTTGCGCGGATTTTCTGTGGCGACAGGACGCCACGTTGCGCAGCCTCGGGCTGGAGCGATTGTCGATCGAGGCGGGTTGCGCAACCGTCGCGATGACCGTGCTGCCGTCGATGGTCAACGGCATCGGCATCACCCATGGCGGCGCGATCTTCACGCTGGCGGATGCGGTGTTTTCGCTGGCGTGCAACAGCTACAACGAGCGGACGGTGGCGTCCCATTGCAGCATCGCCTTCCTGCACCCGACCAGGCTCGGCGATCGTCTGGTGGCGACGGCCAGCGAAGTCGTGCGTTCGGTGCGTTCCGGCATCTACGATGTTCGCATCCGCTTGGAAAATGATGTTGTCGCGGAATTCCGCGCCCACTCGCGCGTGATCGGCGGCGCCCTGCTGCCGGCGGCAACCGTCGGGCGGGGGTTCCCGTCGCCAAAATCATAAATCGGTGAGCTTCACGAGTTCCGACCCCTGGGTTGGAAGCCGGGACACTTCGAGTTTCCTCCGAAGTGTCTAACTTGAGCCCAGCGCATTTCGCGCTGGGCTCTTTTTCGGCACTGCCGCCACGATGGAACAGATTTCCATCCTTTTTCGATTCCGGGTGCGGCCGGGCAGATTTGCCATCCGCGCGAACGCGTGGCTTAGTCTCTCGGCCCTCATCCCATCCTGTCAGACCCACGCGAGAATCATGACCGACGAGCCGCCGGCGAGTACGATCATGGCGCCATCGCCAGCCGCCCCACGCCGCGGCGCGGTGGCCTTCATCTTCGTCACCATTCTGCTCGACATGTTCGCGCTCGGCCTGATCCTGCCGATCCTGCCCAAGCTCGTGGAAAGCTTCGTCGATAACGACACCGCGAGCGCGGCGCGGATTTTCGGTCTGTTCGGCACGGCATGGGCGCTGATGCAGTTTCTGTTCTCCCCGGTGCTCGGCGGCCTGTCCGACCGGTTCGGCCGGCGGCCGGTGGTGCTGTTATCCAATTTCGGGCTGGCGCTGGATTACGTGCTGATGGCGCTGGCGCCGTCCTTGACCTGGCTGTTTGTCGGCCGGGTGATTTCGGGCATCACCTCGGCGAGCGTCTCCACGGCGTTTGCCTACATCGCGGACTTGACGCCGCCGGAGCACCGCGCGGCGACGTTCGGCAAGATCGGCGTGGCGTTCGGCGCTGGATTCATCCTGGGACCGGCGGTCGGCGGGCTGCTCGGCGGCATGGATCCACGGCTGCCGTTCTGGGTCGCCGCCGGCCTGAGCTTTGCCAACACGCTTTACGGTCTCTTGATCCTGCCGGAGTCGCTGCCGAAGGATCGGCGCTCGCCGTTCCATTGGAAGAGCGCCAATCCGCTGGGAGCCTTGCGCCTGTTGGGCTCCGATCGGGTGCTCGCGGGGCTGTCGGTGGTGAACTTCCTGGCCCAGGTCGCGCATGTCGTGCTGCCCTCGACCTTCGTGCTCTATGCGACCTATCGCTACGGCTGGGACGCGACCACGGTCGGCCTGACGCTGGCGCTGGTCGGCGTCTGCTCGATGGCGGTGCAGGGCCTGGCGATCGGGCCGATCGTCAGGCGTCTCGGCGAACGCCGGGCGCTGCTGCTGGGGCTTGGCTCCGGCGCGGCAGGTTTCTTGATCTACGGCGCGGCGCCGACCGGTCCGCTGTTCTGGATCGGCATTCCCGTGATGTCGCTGTGGGGCGTGGCAGGCGCGGCGACCCAGGCGCTGACGACGCAACTGGTCGCCCCGGACCAGCAGGGCCAGTTGCAGGGCGCGACGTCGAGCGTGCAGAGCGTGTCGCAGATGGTTGGACCCTTCCTGTTCACGCTGACATTCGCCTATTTCATCGGGCCCCGGGCGCCGCTGAAACTGCCGGGCGCGCCGTTCCTGCTGGCCTCGGCGTTGTTGCTGCTGGCGTTGGCAATCGCGGCCCGCACGCTGGCGAAAACGCGGAGCCGCTAGGATCCGGCCGGCGCGTATGCCCGATCACGGCGCCAGCAACTGACGGAAGCTCGAGTCAAGCCGCGCGTCGGCGCTCCGGATGTTCCCCCTCGCGGTCTCCATCCAGGTCTTGTCGGCATCCAGTGTCTTCAGCGCCTCAGTAAGCTGGCGTTCGACCTCCTGGGGTTGCGGCCCGCCGATGCCCACGCGCGTCTTCACCATGAAAGCCGGCGACAGCACCTGCCGGAACTCGGTCTCATCCATCGGCAGCTTCGCGTCGGGAAGCTGGAACGATTGGATGGCGGCGGCATACAATTCGACGGCCTTCGCATACGGGAAGGTCCTCGGCTTGAAGCCGTTGGCGCGCGCGAAGGTCACGATGGAAGAGGCAAAGCCGTGGCCGACGCGGAAGGGAATGTGATGTTCCTGCTGCAGGGTTTCGGCCAGCTCCATCGATGTCGTCCAGTCGTCCTCGAGTTCCTCGAGCGCGCGCTGCGGATTGACCGTGAGTGCGTCAAGCACGATGTCGAAATCGCCGATCATGTTGACCGCGTGGGCAAACAGGCCGATCTCGGCCCACGACGCCTTGTAGTCGGTCATTCCCGTGGTCACGTTGTGCGCGCGGAACGTCACCGTGTCGGCCAGCCCCACGACGTCGGAGGCTTCCTCGCGTGCTCGCATGATGACGCCGGGATTGCGCTTCTGCGGCATCGCGCTGCTGGTATAGGTCGAGGCCTCGTCGAGCAGCATCCAGGGCCGCGTCTGGTGATATTGCGTGTGGATGTCGCCCAGCACCGCGCCGAGCCGGATCGCGTTGGAGGAGACGATCGCCGCCGCCTCGAGCGAAACGTCGGACGGGCTGATCTGGCCGGCGTCGATGGAATTCTCGATGATTCCATCGAAGCCAAGCAGCTCGGCCATGCGCGTGCGATTCAGCGGCCAGCTCGAATTGGCGAGGACGGCGGTGCCCATCGCGCAGCGATTGAGCCGCTTGTAGAGCTCGTGAATGCGTTCGGCGTCGCGCGCGAACGAGGCTTCATAGCCCAGCAGATAATTCGCGTAGCTGGTCGGTTGTGCCTGCACGCCGTTGGTATAGGCGGGCACGATCGTGTTGACGTTCTTCGCGGCAACCGCCAGCACGCGCGCACGCATTCCATTCAGGGCGTCCGAGAAATCGAGCAGCTGGTTGCGAAGCTTCGCCATCCGGTAGGTGGCGTACATGTCCTGGCGGCTGCGGCCGGTGTGGATGAAGGAGGCGTCGGAGCCGATCGAACCTGAGATGATCTTTTCGATCTGCAGCACGTCGCTCGGCCTTTTTCCGTCCGGTTTCGCCGCCTGCTCGATGGTGAAATTGACGCCGGTGGCGAGTTTTCGCCCCAGTTCGGGAGCCACGATCTTCTCCTCGACCAGCATGACGGCCGAGGCGCGGTTGACCTTGTTGAGCCAATAAAACTGGTCTTCCGCCTGATCGGTCTTGCTGGTCGCCGTCGCGCCGAGCGCCACCGGCGATGCGCCGACCTTGGCGGCCTGCTGGTTGCATTCGGCCGTCGTCGCGCAGGGCAACTGGCCCGTGTCTGCCGCGAGGGCGATGCCGGGAATGCAGGCGATCGAGAGCATCAGGGCGGCGATTGTCGGCTTCATGTGCGTTTCCTCATTTTCGGCTTCGGGCGCCATTGGGCGCGGACCGAAACAGGCGCAGCTTGTTTTTTTGCCTGGGAGGCGCTGCTGCCACAGCCAATCTGATCGAGGGCCATCGTTTTGACAATCCCTGGCCGCCGGTACGCGCGACCGGCGGCAAAAAATCCGGCCAACGGCCTTTGCTATTTCGCCTCAACGGTTGCGTGGAAAAATTCGCGCAGCGCCTCGCCGGATTGTTCAGCGACCGACTTGTTGAATTCCATGTGACGCCCGCGGTACCAGGTCGGAGACTTCAGGACCGGAAGGTCGAAAGCGAAATAGGCGTCGGGATAAACCACGAGCCGAACCGGGGCGCCCTGGCCCTTCTGGCGGGAAATTCCCATATCGTCTTCGCCGGCAGCCATCTTGCGGCAGGCGTCGGCCGTGGGCAGGTCGTCGCGCTCGCCGATCAGGATCAGGGTGGGAACGGTCATGTTTCCCTTGAAGCTGCCGCAAAGCGGAAAAAACGCCGCCGCCGCACGGAATTTGTGCTCTGACGATCGTTCGATCTCGCCATGTTCGACCGCGGAAAGCGTCTGCATGGCGCCCCATGCAAAGCCCACGACAGCGACGCGCTTTGCATCGACGAACTTTTTCGAAGCAAGGAAATTCAGCCCCCGGTACGCATCAAGGGTGAGGTCCGGGTTATCGCCGATGTCGTGACCGCAATGGGTGATGCCGCGCGGACCGAAGCCGTCGATTGTCAACGCGACATAGCCCCAGGAGGAAACCCTTGCTCCCCAGTCCTCGTCGACGAGCCGGGCATATTCGCCGCAGGCGGGGAGCAGTACGACGGCAGGGAAACGGCTGGAGCCCTGGGGCCGCCGCAGCCAACCCTTGAGGTCGAAGGGCAAGGGGCTGAGCGAAATTTCGATCTGCTCGGCCGGCGGCATCGAGGGCTGCTGGGCCCGGCACGGGATCGAATGACCGACGCAAAGAGAAACAAGAAGCGCGATTTCGAACAGGCTAAACGATCGGATAGTGGACATGAAACGTCCCCCTCGTCGTTCTCCAAGCTGGCCTGGATCGCCCTGGTCGAAGTGGTTGTCCCGGTATTTACCCTGTCGTCTTCGCGACGGTCCGTTCTGATGAGCAAACCGGCCGGATTTTTGCAATCCGGCCGGCTGTTCGTACGAGCTATTTCTTGACCAGCGGACAGTCGCTCTGGCTGAGCGGCTTGGCAGCGTCCTCGGGCGAGATCGTGGCGATCAGCTTGTAGTAGTCCCACGGGTATTTCGACTCGTCCGGCTTCTTTACCTCGAACAGATAGGCCGGGATGAGGCGGCGGCCGTCGGCCCGCAGCGGGCCCTTGCCGAACAAGGGATCGTCGGTCGGCAGTTCCTTCATCTTGGCGACGACCTTGGCGCCGTCATGCGGATTGCCGCCGAGCGCTTCCATCGCCTTCAGATAGTGCAGCACCATCGCGTAGTTGCCGGCCTGGGTCATCGACGGCATCGCATTCTTGCTCGCCAAAGCGGAGAACCGCTTCGACCAGGCGCGCGTGGCGTCGTTCTGGTCCCAATAGAAGGATTCCGTGAACGTCAGGCCCTGCGCGGTCTTCAGGCCGAGCGAATGCACGTCGTTGATGAAGAGCAGGAGCGCGGCGAGCTTCTGGCCGCCCGCGACGATGCCGAATTCGGCCGCCTGTTTGATCGCGTTGGTGGTGTCGCCGCCGGCGTTGGCAAGCCCGACGACTTTTGCCTTCGAGGCCTGCGCCTGCAGCAGGAACGATGAGAAGTCCGACGAATTGATCGGATGCTTCACGCTGCCCAGCACCTTGCCGCCATTGGCGGTAACTACAGCGGAAGTGTCTCGCTCGAGCGCGTGCCCGAACGCGTAGTCCGAAGTCAGAAAGAACCAGGTATCGCCGCCGGCCTTGGTCAGCGCCTTGCCGGTGCCGGTCGCCAGCATGTAGGTATCGTAGGTGAACGAGACCGTGTTCGGCGTGCAGGCCTTGCCGGTGAGATCGGCGGAGGCGGCGCCGGAGTTGAGCAGGACCGCGTTCTTTTCCTTGACGAGGTTGCTCACGGCGAGGGCTACGCCGGAATTCGGCGTATCGGCGATCGCATCGACCTTGTCGTTGTCGATCCATTGCCGGGCGAGGTTGACGCCGACATCGGGCTTGTTCTGGTGATCGCCGCTGACGACGTCGATCTTCCAGCCTTTCTTGGTGAGGCCGGAATCCTCGACCGCCATCTTGATCGCGACCACCGAATTGGGGCCGCCGATGTCGGCATACAGGCTCGACATGTCGTTCAGCACGCCGATCTTGACCGTCTTGTCCTGGGCAAAGGCCGGTGCGGCGAACGAAAGCGCCGCGCAGGCGAGAAGCGCGGCGGTGCGCCGCGCGAGGGTCGTCTTCATTAACAAATCCTCCAAATATGAAACCGGGCCGCTCTCTTGCCGGAGCCTTGTCCCGTCAGGGTTCGATCGATCGGGCGATCTGGCTCCCCGATAGACGTTCTCAGGCCCTGCTGCAATGCATTATCGCAATGCATCAGACGTAAGTCTGAACTTCTGAATTCGCTTTCCGGTGTCAACTTCGGCGGTATACACGTTGCCCTTGGCGTCGACCGCCATGGCGTGGATCCAGTGGAATTGCCCGGCGTTGCGGCCGTTATGGCCGAAACTTCCGACCACGGTACCATCGTCGCGCTTCAGCACCCGGATCTCGTTGTTCTCGCCGTCGGCGCTCAGGAGCCAGGTCTGCTTCGGATCCGGCCAGATCGCGATGTCCCATACCGCGCCATTGCCGAGCGTGTTCTTCTCGAAGAACCACTCCTTGACGAAGGTGCCGTCCTTTTTGAACACCTGGATGCGGTTGTTGATGCGGTCGCAGACATAGACCAGTCCGTCATTGGCGATCTTGACGCAATGCACGGGGTTGGCGAATTGCTGCGACACCGGCGCTGCGGGATCATATGGCGGCTGCTTGGCATCGTCGGGTTTGTTGCCATAGGCGCCCCAGTGCCGTTTGTAGGCGCCGGTCGTGGCGTCGAACACAATGACGCGGTGATTGCCGTAGCCGTCGGCGACATAGATCTCGTTGGCCTCCTTGTCGATCGCGGTCTCGGCGGGCTTTCCAAGCTGCGTGGTGTCGCTGGAGCCCTTGCTCGGCGCGATGCTACCGATCTGCGAGACGAACTTGCCATCGAGGGTGAATTTCAGGATCGCGTTGTCGTTGTCGGCGTTGCCGCCGACCCAGACAAAGCCCTTCTCGTCGACCTCGATGCCGTGCTCGCGGCCGACCCATTGATAGCCTTCGCCGGGCCCGCCCCAGGAGCGCAACAGATTGCCGTCAGTGTCGAATTCCAGCACCGGCGGCGCGGAAATGCAGCATTTCGAGCGCGGTGGCGTCAGCGCCGCACCCTTCTCGTCGTCGGTCAGCGAACGCGGGCGATGGATAACCCAGATATGGCCCTGCCAGTCGACGGTGATGCCGCCGACCTGGCCGAGGATCCAGTTGTTCGGCAGCGGCTTCGGCCAGGATGCGTCGACCGCGAAGGTTGGAATCTCGGTGGCGGAAGCGGCGCGCGTCAGTGCGGGCGTTGTGGTCAGCAGGGCGGAGGCGACGAGGAGGAAAACGGTTCTGGCGGCGGCGCGAGGCTGGTAGCCGCGATGGAGCATCGACGTCATGGCATCCTCCCGGATTTTTTGCGCGCGGGTTTTCCCCGCTTGGAAGGCGAGTGAATAGCGCGGGGGGAGCGGAGTCAATTGCTTGAAACCCGTCATTGCGAGCGAAGCGAAGCAATCCATCTTTCCCGGAAAAACGAAGCTGGATTGCTTCGTCGCTTCGCTCCTCGCAATGACGTGAAGGGGCTTACGCCGGCGCGCGAAAGCTCAGCAGCTTGCGCGTCTGGTAGTCATAGAGCTTGCCGGTCTCGCCCCAGGCCGGCGCGCACATCGGCAGGATGCATTCGGCGGCCTGCTCAGGGGTGTCCAGCGTCATCGGGTCTTCGCCGGGAAACACCGTGGCGCGCATCCGGGTCCGGATCGGGCCGGGGTTGAACAGATTGACGCGAATGGGCGTCGAGGCGGTCTCGTTGGCCCATACCCGCACCAATGCCTCCAGCGCGGCCTTGGAGGCCGCGTAGGGGCCGAGATAGGCGGGCGCCTTGCTTGCGGCGGCGGAGGTGACGAACACGGCGCGGCCGGCGTCGGACTGGCGCAGCAGGGGCTCCATGCAGCGGATCAGCTGGAAGTTCGCCGACACGTTGACGGCCATCACGTCGTTCCAGGGCTTCAATTCGATATGGCCGAGCGGCGAGGAGGGGCCGGCGACGCCGGCATTGCCGACGAGAATGTCGATTCTACCGTGACGCTCGTGGAGCGCGGCACCGAGCCGGGCCAGCCCATCGAAATCGGTGAGGTTCAGCGGCACCAGCGTGGCGCTGCCGCCGTCTTTGCGTATCTCGTCGTCGAGTTCTTCGAGCCCTCCTTGCGTCCGCGCCACCGCCACGACATGCGCGCCAGCTTTTGCCAATGCGCGCGCGGTGGCATAGCCGATGCCGCGCGAGGCGCCGGTAACGAGGGCGATACGGGAGGCGAGGGGTGTTGTTGTCATCGACGCAGTCTCTCCACGGTCGTCCCCGCGAAAGCGGGGACCCATACGCCGTGACGGTTATGATGGGTAAAGGTGGGAGTTGACTTCGCGTCGCATCAACGAGAGCCGGTGGTTATGGGTCCCCGCTTTCGCGGGGACGACATTGGGAGACGCTTCGCGTCAGCTCGCTTCCGCCAGCAGCGAAAGCTGCCGCGGCTGGGCCTCGACCTGGGTCTGGTCGGTGAGGTTGGTGGGGTAGGCGCCGGTGAAGCAGTGGTCGGCGAATTTCGGATTGGCGGGGTCGCGGCCGGGCTCGCCCATGGCGCGGTACATGCCGTCGATCGACAGGAACGCCAGCGAATCCGCGCCGATGATGTCGCGCATTTCCTCGAGGCTGTGGGTCGCGGCCAGCAGGCCGCCGCGATCGGGCAGGTCGATGCCGTAATAATCGGGATAGAGGATCTGGGGCGAGGCCAGACGGAAGTGCACCTCGGCAGCGCCGGCATCGCGCATCATGCGCACGATCTTCTTCGAGGTGGTGCCGCGCACCAGCGAATCGTCGATCAGGATGATGCGCTTGCCTTCGATCGCGGCGCGGTTGGCCGAATGCTTCATGCGCACGCCGAGTTCGCGCACGCTCTGGGTCGGCTGGATGAAGGTGCGGCCGACATAATGGTTGCGGATGATGCCGAGCTCGAACGGCACGCCGGAATGCTGGCTGTAGCCGACGGCGGCGGGCACGCCGGAATCCGGCACCGGCACCACGACGTCGACGGGGACGTGGCTTTCGCGCGCGAGCTGGGCGCCGAAGGCCTTGCGGACGTCGTACACCGAGCGCCCGTCGACGATGGAATCCGGCCGCGAGAAATAGATGTATTCGAAGATGCAGGGCCGCGGCGGTTTCGGGGGGAACGGCTTGTGGCTCTGGGCGCCGCGCTCGTCGAACACGATGATCTCGCCGGGCTCGACGTCCCGGACATATTTCGCGCCGATGATGTCGAGCGCGCAGGTCTCCGACGCCAGGATCGGGCAGCCGTCGAGTTCGCCCAGCACCAGCGGGCGGATGCCGTGCGGGTCGCGGGCGCCGATCAGCTTCTTGTTGGTCATCGACACCAGCGAATAGGCGCCCTCGATGGCGCGCAGCGCCTCGATGAAGCGGTCGATGAAGCGGTTGCGCTTGGACTGCGCCACCAGGTGCAGGATCACCTCGGTGTCGGTGGTGGACTGCATCATGGCGCCGTTGCGCACGAGTTCGCGGCGCAGGGTCAGCCCGTTGGTGAGATTGCCGTTGTGGCCGACCGCAAAGCCGCCGGCATTGAGTTCGGCGAACAGCGGCTGCACGTTGCGCAGGATGGTCGCGCCGGTCGTGGAATAGCGGACGTGGCCGACGGCGATCGGCCCGGGGAGGCGTTCGATCACCTCGCGGCGGGAGAAGGTGTCGCCGACGAGGCCCAGCCGCCTCTCGCTGTGAAAGCGGGTGCCGTCGAAGGAGACGATGCCGGCGGCCTCCTGGCCGCGATGCTGCAGGGCGTGCAGTCCGAGCGCGGTGATGGCGGCGGCCTCGGGATGGCCGAAAATGCCGAAAACGCCGCATTCCTCGCGAAGCGTGTCGCCATCCAGGTCGGGGTCTGTCAGATCGATTGGACCGAGATCCAGTTGGTATTGTGCGGCGTCTTCGGAAGGGCTCTGTTTGCGGTCCATCGCGCCTCTCTTTTGGTCTGGTTTCACCGCGCCGCGGGCTTTTCGATCAGCTTCTTGAGGCTGTCGCGCGCAGGCTTGGTGTAACCATCGCCGGACGCCGGCGGGGCCGGCTCGGTGTCAGTTTGCTCTTCGTCTGGTTTATTCTTCTTGAATTTCTTCAAGATGGTGTTCTCGGGGTCGTCAGGCAAGAGCGACATTAGCCAATCCCCGGTTCCCTGCAGGACGACCCGGGATTTGGCCCCGGTAACCCAGTCGGGCCGCTGCTTGTCCGGGACCAGCCAGGAGAAGAACAGGAAGGCGACGACGACGATCAGGAGCCCTCTGGCGAGGCCGAACAGGAACCCGAGTGTCCGGTCCAGCGCGCCGATCCGGGAATCCAGGATCATGTCGGAAATCCGCACCGTGATGATGGAAACCACGATCAGGGTGCCGACGAACACGCCGGCCACCACCACCACGCTGGCGATGGTATCGTTGTTGAAATAGGTTTTTGCGGTCGGCAGCAGCTTGCCGAAGGCGTAGAGCGTGACCAGTGCCGCCGCGCCCCAGGCTGCGATCGACAGGATTTCGCGCATGAAGCCGCGCACCATCGCGAGCAGGCCGGAGATCAGCATCACGCCGAGCAGGACGAGATCGAGTATCGTTATTGGCATCGGCTAGTCAGGTCCGCCCGTGAGTTCCAAACCGCGAATTGGCATGTCGATGCCGCACCTCAACTGAGGGGCAGACGGCCCCTCTCGCAAGGCCGGAAATCGCGGCATTCCAGCCTTGCGCGCGCGTGGTATAGCGGCGAGGGCCGGGTGCGTCACCATGCGGCTAGCCTTCCTGACGCCGGAATCTCGCAGGTGTGGCATTTTTCTCAGCCGGCGCGGCTTCGCGGTTGCCCCTCGGGGTTCCGCGCGCGGCGATGTCGGCCACCAGACTGGTCAGTCCGCCCACGCTATTGAGGGAGAGTCCCGCATCGCCGCCGACCTCGCCGCGGGCCGATTCGGGCAGCACCGCGCGGCCAAAGCCGAGTTTCGCCGCTTCCTTCAGCCGTGCGGAAGTCTGCGCCACCGGGCGGACCGCGCCCGACAGCGAAATCTCGCCGAAATAGACCGCGTCGGTCGGCAGGGGCGCATTGACCAGCGACGACACCAGGGCCGCCGCGGCGGCGAGATCGGCTGCCGGTTCCTGGATGCGCAGGCCGCCCGCGACGTTCAGATAGACGTCGTAGCCGGACAGTTTCACGCCGCAATGGGCCTCCAGCACCGCCAGCACCATCGACAGCCGGCTCGGGTCCCAGCCGACCACGGCGCGGCGCGGGGTGCCGAGCGTGGTCGGCGCCACCAGCGCCTGCAATTCCACCAGCACCGGGCGGGTGCCTTCGATTCCCGCGAAAACCGCCGTGCCCGGACTGCCGAGATCGCGTTCCGACAGAAACAGCTCGGACGGATTTGAGACCTCGCGCAGGCCCAGGCCCGTCATCTCGAACACGCCGATCTCGTCGGTCGGCCCGAACCGGTTCTTCACCGCGCGCAGGATGCGGAATTGCTGCGAGCCTTCGCCCTCGAACGACAGCACCGCGTCGACCATGTGCTCGACCACGCGGGGGCCGGCGATCTGGCCGTCCTTGGTGACGTGGCCGACCAGGATGATGGCGGCGCCGGATTTCTTGGCAAAGCGAATCAGCGCCTGCGCCGAGGCGCGCACCTGCGTCACCGTGCCCGGCGCCGATTCGACCGTGTCGGTCCACATGGTCTGGATCGAATCGATCACGATCAGCCGCGGCACGGCGCCTTCCGACAGCGTGGAGACGATGTCCTCGACCGAGGTTTCCGCCGCGAGCTGCACCGGTGCATCGGCCAGCCCCAGGCGCTCGGCGCGCAGCCGCACCTGCGCCACGGCTTCCTCGCCCGAAATATAGACCGCGCGATGCCCGGCGCGCGCCATCAGGCTGGTGGCCTGCGTCAACAGCGTCGATTTGCCGATGCCGGGATCGCCGCCGACCAGAAGCACCGAGCCGCGCACAAACCCGCCGCCGGTGACGCGGTCGAGCTCGGCCATGCCGGACGGCAGGCGAGGGGCGTCCTGGCTCTTGCCGGTCAGGCTTTCCAGCGCGAACGTCCGGCCCTTGCGCTTGCTGCGGATCGATACCGGCATCGAGGTCGCGCCGGTGGTGTCCTCCTCCGAGAGCGTATTCCACTCGCCGCAGGACTCGCACTTGCCCTGCCAGCGATTATACGCCGCGCCGCAGTTCTGGCAGACGAAGGAGAGGGTGGACTTGGCCATGAAGAAGCTGAACCGGATTCGTTGTTCCTATTTTGTTCTATATCTGATATGAGGTCGGTTCGCGATAGAAAACTCGCTCGGCATCAGGCTCTGCGCACAAGTTCATGCGGCGTTCCGATGTTCGGAAGGGCGCAGTCAGAACATGCCATTCAGGCGCCCTCGTTCATTCGGGTGCGTCGATGATCGATCGGAAAAATATCGAGAACGCCTCGGTTACGCTCAAGCCAGAATGTCGAAAGCGCGTAGCGAAGCGTAATCCACGTGCCTTTCATCGACGAAAAAAGAGGCGCGTTATGTCTTCGAAAAGCCAGCCATGGCTTGCAGATCTCAATACGACAACCGTCAATCAAATCCCTGATTTGCTCATAGCTTGCGCGAGGGGTCGCTGCGGGGGATTTCAAGAACCTAAAAAAAAATTTTAGCTCGATGCTCTGCCATCGCGTTCGTTATGCTCCGCCGGATATCACGCGATCGAGACGCCATGACGCGCGAAGAATGCCGATCAAACGCAATTGGTTATTCAAGGCAACGATCGCTTTTGGCCGTTCGCGCAACAGTGATGTTCGCTTGATGAGCATTTTAGGACGCAGCGCCTACATGATCGTTGTCTAAAAAATCCCTCCAGGAAACGTCCTTCTCCGAGCAGCAGTGATCGCCGGCGCGAATTCTCCGCACACAACACAACGGAGAATGACAATGACTACGTTAAAAATTCTGATCGCGGCCGGGCTGGTGTCGATCGCCACGATAGGTCTGCCAGCGCGCAGTTGCCGAACTGGGCGATTGCGAACCCGGATTCTTTCCAGGCGCAATACCCCGACCGCGATATCCTGAATGACGGCCGGCTGACGCCGGCAGGCCGAATGGGCCTGGAGTTGCCCGACGGTGCGGCGCCCGTGTTTCGCGGATACCCCGCCTATGACGGCCACTACGCCCATAGGGCGCCGGTTCGTGCCATTCACTCGAGGTGAGCCTGAATCACATGACCAGGATGCGACCGCCACATGGCGGCGCATCTGGCCGTGCCTTCACCAGGGCGGCAGCAGTTTTGGCTTTGTGCCGATTTCAGAAGTGCCAATTTGATTCGATCATCCTCGCCGGCCCGGTGCTTCTCATTTAACCGACACGAACGGCACCGCCGAGCCCGGCACCATCGTGGTCGGCAGCACGCCGTTCCAGCGCTCGGCCTGCACCAGCGTCACGAGGTTGGGATTGGTGCCGAGCGCCTTGGCGCGGGCCTCGATGGCGGCGGCCTGGGCCTCGCCGGTGATGCGGATGTTGGACGCCTGCGCTTCGCCGTTCAGCCGCGTGGCGTCGGCATTGGCCTGCGCCTCGGCGCGAACCGCGTTCGCCTTCGCATTGGCCTGCGTCACGGTGATCTGGGCCTGGACCTTTTCGCGCTCGGCGTTCTGCTGCAGCCGCTGCACCTCGACCTCGGCCAGCATGCGCTGCTCGATCGAATGCAAATAATTGGCGGAAAATTCGATATTCTCGAGCTGCACGCTCGCGATGATGAGCATCGGATCGTATTTCAGCGTATCGGTGATGGCGTCCTTGATCGCGCTGTTCAGCGTGCCGCGTTCCTGGATGGCCTTCACCGCGGTGTAGCGGCCGAACACCACCTTGACCTGCTGGTTCACCACGGGGTTGACAACCTGGTTGACCGCGGTGTCGAGCGTGCCGAATTTCGCGTAGAGGTCCGCCACCTTGTCGGGCGAGGCGCGCAGGGTCACGCTAATCTTCAGATCGGCGGGCTGCTGGTCGTAGGAATAGGAGTTCATCTTGTCCCAGGTATAGGTCGCGGTCTTGACGCTGACCTTCTGGACGCTGTCGATCACGGGGATCTTGAAGCCGAGGCCGGGTTGCGCGGTGCCCACCACCGCGCCGTTCCTGAGCAGGACGGCGCGCTCGGTCTGATCGACCGTGTACCAGCTGCCGAGGACGAGGGCGATCACGACGAGACCGGCCAGCGCCGCGGCGGCAATAATTCCCCTGCTCATGAAATTCTCCCGGATCAAATGCGCCGAATGTGCGTGCCGGAGCATTATGCACGGCGCCGGCAAATTCGACGTGACAGGCGTCACTTGGTCGGTCGTTCGCGCCGATTGGTTCAGACCGGGCCGATGGCGGGAGCCGCATCTTGTGAAAATGCCGCGTTCCACAGCATGGCCAATCCGGCCATCAGCATGATCGCATCCATCACCAGCCGGAACACTTCCGGCTCCAGCCGCAACACAAAGCGCTTGGCGATGAAGGCGCCGAACATCAGCGAGGCGCCGGCGATCAGGCCTTTCAGCGCGACGTCGCCTGTCAGCGCACCGAAGCGCTGAAACGTCGCCGACTTGCTGAAATAGAGTCCGAGCGAACTCGCCGCCTCCGTGGCGAGGAATGCGCCGCGGGTGAGGCCGTAGAACAGAAACAGCGGCACGCTCAAGGGCCCGGTGGACACCACGATGCCGGTGAGATAGCCGATCACGGCGCCGCCGAGCGCGAGGTGCCATAGCGAGAATTTCAACTGGTGCCGGGCGAGGGCGTGCCGCGCCGGCACCATCGCGATCAGGAACAGTCCGATCGAGATGTCGACCGCGCGCGAGGGCAGCGCCAGCAGGGTGCGCGCGCCGAGCGCCGCCGCCGGAACGCCCGTGAGCGAATAGGCGGCGCAGGCGCGCCAATCCACCTCGCGCCACCAGGCGAGGATGCGCGATACATTGGCGAGCACCGCGGCGACAGCCATGATCGGCACCGCCTGCTTCGGTCCATAGGCGTAGACCAGCACCGGCATCAGCATGATCGACGAGCCGGTGCCGACGATCCCTGAAATGGTGCCGGCGACGAGCCCGACCGCGAGGACGAAGAGCAAGTTCAAGCGGCGTGCCTCCCGCGAATCGGCGCGATGTTAGCCCGTCATTGCGAATGCAGCGAAGCAATCCAGCTTTCCTGGCCGCGCACGATGGATTGCTTCGCTGCGCACGCAATGACGATGGGCCGGGGGCTTGGTTAACTGCTCCTCACCGTGAAGGCGAAAACACCCGAGATCCCGCGTCCGAACCATTAAAAATTGAAGCGTATTCAAGTCATGTCGCCGAAGAATCTCGCTTGGGATTTTGGATCCGTCATGAACCGCCAGAACGCTCTGCCGCTGCCTGCCACCGCTTTTGAGGCCGTCGCCAACATGGCGCCGTGTGACGAGGTGCCGGAACAGATGAACTTCCCCTGGCACGCTTCCGCGATGCTGGCGCTTGAATCCTTCGAAGTGATCCGTCTTCGCCTGGAAAAACTCCTGATCGGCGGCGATGCCGCGGATCACGAGGCGCGCCTGATGGTGAGCGAGAAGGTCGATGCCATGCTCGAAGCGGGGACAAACCTGATGGCCGGGGCAACGCCTGCTTCCATCATCGAACGCTATCGCGAGCATGTCGCGGCGAACAGCAAGCGGCTTTCCGCTATTTGAGCACGATCCACGCCGGCGCGTGGTCGCTGGCGCCTTCTTCGCCGCGCACCTTGCGATCGACGCCGGCCTTGGTCAGGCGGGGGCTGAGCGCCGGGCTCAGCAGCAGATGATCGAGCCGCAGGCCCGCATCGCGCGGCCAGCGGTTTCGCTTGTAGTCCCAGAAGGTGTAGATCGGCTTTTCGGGTTGCAGTTCGCGGATCGCGTCGCACCAGCCCTGCGCCACCAGCGATTGGAACGCGGCGCGGCTCTTCGGCTGGATCAGCGCGTCCTTGTCCCATGATTTGGTCGGATAGATATCGAGCGCGGTCGGCGCGACGTTGTAGTCGCCGGCGAGCACGACCGGAATCTCCTGCTTGATGAATTTCGCGGCGTGCGATTTCAGCCGGGCGAACCAGTCGAGCTTGTAGTCGAATTTCGGCCCGGGCTGCGGGTTGCCGTTCGGCAGGTACATGCTGGTGACGACGACGCCGTTGACCGCGGCCTCGATATAGCGCGCCTCGTGATCTTCGGAATCGCCGGGCAGCTGGTTGCGGATCAGCACGGGATCGGCGTTGCGCGCCAGGATCGCGACGCCGTTCCAGGTCTTCTGCCCGCGCCAGACCGCGCCATAGCCAGCCTTTTCGATCGCCGCGTGTGGAAACTCGGCGTCGGTTGCCTTCAACTCCTGCAGCGCGACGACATCGGGCTTCGCCGCGCGCAGCCAGCGCAGGAGGTTTGGCAGTCGGCGGTTCACATTGTTGATATTGAAGGTCGCGATTTTCATGGGCAGACCGGCTGCCGGTGCCGCTAGCTGGAAGCGGCGGCGGAAGCACCGGTGCGGTCGGTTGCGGCCTCGGCCGCGCCGCCTTTATAAACCCGCGCATAGCGCGGCCCGAGGCTGGTGAGCACCTCGTAGCCGATGGTGCCGAAATGGTGCGCCAGTTCGTCGACCGTGATGCCCTCGCCAATCAGCGTCGCCATGTGGCCGCGCCGCGCGGCGTTCTTCTCGAGATCGGTGACGTCGACCGCGATCAGGTCCATCGAGACGCGGCCCGCGATCGGGCAGCGCTTGCCGGCGACGATCACCTCGGCGCCCCGGGTGCCGTCATTGCTGCCGCCGGCCCTGAAATATCCGTCGGCATAACCGGCGGAGACGATCGCGAGCTTCGTCGGCCGCCGTGCGGTCCAGGTGCCGCCGTAACCGACGGTCTCGCCCTTGTCGATCGAGCGGACATGCACGATGCGGGCCTTCAGGTCGACCACCGGCTGCATCGGGTTGTCGGCTTCCGGCGTCGGATTGATGCCGTAGAGCCCGGCCCCCGGCCGGACCATGTCGAACTGGAAGTGGGGGCCGAGGAAGATGCCCGACGAATTCGCCAGCGAGGCCGGTACGCCGGAAAAAAGACTGGCGATCTCGCGGAAGCTGGCGAGCTGTTTCGCGTTCAGCGGATGGTTGAGCAATTCGGCGCAGGCGAGGTGGCTCATGACCAGCGTGATGCCGTGGTCGCCGGCATTGATGCGGGGGACGATGCCCTGCGCTTCCGAAACCGTCAGGCCGAGCCGGTTCATGCCGGTGTCGATATGGATGCCGGCGCCGCCTTCCCAGCCCGAGCGGCGGCAGAACACGTCCCATTCGGCGAGCTCGTTGAGGTCGCCGATCACCGGCCTGGCGTTGACCTCGGCATAGGCGTCGCCGCAGTTCTGGAAGAAGCCGTCGAGCACATAGATGGCAGCCGAGGGCGCGGCGGCGCGCGCGGCGCGCGCTTCGTGCACGGTGGCGACGAAAAATGTCTTGCAGCCGGCGGCGGCCAGCGCGCGTGCGACCGGATCGAGGCCGCAGCCATAGGCGTCCGCCTTGATTAGCCCGGCGCATTCGGCCGGCACTGCGGTCTTCTCGAGCTTGCGCCAGTTGGCGACGACGGCGTCGAGATCGACGGTCAGGACGCCGGTGGCGGCCGCGAGCGCCGCCGCCTGATTGGCCTCTGGCGACAGCAGCTCGTTGACCGATTTCGGGTCGGGGGCGATGTTCATGCGGCCGTTTTACGCGCGACCGCGCGGCGGTTCAACCGGGCAGCCGCGTCAATAGGTCCGATCCGGAAGCTGGCCGTCCGGCGCGAGGTCGCCGAAGCGGGTGACGCTGGCCTCGAAGTGCAGTTCGACGGTGCCGGTCGGGCCGTGGCGCTGCTTGCCGATGATGACTTCGGCCTTGCCGAGCGCGTGCTCCATTTCGGTCTGCCACTTCGCGTGTTCCTCGGTGCCGGCGCGCGGCTCCTTGTTGGCGAGGTAATATTCCTCGCGGTACACGAACATCACGACGTCCGCGTCCTGCTCGATCGAACCGGATTCGCGCAGGTCCGACAGTTGCGGGCGCTTGTCGTCGCGGTTTTCCACCTGGCGCGACAGCTGCGACAGTGCGATCACGGGAACGTTGAGTTCCTTCGCCAGCGCCTTCAGGTTGGTCGTGATCTCCGTCACCTCCTGCACGCGGTTGTCGTTGCCGCGCTTGCCGGAGCCCTGCAAGAGCTGGATGTAGTCGATCACGATGAGGTCGAGCCCCTTCTGCCGTTTCAGCCGCCGCGCCCGCGCGGTCAGCTGCGAAATCGACAGGCCGCCGGTTTCGTCGACATAGAACGGCAGCGACTGCAGCTCGATCGAATAATCGCGGATCTTCTCGAAATCGGTCTCGGTGATGCCGCCGCGACGGATCGAGCTCGAGGGAATGCCGGTGCGCTCGGCGATGATACGGGTGGCGAGCTGTTCGGCCGACATTTCGCAGGAGAAGAAGCCGACGACACCGCCATTGACCGACTTCATGGTGCCATCAGGCTGAACCTCGGCGCGGTGTGCCTTGGCGACGTTGAAGGCGATGTTGGTGGCGAGCGAGGTCTTGCCCATGCCCGGACGGCCGGCGAGGACGATGAGGTCGGAAGGCTGCAGGCCCCCCATCTTGGTGTCGAGATCGCGCAGCCCGGTGGCGATGCCGGAGAGCTTGCCGTCGCGCTGGAACGCCTTGGCGGCCATGTCGACGGCGACGGTCAGCGCCTGGGAAAAGCGCTGGAAGCCGCCATCGTAGCGGCCGGATTCGGCCAGTTCATAAAGCTTTCGCTCGGCATCCTCGATCTGGGCGCGCGGCGCGAAATCCACCGGCGCCTCATAGGCGACGTTGACCATGTCCTCGCCGATCCCGATCAGATCACGGCGCAGCGCCATGTCGTAGACGGTGCGGCCGTAATCCTGGGCGTTGATGATGGTGGTGGCTTCGGCGGCGAGGCGGGCGAGGTATTGGCTGACCGTCATGCCGCCGATATCGGTATCCGCCGGCAGGAAGGTCTTCAACGTGACAGGGGTCGCCACCTTGCCCATCCGGATCAGGCTGCCGGCGGTTTCGTAGATCGTTTGATGCAGCGGCTCGAAGAAGTGCTTCGGTTCCAGAAAGTCCGACACCCGGTAGAACGCGTCGTTGTTGACGAGAATCGCGCCGAGCAGGGCCTGTTCCGCCTCGATATTGTGCGGAGCGCTCCGGTACGCCGGGGCTCCGGCGTCGGGTGCGAGCTTCAGAACGTTCGAATCAAGTGCGGCCATGGTGCTCGAGTGTTCGTGGAACTTTGGCAGATACGGGGCGGCGATAAAGCGCCCGTCTTGCGGCAAGCGGAAGCGCCGTGACGCCTTATGCACGATTCACACAATGCGCGAGGAGAATTCGCGTCGCTGTGGCGCCAAGCCGCTTGACGGGTTTCCCATCCGGCCGGCGGGGGCGCGCGTGATCATTCGAAAATGGAAGAAAATGGATTCGAAATGGCGGAAAAGGACGGTTGTCAACTGAACCTTATCGCTCCTGGGGGATACACATCCCAAGGGCAAGGCACGTCCCGCGCCCGCGCTGGATCAGATCAGAACGAGATAGATCAGCGCAATCAGGGCCGCTCCGACGCTCCCGGCGATCAGGGCGTAGTCGGTGCCGAGATCGGCCTTGGTGTCGAACGATGATGGATAGGTTCTCTGGGTCATGGATGAGGCTTTAGGACAAGCCACAAGGGCCCTCTGTGAAGCACCTCACACTTGGCCGGTTTTCTTTCCGGCATGATGGCGGGAACGGGTAGCCGGTATCCGGGTTGGTACTGGCGCGATTTCGGCAGGAACAGGCAATGGGCCAGCGACTTCAAACTCGGCGACCGACAGCCTGGAGATCCGGGCACGGCCAGGAAGCGTGGCTGTCGATGCTGGTCCTGGCGATGGAAGAAGCATCGCGCCCGGAAATTCGAAAAATACCGTGCGATCCGAAGGTCCTGATTGCGCTTCGCGCCCAGCTCGCGCGCCCGGCCTCGCCATACCCCCACGGCGCCTCCACTTACAGTCTGCGGAACTGACTTCGGTCGCGTCTGCGCCCGGTTTATTCTCCGGCGACCTGCAGTCGTGGCCGCTGGCCGCGCTCGATGCCGCGCAGCCTTGTTTCTTCCCGGGCGATGTAGTCGCGCGTCATCGGCACCACGCCCTGGCGTTTGGTGAGCTGGACCTGGAAGTTCATCGTGTTCTGCTTGCGGAACGACATCTCGGAGCAGGCGAGATAAAACTCCCACATCCGCGCGAAACGCTCGTCATAGAGCTGCACCGCTTCCTCCCGTCGTGCCATGAAGCGCTGACGCCAGGCTTTCAGGGTTTCGGCGTAATGCAGCCGCAGGATCTCGGTGTCGCAGACCAGGAGGCCCGCGCGTTCGATCGCCGGCATGACCTCGGAAAGCGCCGGGATGTAGCCTCCCGGGAAGATATATTTCGCGATCCAGGGATTGGTGGCGTCGGGACCCTCGGACCGGCCGATCGAGTGCAGCACCATCACGCCATCGTCGGCGAGAAGCTCGGCGCAGCGCCTGAAATAGGCTTCGTAGAAGTCGACGCCGACATGCTCGAACATGCCCACCGATACGATGCGGTCGAACGGCCCTGTTACGTCGCGATAGTCTTCGAGGAAGAACTTCGCCGCCAGATTCTTGTCGGCCGCGCGCGCGCTCGCCACCTGTAACTGTTCGGCCGACAGCGTGATGCCGGTGACCCTGGCGCCGGTCATCTCCGCCAGGTAGAGGCTCAATCCGCCCCAGCCGCAACCGATGTCGAGCACACGATTGCCGCGCTCGATCAGGAGTTTCGCGGCAAGATGACGCTTCTTGGCGAGCTGGGCATCGTCAAGGGTTGCGTCCGGTGTTTCGAAATAGGCGCAGCTGTATTGCTTGTCGGCATCGAGGAACAGCGAATACAGCCGTCCGTCGAGATCGTAATGGTGCGCGACGTTATCCTTCGAGCGGCCCCGGAGATTGAGTTGCCTGGCGTGTCTGGCCAGATAGCGCAGCCACCACTGCAGCCTCGCCCAGCGCGGCACCATGTCGGGCTGATCCATCAGGATCGCCAGCGCATCCGCGATCGTGCCGTTCTCGACGACGAAGCTGCCTTCCATATAGACTTCGCCGAGCGCAAGTTCGGGATTGAGAAGCACCCTGCGTTCGGCCTCGGTAGTGAGAAACCGCGCGGACACCGGCTGGCCGGTTCCATCGCCGCAGCTAAATCTTGCCCCGCTTGCAGTGGTAAAGCTCATCGCGCCGCGGCGAATGAACTGCTGCAGGCAATAGCGCAACAAACGGTCCATCGAAACCACCAAACTGAGCGATCCCAGCGAGGCTAACGCACCGGCCGTCAAACTCGGCGCATGTGTGGCCGAATGGTCCCACATGCGAGTTATTTGATGATAGGGACGAAGAAACGCCTACGCTAGTGCGTTGTACACAAAGCGGATATTCCGGAATGGCGCCTTCACGCGGTTGCGTCATAAGCGCGCTTCCATTCGCGGGATAATCGGCTAAAAGGTGACCCCCGCGGGTGCCCGATTTGGGGGCACCGGAAGCGACTTCCGCATCTGGAGAACAGGGAATGTTGAGCCGAGCGCTCAGTTTAGCGACGGTGATGCTTCTGATCGGCTGTTTCGCGGCGGACACGGCGCTGGCGCAGGCGACAAATCTCGAGGCCGGCAAAAGTCCTTCCCAGATTTTTGCCGGGACTTGCACGGCTTGTCACAAGAGCCCACGGGGGCTGCTGAAGACCGTGCCCGCGGGGTCGCTCCAGGGCTTTCTAAAGCAGCACTATACGACCAGCCCCGAGATGGCTTCACTGCTTGCCGGCTTCCTGGTTTCCAATGGAGCGGCCGATTCCCGCTATGTCGGCAATCCGGGCAAGCCCGGCAAGGATGAAAAATCCGAAGCCAAGCCCAGCGGGCTCTCCGAGCAACTCGACCGGTTTGGCCGCCGGCTGCGGCCTGCGCCGGCGCAGGAAGCTGCCCGGCCCGAGGCCGAGCCGAAGGAGGCCGCCAAACCCGAGACCGACGGACTCGAGCCCGCACGGCGTGGCCGCAACGGCAAGCGCCTGGCGCGGCCGGGTGAGGCAGCACCTGCCGTGGAGGGGCAAACTCCGGATCAGGCGGCCAGCGAGCGCGGCCCGGATGGCCGCAGACTGTCGGCCAAGCAGAAGCTGACCAAGCGGGGCAAGCCCGGCGGGGAAGAGCCCCCGAAATCCGAATCCACCAAGTCCGAGCCCGGCATGGAAGACCCGGCCAAGGGGGAGGCGGCAAGGGAAGAAACGCCCAAAAACGAAACAGCCAAGACCGAGACGGGCAAGCCTGAAGCCAGCAAGCCTGAAACCGGCAAGACCGAGGCGGGCAAGAGCGATAGCGCCGCGGGCGAGAGCGGCAAGCCTGAGGGCGCGAAGCTCCCCGCCGAGGTCAAATCGGAATCCGCCAAGATCGAGACGCCGAAAGAGACGGGCAGCAGCGAGACCCCGATGCGGGCTGATCCCGTTCCCGCCGTCAGCCCTGCGCCGGCGGCGTCCCCCGCGGTCTCCACAGCCGCCTCCGGCGGCACGGCGGAGCCGTCCGCACAATCTGCGCCGCCGGCCGTGGCGGCCTCGGCGCCGCCCACGCCGCCCGTTGCCCCGGCCGGGCCTCCGGCGCCGCCAATCTCCCAATAGGGTCCTGTAAGCGGGGATTGCAGCCCCGCGCCACGGCTTGACCCAAACTAGAGTGTTACTCTAGAGTGATGATCCAATCAGGAACGCAAAGAGGTGACATGGCCGCCGGCGCGCGCGAGGATTTGCTGGCTGCGGGTCTGGCGGTGTTCGATCGCGACGGTTTCGATGGCGCGACGGTGGCGGCCATCCGTACCCGGGCGCGGGCCTCCAACGGCAGCTTCTTCCATTTCTTCGCCTCGAAGAAGCAACTGGCCGGCACGCTGTTTCTGGAAGTATTGCAGCGCTATCACGCGGCGATCCTGGCTGCGATCGACACGTCCATCCCCGCTGAGGAAGGCATCGGCCGCCTGATCCGCGCGCATCTTGACTGGGTGGCGAATAACCGGCGCGAAGCCCGTTATCTCTTCGAGATCTCGCGCAGCGAATGGGGCGAGACCGTTCGCGAGGCACAACGCAGCCAGAATGCACGCCTGGCTCAAGCCATCGAACTCTGGCGCGCGCCGCTGATCGCGCGCGGCGAATTATTGCCGATGACGTCGCAGCTGTTTCTGAGCCAGATCATCGGCCCTGCGCAGATATTCTGCCGCGCCTGGCTGTCCGGCCGCGACCGCGGCGATCCCCGTCTTCAGGCCGATACGCTGATCGCCTGCGCCGTGCGCGCGCTGGTAGCCCCACCGTTCCTCGAGAGCATCGGAGGCCCGCCATGACCGAAACCGTCGACGAGGATTTCGTACAGGTCGCGAAACGAATTCGCGAGAGCCTCGCTCAGCAGGGATTCATGGCTCACATGGGTGCCGAACTGACCGAACTGGCGCGCGGCTCGTGCACGCTCGCGGTCGGGCGGCGGCCGGAACTGTTGCAGCAGCACGGTCTGTTCCACGGCGGGGTCACCGCGTTCCTGGTGGACAATGCGACCACCATCGCCGCGGCGGCGTCGCGCGGCCAACCCGTGCTCACTGCCGAATACAAACTGAATCTGCTGTCGCCGGCGTCGGGCCAACGGCTGATCTGCCGGGCGCGGGTCATCAAGCCCGGGCGTCAGGTCGCGGTCGTCGCCGCGGATGTGTTCTGCGTGATCGACGGCGCCGAAAAACACACCGCGACCGCATTGGCTTCGATCGCGATGCTCGAGAAGCCACCGGCAGGAATCCCAAGCCCGGCCTGATCGGCCGGGCTTGGTAATGCTACGGATGCGAAGTGCTTTCGCTTACTTTTCCGACGCCGCTTCGCCCTCGGGCTCTTCGTCGCGGCGGGCTTCGGGGTCGAAAAATTCGCCGGCCGCGGCCAGCGCTTCTGCGGCGGCATCCTGGTCTTCCTGACGGGTCGAGATGTCCTCGCCGCGATTGATGCGTTCGGCCTCCTCGGCGCTGCGCGCCACCGTCACGCTCACGCCGACCTCGACTTCCGGATGCACGGCAACCGCGATGGTGTGCTTGCCGATGGTCTTGATCGGCGCGTCCAGCATGACCTGGCTGCGGCTGATGGTGACACCGTCGGCTTCGAACGAGGCGATGATGTCGCGAACCGTCACCGAGCCGAACAACTGGCCGGTTTCGGAAGCCTGACGCAGCACCACGACGTTGCGGCCGTCGATCTTCTCGGCGACCTTGCTTGCCTCGCCCTTGGCCTTGAGGTTGCGGGCTTCGAGTTCGGCCTTCATGCCATCGAACTTGGCGCGATTGTCCGCGGTGGCGCGCAGCGCCTTGCCGCGCTTCAGCAGAAAGTTGCGGGCAAACCCATCCTTGACGCGGACGACTTCGCCCATCTGGCCGAGCTTGGCGACGCGTTCCAGCAAAATCACTTCCATATTGGTTCTCCTTAGAATGTGGTTAGAGGTTGAGGTTTCGGTTGAAGATCGGCGTTCAGGACACAGGAAGAGGCGGTGGCCTGCGTTGCAGGTAACGCCGGCGGAATCCGAAAGCGGCGTCCGCCAGCCCGAGGATCGCCATCAGGAGCACGGGCCAGACGAACATCCCGACGATGGCGTAGGTACAGCCAAGCAGGAACGCCCGGCTTTTCAGGGCCAGCGTCAAGGTGTGCAGAACCGCGAAGCCGGTGAGCGCATAGGCCATCATCAGGGCGGTCGTGACGATCTGCGCCAGCAGTGCAAGCATTCCGCCGGCAAAGCTGAACGCGATCGCGACACACAATGCCGCCAGCGTCATCGGCGGCAGTTCCACGCTCTTCAGGTCGGGCCAGGGACGATGTAGCCGTCCCGAGGTCGCGGTGATTTTTGCCGCAAGCCAGAAGCTGAGCGTCAGGGTCGTCATTTCGACGGCCGCGGCTCCCGCCGGCGCCATCGCCACCAGCCTGGCAATCCATTGTTCGGTCTCGGCCGTCGGCGCAGGCGAGGTATCCGTCACATCCAGAATCCGCAGCAAGCCGCGGCGCAGCGTGTCGGTGATGGTGGCTGCATCGGTGCCGAGGGTGAGCAGCGCGGCCATCGTCGTCAGCACGACAAAGGCGGATACCCAGAGCAGAATGCGCCCGACCGGATACCATTCCAGGTCAGCCGCGGCTGGCGCGGCGCCGTTATCCGGGGGAACGGGGAGGATCGGCCGCCCGAGCAGCGCAAGATGCCCGAGCCACCAGGCCGGCAGCGCGACCATGATGACGAAGGCGATGCAATAGGGAAGGCCGAAGATGGCGCCGAGGCCGATCGCCGCCGCGATGCCTCCGATGCTGGCACTGAACGGCCCCCAGCCCATTGCCGCCACCATCAGCGGCAGCGGCGCCAGGTAAAACAGCAACAGCGATATCAGCGCGCCCGAGATGATCGAGGCGAACATCAGCGCCGAGGCGGCGCCGGCGGCAAGCGCAATGAGAACGATCGCGATCATCAGCTGTCCCGCTCCCTTCGAGCGGTTAGAGGCTCCGCGCGGGAGCCCCAACCATCGGCAACCGGACGATCCGGGAGCCTTATGAAAAATTTGCCCGATCCGCGGCGCGAGGCCGCGGACCGGGGATTTGTCCTAGCGAATGACGTAGGGCAGCAGGCCGAGGAAACGCGAGCGCTTGATGGCGCGCGCGAGTTCACGCTGCTTCTTGGCGGAGACGGCGGTGATGCGGCTCGGCACGATCTTGCCGCGCTCGGAGACGTAACGCATCAACAGCTTGGAATCCTTGTAGTCGATCTTCGGCGCATTCGGACCCGTGAACGGGCAGGTCTTGCGGCGGCGGAAAAACGGACGGCGTGCACCAGCTTCAGCCATGGTTCTTACTCCTCAATCGCTGCTGCGTCGTCGTCGCGCGGACGACGCGGACCACGGTCACCACGGTAGCCGCCGCCATCGCGGTCGCCGCGGAAACCACCTTCGCGGTCGCCACGGAAGCCGCCGCCACGGTCGTCGCGATCACGGTCGCGATCGGCCTTGCGCATCATCGCCGAGGGGCCTTCCTCGTGCTCTTCGACGCGAACGGTGAGATAGCGGATGACGTCTTCGCTGATCCGTTCCTGCCGCTCGATCTCGCTGACCGCCGCCGACGGAGCGTCGATGTTCATCAGCACGAAGTGTGCCTTGCGATTCTTGTTCATGCGGTAGGTGAGGGAGCGCACGCCCCAGTTCTCGGTCTTGGTGACCTTGCCGCCCGCCTGTTCGACGATGCCGGTCATCTGGGTGGTCAGTTCTTCGACCTGTTGGGTGCTCGCATCCTGACGCGCGAGAAAAACATGCTCATAAAGAGGCATGGATGTCCTTTCCTAGTGTTGGCGCGGTTCCCGGCGGCAAGCCCTTCGAGACCTCCGGAAAGGACTCGACGATAAAGCTCAGAAGGCGGAAGCACGGGACGACGGGCCGACTGGCCCTGCCACATCAACATCGCCAAAAAGGTGAGATTGCTGAGACCGTCCGTTCAGCTCCCGGCCGGGATCCACGGATGCGCGGTTTATAAGGATTTTGGGCGCAATGGCAAGGGAAAGCGACACAATTCGGCCAATCCGGGCGGGGCGGGCGGGAACCGGCGGCGGCTTGACATAACAGGCTTTGGCGGTGTCTTTCGGCCCGACTTTGGCGATTTCCGGCCGGCCCCAAGAACGATCCAGGGGCCATTCAGGGGCATTGATGACGGCAGCATTTACTTTTCCGGGGCAGGGCTCCCAGGCGGTGGGCATGGGCAAGGCCCTGGCCGAGGCATTTCCGGCTGCGCGCGCGGTCTTCGACGAGGTCGATGCAGCGCTTGGGGAGAAGCTGACCGCCATCATCTGGGACGGCCCGGCCGAGACCCTGCAGCTCACCGAAAACGCCCAGCCGGCGTTGATGGCGGTCTCACTGGCGACCTTGCGGGTATTGGAGGCCGAGGCCGGATTCTCCGTGGGGCGCGACGCCGCCTTCGTGGCCGGACATTCGCTCGGCGAGTACTCGGCGCTGGCCGCCGCCGGCAGCCTCAGCATCTCCGATACCGCGCGCCTGCTGCGCACCCGGGGGCTCGCCATGCAGAAGGCGGTGCCGGTGGGGGTGGGCGCCATGGCAGCACTGCTCGGTCTCGATTATGAGGCCGCGGTGGCCGTCGCGAGCGAGGCGGCGCAGGGCCAGGTCTGCCAGGCGGCCAACGACAATGGCGGCGGGCAGGTCGTGGTTTCCGGCGACAAGGCCGCCGTTGAACGTGCGCTCGATATCGCCAAGACCAAGGGCGCCAAGCGCGCCATGCTGCTGCCGGTGTCGGCGCCGTTCCATTGCAGCCTGATGCAGCCCGCCGCCGACGTGATGGCCAGGGCGCTGGCCGACGTCACGATCCGGCCGCCGGCTTCGCCATTGGTGTCGAACGTGCTGGCCGCACCGATTACCGATCCCGACGAGATCCGCCGCCGCCTGATCGAGCAGGTCACGGGAACCGTGCGCTGGCGTGAATCGGTGGCCTACATGGCAAGCCACGGCGTCACCCGGTTCTTTGAAATCGGCGCCGGCAAGGTGCTGTCGGGGCTCGTCAAGCGCATCGCGGAAGGCGCCGTCGGCGTTTCGGTCGGCGGCCCGAACGATCTGAATGCCGCGAAAGAGGCGCTCGCCGCCGCGCGGACGGCCTGAGCGAGAAGGAGGCAGGAATGTTCGATCTGACTGGCAGGACGGCGCTCGTCACCGGCGCGACCGGTGGCATCGGCGGCGCCATCGCGCAGGCCCTGCATGGCCAGGGCGCGACGGTGGCCATTTCCGGGACGCGGCGCGAGGTGCTGGACGCGCTCGCCGGCAAACTCGGTGAGCGGGTTCACGTGTTGCCCTGCAATCTCTCCGATACGACCGCGGTCGAGGCGCTGGTGCCCGCAGCCGAACAGGCAATGGGCCAGCTCGATATTCTCGTCGCCAACGCCGGCATCACCCGCGACAATCTCTTTGTGCAGTTGCGCGATGAGGATTGGGACGAGGTCATCAAGGTCAACCTCACCGCCACCTTTCGCCTTGCCCGGGCCGCAACCAAGCTGATGATGCGCAAGCGTTTCGGCCGCATTATCGCCATCACCTCCGTGGTCGGCGTCACCGGCAATCCGGGCCAGGGCAACTACACGGCCTCGAAGGCCGGACTGATCGGCATGATCAAGACGCTGGGCGCCGAATATGCCAAGCGCAACGTGACCGCCAATTGCATCGCACCGGGCTTCATCAAGACGCCGATGACGGACGCGCTGAACGACAAGCAGCGGGAAACGATTCTCTCGAAGGTTCCGGCCGCGCGGCTTGGAACGCCCGAAGACATTGCCGCGGCGGCGGTCTATCTCAGTTCGAACGAGGCGGCCTATGTCACCGGCCAGACCATTCACGTCAACGGCGGAATGGCCATGTTCTGAGCCCGCCAACAGGCGCTTTCGCAGGGCGGAATGCTGTTTCGGAGGCCGATCGAGGCTTATAGTCAAGGCTTGGGAAGTATGATAACCGAACCCCAACGGATGGGCAAAGAACGCCTTGCAGGAATTTGAAACCCTGTATATTGGCGGTGCTGAGCCTGCGTCGTTCGCCGGGCCTTTGTCGGCTATGACGGGGCCAAATCAAGACTATGCGCGATTGCGAAGGAAAGTTTACCGACCGGGATGGCTCGTATCGTCTTGGAGACGGGTCCAATGGGAACAAGCACGAGGTTGAACGATGAGTGAGATTGGCGAGCGGGTTAAGAAGATCGTGGTCGAACACCTTGGTGTTGAACCCGAAAAAGTGGTCGATAACGCGAGCTTCATTGACGACCTCGGCGCCGACAGCCTCGACACCGTCGAGCTCGTGATGGCGTTTGAAGAAGAATTCGGTTGCGAAATTCCCGATGATGCCGCCGAGACGATTTTGACCGTCGGCGACGCCACGAAGTTTCTCGAAAAGAACGCGAAGAGCTGACGCCCTGGGCGGTGCTGACGGAGCCGGGCGGGCCGCGGTCGTGCGGTCCACCGGTTTCTTGTTATGGGCCGCGAATTCCGGGCTGGAGTGCTGGATATGAGGCGGGTTGTCGTCACGGGCCTCGGCATGGTGTCGCCACTTGGCTGTGGCGTCGAACCGACCTGGAAGCGCATCCTCAACAGCGAGAGCGGCGCCAGGAAGATCGACACGTTTGACGTTTCCGATCTGACCAGCCGGATCGCCTGCGTGATTCCGCGCGGCGACGGGTCGAACGGCACCTTCAATCCCGACCAGTGGATGGAGCCGAAGGACCAGCGCAAGGTCGACGATTTCATCATCTTCGCGATGTGCGCGGCGCGCCAGGCGCTGGACGATGCCAACTGGCATCCATCCACCGAGGAGGATCGTTGCGCCACCGGCACCATGATCGGCTCCGGGATCGGCGGCCTGTCCGGCATTGCCGACACCGCGCTGCTGCTCAAGGAGCGCGGGCCGCGCAAGGTATCGCCGTTCTTCATCCCCGGGCGCCTGATCAATCTTGCTTCCGGCTATGTCTCGATCGAGCACGGCCTCAAGGGTCCGAACCACGCCGTGGTGACGGCCTGTTCGACCGGCGCCCATGCGATCGGCGACGCCGGCCGCCTCATCGCGCTCGGCGACGCCGATGTGATGGTGGCGGGCGGAACGGAATCGCCGATCTGCCGGCTGGCGATGGCCGGGTTTTGTGCCTCGCGCGCGCTGTCGACGGGCTTCAATGAAACCCCGGAAAGAGCCTCGCGGCCTTACGACAGGGACCGTGACGGCTTCGTGATGGGGGAGGGCGCGGGCATCGTGGTGCTTGAGGAATACGAGCATGCCAAGGCGCGCGGCGCGAGAATCTATGCCGAGGTGATCGGCTACGGGTTGTCGGGCGACGCCTATCACATCACCTCGCCATCGCCCGACGGCGACGGCGCATTCCGCAGCATGAGCGCCGCCATGAAGCGCGCCGGAATCAGTTCGTCCGACGTCGACTACATCAACGCGCACGGAACCTCGACGCAGGTCGGCGACGAGATCGAACTCGGCGCGGTCGAACGGCTGCTCGGCAACGCCGCTTCGCGCGTGTCGATGTCGTCGACCAAATCCTCGACCGGACATCTGTTGGGCGCGGCGGGAGCGGTCGAGACGATCTTCAGTATCCTGGCGATTCGCGATAACATCGCGCCGCCGACGATCAATCTCGAGAATCCGTCGGTGGAAACCGCGATCGATCTCGTGCCGCAGACGCCGCGCAAGCGCGAGATCAATGTGGCGCTTTCGAATTCGTTCGGTTTCGGCGGCACCAACGCTTCCGTGATCCTGCAGCGCGTGGCCAACTGACGCGCTTGCTATAGAATCCACCGATTCGCCGTATTCGGTGCTAAATCCTAGCCGTGGGCGTAGACTACCGGCAGTTCGCGGCGATCTCGCGAGGCCACGATTAAACCGAAGGGTTTCAGGTTGCATCGATGAGTGAGAGGCCGCCCATTTCGCCACGCAGCCCGCGCGCCGCGCTGGAGCCCGAGCAAGTTCCGCCGCCGCCGCGGCGCTCCGAGCGCGCCCGCAATCCGCTTGTCATCGTCGGTAACGCCATCATCACCCTCATTCTGGTGCTGATGATCGGCATCGGTGGCGGATATTTCTACGGCAGGCAGAAGATCGAGGCTCCCGGTCCGCTGCCGGAGGACAAGATCGTCAACATTCCCTCGCGCGCGGGAATGACAGACATCGCCGATACGCTGCAGCGCGAAGGCGTCATCGACAACAATCGCTGGGCGTTCATCGGCGCCGTGTTCGCGCTGAAGGCCCGCTCGGAGCTCAAGCCGGGCGAATATCTGTTTCAGAAGAATGCCAGTCTGCGCGACGTCGTCGGCACCATGGTCGAAGGCAAGGTGGTGCAGCACTCCGTCACGATTCCCGAAGGCCTGACCTCCGAACAGATCGTGTCGCGCCTCACGGACAACGACATCTTTTCAGGGACTGTCCGCGAGATACCGCGGGAAGGCACCTTGTTGCCGGAAACCTATAAATTCCCGCGCGGCACCACCCGCGAACAGGTGATCACGCGCATGCAGCAGGCGCAGAAGCGCGCGCTGGCGGAGATCTGGGAGCGCCGCAGCCCGGACCTGCCGATCAAGTCGGCGGAGCAACTGGTCACGCTGGCCTCGATCGTCGAGAAGGAAACCGGCAAGCCGGACGAGCGCAGCCGGGTCGCCTCGGTGTTCGTCAACCGGCTGCGACAGAAAATCAAACTGCAGTCTGACCCGACCATTATCTACGGGCTGGTCGGCGGCAGGGGAACGTTGGGGCGGCCGATCAGGCGCAGCGAAATCCAACAGCCGTCACCTTATAACACCTATGTGGTCGAGGGCCTGCCGCCGGGGCCGATCGCCAATCCCGGCCGCGCCTCGCTGGAGGCCGCCGCCAATCCGGCCCGCACCCGCGACCTGTTCTTCGTGGCCGACGGCACCGGCGGCCACGCCTTCAGCGATACCTACGACCAGCACCAGAAGAACGTTGCCAAGCTTCGCGCGATGGAAAAGCAGATCCAGAACGACACCGTCGAGCCGGCTGACGATCCTCCGCCACCGGCCTCGGCGAGCGCTCCGGCCGATACCGCCCCGACCGCCACGACGACCAGGCCGGTCCCGGCGAAGAAGCCGGCTCGGGCGGCCCCGGCCCGGCAGGGCGCCGCGCAGTCGACCGCGTCGCCGCCGGTCGTTCAGCAGTAACCCGTTTCGGGGCTGATGGCTCTGCGTCAGAACCGGCCTCCGAAGCTCGGCCGATTGTCAATTTGCGCGGATCGGCTTTGCAAAACCGGTAGCCAGTTTTGAGCAATACGCGATAAGGTCGCGCCGTAAACGTCTTTTGCGAATCTCACACCTTCAACTGCCCGGGAAATTCACGCGATGGCGCTGTCGAGCATGACCGGTTTTGCGCGCAGCCATGGCGCCAGCGGACCCTATGCATTCGAATGGGAACTGAAGTCGGTCAACGCCAAGGGCTTCGACCTGCGGGTGCGGCTGCCGGCTGGATGGGACGAACTCGAAGCCTTCGCCAAGAAGCGTGCCGGCGAGGTGCTGTCGCGCGGCACCGTGTACGCCAATCTGAACGTCAAGCGCACCGGCGCGGCCTCGACCATCCGCATCAATGAAGAGGTGCTGGCCTCGATCGTGAAGGTGGCCGGCGTGCTCGCCGGCAGGATCGACGCGGTGGCGCCGAGCATCGACGGGCTGTTGGCGATCAAGGGCGTGATCGAGGTCGTCGAACCCGAAAGCGACGAGGCCGAGGACAAGGCGGCAAAGGCCGCTGCCGCTGCCGCCTTCGACCAGGCGCTGCTCGACCTCGTCGAGATGCGCCAGCGCGAGGGCGTGACGCTCGGACAGATCCTGATCCAGCGGATGGACGAGCTCGAGCGCCTGGCGCAGAAGGCGGAAGCGGCTCCCGGCCGCAAGCCCGAGGCGGTCAAGGCGCGGCTTGCCGAGCAGATCGCGGCGCTGCTGGAAACCTCCGACCGCTTCGACCCCGACCGGCTCAATCAGGAAGCGCTGCTGATCGCGGCCAAGGCCGATATTCGAGAAGAGCTCGACCGCATTGCTTCCCACGTCTCGCAGACGCGCGAGATGATCAGCAAGGGAGGCCCGATCGGACGGAGGCTCGATTTCCTGGCGCAGGAATTCAACCGCGAGGTCAATACCTGCTGCTCCAAGTCGAACGATCTCGAATTGACCAACACCGGGCTTGCGATGAAGAACGTGGTGGAGCAATTCCGCGAGCAAGTCCAGAATCTGGAGTGAGGCATGACGGCGGGCGGCCATGGCTTCGGGGTTGAGCGGCGCGGACTGATGTTCGTGCTGTCGTCGCCGTCTGGCGCCGGCAAGACCACGTTGTCGCGCCTGCTGATCGAGCGGACTCCCGGCCTGAAGATGTCGGTCTCCGCGACCACGCGGCCGATGCGGCCGGGCGAAGTCGACGGCCGCGATTATCGCTTCATCGGCAAGGCCGAATTCGAGGCGATGGCCAAACGTGGCGATCTCCTTGAATGGGCCACCGTGTTCGACAACCGCTATGGCACGCCGCGGGCGCCGGTCGAGTCCGTGCTTTCGGCCGGACAGGACGTGCTGTTCGACATCGACTGGCAGGGTACCCAGCAATTGCGGGAAAAGGCGCGCGCCGATGTCGTCAGCGTCTTCATCCTGCCGCCCTCGGCCGCCGACCTCGAAAAGCGCCTGCACTCCCGGGCCCAGGACTCCGATGAGGTGATCCGCGGGCGGATGAGCCGCGCCAGCCATGAGATGAGC
The DNA here is from genome assembly GCA_963831585.1 of uncultured Alphaproteobacteria bacterium. Taxonomy (GTDB): domain Bacteria; phylum Pseudomonadota; class Alphaproteobacteria; order Rhizobiales; family Xanthobacteraceae; genus Bradyrhizobium. The sequence goes on along the minus strand of CAWHRA010000037.1, from coordinate 359,762 downwards.
CATTGGGCCGAATACGATTATATCGTGATCAATCACGATATCGACGAAGCCTTCGCCGAAGTGCAGTCGATCCTCAAGGCCGAGCGGTTGAAGCGCGAACGCCGCACTGGTTTGACGACGTTCGTGCGGGAGCTGCAGCGGCAGCTGGAGAAATAGCGAGCCTCACCTGCGGGCTTGCTTCGATAGCTGCGCGTAAAACTCGGCAACCCTGTCGTCCGGCTCGGCGGGCTGATCGAGGTCGCGCGGAAAATGCGGCCGGCGCGGGACAACGTCAGCGTCAGGGAGTGCCGACAGCCGGACGACGCCGTCTCGATCGACCGAATCCCAGATTTTGTCCCGCTGGATGCGACCGCCGGCGGTGCGGCGCGCACGCCCGAATTTGAGAACGACGCTCGCGGTGATGCCCGCGAGCATCAGCGCACCGGTCATCACGGCAAGCAGCATCGGAAGCGAGGCTGGCAGGCCTTGCGATGAATCCGCCGCGGCGAGCGGAACCACCGCCGCTGCGGGCGGCGGTGCCGCCGCCGCCGAATCGGACTGCGACGGATCGCTTTGCGGCGAATCCGATTGCGGCTCCGCTTGCGCGTTCGCTGCCATCTGGCTCGGCGCCGGCGGTGGACGGATTGTCGAACTCACGGCGGACGGGTCAGGCCAGCGCGTGGCGACGACGGACTGCGGCGCGTTGGCGTCCGCCACGCGGGCATTGTTGTTGTTACCGGGATTGGCGGGCGCCGCCGTGGCAAGGCCATCGTTGCTCTTGGGCGGCTCGACGCTCGCCGGCGAGGCCAGCTCGGCATGCGCGTTCGCGACCGAGCGCTGCATCGGAGCGGCGGCCGTCGGTGCAGCCGGCTTTGGCGGACCGGAGGAATTCGGCGCGGCCGCTTGCGAGAGGGTTTCGCCCTCCGCCCGGAGATACCAGCAATGGCGCTTGGTGCCCCGCTCGATGCGGTAAAACCAATGGCTGCCCTCGGGTGTTTCGCCTTTGGGAGCGGTAAGGCAATCGTCTGCGGCGCGCACCGCGTTGAGCGATATCGCAGCCAGAGAGCCACCCGCGAGAACACTGGCGACGATTGCGGAGACGAATTTCGAGGCTCTGTCTGGCATGTGCCCCTCCGGCGATGATGCGCGACACTTCATGTGCGCATATCTCCGCAAAGACTTGGGTGGCAATGAGCCGCAATTCCGGAAGGGGTAGGGTTTAATTTAGGCTCGTACTTGCGGCTAAAATGCCCGATTTGGGTCGGAAACAGAGCGGTAGTTTGTTATTGTTTTGGCGAGCTCCCGCGCCCCGATGTCGCCATCGGACTGCCGCAAGATGCGCGAATCGTGGGATTTGCGACTGCCCTCCCGGGAGCCTTGGTGCTGAGGAATCCTGGTGCTGAGGAGCCTTGGTGCTGGTACCGGGCGCCGCGCAAGGCGGCGCCCGCATTTTTCACAGCCGGGTCAGTCGCTCGCAAGCACGTCGCTGAACAGCACGTAGCGCGAGCCGTCGAAGCGCACCAGCCGCATCTGCTTGATCGGACGCAGATCGGTCGGGCTGGTCCTGAGGCGGATACCCGGCAGCAGCAGCGGCAGCTCCATGTCGAGGTGAGAGGCCTGCTTCATGATATTCTCGCGGGTGAGGTTGTCGCCGCACTGCTTGAGCAGCTGCACCACCGCATAACCGATATTGTAGCCATAGGGCGCATAGTAGTCGCTCTTGCTGATGCGCGGGTTGTATTTGTCCATCCACACGTTCCAGGCCCGCATCTGCGGATCGTCGCGCCACTGCGGATCGGCCGGGTCCTTCTGATAGGCCGCCGAGATGATGCCCTTGGCCGCTTCGAACCCGGCCGGCTTGATCGCGCCGGCGATCGACGAGCCGATGCTGACCACGAATTCCTGCGGGTGCCAGTCGATGTCGTAGGCCTTGCGAATGGCTTGCGCGGAGAATTTGGGGATCGTGACGATGAAGAAGACGTCCGCGCCCGCGGTCTTCAGCGAAACCACCTGGGAATCGACGGTGGGATCGGTGGTGTTGTAGGTCTGCGTCGACACGATCATCGTCGATGCCTTGTCGCCGAGCCCGCGTTTGAAGCCCAGCAGATAGTCGCGGCCGAGATCGTCGTTCTGCGCCAGGATTCCGATCCTGGCATCGGGTTTCACCGACAGAATGTATCTGGCGTAGATCTCGCCTTCGGAGGCGTAATGCGGCGTCCAGCTCATCGTCCAGGGATAATGCTCGGGATCGTTGAAGACGGTTGCACCGGAGCCGATGAACAGATGCGGCACCTGTTTCTGGTTGATGTATTTGACCACGGCCATGTTGGGCGCGGTGCCGACGGGATTGACCAGAAACAGCACCTCGTCGCTTTCGATCAGGCGCCGGATCTGTTCCACCGTCTTGGGCGGACTGTAGGCGTCGTCGAGACTGATGAAATTGATCTTGCGGCCGTTGACGCCGCCCTGATCGTTGATCATCGCGAAATAGGCGGTGGCGGACACCGCGCCGGCCGAATAGGCCGACGCCGGGCCGCTATAGGGCGTCGTGGTGCCGATCTTGATTTCCGTGTCGCTGGCGCCGGGACTGTATTGCTTCTGTGCCGGCGCCGGCGTCGCCGCCAGGCCGAGCGCGAGTGCCGCCAGCGCGGCGAGAGTCGAATGTCTCCTCCAACTAGCCATTGGTCTCCTCCCTGTTAAGCGAGGCTACATGGCACTCCGCCTCTTTTTGGCGAGGCTTATAAGATGCTGTGCCTCAGTTCTTCAGCACGATGCGCCCGACGACTTTTCCGGCCCGCAATTCATCGATCCATTTCTGGACGTCGCCCATGGGCTCTTCCTTCATGGGCGTCGGCTTGATCTTGCCGGCGCGCGCCAGCGCCATCAGTTCATGCCCTTCGGCCAGTGTTCCGACCATGAAACCCTCGATCGTCATGCGCTTGTAGATCCACTGTACCATGGGCAGGCTGAAATTGCCGCCCATCAATCCGGACACGACGATCTTGCCGCCGCGCGCGACCACGGAGACCGCGAACGCCATCGATTTTTCGTTGCCGGCGAAGTCGACGATCTCGTCGAACCCGCCTTCGGTTTCCTTGATGATGCGCTTGACCACGTCGGCTTCCGAAGGGTCGTAGGCGACGGCGGCGCCGTTTTGCAGCGCCGCCTCGCGCGCTGCCGGACTCAAATCCGCGACCGAAATCTTTTGCTTGAACATGGCCTGCGCGAAAGACAGGCCCATCATGCCGACGCCGCCAAGTCCGATCAGCAGGAGATTGCGCTGCCGCGGCCGGTCGACCAGCCGCTTCAGCGCGCCATAGGCGGTCACGCCCGAGCACATCAGGGTCGCCGCCTGATTGACCGGCAGCGGATCGTAGTCCAGCAGGTATTTCGCATCCGGCACCAGCACGTGGCTGGCAAAACCCCCGTCGATGGAGACGCCGAGAAAACGCTGCTTGAGGCAGAGATTTTCGTCGCCATTGGCGCAGTCGCGGCATTGCCCGCAGCCGATCCACGGAAATACCGCCTGCTTCCTGCCGATCAAATCCCTGGAAACGTCGGGGCCCACTTCCTCGACGACGCCGGCGATCTCGTGTCCAAGTGTGAACGGCAGCGTCATGCCGCGGGTGGTGTCCAGCCGCTTGCCGCCGCCGAGATCGGCGTAACCGTCCTGGATATGCAGGTCGGAATGGCACAGCCCGCAGCGCTCGATGCGGACCAGGACTTCGCTGCCCACCGGCTTCGGCGTGTCGACGATGGTTTCACACAGCGGCGCATCGAACTTGACCAGTGATTGACGTCGCATCAGCGCCATGGTGCTTCTCTCCTTAGGGCACGTTTGATTTTGTGCCGCGTATATTGGTCAATTCGCGGGCCATGGCAACAAAGCCGGAGACCGGAATGGTCTCGGCGCGCCGCGTCGGATCGACATCGGCGGCCGCGGCCAGCCGGGCCGGGTCGACCGCCAGCGATTTGAGGCTCTGCCGCAGCATTTTCCGCCGCTGGCCGAATGCGGCGGCGGCAACCTGTTCGAGCGTCCTGCGGTCGCACGGCTCCGGCGTGTTGCGCGGCACCAATCGCACCACGGAAGAGGTGACCTTGGGTTGCGGCACGAAGGCGGCCGGCGAAATGTCGAACAGGATCTTGGTCTCGGCGCGCCAGTTGGCGAGCACCGCGAGCCGTCCATAGGCCTCGTCATTCTCGCGCGCGACGATCCGCTCGGCCACCTCGCGCTGGAACATCAGGACCATCATGTCGTACCAGGGCGGCCACGGCTCGATCGACAGCCAGTCGATCAGCAGCGCGGTCGCGATGTTGTAGGGCAGGTTGGCGACGATTTTCGCTTTTGTGCCGCCAAGGAGCGTTCGCGGATCGAAATGCTGCGCGTCGGCGCACACGATCTCCAGACGTCCCGGATACCGTCGCGAGATTTCTTCCAGCGCCGGAAGGGCGCGCTGGTCGCGCTCCACCGCGATGACGTGCCGCGCGCCTAGCGCCAATAGCGCGCGCGTCAGTCCGCCGGGGCCCGGGCCGACCTCGACGATCGTGGCATCCTCCAGCGGGCCTGCGGCGCGCGCGATCCGCGCGGTGAGGTTGAGGTCGAGCAGGAAGTTCTGCCCCAGCGATTTGCGGGCCGACAGGGCATGCTGGCGAATGACCTCGCGAAGCGGCGGAAGGTCGTCGATGGCGCTCATGCCGGCAGCGTGGCCGCCATCCGGGCGGCCAGCCGCAATGCCGCGACCAGGCTTGACGGATTGGCCTTGCCGGTGCCGGCAATGTCAAAGGCGGTGCCGTGATCGGGAGACGTGCGAATGAACGGCAATCCGAGCGTGACGTTGACGGCTTCGTCGAAAGCCAGCGTCTTGATCGGGATCAACGCCTGATCGTGATACATGCAGATCGCGCAGTCATAGGTCTTGCGCGCGGCGTCGTGGAACATGGTGTCGGCCGGCAGCGGGCCGCGGACGGCGATGCCTTCGCGGCGCAGGATCTCGAGAGCCGGCGCCACGATGGTCAGCTCCTCGGTGCCGAGCGAGCCGTCCTCGCCGGCATGGGGATTGAGGCCGGATACCACGAGCCGCGGACTGGCGATGCCGAAGCGGGCTTTCAAATCCGCCACTGCGATACGGGCGGTCGTGACGATCAACTCGCTCGATAGCTTCGCGATCGCCTCACGCAGCGAAAGATGGATCGTCACGGGAACGACCGCGAGGGCAGGGGACCACAGCATCATCACCGGCTGCGGCGTGCGGCCGCCGGTCGTTGCCAGTTCGGCGAGAAATTCGGTGTGGCCGGGATGCCGGAATCCGGCGCGGTAGAGAACGCTCTTGGCAATCGGATTGGTGACGACCGCGCCGGCGCGTCCAGCGGCGACGTCGACCACCGCCTGGCGGATCGAGGCGATTGCGGCGTCGGCGCTGGTTTCGTCCGGCTGGCCCGGCTGCGCCGCCGCGGGATGGCCGGTGGCGACCACCGGCAACGCGTCGGCAAAGGTGGCAACTGCGTGCTCGGCGCTGATATCGGCGATCGCAACGGCGAGCCCGAGCAGCTTCGCCCGGTGCCTCAGGAAGTCGGGGTCGCCGAGCAGGTAGAATGGGGGGAGTTTCAGCTCATTCCGGCGCAGCCACGCCGCGATGGTGATATCGGGCCCGATACCCGCGGGTTCGCCTGAAGTCAGCGCGAGGGGCTTTGCCATGCGTCAACGGTATTCGATCATCGCGGCTTTGCGCAGTTCGCCCAGATACCATTTCGACTTCGTTTCGTATTTCTCCGCGTACATCTTGTCCCGGATTTCCTTCTTTTTCGGGGTGTCGATGGTGGTGGGCTGGCGCGCGCACAGCGCCACCATTTCCACGCCCTGCTTGGTGATCTCGGGCGCGGTCAGATGGCCGATCGGGGTCTTGTCGAGGACCTCACGAAGGACTTGCGGGATGTCGGCCGAGGTCTTGATCACGATATCGCGGATCGCGGCATTGGGCATGGATTTGAAGAGAGCGTTGGCCTCGGCACAGCTCTGCACGCGGCTGCGTAGCGCTTCGGCCTCCTTCTGCCGGCCTTCGATGATCGCGGGAGCGGATCCGCGCGGGACAACCAGAACGATCGGCTGCATCTTGTATTCGAAGGCTTCCCCTTCCTGTTTTTCATCGCCGCCGTTGGCCTGGACGGCGGCCGCGACGTCCTTTTCGCCGACCTGAAGGCTCTCCTTGTAGCGTCCGCGCACGAGGCTCGTCCAAACCATGTCGGCCCGGATGCGGGCCTTCAGCGTGTCGGGCCGAATGCCCTGGCTTTCGAGCGATTTCGTCAGTTGCTCCACCGACACCCGCATCCTTCCGCCCATCGACGCGAAAGCCTGATCGATGTCGGAAGCGGAGGGGTCGACGCCGAATTTCTTGCCTTCCTTGATCTTCAGTTTTTCATCGATCAGTTCGTTGACCACCTGTTGCCGCTCGGAAGGTTTGTGAGTGGTCAGGAAGTTCAGCTTGATGCGCTGTTCGATGTCGTAATTCGTAATGGGATCGCCATTGACCATGACAGCAACGGACTGTGCATGCGACGGCACGGCGCAGGCCATCACGACGAGGCTCGCGACGCAGCCGAGGATGAGGGAGGAGAGGCGATGAGAGAACGTGGTCGTCATTGTCATGTTCGCAATATCAGCCGGTTCGAATTGCAGTGGCGACGGTGGGAGCCAGTCTTGCGGTCGCGCACCCGACACGGGTTCTACTGAAGACCGCTGGCTCCGCTGGCCGACGTGGCCGAATTGGCGATGGTGCGCAAGCCGATCTGCAGCATGAAGGAGTGATTGAGCACGGGCGGCGTGGTCCCGGCGGCGTAGTTGTAGGAGGTCACGTAGTTGGCCGCCAGCACGAAGCAATCATCCACATAGCCTGCGCCTATGACGTACTGGTTGATCTTGTTTGCCTCGAGATCCCACCGGGCGCTTCCCGACACCACCCAGTTGGCGGCCAGCTTGAGCGAGGCGCTGCCAAGGATTCCTTCGCGACGGGTCAGATATCCCAATTGCGGCTGCGCGGCATAATTGCCGTACAGCATGCTGACCGACCAGCGGTCGAAGGCCGCTCGGCCTTCAGCCTCGAAGCGGTTGATGTTCAGCGTCGCCTCGTCCATGCGCGAGCGCACGCTGAACGTGTACGTGCGGTTTGGCGAGTAATTGACCCGCGCGACGTAGTCGGATTTCGTGTTCTGCAGACCGGAATCGACGCCGGTATTGGTCACGTCCTGCACCGCGAACGAGTTCAGGCCGAACAGCTGGTAGGACTGCCCGAACAGCACATTGACCGTGCCGCCGCGGTCGAACTGCGTGGTCGCCTGGGCGCCGACGTTGGCGCGGCCGCCGCCTTCGACGCGATCATAGCCGGAGAATTTGTCGACGCTGAACAGATTGCTGGCGTCGAACACCATGCTCTGGGCGTCCTCGTTGGGAAGCTTGCCGGCGTAGGTTTCGTTGGGACGGGCGATGACCTGCGCGATCGGCTCGATCGTCGTGGTGCCCCAGGGCTGAACGTTGATGAAGGGATAGCGGTATTCGAGGCCGATTGTCGGCATCACCCGGGCGGCCTGGGTGTTGCCGACCGGCAGGAAGTTGGAAACGCCGGGCTGGTTCGAGATCTCGGCGTCGATCGCGTCCGCGCGGATGCTTGCGAACGGCGTCCAGATCTCGCCGACGGAATCGGTAAACGACCGCCGCCATTGCGCCTCGGCCGTCGCCCGCGTGTAGGTGCCGGGCATGCCGCGCAACAGGCACTGCGACGGCAGCCGCGCCAGCGGATCGGCGGAGAGCGCCGTGCACAGGTTCTGGTTGTTGGCGAGCGTCGTGATCGGGTCGAAGGCGGCGTCGTTGCGGGTCAGGCTGGTGAAGTTGGTCTTGTAGCTGACTTCGCCGCCGAACCAGTTGTTGTTCAGGACGTTCGAATAATCGACGACCGGGTGAATGACCGGGACCTGCTGCTGGAAGCCGGAGAAGCTCAGATAGTAGATGGTACGCGCGTCAAAGTAGCTGCGGTTGCCGACGCCGGTCAGATAAAGCTGCGAAATGGCTTCCGTCGGCAGGCTCAGGAAAGAGGCCAGCGGATCCTTGTACTGCGAGAGCCGGTAGTCGGACATGAAGTAGTAGTCCGAGAGCAGGACGCCGTCCCAGCCCCATACCCATTTGTCGGTCAGCGCGAACTGGCCCTTGGTTTCGACGCCGCCGCGGAACTGACGGTCTCCAGGCTGTCCGGCAAAGGCCTTCTGATCGAGCTGGTCGATGCCGTAGGCACGGATTTGATAGGCGCCGTCCAAGAGCCGCTGGCGGAATTCGCCCTGGAACAGGACGCCCTGCCGGCTCATGATGCGCGGGCTGAAGGTCGCGTCGTAATCGGGCGCGATCGCCCAGTAGAACGGGACTTCGACGCCGAAGCCATAGGTCGAGTTTGACGAGAAGGCCGGCATCAGGAACCCGGTCTTGCGCTTCACGGTCGGGTCGGGCGTCGAGAAATACGGCATATACGCCATCGGAACGCCGAAGAACTCGAGCTGCGCGTTCTCGAAATACAGCATCTTCTCATTCTGGTCGTGAATGATGCGCGCGCCCTTGACCTGCCACAATGGCGGCTTCTTCGGATCGTCCTTGCAGGGGGCGCAGGCGGTATAGACGCCGTTTTCGAACACGGTGTAGTTGCCGCTCGAGCGGTCGGCGCGGGTTGCGGCCATCCGGGTCGCGTCGGCGGTGTCGACGCGCAGCGAATCGACGAATCCGTCGCGGTAGTCGTCGCTCAGATCCATAATGTTGGCGTAGGTGATCTTGCCTTCCGCATCGGTCATGCGGATGTTGCCTTCGGCGTGCAGCCGCTTGGTTTTCTGGTCGTAGACGACCTTGTCGGCCTCGACGCTGGTCCCGTTGTAGAACATCTGCACGTTGCCGACGGCCGACACCCGCGAGTTGTTGTAGTCGTAGTCGACCTCGGTCGCCTGGACGAGCATTTGCCCGTCATTGGCGACGCGGGGCGGCACCACGCGAGGGGGCTGCGGATTGTAGGTGAAGGCCTGCGCCGCGGCCGGGGCCGTGGTCGCAAGTCCGGCCATGCAGGCGGCGACCAAGCCCAAAACCAGCACGGCAATGGCCCGGCTGGCGGCGGTCAAGCGGCCGCAATGGCGGCGCACGGGGGCGCGCCGCTTGGATGCGGGCAACAAGCTATGGCGGGCGGCGACGATAGCCACTACCCGTCCTCCTGGTACAGCAAGGCCAAAAAGCCGGTGAGGCCGCCCACGAACACGGGCAGCCACGCCGCAGCGATCGGATGCATCAACTCAGCCTTGCTCAAATCCTCAGTTACTTTCGATAGAACGTAGAGCAGAAAGCCTGCGCCCACGCCACTCAAAACCATCTTTTGCACGCCGCCGAAACGGAAGAAGCGCAACGAGACGGACGCCGCCAGCATGACCATTGCGGCCAGCAAAAACGGCTGTGCGATGAGCTTATGGTACTGCAGCCGGTAGCCGGCAGTCGCAAATCCCGAGCTTTCCGAAGACCGGATATAGCTCGGGAGTTGCCAAAAAGACACAGTTTCCGGGGTCGAGAAGCTGTTGCGGACCTGGGCCGGGGTGAGGCTGGTCGCGAGTCGGAAGGTCTGCTGTTCGACCGGCGGTGCGTCGAGGGAATAGCGGCGGACCGATTTGAACAGCCAGTAGCCGTCCTCGAGGGTGGCTTCGCGCGCCTCGATTCGCTCCTTGAACTGGAAGTCATTGTCGAATCGGAACAGCGTCAGTCCGGTCAGCCGCACGCCCTGCTGCTCGCTGCGCGCCGCGTTGATGATGACCTGGCCGTCGCTGTTGACCTGATTGATCCAGAAGCCGGAGGCGTCCTGGATGCCGCCGCCGGGCGCCGAGCCGAACAGCTCCGCCTCCATCTTCTTGGAAAGCTCGCGCAAATTGGCGGACATCGGATTGTAGGCGGTGGTGGCGAGAACGCCGAGCAGGATCGCGCTCGCCAGCGCCGGCGCGATGAATTGCCAGGCCGAGACGCCGGCGGCGCGCGCGACCACCAGTTCCAGCCGCCGAGACAGTGCGAGATAGCAGGTCATCGCCCCGATCAGGATGCAGAACGGCATCATCTTTTCGAGCAGCTGCGGGACGCGGAACAGTGACGTTTCCGCGACGATGACCGCCGATGCGGAAACCAGCCCCGACGTCTTCCTGACCATTTCGATGTAGTCGACCAGCACCAGCAGCACGAAGATCGACGCGAACACGCCCAGCGCCGAGACCACGAAGCGGCCGGCAAAGTATCGCCCGAGCGTGTTGGTGACCATGCTCATGCTGTGACGGGCCGCCCGATCAGGCGCAACAGACGCGCGTTCGACTTGTTGATGGCTTCGATCAGCGCTGCGGGCGGCTCGATCACCACGCCGGCGACGATGATCCAGAGCCCGGCGGCGATCGCCGCGATCAGCATCAGATACTGGACGGCCGGGGCGAACGGCGATTTCACCGCCATGACGGAGCAGGCAAATCCGGCCATCCGCAGCCCGAACACCGCGAGAATCGAGCCGCCGATCGAGAAATTGCGGCTCTGCCGCGTCGTGCGCGGCGCGCCGAGAAACGCGAAAGTGAGGGCCGCGAACGCGAACGGATAGAGCGGCGCCATGAAACGGTCATGCAGCTCGGCGCGGAACTGTCCGGGCAACTGCATGTAGACCGGATCGTCGGCCGCCGGCGCCAGCAATTCCCAGAGGTAGCGTTCGCGAATCCCGAGCGCGGCGTCGTGGCCCTGATTGGAGAATTTCGACATGTCGAATGCATAGCGCTCGAACGTCGACCAGCGCGGGATCGCGTTTGCCGGCTTCGAACCGCTCCAGATTCCCGTCCTCCAGGATCAGAAACGACCCGGTACCGTTCTTCACGACCGTCCCGTGGTCGGCGACGATGCTGACGCGTTCCTTCGGATCGCGGCGGTCATCGACGAAAATGCCGGCGAGCACGCCGCCGGGCTGCCGCTCGCGGATCCGGATGGTCAGGTTCTGGTCGAGCTGGGCGAAGCGGCCCGGCTGCAGGATGTTGGTCAGGACGTCGGCGGTGATTTCGGCATCCCACTGCTTCAGGCGGCGCAGGCCGTCGGGCGACAGATAGGCGGCGATAAAGGCGACCAGGACCGCCACCACGACGGTCGCATAGAGAAACGGACGGAACAGCCGGAACGGCGAAAACCCGGCCGCGTTCATCACGATGATTTCCGAATCGGTCGCGAGCTTGTTGAGGGTGTGCGAGATCGCGATCATCAGCGCGATCGGCGAGATGATCAGCACCAGCGCCGGGATCACCAGGCTCGTGATGCCGAGAAAGGTGACGATGGTCTGGCCCTGGCTCGTCATCAGGTCGATGCCGCGCAACGCCTGCGTGATCCAGATCACCCCTGTCAGGCTGACCAGAACCAGCGCAAACGACGCCAGCGTCGTGCGAAAAATGTACTTGTCGATCGACCCCATCGCCACCGCACGATCCCGCCCTGCCACCGAATCTGCGGTTCCGCGACCAATCCCGAACCGGGATCCCCTAGGTCGCGCCGCGCTTTATCCAGCCAGCTATTCTCTCATACCATCCCTTTGATCCGTCAACAAAATGGCTGTGCCATGGCACCGTCGGGATAAGGTTAATAATTCGTGTGATGTGGCCTTGCGGCCACTGCCGGCGCTTGGCAGCGGGCGCTGGCAGGTCATACTGTGTCGGCCGTGCTCTTGACGGACGCGGTTAGCGGCCGGAAGAGAACATTCCGAACGCCGCCCGGCGGGTTCCCGACCAGCGACAGCCCCGATTTTGGAGGATTTTCCTATGCCCGACGCCGTCAAGGTCGGCTTCGTCCCGTTTTCCGCCACTGCGCGGGGCATCCTGGTGGTTTTCTGCGATGATTCGCTGAAGTTCGGCGCGGCGACCCGCAAGGCGCTGGGCGAGGCCGCCAATCTGGTCGCGCGGGCGGCTGCGACCAACCAGTTCAAGGGCAAAAGCGGGTCCACCCTCGATATTCTGGCCCCGGAGGGTCTGAAAGCGCCGCGCCTGATCGTGGTTGGCGCCGGCAAGCTTTCGGCCCTGAAGGACAACGACTTTTTCAAGCTCGGCGGCGCAGCCGCCGGCAAGCTGCTCGCCGGCAAGGAAGCCGTGACGATCGTGGCGGAATTGCCGGACGGGCCGATGAAGCCGGAGCAGGCGGCCGCGGTCGCCTCGGGCTTGCGGTTGCGCGCCTATAAATTCGACCGCTACAAGACCAAGAAGAAGGACGGCGAGGATGCCGCCCTTGCGGGCCGACGTTTCGCTCGCGGTCGATGATATCGCCGCCGCGCGAAAGGCGTTTTCGCCGGACGCCCATGTTGTCGATGGCGTCATCATCGCGCGCGATCTCGTCAACGAGCCGCCCAACGTGCTGTTCCCCGAGGAATTCGCGCGCCGAGCGGCCCAGCTGCGCAAGCTCGGCGTCGACGTCGAGATTCTCGACGTCAAGGCGATGACCAAGCTCGGGATGGGCGCGCTGCTCGGCGTCTCCCAGGGCTCGGCGCGCCCCGGCCGCACCGTGATCATGCGCTGGAACGGCGGCAAGCGCGGCGATCAGCCGGTGGCTTTCGTCGGCAAGGGCGTTTGCTTCGATACCGGCGGCATTTCCATCAAGCCGGCCGGCAGCATGGAGGACATGAAGGGCGACATGGGCGGGGCGGCCTGCGTCGTCGGGCTGATGCAGGCGCTGGCGGCGCGCAAGGCCAAAGTCAACGCGGTCGGCGCCATCGGCCTCGTCGAGAACATGCCCGACGGCAACGCGCAGCGTCCCGGCGATATCGTCACCTCGATGTCGGGCCAGACCATCGAGATCATCAACACCGACGCCGAGGGCCGGCTGGTGCTGGCCGACGTGCTCTGGTACGTGGCGAAGAAATTCAAGCCGAAATTCATGGTCGATCTGGCGACGCTGACCGGCGCGATCATGGTGGCGCTCGGCACCGAACACGCCGGGCTGTTCTCCAACAATGACGAACTGGCCGAGCGATTGACCAAGGCGGGGCTGGCGACCGGCGAGCGGGTCTGGCGCATGCCGCTCGGTGCCGAATACGACAAGCAGATCGATTCGCAGTTCGCCGACATGAAGAACACCGGCGGCCGTCACGGCGGTTCGATCACCGCGGCCCAGTTCCTGCAGCGCTTCGTCGATGACACGCCCTGGGCGCATCTCGACATCGCGGGAACGGCGATGGGCGCGCCGAAATCCGAAATCAACCAGAGCTGGGGCTCGGGCTATGGCGTGCGCCTCTTGAACCAGCTGGTCGCGGAGTACTACGAAGCCAAAAAATAGCTGGAATAGCGCGAATAGCAGGAATCCGATGACGGAAGTGCTGTTTTACCACCTGCAGAACATGTCGCTCGAAAGCGTCTTGCCGCCTTTGCTCGAGAAATCGCTGGAGCGGGGCTGGCGCGTCGTGGTGCAGTCGACATCGCAGGAGCGCGCCGAGGCGCTGGATGCGCATTTGTGGACCTATCGCGATGATTCGTTCCTGCCGCACGCCATCTGGCGTGCCGGCGACGGAGGCCGCGCCGGCGATGCGCAGGATCATCCGATCGTGCTGGCCGTGGAGGAGGGCAACCCGAACGGGGCCAATGTCAGGTTTCTGATCGACAATGCCGCGCTGCCCGCGGACTCCCACGTCTATGAGCGGATGGTGCTGGTTTTCAACGGCGACGACGGCGATGCGCTCGCCGCCGCCCGGGGCGCCTGGACCGATTGCAAGGCGCGCGGCTTCGAGGTTACCTATTGGCAGGCCGACGAGCGGGGCCGCTGGCAGCGGCGGGAATAGCGAGATCCGGCAATTGATGATAATCTGCGGTTTGGGCAGTCGCGCTTGCAGTCCAGCCACGGTCGTGCCGCAAAGTGATGGTGGGACAAGCGCTTATTCCACTGGGGCGGGAAACTAGTTGATCGTGCGAGACAGCAACATCAAGCGGGGACGGCTGCTGGCGCTGCTTGCGTTCGCGCCCCTGATCGCGGGCTGCGCGGGCGCATCCGACCTGATCTCGCGGGATGCGGAATGGTTCTCGGGGCCGAGCAGGCTGTTCATCCGAAACATCCAGGCGCCGCCGCTGTCGCCCGACAAGCCGGTCACGGCTGAGGATCTGGTCAGTGCCGAGGGGTATTGCCCGGGGATGGCACCTCCCGCCGGCAGTCCCGCGGATGCCAATGCCGCGGCGGCCGACGCGCCGGCCGGGGGGCCGGTCGTTCCCTCGACGTCGGGAACGGTGGCGCTGGGCCATACCGAATGCGACGTCGTGCGCGGCATCGGCGCGCCCGCCAGCGTCAATCTCTCCAGCAATCCGCGCGGCGACCGGATGGCGGTCGTCACCTATCTGCAGGGGCAGCGCGCCGGAATCTATACCTTCACGGCAGGACGCCTGAGCTCGATCGAGCGCGCGCCGCAGGCCGAGGCGCCGCCGAAGACGGCCAAATCGGCGAAGCCGAAGAAGAAGCCGGCGGCGACCTGAGTTTACCTCGTCATGCGAGATATTGCTCCGTCATTGCGAGCGAAGCGAAGCAATCCATCGGGCAACAAGAAAGAAAGAGTGGATTGCTTCGCTTCGCTCGCAATGACGGGGTGAGAGAGCGAATTTCTTCCCGCGTCTTCCGTTGCCGCTCCCTGCAATCTGGAAAACGCTTCTCGCGCCTCAACCGCCTCAGCCCGCGGCCTCGTCAAATTCCGAACTCGCCGCCAGCCAGTCTTCCTCGGCGCGTTGCAACGCGCTCTCGGCGCCCGCGCGCGCTTTGACCAATTGCGCGGCCTGCTTCGGATCGCGCTTGAACAGGTCCGGCAACGCCAGCGCGGTGTCGATCTTCGCAATGATGCCGTTGATGCGCGCGATCTCGGCCTCGGCGTCCGAAATCCGCTGCTTCGGCGACACGCGCTTTTCGGCCTTGCCGCGCTGCGGTTTGTCGCGGCCGCGCTCGTTGTTGTTGGCGTCGCGGGAGCTTGCGCGCATGCCGCGCGCCGAGAGCACCATGCGCCGGTAGTCGTCGAGGTCGCCGTCGAAATCCGTCACCGCCTGATCGGCGACCACCCACAATTGATCGGCGCAGGCTTCGATCAGATAGCGATCGTGCGAGACCATGATGACCGCGCCGGGAAAATCGTTGATGGCCTCGGCAAGCGCTGCGCGGCTGTCGATATCGAGATGGTTGGTCGGCTCGTCGAGGATGATCATGTTGGGACCGAAGAAGGTCGCAAGTCCCAGCAATAGCCGGGCCTTTTCGCCGCCCGACAGGCTTCGGACCAGGGTGTCGCCGGCCTTGCCCGAGAAGCCGATCGCGCCGGTCCGCCCGCGCACCTTGGTCTCCGGCGCGTCCGGCATCAGCCGGCGGACGTGATCGTAGGGCGAGGCGTCGAGATCGAGTTCATCGACCTGATGCTGCGCGAAATAGCCGATCGAAAGCTTGTCGGCGCGGGTGACATGGCCGGAGAACGGCGGCAGCTTGCCCGCGAGCAACTTGACCAGCGTCGACTTGCCGTTGCCGTTGGAGCCGAGCAGCGCGATGCGGTCGTCGGTATCGATCCGTAAGGTGACGCGGTTCAGCACCGGCTTTTTCGGATCGTAGCCCACGGAAACGTTATCGACCGCGATGATCGGCGGCGACAGCATCTTCTCAGGCACCGGAAACGAGATTTCGCGCACGTCCTGCGTCACCAGCGCCGTAACCGGCTTCATCCGCTCCAGCATCTTGACGCGGGACTGGGCCTGGCGGGCCTTCGAGGCCTTGGCCTTGAAGCGGTCGACGAAGGCCTGCAGCCGCTTGCGCTCGTCGGCCTGGCGCTTGGCGTGCTTGGCGTCGAGCATTTCGCGCATGGCGCGCTGCTCTTCGAACGAGGAGTAGGTGCCCTTGTAGAGCGTCAGCTTGCCGCGATCGAGGTGCAGGATCTGGTCCACTGACGTGTCGAGCAGGTCGCGATCATGGCTGATGACGATCACGGTGCGCGGATAGTTCGCCAGATGGTCTTCGAGCCACAGCGTGCCCTCGAGGTCGAGATAGTTGGTCGGCTCGTCCAGCAGCAACAGGTCGGGCGCCGCGAACAACGTCGCGGCGAGCGCAACGCGCATCCGCCAGCCGCCGGAAAATTCCTCGCAAGCGCGCGCCTGGTCCGCGGTCGAAAATCCGAGGCCGCTGAGAATGGCCGCGGCCCGAGCCGGCGCCGAATGGGCGTCGATATCGACGAAGTCTCGTCTGGATGTCGGCGATCCGGTGCGGATCGTGGGCGGTGTCGGCCTCCCGCAATAGCGCATCGCGTTCAAGGTCGGCTTTCAGCACCACCTCGATCAGGCTTTCCGGCCCGTTCGGGGCTTCCTGGGCGAGGCTGCCGACCCGCCAGCGCGGCGGGATCGCGATGGAACCGCTTTCGATCGGCAATTCGCCGCGGATCGCCGCAAACAGCGTCGATTTGCCGACCCCGTTGCGGCCGACGAAGCCGACGCGGGCGCCCGGCACGATCTGCGCCGTGCCATGATCGATCAGCAGCCGTCCGGCGATGCGGACCGATATTTCCGTGAGTGAAAGCATGCGGGGTTGTCACCGCTGCGGCCGCCAAACGCAACCCCGTTTTTTCGGCGAAATGGCGCCGTTGCGCGGCTTCGGACCGAAGTTTCCGGTCCGAAGGATGGGTGGAGCGCAGCGATAACCGTCACGTGATGGACGTGCAGCGAGAGGATGGGTTTCGCAAGCTCAACCCATCCTGCGAGGCTTTTTTCGCCTATTTTTGCAGGTCGGCGGCAAAGAACTTGGCTGCCTCGGCCTTCGATTCCTGATCCACCTTGGCGTCGTATCTGAGCGGCAGGTTGAATTTCTTGCCGAGCTCGGTAGCTTCGGGGTTCGTGAACGCGTGCACCGCGCCGGGATATTCGATGATCCGGTAATCGACCTTCGCTGCGTCGAAATCCTTCTTCAGCACATCGTACTGCTCGCGCTTCACGAAGGGATCGTCCGCGCCGTTCAGGATGAGGATCTTGGCTTTGACGGTTCCCGGCGCCGGCGCCGGGGTATTGAGACCAAGCGAGGCGTGGAAGCCGGCGACGGCGGCGAGGTCAGCCCCGGCGCGCGCCATGTTGAGCACGACCGCGCCGCCGAAACAGTAACCGACGGCGCCGATCCGCTGGGGATTGACCGAGGCCTGCTTGGCGAGCTGGTCCCGCGCCGCGTTGAAGCGCGATTCCATGACCTTCGGGTCCTTCATCACTGAACCCGCGAGCGCGCCGGCGTCCTTCGGGTTGTCGGCGGTCTTGGCATCGCCGTACATGTCGGCAATGAACGCCGTGTAGCCCTGCTGTGCGAACTTCCGCGCCTCGTCATGGATGTGCTTGGTGATGCCCCACCACTCATGCACCATCACGATCCCGGGTCGCTTGGCCGTGACGGCGTCGTCGTAAACGATGAAGCCCTTCATGGTGGTGTCGCCGGCCGTATAGGTGACCGGCTCTTCCTTGATCGCCGCGTTTGCGTTCGCGACCATCGCGACGGCGCAGAGTGCTCCCAGCATTATCGTTCGCATGACGACCTCCTGCGGATTTTGGTGCCACTAGATTGGCATGCCCGCGATTTCGACGCCAGCCCGTGAAACCATCCCGGTACTTCGAAAACCAACCGCCTTACCCGTACGGTCTCTGACCATCTCCTAGGTGTCCAGCCGCTCTTGTTGGGTCGGCCAAAGTCCGCCATGCTGCCTCCATCCGCATGAAGGCAGCCTTGGCTTCCGCGTCTTCGGCTCTTTCAGCCAGGAAGGCGCGTCAGCGCGCATTATCACGATAAAGGTCAGACAAACTCATTTCCGCTAGATGGACCGGGGACGATCTGTTTCAACGGAAAAGCTGCATGAAATGTTGGTAAGGCGAGCGCGGTGGGTGAGCGTATCTCGCGCTTTTGGTTGGTGGACGGCAGATTGCGCTGACGCGCCTACCGCCTTGGTCAGCCGTGCCCCGCAATTTGCCGCGAGCGGAGGAAGCCGCCGAGGGCGCCTAGCGCGGGGCTTAGCGGCAGGTAAGCGAGATGCAGCCATAAGTGGCCGGCCGCGGTGCCGCTGATCAGGCCGTACACTCCGCTGCCGATGCACAGGATCGACGAAAGGCTCCCGTTCAGCACTTCGTCATGTTTCGCAATGCGCGCCGAAACGTAACCACCCAGCACGGAGCAGAATCCCCCGAGAACGCTGGACCAGACTAAAAAGGCCGTGCTTGCCTTGAGGATTTCGGCGGCCGAACCGGCGCCATGATCGGGAGGTGATCCCGACGTCGACGATGCCACGATGATGTAGAGGATCACAGGCAACAGGATGACGTTCGTGGATACGATGTCAGCGATGTTTCCTATCGCAACACCCTTTAACGATATTCGTTTCATCGCGCGTGCCGTCCCAACCGAATGTGCATCATGCAGGCCATCTAGGCACCGCACAAGTGAGCGATCCTGCTGACGAAGGACGCGGACGCTAAATAGAATCTCGGCTAACCCAGGTGAGAGGTGTGAGCCCGCAGGCCTTCCCGATTTGCGCCTAAAATCTAATTTCTCCAGCCGGATCAAGCTGTTTCTACCTGTCCAGTCCCATCCGAAAAAATATTCTGATTTTCAGAAGACCCAAATCACCTCTATATCCTCCGCCGTCCCGTCCCACTCGAGGGGCGCTGGCCATCGTCACAGACGCGGGGCGGGATGCGGTGGACGCGAGCGGCGCTTCTGACGAGCGCGCCAGACTCCGCCTTCGCCAGAACTTCGGCGGACGGGTACCAGGTCCGGCGAAGGCTTTGGCTTGGACGGTTCGCGGACGGAGAAGTCGTGTGGTCCTGACGCCTCATGGTTGGCGTCAAGTCGGCAGCGAAGGCGCTGCCGGCGACGGTGACAAGAAAGCCTGATCACCGGGGAGAGCGCGGAGGAAGCCGTTAAAACCATTGCGTGCGGGGATGCCGGGTGATTTCCGGTGCGACCGCTGTGAATACTCGTGTGCATTCTGCACTACCACTTTCGCACACGAGGCTGCGGGTGCACTGGGCACCCGGCATTCCCCACGCCCTCTCTTTGGGGCGGAAGGTTCTTTCAACGGCTCGGACGCATCGCGTCGCGAGAATGCGAAGTCGTATTTGGCCGTCATTGCGAGCCAACGGGTCGCGCGAATGTGCGCCCGACGACAGGCTCCGCGAAGCAATCCAGTTTTCTTTGTGCGGCACGATGGATTGCTTCGCTGCGCTCGCAATGACAAAACGAGGGAAGATGCGGCCGATCCGGCGACCAACGGGGCAGTGCCGCAAGCCTTCGTCAGCTTTGCCTCGAGTGGCCAGACCTGATGAACCAAAAGGCGGTGCGGTATGAGCGATCCCCAGCAATTTGCCAGCGACAATTATTCCGGAATTTGCCCGGAGGCCTGGGCCGCGATGGCGGCGGCGAACCAGGGCCAGGCGCCGGCCTATGGCGAGGACGAGTGGACGGCGAGGGCGGCGGATGCCTTCCGCGTGCAGTTCGAAACGCCCTGCGAGGTGTTCTTCGTCTTCAACGGCACCGCGGCCAACTCGCTGGCGCTGGCCTCGCTCTGCCAGTCCTACCACAGCGTGATCTGTACCGGCACGGCGCATGTCGAGACCGACGAGTGCGGCGCGCCGGAGTTCTTCTCCAACGGCTCGAAGCTCTTGGTTGCGCCGTCGGCGGACGGCAAGCTGACACCCGAGGCGATCCGCACCATTGCGATCAACCGCAACGACATTCACTTTCCGAAGCCGCGCGTCGTCACGATCACCCAGCCGACCGAGACCGGACAGGTCTACAGCCTTGCCGAGTTGCAGGCCATTTCCGCCTGCTGCCGCGAGCTCGGCTTGAGCCTGCACATGGATGGCGCGCGTTTTGCCAACGCCTGCGCCAGTCTTGGCTGCAGCCCGGCCGACATGACGTGGCGCGCCGGCGTCGACGTGCTCTGCTTCGGCGGCACCAAGAACGGCATGGCGGTGGGCGAGGCGATCCTGTTCTTCAGCGCGAAGTCAGCGGAGGATTTCGATTATCGATGCAAGCAGGCTGGGCAGCTTGCCTCGAAGATGCGGTTTCTCTCCGCGCCCTGGGTCGGCCTGTTCGAAACCGGCGCCTGGCTGCGCAACGCCGAGCATGGCAATGCCTGCGCCGCACGGCTTGCGAGAGCGATCGGCGGATTGCCCGGGGTCGAGATCCTGTTTCCCGTCGAAGCCAATGCGGTGTTCGTTCGCATGCCGGATGCGAGGCTCGCCGCACTGCGCGACCGCGGCTGGCGTTTCTACACCTTCATCGGAGGCGGCGCCCGCTTCATGTTCGCCTGGGATTCCTCGCCGCAACGGGTCGATGAGCTGGCTGGCGATATCCGTCACATTGCCTTGGGCGCCGATGAAATCGCGCGCTAGGGTCCGGACTCAATTGATCCACCAAGTGACTGCGGCGGCGAGAAGGATTGCAGACAGGAAGATGTCTGCGCGCTTGTCATATCGGGTTGCGATACGTCGGAAGTCCTTGAGACGACAGAACATCCGCTCGATGACGTTGCGGCCTTTGTAAGCGGCTTTATCGTAGCGATGCGGATGCTTGCGGGTCGGATTTGGCGGGATCACGGCCTTGATGCGGCGTGCGGCCAGTTCGTCGCGCAAGCTCCTGGCGTCGTAGGCTCGATCGGCCAGCAGACGGCGCGGGTTGCGGACCATGCCGATCAAACCGCGTGCACCGACCAAGTCATGGGTGTTGCCCGGGGTAATCAGGAAGGCAAGCGGACGGCCGATATCGTCGGTCAGCGCGTGGATTTTGGTGGTCTGCCCGCCGCGCGAGCGGCCGATTGCATTGTTGAAGGCCCCCCTTTTGCGCCGGCCGCGGAGCGATGGGCTTTGACGTAGCTGGAATCCACCGACATCGATCCGTACATGCCCGTCGATCCGGTCAGCGCGTAAAAAATGTCCGTCCAAATCCCCTGTCGGCTCCAGCGGTTGAAGCGGTTGTAGACCGTCGTGTAGGGGCCGTAGACTTCCGGGCAATCGCGCCAGCGCGAACCAGATTTCAGCATGTGCATAATGCCGCTGATCACGCGCCTATCATCGACCCGATGCGCTCCCTTGCGCCCTCGCGGCAACAACGGCTCAATCCGCCGCCATTCCGCATCGCTGAGCCAGTAGACCTGCTTTGCCATTCAAGCCTCCCTTCCGCTGAGAAGCTTGAATCACAATCTAATTTCAGATGGAATCCCTATTGAGTACAGACCCTAGTTCGATGTCCTGCGGAAATCCTCGCCGTCACGCTTGCGCAGTTCATCCATCAGGTGCTGCAGGTGAGGGGACAGGCGCGAGGCTTCGGGGCGCAGGCTCTGCTGCAGCCTCTCGCCCACGGCGTCGCAGATCGACCGGCTGGTTTTGTAATCGATCGTTTCGCTGCTCTCGGTGGTCCGGCCGCTCATGACGGGTTCCGCCTTGGTCTGTCTCTGCAAATTGACGTTTCGACAAGTCGTGCGGGCAGGAATTGTTTCCCGCTGTGGGCGGATTGCATGCCGTTCTAGTAAAAATTGCATGAACGGGAACCGCGCCGTTGTCCGCCCCATAAGCAAAAGCCCCGGCGCAGCGGGGCCGGGGCTTTCGAGATCGAACGATCGCGGTTCAATAGCAGCGGTTGACGAGCCGCCAGCGGGGGCCCCAGGGTGTCGGGACCAGTCGGCGGACGTAACAGCCGCCGTAACCATAATAGGCGGGACCGCCGACATAGAAGCGGGGACCCACCCAGCCGCGGTGCCAGCCGCCGCCATGCCAGCCGCCGTGCCAGCCGCCCCAGGCGGAGGCGGAGGTCGGCGCCAACGCGGTCGCCGCAAGCGAAGCTCCGGCAACCGCAACAAGCGAGAGTTTGCGTAACATGGTCGTCTCCTCGGGTTCGGCGCCGATGGCGCCATCGATGAGGTTCTTGCCGTCAACGCCGCCCAAAGAAGAGGCGTCCGGTCGATTGCAGCCTATCTGCGCCAGGTTGAACGAAACCGGGACGCGGCTTTCAGGGAGGGTTAATCTTCGTGAAATCGTCGTAATCCATCGACCCGGTCGCGGCCGGCCGCGCAGGCATTCGCCGGATCGCTTGCCGTTCGCCGACGGCGCCGATATAAGCCGCCCGCAACTCCCCATCAGCTTTGCAAGGACGAGATTATGGCGATTGAACGCACCTTTTCGATTATCAAGCCCGACGCGACCGAGCGCAATCTGACCGGCGCGATCAACGCGCTGATCGAGAAGGCCGGCCTGCGCATCGTTGCCCAGAAGCGCATCCGCATGACCCGCGAACAGGCCGAGACCTTCTACGCCGTCCACAAGGCGCGCCCGTTTTTCGGCGAACTGGTGGATTTCATGATCTCCGCGCCGGTCGTGGTCCAGGTTCTCCAGGGCGAGAACGCCGTGCTCAAGTACCGCGACGTCATGGGCGCGACCGATCCCTCCAAGGCGGCCGATGGCACCATTCGCAAGGTGCATGCGAAGTCGATCGGCGAAAACTCGGTGCATGGTTCCGACGCTCCGGAGACGGCCGCGATCGAGATCGCGCAGTTCTTCTCGGGCAACGAGATCGTCGGCTGAGCCGAAACGACGCGGCGAACGTTAAAGCGTTTTCGAGCGAAGTGGATGCCGGTTCGCGTGAAGAAAACGCGTCAAGACAGGAATCTGGAGCTTCGGTTCTGATTCAATCAGAACCGAAGCTCTAGCCGCGCGGGGCGGTCGGCGCTCCCAGGGAATACGCTGTGAACTGGCTGCCGCACATCTTCGATCCCGCGACCCTCGGAGCGCTAGCCAGCCAGTTTCACGACCAGATACAGCAGACCGCATTCTGGGTCGCGGTCGGCAAGATCATCTGGATCAACGTTCTGTTGTCGGGCGACAACGCGCTGGTGATCGCGCTGGCGTGTCGCGGACTGAAGCCGCGCCATCGGCTCTGGGGCATGATCTTCGGCGCGGGCGCGGCCGTTCTTCTGCGCATCATCTTCACCGGCATCGTCGCGACGCTGATGGAGCTGCCGTACCTCAAGCTGGTCGGCGGGCTGGCGCTGATCGTGATCGCCGCGAAACTGCTGGTGCCCGAACAGGAGGACGAGGAGGGCGTCGAGCCTGCCTCGCATCTGTGGGCGGCGGTGCAGATCGTCGTGGTCGCGGACATCGTGATGAGCCTCGACAACGTGATCGCGGTGGCGGCCGCCGCCAATGGCAGTGTCCCGTTGCTGATCCTTGGCCTCGCCATCAGCATTCCCCTGATCGTGGCAGGCGCCGCGCTGATCATGGCGCTGCTGACGCGGCTTCCGATCCTGGTGTGGGCCGGCGCGGCGTTGCTGGGCTGGATCGCCGGCGAAGTCATCGCCACCGATCCCGCCATCCATCCGAAGCTGCAGGCGCTCTTCACCGGTCTCGTGGGTACGAAGTTCGATGCGTGGCTGGCGGCATTCGGGCAGGCGCCGCACTTCGCCGCCGAAGCGATCTGCGCCGCGCTTGGCGTCCTCGTCGTGCTGGCCGTCGGATCGATCTGGCGACGGCGCAAGCTGCGGAATATCGCGGCCCGGTCACCGGGCTGACAGGGCGACAAGCTCGAAAGCCCGCAGGATCCTGCGGGCTTGAGCGCCTAACGCCTGACGATCGATCCGGAGCGGCCGACCAGCCGCGCCAGTTGCTTGAAACGGCTGCCGACGCGATCGGCGACCAGGTCGACCAGCCGGTGCTCGAACACCAGCATCAGCTTGCGGCCCTGGCTGCGAAAATGCGTGGCCGGCAAGACGCCCGGCCGCGCCGCCGAAATCAGATGAGCGACGCGGAATGCGGCGCCGAGCAGCCGCGCGCGCTCGTCCATTGGCGGCGGCACTAGCTCGCGAATCCTCGCCGGCGGTTCGTTCTGTTCGCTGAGGCCGGCATAGCGGTAGAACACCGACAGCGCGACGAAGGCCCGGCCTTGATGACTGATCGAGCCGAAATTGCCGTTGGTGATGAGATTGAGCGTCTGCTCGCCCCGATGGTCGGGATGCACCCGCCAGCCGATGTCCGACAGCAGGCAGGCGGCGTGGCGCAGGCGGCGATCTTCCTCGGTCTCCCGCAGCCTGATCACCCGCGCCAGGCGGTCGGTCCATTCGGTCAACTCCTGGGCATGGCGCGCGGAGCGCGACAACAGCTCGTTCAGCTCCTGGGCGGCGCCGATCAATCCGTCCTTGGCGCGTTCGGCCTCCGGCAGCTTCTCGTAGAGCAGGCCTTCACGCACGCCGAAGGTGGAAAACACGATGGTCTTCGGCTGCGCGACCCTGATGATGTATTCGAGAACCAGCGCCGCATAAGCCAGCAACGGCCGCCGGGCGTCGGCGACGACTTCGATATTGGCGAGCATGTTCGCCGCGACCAGGCGGCGCAGGCGCCGGGCGAAGTCGAGCGCATCCGCCGCCGGGATCGAATAGCCATGCATCACCCCGAGCGGATATTCGCTCTGGATGATGTGGATGCGCGCCAGCGCACGCCATGTTCCGCCGACCGCGTAAAAGGTCCGGCCGCGTCCGGCCTTGAGCTGGGCAACGTCGGAAAGCTCGGTCCTGACGATACGCTCGGCGCGCTTGAGCGATTTGTGCGACAGATCCTGCAGCGCGAGGCTGCCGAGCGGCAGCGTCACGCCGCCGCGAACGCGGTTGCCGCGCACGTCGATCAGTTCCAGCGAACCGCCGCCGAGGTCGCCGACGATGCCGTCCGGCCGGTGAACACCCGAGATCACGCCGAGCGCGGAAAGCTTCGCTTCGCGCGGGCCGGACAGGATCTCGATCTTGCCGCCGCAGATACGTTCGGCCCCGGCGATGAAATCAGGGCCGTTGCTGGCGTCGCGGCAGGCGGCGGTGGCGATCGCGTGCACGCGGCCGACTTTCATCACCCGGCACAGCGCGCGAAAACGGCGCAGCGCCGTCAGCGCCTTGGCGACGGCGTCCGGCGCCAGAATGCCGGTGGTCTGGACTTCGCGGCCGAGCCCGCACAGCGCCTTCTCGTTGAAGATCGTGATCAGGCTGCGCGCCATCGATTCATAGACGACGAGACGCACCGAATTCGAGCCGATGTCGATGACGGCGACGCTGGATGCGCGCTTGCGCGGCCGTTTCACCGCAAGGATTCCTTATGACGAATGCTGACGCTCATTGCGGCGCGTGAGGCGGCGCGGTGAAGATTCCTTGAGCGACTTGCCACGGCCTGACAAACTCGGATTGGTCATGAAATAATTGTGAAGGTTGAAAGGCTCTTCGCCTTTCGCGGCCTTCATACGCGTTGACGACCCATCCGGCAACAACTGCCAGCTCTGCTCGGTGTCCTTGAGGTTCGCCACCATGATCTGTTCGAGAACCTGCTGATGCACCGTGGGATTTTGCAGCGGGCAGAGGACTTCCACGCGGCGGTCGAGGTTGCGCGGCATCATGTCGGCCGACGAGATATACACAGCCGCCTTCGCTCCCGGCAGGCCCTGGCCCATGCCGAAGCAGTAGAATTCGGCCGTGTTCGAGGAAGCGGCCGATGATCGATTTGACGCGGATGTTGTCGGAAAGACCCGGTATGCCCGGCCGCAGACAGCAAATGCCTCGCACTACCAACTCGATCGGCACGCCGGCCTGCGACGCCTCGTAGAGGGCGTCGATGATATCGGGATCGACCAGCGAATTCATCTTCATCCAGATCGCGGCCGGCCGGCCGTGACGGGCATGGCTGGTCTCGCCGTGGATATGTTCGATGATTCGCTTGCGCAGGGTGAGCGGCGATACCGCCATCTTCTCGATGTCGCTCGGCTCGGCGTAACCGGTGATGTAGTTGAATACGCGAGCGGCATCGCGTCCGATGATCGGATCTGATGTGAAATAGGACAGGTCGGTGTAGATGCGTGCGGTCACCGGATGATAGTTGCCGGTGCCGGTATGGACGTAGGTCGTGAGGCTGCCGCCCTCGCGCCGCACGATCAGCGACAGCTTGGCATGGGTTTTCAGCTCGAGGAATCCGTACACCACCTGCACGCCCGCGCGTTCGAGGTCGCGCGCCCAGCGGATGTTCGCTTCCTCGTCGAAGCGCGCCTTGAGCTCGATCAGCGCCGTTACCGACTTGCCGGCTTCCGCCGCTTCCGCCAGCGCGCGCACGATCGGCGAGTTGTTCGAGGTGCGGTACAGCGTCTGCTTGATGGCGACGACGTCGGGATCGCGGGCGGCCTGTTGCAGGAACTGCACGACGACGTCGAAGGATTCGTAAGGATGATGGACGATCAGGTCCTTCTGCCGGATCGCAGCGAAGATGTCGCCGCCATGATCGCGCACGCGTTCGGGATGACGCGGCACATAGGGTACGAATTCGAGATCGGGCCGGTCGAGCCGGGTCAGTTGCGACAATTCGTTCATCGCCAGCACGCCGTCGACCAGCAGCACCTCGTCGTCGGTGGTGGACAGCGCGCGCTGCACGAAAGCGCGCAGCTCTTCCGGCATCTTGGCTTCGATCTCGAGCCGGATCACCGATCCCCGCCGCCGCCGTTTCAGCGCGGTCTCGAACAGCCGCACCAGGTCCTCGGCTTCTTCCTCGATTTCGAGTTCGGAATCCCGGATGACGCGAAAGGCCCCCTGACCCTTGACCGTATAGCCGGGGAATAGCCGGCCGATGAAGAGGCCGGTGGCCTGTTCCAGCGTGATCAGCCGCACAACGCCATCCTTGCCGGTCGGCAGGCGAATGAAGCGGTCGATCTTGCCGGGCATGCGGATCAGCGCGTTCATCGGTTTGCCGTCGGAGACCCGCGCCAGATGCAGCGCGATGGTGAAGCCGAGGCTAGGGATGAACGGGAAGGGATGCGCCGGATCGATCGCCAGCGGCGTCAGCAACGGGAAGATGTTGTGGAGGAAGTGATCCTCGATCCAGGTTCGCTCGGTCTTGGTGACCTCGCGGCCATCGACAAGAACGACACCGACTTCGGCCAGCACGCTGCGCAGATCGCGCCAGATCGCCTGCTGGTCGTTGGCGAGTTTCGAGACGGTCTCGTTGATGAGGACGAGCTGTTCGGCGGGGGTCAGTCCGTCGGGGCTGCGCTCGGTGATGCCTTCCCGCACCTGGGCCTTGATACCGGCGACGCGCACCATGAAGAATTCATCAAGGTTATTGGCGGAAATCGATAGGAATCGCACCCGTTCCAGCGCGGGGTGGCCGGGATTGACCGACTCCTCCAGCACGCGGCGGTTGAAATGCAGCCAGGAAAGCTCGCGATTGATGAATCGCTCGGGGCTGTGGGCGATGGTCGGAGTGACCTCGGTATCCCCCTCTTTTTCTTTAATAACAATGGCTTGAGCGGGTTCCATGAGATTTCAATCTATCCAGAGCTAACGTACGCGTGTTTCCCCGCCTAAGCGGCGCGAAGCATGTGTTATCGCGATGACCTTTCAATGACATTGACGCTCCCCCGCGCCCGCGCCGTCAAGATGTGGACAGGCCCTGCGGCCATCAGGCATTGCGCAGCAATTCGGCCGCCAGCGCCCGGGTCACCGGCCGGCCTTGCCGCAGCGCTTCGGTGTCCAGCAGTTCCACAGCTCGCCTCGCGGCCGCGTAGGACCGCTCGATCCGGGTTGCCAGATAGCCGACCACGCTCTCGTCGATCGCCAGTTGGCGGTCGGCGCAGAACTTGACGATCAGCGCGCGAAACAACGCATCGTCCGGCGGCAACAGCGATACCGTCGGCACAGCACGCAGGCGCGAGCGCAGGTCGCGCAGCTCGATCTGAAAGGCTGATGACGGCACCCGCGCGGTGATCAGGACGAATGCTTCCTCCTCCCGCGCCAGGTTCATCAGATGAAACAGCGCGCGCTCATCGACATCAGGTGGATTCATATCCTCCACCACGAGCGCCCCGGTCGCCAGCGCGGCGGGCACGGCGGCCGCGTCCAGCGTATGGGCCGATGTCGCGCGCGCGCCCGCCTGCTCGGCCCAGATCGCGGCGAGATGGCTTTTGCCGGAACCCTCCGGTCCGACCAGCAGCATGATGCGATTGGGCCATTCGGGCCAGCTGTCGATCAGCGCCAGCCCCGCGGCATTGGCCGGTCCCTCGAGAAAATTGTCGCGGGTCAGGCTCTCCGCGTGCGGCAGTGCGAATGCGAGCTGGCGGGGTTCAACGCGGCTTGGCACCTGAACGACTCCATGCCGGGACCGGTCGGCGCATCATGATCATTTGGCTTCGATCGTGCTCATGTGCCGCACCCACTCGACGAGATAGAGCGATACGGAAGCCAAAGTAAAGACCGTGACGAAGCCCATCAGGATCAGGTCATACGGCGTCGGATCGAAGCCGAAGCCAAGCGCTGCGAGCACCAGCGCGGCGAACGTCACCTGCGCCACCGTGTTCAACTTCGACACCATCAGCGGCTTCATCGGAACCGGCTTGCCGAACAACCATGACACGATCACGGCGGTGACGATCATGATGTCGCGCGAGACCACCAGGATGACGATCCAGCGCGGTACCGCGCCCCAGATGCCGAGCGCCACGTAGATCGAGACCAGGAGCGCCTTGTCGGCCAGCGGATCGAGCAGGGCGCCGAGTTCGCTCGTCATGTTGAAGCGCTTGGCGAGAAAGCCGTCGACCGCGTCGCTGACGCCGGCCACGATGAAGATCGCAAATGCGATTTCCATCTGGCTGGAGGCGATGGCCCAGACGATGAAGGGCACCAAGAGGATGCGGCCAAGGGTAATGATGTTGGGGATACTCACACGGCGCTTCCCGGCTACCGGCCTGATTTTACGAAGGATCCGGCCTTGGCGGGGCGAGCCGGTTCCTCTCTACATAGTATATGCGCCGACCGCTTGCGAGCCATTGCGCGGGAGCGGAATCCGACGTAACCAGCCGCCATCATCTGGAATAGGCCATGATCGACCGTAAAAACGGGCTCACTTACGCGGATTCAGGCGTCGATATCGATGCAGGCAATCGCCTGGTCGATCTCATCAAACCGATGGTTCGCGCCACCGCCCGCGCCGGCGCCGATGCCGAAATCGGCGGGTTCGGCGGCCTGTTCGACCTCAAGGCCGCGGGCTTCAAGGACCCGGTTCTGGTCGCGGCCACCGATGGCGTCGGTACCAAGGTCAAGATCGCGATCGAGACCGGCCTGCACGGCGGCATCGGCATCGACCTAGTGGCGATGTCGGTCAATGACCTCGTCGTGCAGGGAGCCGAGCCGCTGTTCTTCCTGGATTATTTCGCCTGCGGCAAACTCGACCCGGAGGCCACGGCCGCCATCGTCGCCGGCGTTGCCGAAGGTTGTCGGGAATCCGGCTGCGCGCTGATCGGCGGCGAGACCGCCGAAATGCCCGGCCTCTACAAGGATGGTGATTACGACCTTGCGGGCTTTGCGGTCGGCGCGGCCGAGCGCGGCACGCTGCTGCCACGACCCGATATCGCCGTTGGCGATGCGGTGATCGGGCTGGCCTCGTCGGGGGTCCATTCCAACGGCTTCTCGCTGGTACGAAAGATCGTCGAGACCTCGGGTCTTTCCTTCGACGCGCCGGCGCCGTTTTCGCCGGTCATGACGCTCGGCGGCGCGCTGCTGGCGCCGACGCGGCTCTATGTCAAATCATGCCTGCGCGCGATCCGCGAAACCGGGGCGGTCAAGGGGCTCGCCCATATCACCGGGGGCGGGTTCACCGACAACATCCCGCGGGTGCTGCCAAAGCATCTGGGCGTCGGCATCGACCTTCAGCGGCTGCCGGTGCTGCCGGTATTCAAGTGGCTGGCCGGGCAGGGCGGCATCGTCGAGCTCGAGCTGTTGCGCACTTTCAACTGCGGCATCGGCATGATCGCGATCGTCAGACCGGACGCGATCGATGAGGTCACCGAGATCCTTGCCGAGGCGGGCGAGACCGTCGCCCTGTTGGGCGAGGTGATCCCGGCGGAAGGCGAGCACCGCGTGGTCTATAACGGTCATCTCGATCTCGCATGGTGAGGCCATGAAGCGCCGGGTCGCAATCCTGATTTCGGGGCGTGGATCGAACATGGCCGCCTTGATCGGGGCCGCGGCTGCGGCCGACTTCCCGGCCGAGATCGTTCTCGTGATCTCCAATCGTGCCGATGCCGGCGGGCTCGAAAAGGCGGCGGCCTGCGGCATTCCGACACTCGTCATCGAGAGCAAGCCGTTCGGCAGGGATCGCGCGGCCTTCGAGGCGGTGCTGCAGTCGGCGCTGGACCAGCACAGGGTCGAGCTGATTTGCCTCGGCGGATTCATGCGGTTGTTCACCGCCGACTTCGTGCAGCGCTGGTACGGCCGCATGCTCAATATCCATCCCTCGCTGCTGCCGTCATTTCCGGGGCTCGAGCCGCAGGCGCAGGCGCTACGCGCGGGCGTCAAGATCTCGGGCGCCACGGTGCATTTCGTCATCGCCGAAACCGACGCCGGCCCGATCCTGATGCAGGGCGCGGTCGCGGTGCGCGATGACGACACGCCCGAGACGCTGGCCGAACGTATCCTGGCGATCGAGCACCGCATCTATCCGGCCGCGCTGCGGCTGGTCGCCGATGGCCAGATCCGGATCGAGGGCGAACTCTGCAGGACGATCGGTGGCGGCGATTCCGGGCCGAGCCTGGTTTCGCCCACCGTCGGTTAGACTTTCGCACGGAGGGAAACATGGCCAGGGTTGCTGTGGTCGGCTGCGGCGCAATGGGCTCGGTCTATGCCGCGTTGATGGTGGATGCCGGTCATGAGGTGCATGCGGTCACGCTCTGGCCCGACCATGCGGAAGCCATGGCCACCAGGGGCCTGCGCTGCGAAGGTGCCAGTGGCGACCGCACCGTGCCGATTCGCGCCTCCACCACGACCGACGGCATCGGTCCCTGCGACCTCGTCATCATCGCCACCAAGGCCTTCGACGTCGAGGCGGCGGCCAGATCGTGCATTCCCTTGCTGGGGCCGGAGACGATCGTCCAGACCATCCAGAACGGCCTGGGGTCGCCGGAAATCGCCGCGCCCATCCTCGGCGCCGACAGAATCGCCGTCGGCGTCGTCGGCGGCTTCGGCGCTTCGATCCGGGCGCCGGGCCATGCCCATCACAACGGCATGGAGATGATTCGGTTCGGCGCCTTCGCCGGGCTGCCGAAGCAGCTCCTGCAGGCCTCCGCCAAGATCTGGGAGTCGGCCGGCTTCAAGGTCGCCCTGTTCGACGACATCAGGCAGATGGTCTGGGAAAAGCTGATCATGAACGTCGCCTTCTCCGGCACGTCCTGCACGACCGGGCTGACGGTCGGCGAAATCCTCGGCGATGCCGACGCATGGAGCGTGGCGCGGGCCTGCGCGGAGGAAGCCATCGCGGTGGCGAAGGCGTCCAATGTCAGGCTCGACGTCGGCGATCCGATCGAGCACATCCGCAAACTGGGCGGCAAGATTCCCGATGCGCGGCCTTCGATGCTGCTGGATTACAATGCCGGTCGCCGATGCGAGGTGGATGCGATCAACGGCGCAATCCCCAGGCTAGGCAAGCCGCTCGGGGTTGCGACGCCGGTCAACCAGACGGTCGTCGGTATCATCCGGGCCCGCGAACGCCAGATGCTGGCATTGCCGGTTACGCCAAACAAATAAAATCCCCCGGCAGGGCCGGGGGTACATCAGGATTGCTTGCGCGCATCGTGACGAAGCTTAGGAGACCTTCAGATTTTCCGCGGAAGTCTTGCCGCGATTTTCCACGAGGTCGTATTCGATGACTTGATTTTCGTTGAGGGTAGAGAGCCCAGCGCGCTCGACAGCCGAGATATGGACGAACACGTCCTTATCGCCGACCATCGGCTTGATGAACCCATAACCCTTCGTCGGGTTGAACCACTTGACGGTGCCTTTTTGCATCGCCTGTCTCCTGGTCTAGACGTAAAAAAGACGCGGCCACGCTTTTTGCGTGCCACGCCACAAGCGGGCTTGTCGGATGTCTGCTCAATTTCTCAGTCGCGAAACGCACAGTCGATCGGCCTAAATCCGATTGTGCCTGATATTGCAACACGAATTTTGCGTGTTAGCAAGCTTTTGGCGCGGCACAGGAAATCGGGCGGTGCGGGATCGCCCCCCGATCGGCTGTGGCAGCGGAACCACAATGTCGGCTAATCGCCCCTGGCCGAGGACCAAGACCGATTGACCCTCCCGGTGAACTGGGGGCAAATCAGGCCGGGCCAGTGTAATTTTATTCTTTTTTCGAATTGGCGCTCTTTGGGAATGGCATCCATGTGCTGCTCACGGCGGCCTGCGCGAGCAAGACGGAACGGCACCGGCCGCAGCCTTCCCAGTACTTTCGCCTTCAAGGCTATCGCCTTCGTCTTCGGCGTGATGCTGGCCGCCGTGGTGGCGGCGTCGGCCGCTCAGGCACAATCACCCTCGCCAACGCCGAGCCCAACTCCGTCTCCGAGCCCCTCGTCGCTCCCCAATCCGACGCCGACATTCATCAATTCCGACGTGTCGGCCGGCGCGACGGTGACCAATCTCGGGAGCACGTTCCTGGAGCGGCTGGGAGGTCTGGCGTCATCGGGGTTCGGGCGCGCGTTGCGGACCAATCCGGGCGGCGGCGGGGCCTCTGAGGCGACCGACGGGCCGCGGTTTCGGACCTGGGGCGAAGCCTACGGTATCTCGACCCGCAACGGCCCGCAGGCCGATTTCGTCGGCGATCACCGAACGACCTGGGGCGGCGTCGCCGGCCTCGGCGCCACGGTCGCGCCCGGTGTCAACCTCGGCGTCTCGGTTGACCAGAGCCGCACCTCCATCGACGTTCCGCTGGCGCTGCAGTCGGCCACCCTTGACCTCACCCAGTTCGGATTCAACGCCTCGGTCGACAAGGGCCCGTGGACCTGGGCGGTCGCGCTGATCCACGGCTTCGGCAAGGTCAATTCGAGCCGCGATACCGGATTCGGCTTCGCCGATGCCAGCTACAATGCGCGAATCGACGGCGCGCTGACCGAGCTAAGCTACTACTGGAACATCGACCAGAGCCGCATCGTGCCGAAAGCCGCGCTCGAATATGTGCGGGCCACGACCGGATCGTTTCAGGAGGTCGGAGGGTTCGGCCCGTTGACGGCGAGCGGAGCGACGGTAGAGCGCTCGCGCGTGCTGATCGGCGCCGAGGTCGGACATTACTGGATCTTCGATCAGAAGATTTTCGATCTCTCGGCCTATGGCAAGTTCATCGACAATACCTCGCAGAACTTCAGTTCGATCACCGTCAGTCTCGGTGCCGAGAGCATCTCGGTGCAGGGCATCGGCGAAAGCCGCTACGGCGCGGACGCCGGCGCGTCGGCCTCGCTCGGCCTCAGCAACACGGCGCGGCTCTATCTCAACTATGACGCCAAGTTCCGCGCCGCGCTGCAGTCGCATCAGGGAACGCTCGGCCTCGAGCTGAAGTTCTAGAGCGTTTTCGAGCGAAGTGGGTACCGGTTCGCGTGAAGAAAACGCGTTAAAACAAGAATTAGAGCTTCGGTTCTGATTCAATCAGAACCGAAGCCTGAACTTCAGGCGAAGGGGGCCGCGGCTGCATACCCTTCAAGCCCGTAGGTCTCTTTCGATGCGGCCATCAGGGGGATCAGATCGTTCGGATGGATGAACTCATCCCGAAAGCAGGGGTAGGTTTTGGGATCGAAAATCTTCTTGATCCAATCGATGACGATCTTGTGCCGATCGGAGTGGCGGAATTCCTTGTGATAGGCGAGCCAGAGATCGGCGTGATGGTGGACGCCGAGGTCGACGGCAACCAGACTTGCTCCCAGCGCGACCAATGCCGTCGGCAGAAAGCCCATGCCTGCTCCGCGCTCGATCGCGTAGAGAACGCCGATGCTGGAGTTCGTCTTAAATCCGACGATGCCTTCCAGTGAAGTCAGTCCCAGCACCCTGGCGTAGGCGGAGTCGTCGACCTGGGGCGCATGCTGTATGACCAGCCGGTGGTTCCTGAGATCGGCAAGCGAGGGGACCCCGTGGAGCTTGCGATATTCCTCCGAGACGAAAGCGTAGATGTGAAGCCTGCCGAGCTTTGCGACGATGAGATCGGGATTGGTCGGCGGCTCCAGCTGGATCGCGATATCGGCTTCCAGTCTTGCGACGTCGGCCTGCTCCATGGCGCAGCGCAGATCGACGGTGATCTTCCGGTAGGTCCTGTGAAAATCGATCAGCCTCGGAAGAATCCAGAAATTGCCGGGGCCCTCGGTCACTGCGACGCGAACGGTGCCGGCGGTGTCGCTCGATTGAGACGCGCGGCGAAATACATTGAAGGCGTGACGCTCCATCTCCATCACGTCGCCGATCATCGCGGCGCCGTCTTCGCTCAGCGTCAGCCCGCTCTGGTCACGCAAGAACATCTTGCAGCCGATGCGTTCTTCGAGCCGATCGATCCTGCGCATCAACGTGGTGCTGGTAAGACCGAGCACGTCGGCAGCGTTGCGGAAACTCTTGTACCGCGCGCAGGCGAGGAACGACTTCAGATCGTCCCAGGACGCATCCAGGATCTCGTCGGTTCGGTGCTGCGTCACCGCAGCACCCCGGTGCAATAGTTGCTGCATACCCAAATTCCCCGCCCGCTATGGTGGATCTAGCAGGCAGGAGTGACGATAGATGCGTGATCCCGTTAAGGAAAGGGCCACTTTGGCCGCAAAACGCGATTTCGACATGCTGCCCCGAAGCGCTGAAATCGTTGTGCAACCCGCGCGGCGCCACGAGCTTTCCGCCATCGCCGAGATGGGCAACCGGATGGTGCCGGGAGTGAATATCGCGGAACCGGACCTGGAACGCTACTTCGCGTTCGATTCAGGCAGCATCTTGACGTTCAGCCGGCAGGAAAAGCTGCTCGGCGCCGTGGCCTTCCTCTATCTCAACCGCCGAGGGCATGATGCTCTTATGCACGCAGAAATAAATCTCACGCATCCCGATTTCTCGCTTCTTGCCGGCGGCCCCGACGAGGCGTCGGCGATCTATGTGTGGGCGATCGCAGGCCGCGGCAAGGCAATGGCTGGCCTCGGCAATGTGTCGAAGCATCTCTGCCAGACACGGCTGGCGACAGCCGATCTTTACGCGCAACCGTCGAGTGAGGATGGGCGCGACCTGATGATCGCAATTGGCTTCGAGCCGATTCCAAGCCTTCAGCGTGAACTCTGGCGTTACCAGCGGCCGTGGAATCGTATTTCGGCCAACGCGCGGGCAGTCACATCAGCAGGGAGTTTTGCAGATGCACGGCACTAAGCCCCCACCGTCGCCCAAACCGGGTTCGCGGGCGATTTCAATCCGCATCGCTCGCGATCCCAACGATCTGATGCTGGTGACCGCTATTCGCGCCGCCGTCTACCTTGCCGAGCAGGATTGCCCGATCGAGGAGGAGTTCGACGGCAATGATCTGGTCGCCGCGCACTTCATCGGGTTCATCGGCAACGAGCCGGCGGCCTGCCTTCGGGTGCGGTTTTTCGGCGAGTTTGCCAAGATCGAACGCCTCGCCGTGCGGCATCAGTTCCGACGCTCGCGCATATCGTTCAAGCTGGTGCAGGCAAGCTTTGAATACATCAAGCGCAAGGGTTTCAAGAAGGTCTACGGCCACGCACAAGACCGGCTGGTGAACTTCTGGTCGCATTTCGGCGCCAAGCCGCTTGGCCACAACCGGAAGATCACCTTTTCCGATTTTTCCTACACCGAGATGGTGCTTGATCTCGAGCCGAGCCCCGATGCCATCACGCTCGATAGCGACCCTTATGTGATCATCAGGCCGGAGGGGGATTGGGACAGACCCGGTGTCCTCGATATATCCGCAGGTCGCGCAGTGACCTCTCCACTCCGTACTCCCGCCCTGGCTGACACATGATTTCCAATCGCAAAATAATGCCCGCTTCCCTCCACGACGATCCGCCGCTTCTGGTTTGCGCCGATCTTCAGACCGAGTATCTCACCGAAGGCCGCAGGCACGTCATATCGGACGCCGAGGCGATCACGGCGCGATGTCTCGAACTGATGACGCTTTGGCGCGACAATCTCTGGCCGGTCATGCATCTGAAACGGATTGCCCAGGCCGCGTGGTTCAATCCGGCGTCGAACCTGACGGACTGGATCGCGGAACTGAAACCGAGGCCGGGCGAACTCACCTTCGAGCATCCGCTGCCGTCTGCCTATAGTTCGGTGCGGTTCGCCGAATACATGTCGAACATGAGAAATATTCGCTGCGTGCTGATGGGATTTTCTCTCGACGAGACCGTGCTGTCGACCGTCGTCGATGGCTTTCACCGCAGCCATCGCTATCAGCTCGTCAGCGACGCGGTGGCTTGCAGGCGCCCCGGCGTCGGCGACGTTGCGGCATACAAGCTCGCGGTCGTCAAGGTCATCAGCAACTTCGCCGGAGTTCTGGGGACTGCCGACCTGATC
Organism: uncultured Alphaproteobacteria bacterium; assembly: GCA_963831585.1. Taxonomy (GTDB): domain Bacteria; phylum Pseudomonadota; class Alphaproteobacteria; order Rhizobiales; family Xanthobacteraceae; genus Bradyrhizobium. The sequence continues at coordinate 323,397 of CAWHRA010000037.1, read as the reverse complement.
GGTGCAAGCGGCAAGATCGCGGTATGATCCAGGAGTGATCGCGTCATGAGCGATCGTGCCGCGTCGAGCTGACGGCCGATCTGCAAATCGTCCGGTCGTGCATACGGTAAAGGCCAAGAAGCGAGAGAAAATGGCGACCCGCGGGGACGAACTCAATGAGCTGGCGCAGGATGTCTCGACGGCGATCGCAAGGGCGCGTCGGCTCAACCTGCCGACCAGCGCCTATATCCTGTCGATGGTCCTGGTGGAGGTGTCGGAAGCCCTGAAAGCCGCCGCCGACGAGGAGGAGGACGCGGAAGACGGCGCGGCGGGATAGCGCGTCCCGCTAGTTTCGATCCACCCTCACCACCCGGCCTTTTTCGATCGCGAGCGCGAGCCGGCCATGCTTCAGCGATAGCGCCGCTTCGCCAAACAGCTCACGGCGCCAGCCGTGCAGCGCAGCGACATCGGCGTTGTCGTCGGCGGCGATCTGGTCGAGGTCGTCGACGGTGGCGATGACCTTGCTGGCGACCGCGTGGCGCTCCGACGTCATTCTCAGCAGGACTTTCAGGAGCTCCACGATCGCTGCTCCATTTGAATTGCCGCGCGGCTTTTCAATCTTCGGCAGCGAGGCGATATCGCGCGCCAGGCCGCGCTGCACGGCGGCCACGATATCGGCGCCCCATTTCGAACGGTCAAATCCCTTTGGCAGCGAGCGCAGATTGGCGAGCCGTTCGAGGCTGGTCGGCGCATGGGTGGCGATATCGCCGACCGCATCGTCCTTCAGCACGCGGCTGCGCGGAACGTCGCGGCCCTGCGCCTCCTGCTCGCGCCAGGCAGCGACTTCCATCAGCACCGCGAGTTCCTTCGGCTTGCGTACACGTGTCTTCAGCCGTTCCCAGGCGCGCTCGGGGTGAAAGTCGTAGGTTTTCGGCGAGGTCAGGACCTCCATCTCCTCGCTCACCCAGTCGCTGCGGCCGCGCTTCTTGAGATCGGCGTCGAGAGCATGGAACACGTCGCGCAGATGGGTAACGTCGGAAACCGCGTAGTGCATCTGCTCATCGGTCAGAGGCCGACGCGACCAGTCGGTGAAACGATGGGTCTTGTCCGGACGGTGTCCGGTGATGCGCTCGACCAGTTGATCGTAAGCGATGCTGTCGCCATAGCCGAGCACCATGGCCGCCACTTGCGTGTCGAAGATCGGATGCGGAATGGTGCCGGACTGGTGCCAGACGATCTCGATGTCCTGGCGGGCGGCGTGGAAGACCTTCAGGACCTTCTCGTTCGCCATCAGTTCGAAGAACGGCTTCAGGTCGATGCCCGCAGCCAGCGTATCGACCACCACCGCTTCGTCTGCGCTCGCCATCTGCACGACGCAGAGCAGGGGATAATAGGTGGTCTCGCGCAGGAATTCGGTGTCGACGGTGATGACCGGGTGCTGGGCGAGGCGGACGCAAGCGGCCGCGAGGTCCGAAGTGGTGGTAATCAGATCCATGAACAATCCATAACGCTTCCAAAGACGGCGTTCTGCCGAAAGCGCTGATATGTCAAGGGTCTTGGGGCGAATTCGAGCCTTGCATTTCCGCTCTCCGACGGTTTTCCGCTGGGGACTCGGCTTACCGGGCGCAACCGGGACGGTCCGATGCAGCCGATCTTCGCTTCAAACTGCGATGCGTCAGGAGTCGCTGGTGTGCCGCGCAGACGGTCGTCGCTGCGCGGGCACGGCAAGCACGATGACGCAAAGCCCGAGTATCGCCAATCCCATGAACTCAAATACCAACGCGTCAAACACGGCAGTTCCCCCCAAAGCCAAGCCGCTAGACTTGTAGGGAACGCATTGACCCCCTGTTAATTCCTGCCGGGCCGCCGCCGGCGTTTCCCGGAATGTTTAATGGAACGTTAGCGACGATTAAGTGCCGCAGAAGGTCTGAAGCACACGTTCATGCGGTTCCGGCGGCTCCGCATAGGCCGAAAACGCGGGCTGGTCCTCATACGGCCTCGACAGCACCGCGAGAAGCTCCTCGAAGGGCGCAAAATCGTCCCGGTTCACGGCGGCCTCGATTGCCGCTTCCACCCGGTGGTTCCTGGGGATGTAGGCCGGATTGACCGATCGCATGGCCGTCCGCCTGGCTGTCGAATCCTGAGGTTCGGCGGCGAGCCGCTGCCGCCAGCGAGCCGCCCATTCGTCATAGGCGGTGGGATCGGCGAACAGCGGCCTGATCGCGTCATCATAGTCGGGACCGAGCGCGGCATCGCCCAGCCGCCGGAAGACAAGGGTAAAGTCGGCATGGTTCTTCGCCATCGCATCGAGCAGGGCTTGCGCCAGCATCCGGTCGTCGTCGCGTACGGTGAACAGGCCGAGCTTGCGGCGCAAGCCTGCCTGATAAGCGGTATCGAAGACCTCGACGAATTCGCCGAGCGCCGCCTGCGCCTCCGCGATGGCCTTGTCCTGATCGTCGGAAATCAGCGGCAACAGGCATTCGGCCAGCCGCGTCAGGTTCCATTGCGCGATTCGTGGCTGATTGGCGTAGGCATAGCGGCCCATCTCGTCGATCGAACTGAACACCTGCGCCGGATCGTAATGGTCCATGAAAGCGCATGGGCCGTAGTCGATCGTTTCGCCTGAGATCGAGGTGTTGTCGGTGTTCATGACGCCGTGGATGAAACCAACCAGCAGCCAGCGCGCGACAAGGTCGGCCTGTCGCGCGATGACCGCGCTCAGCAACGCGAGGTAGGGACGATTGCTGTCCGCCAGGTCGGGATAATGCCGGGCGATGACGTGATCGGCCAGCCGCCGCACGCCCTCGGTGTCCTGCCGGGCCGCGAAATACTGGAAGGTCCCGACCCGGATGTGGCTGGAGGCGACCCGGGTGAGGACCGCGCCGGGCAGGGCCGTCTCGCGCAACACGCTTTCGCCGGTCAACACGGCGGCGAGCGATCGCGTGGTCGGGATTCCCAGCACCGCCATCGCCTCGCTGACGATGTATTCGCGCAGCACCGGGCCGAGCGCCGCGCGGCCGTCGCCCCGGCGCGAAAATGGCGTCGGGCCCGAGCCCTTGAGCTGAATGTCGCGGCGGACGCCGTCGGCGTCGATCACCTCGCCGAGCAGGATCGCGCGGCCGTCACCCAGTTGCGGCACGAAATGGCCGAACTGGTGGCCGGCATAGGCCATGGCGATCGGGTCGGCGCCATCGGGGATGCGCTGGCCGGCGAGGATCTCCGCGCCTTCCGGGCTTTCCAGCCGGTCCGGATCGAGCCCCAGTTGCAGGGCCAGCGGCCGGTTCAGCTTGATCAGCCGGGGCGAGGCGACCGGGGTCGGTGCAACACGGGCGAAAAAGTTCGCCGGCAGCGCCGCATAGGTGTTCTGGAAGGGGAAATGCACCGTCATGGTCACAAGATAGGCGCGTGGTGGAAATAGACAATCGGCTGTCGCAGCAGGGGTGTGACAGGGATGTTGTTTTACCTTCACTTTTTGCGGGGCTGCCGTCATTTTGAGGGGCAGGTTTAGGGCCGCATTCGGTTGCCGCGCCTGACGCGCTCGGGTAAACCCTGACCCTCCTCGGGCCGGCATTGCCGCCCGATTCTGCCCTCTGACAGCCTTTTTTGGGATTTCCATGCATCGTTACCGGTCACACACCTGCGGCGCGCTCCGCGACAGCCATATCGGCGAGACGGTCCGGCTGTCGGGCTGGGTCCATCGTGTTCGCGACCATGGCGGCGTGCTGTTCATCGATCTGCGCGACCATTATGGCCTGACCCAATGCGTGGCCGACCCGGATTCGCCGGCGTTCAAGGACGCCGAGAAACTGCGCTCGGAGTGGGTGGTGCGGATCGACGGCAAGGTGCGCAGACGTCCGGCCGGAACCGAAAATCCGGAACTGCCGACCGGGGCGGTCGAAGTCTATGTCAGTGAAATCGAGGTGCTGGGACCGGCGGCCGAACTGCCGCTGCCGGTGTTCGGCGAGCAGGAATATCCTGAAGACATCAGGCTCAAATACCGCTTCCTCGACCTTCGCCGCGAAAAACTGCACCAGAACATCATGATCCGCGGCGCGATCGTCGATTCCATGCGCAAGCGGATGAAGGAACAGGGTTTCTTCGAGTTCCAGACCCCGATCCTGACGGCGTCGTCGCCGGAAGGGGCGCGCGACTTCCTGGTGCCGTCCCGGATCCATCCGGGCAAGTTCTATGCGCTCCCGCAGGCGCCGCAGCAGTACAAGCAGCTCTTGATGATGAGCGGCTTCGACCGCTACTTCCAGATCGCGCCTTGTTTCCGCGACGAGGATCCGCGCGCCGACCGGTTGCCCGGTGAGTTCTACCAGCTCGATCTCGAGATGAGCTTTGTCGAGCAGGACGATGTTTTCGCAGCCGTCGAGCCTGTGATCACCGGCGTGTTCGAGGAGTTCGCCAAGGGCAAGCCGGTGACCAAAGTTTGGCCCCGGATTCCGTTCGCCGAAGCCTTGAAGAAATACGGCAGCGACAAGCCCGATTTGCGCAATCCGCTGATCATGCAGGATGTCTCCGAACATTTCCGCGGCTCCGGCTTCAAGGTGTTCGCGCGGATGCTGGAAGACCCGAAGAACCAGGTCTGGGCGATTCCCGGACCCGGCGGCGGTTCGCGCGCATTCTGCGATCGCATGAACTCCTGGGCGCAGGGCGAGGGCCAGCCCGGGCTCGGCTACATCATGTGGCGCGAGGGCGGCGAGGGGGCAGGCCCACTCGCCAATAATATCGGCGCCGAGCGAACGGCGGCGATCCGCGCGCAGCTCGGATTGAAGGAGGGCGATGCCGCGTTCTTTGTTGCCGGCGATCCCGACAAGTTCTGGAAATTTTCCGGCCTGGCGCGAACCAAGCTCGGCGAGGAGTTGAACCTGATCGACAAGGATCGGTTCGAACTCGCCTGGATCGTCGACTTCCCGATGTACGAATACAACGAGGAAGACAAGAAGGTCGACTTCTCGCACAATCCGTTCTCGATGCCGCAGGGCGGGCTGGAGGCGCTGCAGACGCAGGATCCGCTGACCATCAAGGCGTTCCAGTACGACATCACCTGCAACGGCTACGAGATCGCTTCCGGCGGCATCCGCAATCACCGTCCCGAGGCGATGGTGAAGGCGTTCGAGATCGCGGGTTATGGCGAGAAGGACGTCGTCGAGCGCTTTGGCGGCATGTACCGCGCATTCCAGTACGGCGCCCCGCCGCATGGCGGCATGGCGGCCGGCGTCGATCGCATCGTCATGCTTCTCTGCGGCACCACGAACCTGCGCGAAATCTCGCTGTTCCCGATGAACCAGCAGGCCGTGGACCTCCTGATGGGCGCGCCATCGGAGGTGACGGTGAAGCAGTTGCGCGAGCTTCACATCCGGCTCAATCTGCCGCAAACCTGAGATCTCGTGAATCAACCGCCGAAGCATGGATTCGGGGTGAGGGAGCCCGCGGAGGGAATTGATGTCATCCCATTCTGAAGATCTCCAATCCGCAGCGCTGGCCTATCACCGGCTGCCCCGGCCCGGAAAGCTCGAGATTCAGCCTACCAAGCCGCTCGCCAACCAGCGCGACCTCGCGCTCGCCTATTCGCCGGGCGTGGCCGCCGCCTGTACGGCGATTGCCGAGAACCCGGCGGAAGCGGCCTCCCTGACCACCCGCGCCAACCTCGTCGCCGTCGTTTCCAACGGAACTGCCGTGCTCGGCCTTGGCAATATCGGCCCGCTGGCGTCGAAGCCTGTCATGGAAGGCAAGGCGGTGCTGTTCAAGAAGTTCGCCGGCATCGACGTGTTCGACATCGAAATCGCTGCCGATACCATCGAACGCGTGGTCGAGACGGTGGCCGCGCTGGAGCCGACCTTCGGCGGCATCAATCTGGAGGACATCAAGGGTCCGGAATGCTTCGAGATCGAGGCGCAGCTCAAGGCGCGCATGAAGATCCCGGTGTTTCACGACGACCAGCATGGCACCGCCATCATCGTCGGCGCCGCCATCACCAATGCCCTGCTGTTGAACGGCAAGAAGCTTTCCGAGGTCAAGATCGTCACCTCCGGCGCGGGAGCCGCGGCGATCGCCTGCCTCAATCTCCTGGTCGTGATGGGCGCGCAGCGCAAGAATATCTGGGTCTGCGATATCGACGGCGTGGTGCACGAGGGCCGCAACACGCTGATGGACCGCTGGAAGTCCGTCTATGCCCAGAAGACCGACAAGCGCAAGCTCGCGGAAGTGATTGGCGGCGCCGACATTTTCCTTGGGCTATCGGCGCCGAAGGTGCTGACGCCCGACATGGTCAAGCAGATGGCGGACAAGCCGCTGGTGATGGCGCTGGCCAACCCTGACCCCGAAATCATGCCGGACGAAGCCCGAAAAGCCCGGCCCGACGCGATGATCTGCACGGGGAGAAGCGACTTTCCCAACCAGGTCAACAACGTCCTGTGTTTTCCCTTCATCTTCCGCGGCGCGCTCGATGTCGGCGCTACCGCGATCAACGAGGAGATGAAGAAGGCTGCAGTCGACGCGATCGCGCAGCTCGCGCGCGATCCGCCGGTGGATGCCATCGCGCAGGGGTTTGACAGCGGCGAGGCGCAAGGGTTCGGCCCGGGCTCGCTGATTCCCAGTCCGTTCGATCCGCGGCTGATCCTGCGCATTGCGCCGGCAGTGGCGAAGGCGGCGATGGAATTGGGCGTCGCCTCCCGTCCGATCAGGAATTTCGAGGATTATGCCGCGCAACTGGAGCGCTTCGCGTTCCGCTCGGGCCTGGTCATGAAGCCGGTATTCGCGAAAGCAAAAACCCAGCCGGTTCGCGTGATCTATGCCGAGGGCGAGGACGAGCGCGTCCTGCATGCGACGCAGGTGGTGCTCGAGGAGAAGCTGGCGCGGCCGATCCTGGTTGGACGTCCCTCCGTGGTCGAGGCGCGGATCAAGAGGTTCGGCCTTGCCATCAGGGCCGGGCGGGACTTCGATCTCGTCAATCCCGAGGACGACCCGCGCTACCGCTCCTACGTTCAGTCGTATATCGACGTCGCCGGCCGCCACGGCGTCACCCCCGATGCCGCGCGCACCGTGGTCCGCACCAACGCCACCGTGATCGCAGCCCTGGCGGTGATCCGCGGCGAGGCCGACGCCATGATCTGCGGCGTCGAGGGGCGTTACATGAGCCATCTGCGCCACGTGCGCGAGATCGTGGGCTTCCTGCCGGGGGTGAGCGATTTCGCAGCGCTTGCCTTGATGATCACCAGCAAGGGCGCCTACTTCATCGCGGATACCCAGGTACGGCCGAACCCGAGCGCCGAGGAGCTTGCGGAAATGGCGGCGCTGGCGGCACTCCATGTCCAGCGCTTCGCGCTCAAGCCCAAGATCGCGTTCGTTTCGCATTCCGACTTCGGCAGCTACGACACCGACTCCTCGCGCAAGATGCGCCGCGCCACCGCGCTTCTGAAGCAGAGCCATCCCGAACTCGAGGCGGACGGCGAAATGCAGGGCGATACCGCGCTGTCCGAGACCTCGCGAAAATTGATCCTGCCGCACTCAAAGCTGGAAGGGGAGGCCAATATCCTGATCATGCCGAATCTCGATACGGCCAACGTTGCCTATCAGATGATTAAGGCGTTGGCGGACGCGCTCCCCGTGGGCCCGATCCTGATCGGCCCCTCGCGTCCGGCACATATTCTCACGCCATCGGTGACCGCGCGCGGCGTTCTGAACATGACGGCCGTGGCCGCCGTCGAAGCCCAGGAGCGCGCCGGCCGCCAGCAGCCGACATTGTTTGGCTAGAGTTCGATTCGGCCATTTCTTGACGCATTTTCTTCACGCGAATCGGTATCCACTCCGCTTGAAAACGCCATAGGTTGACAACAATTCGATCAGGTTTTCGGCTTGAGATCGCGGAGACCGATTTGACCGTTTGAAAAGCCGGGTCGGAACGACCATAATCACCCGACATCGCGACTCCGGCTTATTTGCAGCATCCAGTGAGGCCAACTCATGCCAGCATTCATCACTTTCGGGCGAATCCTGTTCGCGGTGCTGTTCATCTATTCGGGTGCAACCAAGCTGTTCGCCATACCGGCCACGGCGGAATTTATTTCAGCCAAGGTGGTCATTCCGGCGCTGCTGATGCCCTACACCTCGCAGCTCGAGACGATGACGGGAATGCCGACGCCGCAAATGCTCGCCATCGCGGCCGGCTCCTTCGAGGTCATCGGCGGATTGATGATCGCGCTGAATTTCGGCGCCCGGTTCTTTGCGATTCTCATGATATTCTTCGTTGCCGCGGCGACCTTCTATTTTCATGATTTCTGGAATCAGCCGCCGTCCGAAAGCGCCAGGACGCTGCTCGACGCGTTGAAGAATCTCTCGATCATCGGCGCGCTGTTCATGATCGCAGGCTATGGCCGGACGTCGCGCACGTCGGAGCCCGGCTATGGCGATATCTGATTCACCCGGCGCCACGGCGTCACGCTGACATCCGCGCCGCTATCGAGAATCTGGCCTTCGCCGGCCCTAAGGCCGTTCGCGGCGAGGATCTGCTGCGGTGACCTCGCGGGCACGCCCGGGAAGCAGGGCTCGCCGTCCGGCAGCCGCACCCGCGCGGCTTGCGAAAGCCAGAACGTGTCATAGCGGTCCATGAACATGGCGAATATTTCGGGTCCGCCGATGATCGCGACGGTGCCGGAGCGGATGCCGGCGAGACCGCAGGCCGCCTCGAACGAAGCTCCGGCAGGATTCCACAGCGTGGCTTTCGGATTGGACGGATCCGGCGCGATCGCAGCGACCCTCCGGGTCACGACGATCCGCTTTCGCCGCGGCGAGTTCGGCTGGTCCTCGTAGGAGTTGCGGCCATGCACGATCAGGTCGGCGCGATCGAGCCCGGCGTTGAAGAATTGCTTGTCGCCCTCGAATTTCAATTCGTCGGGCATCACGCGGGCCGCATTTGCCAGCATGCCGTCCGCTGACACGATGACGTAGCCGTCGATGCGCAGATCCGGCATCTGTCGCGCGGGGAACGCTATTCCGAAATCGTCTGGACCACGCTGGAGACCGGCCGCGAGCTCACGGTCGGCAATTTGACGTCTTTCAGAAGTTCTTCGTCATACTGCGGCAGCGTCTGCACCGGGGCTTTCGGGATCATCTTGACGACCTTGTAACCGCCGGCCTTCAGGCGGTGCAGCAACTCGGGCAGCGCCTCGGCGGTATGCTTGTGGAAGTCGTGCATCAGGATGATGCCCTTGCCGAGCTTGTCGAGCTTCTTCATGGTGACGTCGATCACCTGCTGGGCGTTGCGCGCCTTGAAGTCGAAGGAATCGAGATCGCAGGAGAACATCGCGATGTTTCTGTCGCCGAGATAGGTCACCATTTCCGGCGGATGCTGCAGCGCCGGGAAACGGAAGAACGGCGCCGGCGAAACCCCTCCCAGTGCCCATTTCACCGCGCTGAAGCCTTTCTCGATCTCTTCCTTGCGCTGGTCTTCGCTCAGCTTCTTGTTGGTGAGGGTGGCGTGTGACCAGGTGTGCGCCCCGATGGTATGACCGGCCGCAAGAACCTCCTTCAGGATTTCCGGATAATAGGTCGCATGCTTGCCGATCGAGAAGAAAATGCCCGTGGTGCATTCGTCTGCCAGCGTCTTCAGCACCGAGGGCGTATTGATCGGCCACGGACCATCATCGAACGTGAGGACCACTTCGTGGTCGCGCAGGAAGTCCAGCTGCTTGAAGTGCTCGAAACCGAAGCCCGGTCCGCCGGTCGTATCGATTTCGACGACGCGGGCGATGCCCAGCGCGTTGGGATTGGCGCAGGTCGCCTTTGCAGGGGCGGGCGCCGGGGCGGGAGCTTGCGTCGCTTGTGGAGCCGCAGCGCTCTTGGTGCCAGGGGTCTGCGACCAGGCGAGGCCTGACGCACACAGCGAAACCGCGCCCGCAAAGATCAATCCTGCCGCAATCCGCATCTTCTTTGTCCCTTACGCTGATTCCGCGCGCGCCGTGGCTCTTTGCCATCGACCGAGCACTTTCCGCCCTGACAATAATAGCCTAGTTGGAGCTGCGCCGCCACGGCAAGGCTATTATCGCCGCAGGTCGATTCACCTTGAGGGATCGGTTAATTACGGGGAGGAGAGGCCGCGTCAGGACTCGGCGAGTGCCCGCGCGATCGCGGTTTTGACGCGGGTATCCGACGGCTCGACGGCTGAGGGAAATACCTCGGCGATGTAGCCGTCATGGCCAATCAGATATTTGTGGAAGTTCCAGCGCGGAACGTCCTTCGGGCGCGCGGCTGCGGCCCATTTGTAGAACGGATGCGCGTCCGGGCCGTTCACCACGGCTTTGGCCGCGATCGGAAAGGTAACGCCGTATTGGTGTTGCGCTGTCTCCGCGATTTCGCTCGAGCCGCCCGGCTCCTGTCCGCCGAAATCATTGGAGGGCACGCCGATGATCATCAAGCCGCGAGCGTGAAATTCGGTCCACAATTCCTGCAGCCCCGCATATTGCGGCGTGTAGCCGCATAGGGAAGCGGTGTTGACGATCAGCAGCGGCCGGCCAGTGTAATCAGCCAGGCTGATGTCACCGCCGTCCAGGGCGCGGAACGAAAAGGCATAGGCCGTGATCCGGCTCATGGCTCCCTGTGCCTGGGCTCCCCGCGTCGCGAGCGAGCCCGAGACCGAGCCCAGCGCCGCCGTAAGAAACGTCCTGCGGTCGATCATGTCGGCCCCTCCAGGCCCATGAGGCTAGCCCAACAGGCGGCAAGCCGCCCCTCAATAGATGTTGATACGCAGCGCCCGGAGATTCGCCCAGCCGTGGCGAAGGTCGATCGCGATGCCGACGATTGACCGCAACGCAAGCGGGGACGGCGCCTCTTCTGGCGAGGTCAGCCTCGATTGGCCGATTGGGGCTTTCTCGCGCGATCCCGCCCCGGCGGTGCAAAAGGCTCGGGGAGCACGAAGACAGGCTTGTATACCCGCCCTAGTAACGATTGGATCTGTCAGGGCCGGGGGGCCCTTGCAAATGACTATTCTGGCGCCTGCAGTGCCGCTTGCCGGCGCGACGGCTTACGATGTCAAATATCGGGCGCTTGTTTACCTGACGCTGCTGTCATTGACCGCCACCTACTTTTTGGCGTGGCCGGTTTGGCGGGCGCAGTTCTTGATCGAGATCTGGCCGACCGAGGGCTGGAATAGCTACTTCCAGGACGCGGCTGCCGGAGGTTTGCCGCTTTACCCCGCGGCTGACGGGCTGGTTGGCAATAATTATCCGCCGCTCTCATTCTACGCGATCGGGTTGCTGGGTAATGCGCTGGGAATCGATCATCTGTTCGTCGGCCGCGCCGTGTCCGTGGTCACGCTGCTTGCGGTCGCAATCGAGATCTTCCTCTCCGTTCGTGTTCTCGTCGGCGGTCGCGCTGGCGGCGCGATAGGCGCGCTCTGGTACCTCGCCGTCATGGCGCACAACCAGACGATCTACGTCGGAGCCAACGATCCGCAACTTGCGGGGCAGGCGATCATGGGGGCCGGCCTCGTGTGGTTCCTGTTGCGTCTCCGCACCGGGCATTCGTCTGTTCCGGCGCTGCTCTTGATGGTGGTCGCGGGGTTCTGGAAGCACAACATGATTGCGATCCCGGTCACGGCCATCGCATGGCTGTACATCAGCAGGAATCGGCACGCACGTTCGGCAACGATGCTTAGTGTCGCGGCCTGCCTGTTCGGAATCGCCGTCTGCGTCGTCGTCTTCGGACCAGACTTCCTCCTGAACCTGCTTGCCAACCGGCAGCACGCCTTGTCTAACGTCATTGGAAATATCGGCCACCTTCAATGGCCGGCGCTCGCGATTCTGATCTGGGGTGGTTGGGCTTTCGACAATCGGGCGTCGAACGCCGCAAAATTCACGGCGCTTCATATCGGTTTCGGTCTGGCGGCCTGCATCCTGCAATGGTTCGGTCATGGTGTAGCCGGAAACGCCGAGTTCGATCTGATCCTCGCACTCGGAATAGGCCTCGGCGTGGCGTTTACGCGTATCGAGACAACATGGCTCGCCAAGCGGATCGGCGCGCGCCATTCCCGGGATGCGATGATCGCTGCCCTTCTGATCCGGCTCATCGTGTCCGATCGCCAGGAAACTGCTTTGCTGATTCTGAGCGCCGATTTCCGCTCATCCACCTATGCGAACCAGCGCATTGTCCTGAGTGAGGCCGCGCAAGTCGCTGCCATGGCCGGCGACGTGGCCTGCGCGAACAAGCTCGTGTGCAGGCTCGCCGGAAAACCGTTCGTCGCCGACGAATTCAAGCTGGAAGAACTCGTTCTTACCGGCAGGGCCACCGATGCCGACGTCGCATCGATGCTCGATGCGCGCCACATCACTCCATTTGCCAACGCCGTCCAGCCGGCGCCGACGCATCTTTTTTCGGCTGGTGGCGAAGAAATCGGTGACGTCAGAGAAAATGCGGGGTGGCGCGGCCAATTTCGGCCCGGCCTTTCGCAAGACCGTCGGGACCACGCCGAACCTTTGCCGCGCCCGAAACCTTCGCGATTAGCGCAGCGAAACGATGAAATCCGTCCCCTCGCCGGTTTCGCCGGCACCGATGCCCTGATCGGAAACGATGATCGAGGCGCCGGTCGAAAGCGCGCCCGTAATCCGCGCCATCGCATCCGCCGGGATGGTGATGCGATCCAGCGCCTCTGCCGGGCTGTCCGGCGCTGGCGACGGTTTCGGCTCGACGACGGCGACAGCGGCGGTCTTGTGGTGGCGGGAGGCGCGCTCGTTCTCGTCACGCCGCTCGGCGCGCCGCGACGGCAGCGAGACCACCGACCAGTGCACGATATTGGGATCGCTCCTGTCCATCTCTGCCGTGAACAGATGCGTTCCCAGCGGCCGGTCGCTTGGCGCGATTGTTACGGGCGCATCGAACAGCGGCGCGAAATTCTGCCGCACATAAAGCTTCGAATCCTTGCGGCTGATGAACACCGCGATCTGACCGCTGCGCTTCGGCGCTGTTGATGCTGCCGGGTCGGTTTTCCCGGCCGCGGGCTTCACCGCGTCGGGCAGACGGGCCTGATCCTTCCTCGCATCGGGAACGCTCGGGCCGTTGGCGGTCGCAGCCTTTGCGGCATCGTCAGTCCTGTCGGCCGGCCTCTCGTCAATGATCGTGCTTCCGGTCGCGGACACATCGGCCTTTCCGCCGTCAGCGGCCGATTGCGCGGCGGCGGCCTGGTCCGATGGCTTGCCGGCTTCACCGGTCGTGGTTTCCGTGGATTTGATTTCGCCGAGCGCTGCATCCGACGGCCTGGCCTCGGCGGGCTTGTCGCGCGGCGATGCCGCATCTGCGGGCTTCGCTGCTTCGGCCTCCGATGTTGCCGCCGGCGGATTGGCAGCTTCGACCTTCAGTCCGGCCTTCGACGTATCGGCTACCGGGTCCGAAACCGTGTCCACCGCGCTCGCCGGCACAATATCGGTTCGCGACTCCCCCTGCGCGATTGCATTGCCGCCCGCTGACCCCGCATCGGTCATCATGGCCGCCCGTTGCGAGGCCGCCAAAGCGCCGCTGGCGTCGGCAGTATGGGTCTGTTCGCGCAGGGACCTGGACGCCGGCGGTTCGCCGATGATCGGCTTTGCGCGGTTGGCGTGGCCTACGGTCGACCGCAACTCGAGATTCACGTCCAAATTGCTCTGTCTGGTCGGCGTGTCGGCTTCGGACGCCTTGTCGGATTTTGGGGCGGGCGGCGCATCGGCCTGCGGCTCGGCCGCGGGCTCCGGTACGACCTTCTGTGCCACCAGCAGCGGATGCGAAAAGCTCGCAGGGGTCATCTCGCCCGGCGTAACGACGACCCGCGCGCCCATCCGGGTCCAGTTCCACATCTTCATGGCGAACGCCATCGGCATGCGGATGCAACCGTGGGATGCCGGATATCCGGGAAGCACGCCGGCATGGATGGCAATGCCCGACCAGGTGATCCGCTGCATATAGGGCATCGGCGCGCCGCTATAGATGTTGGAATGATGCAGCTTTTGCTTCTGAATGACGCTGAAGACGCCCATCGGCGTCGGATGGCCCTTCATGCCGGTTGAGACCGGCGCTTCCGCGAAGAACCCATTGGCGTCGTAGATCTTCAGGTTTTGCTTCTCGATCGAAATCGCGATGATGACCGGCCCCTGCGGCTTGGCCGATTCCCTTTCCCGCATCTCGATCTTTTTGGCCTGATGGCGGTGTGGTTTTTGCCGAACCATCGGCCTGGGCCGATAATATCCGGCATCGGAATCCGGCCAGTAGTACAGGGCGGCTTCCGCCTGCGCGCTGGCGCCGATCGCGCCGACAGTCGTCAAAAGCCCCACCTGCCAAAGCCGCCTGGCACCAAGAACCCAACCCACGCCCACGCCCAGCATTCCCAAATCCTTAGGTCCAATCGATCGTTAGTGTCTCAGACGAGATACGCGTTCACCAGCGCGGGGCTTCCACTCGCCGGCAGTTTTCTGCTTTAGCGTAACAAAAAAGCCTCACACTCCGTTAAACGGGCCGGCCGCCCCCGGAACTGTCGGTCTTTCAGCGGAGCCGTTCGGCGCCTACATGGGTTGCAGCGCACCAACGGAGCAAGAGATGACACCTAAAGCCCTAATACTGCGTGACACGAGGTGGAGAGCTCTGGCGTTGCTGGTGCTGGTTTTGGCGCTATGGCCGGGTTCGGCGGTCTTCGCCGCCGACGAGCCTGACCTGATCTTCCGCCGCTCGACAGTATTCAAAATGCTCAGCCCGAACGACAAGCTCGCGACCTACGGCGTCGACGATCCCGAGGTCGAGGGTGTCGCCTGCCATTTCACAGTGCCGGAACGTGGCGGTTTCAAGGGCTGGCTAGGCCTTGCCGAGGAAGTCTCGGATATTTCGCTGGCTTGCCGCCAAATCGGCCCGATCCATTTCAAGGAAAAGATGGAGCAGGGTGGCGACATGTTCCGCAAGCGGCGCTCGCTGTTCTTCAAGAAGATGCAGATCGTGCGAGGCTGCGATTCGAAGCGGAACGTACTCGTCTATATGGTCTATTCCGACCGTCTGATCGAGGGCTCGCCGAAGAACTCCACCTCGTCGGTGCCGATCATGCCTTGGGGAGCCGCCGATGCCGCGATCCAGAAATGCGGCGACTTCATCCAGTGAGGAGGATTTGACCTATTGCTTGGCGGCAAGTGGGCGCGGGGGGACCCACGGCGAGAGGCGGGCATTGGGCTCGCGGCAACCCACCAGTTGCAGCAGTCCCTGCGGCGTCGATTGATTGCCGCGACCGAACTCGCCGCTTTGCTGCGTCATCGCGACGCATATCCCTGGTCGTTCCTTCTTCGCCAGATCCGTCTCTGCGATCTGCATTCCGGATGCCGCGCTCGTCCCGGCCAGACTGTCGACGGTCGGCTGGCCCGGTCTGGGGGTTGCGATGCTGTTGCCAACACCGGTATTGCCGTTGCCCGCCACTGAAATCTCCCTGCTGATGCCGACCCCAACGCGCAACTGCCTCAAAAAGTTGCAACGGCTGTCTGAGTAAGACGGCCGGCACGAAGCTTCGGTTCATCCGCCGCGGCGTTCACGGGCTTGTCCACCACAGAAAGATTAAAATGCAGCGCCCGGCTGCCGAGCCCAGCTCTCGGCGCCCGAGACAGACATTGCGATCGACCAGCGAACGATGCCATCCAGGTTGATTGGCGATCTGAACATTCGACTGATTTCGTTGGAGTTTTCCTGCATATTGTTTCGTCGAGCCGGATCCGACGAAACAATTCTCCGGGCCATGAAACCATTTTTCGCTTTTGGCGCAGAACTCCGGAAACGGCGCATGGTTATCAAGCCCACAACGAGAACGGTGGATAGCGCCGGTGGCGATGTCAGGAGAAAGTCAAATGCGAGCCTTCAGCATCATCCTTGCGTTTGCCTTCGTGCTCGGCGGCGTTTCGATGGCTGGTTCCGCCGATAGCAGCCTGCCGGGCGTTGGCACTTTCGCCTACACAGGGTTGCCAATCGTCGCTTCAGGTCCGCAGACGGTGATCGTTGCAACCCGTTGATATCAGCTGAACTGACACGTCCCAAGAAAGTTGCCGGTAAGGCCATCATGCATCTTCGTATCAATGCCGCCGTCGTCATCGCGTCCTTCGTTCTGGCTGGCTCGGCACAAGCGCACGCCGAGCAGATCGACGTCGGGCAGGTTCAGGTTCAGCAAGCCCAGTTCCAGCAGATTCAATTTCGCGCGTTGCAGAAACTGCCCGATCCGCGCGCCGAATTCGTGCGCCAGTGCGCGCCCCATATGGCAGGGCGCTGGGCGCATCCCGAGACCGTCTGCGGCTGCCTGCATGACCATGCCGCCGCTGCCGTCGAGGACAACGACCTGCGTGAAGCGCTGCTGCGCGGCATTGGCGAGACCGGCGTTCCCACCATCGAGACCGATTGGGTGCCGGCTTCAAAACAATCCGAGATCGGCCCTACCTTCACCAAGATTGCCAAGCCGACACTGCAATGCATGTTCGAGCCGGCGAAATAGACTCACCACCTGAAAAGCATTGATCGTTTTGATAGGGGCAGAGCGCGTGCCTGCGGGTGACGCGCGACGTGTGAGTCCTGCATGGGGTACTCGCCGCCGGTCACTTCTTGCGCTGAACGCATTTCACCGCACGCTGGATGCCGCCGGCGGTCATCCTGGCGCCGGACACTTCCTTGATCTGGCCGGCGGGACAGGTGCCATCGTCGACCCTTACCCGCTGGCCCAGCTGCAAATTGACGATGTCCTGTTCCCGCGACACCTGGCCTTCCAGGGCCCATGATGGTAGCGGCCATAGCGCGAAACCGCCAAGCAGCAAGATCGGGAAGAGCCTGATGTACGAGTTCGTCATGGCCGGCGTAGCGTTTCGCTTCACTTGTTCTGGATCTTCAGCCCGTTCGGACCGACGTTGATCTGCAGGCCCTCCGGTTCCTTCTTGGTCTGGTAGAAGTTGTAGCCGAGCACGCCCACCGCGACGACCAGCGCGTCGATGATGAGATAGAGGATGTTGCGGTTGCCGGGCATCCGTGTCTCCATGGGCCGCGAAACCTCGCCGCCGGATATCCAAGTGTATTGGCGCGGGTGCGATTCTGAAAGCGACAACGGAAAACAGTGACGGAAATGAACGCCATCGACACCCAGCAACGAATTCTCGACGCCGTCGACGCCGGTTTCGACGCGCAGCTTGCCACCACAAGGGATTTTGTCGCGATACCTTCGACCCGCGGCGCGGAGGGGCCGTGCCAGGACATGATCGGCGATCTCCTGCGCCGGCGCGGCTACGAGGTCGACGACTGGCATATCGGTCTCGACGATTTGAAGGGTTTGCGCGGCTTCGGGCCGATCGAGCATGATTTTTCCAAAGCGCGAAGTGTGGTCGGCACCTGGCGTCCCCGGAACAGCAAGGGGAAATCGCTGATCCTGCAGGGCCATTGCGACGTGGTGCCGGCCGGTCCGCTGGAGATGTGGGAGACGCCGCCGTTTTCGCCCGTGATCAAGGACGGCAGGATGTACGGCCGCGGCGCCTGCGACATGAAATCCGGCACTATCGGCGCGCTTTATGCGCTGGACGCGATCGCGGCCGCTGGATTGCGGCCAACCGCGCGGATTCACTTCCAGTCCGTGATCGAGGAGGAGAGCACGGGCGTCGGGGCGCTCTCGACGCTGCAGCGCGGCTATCGCGCCGACGCCTGTTTCATTCCCGAACCGACCGGCGGCAAGATGGTGCGATCCCAGGTCGGCGTTATCTGGTTTCGCCTGAAAGTTCGCGGCCATCCCGTGCACGTGTTCGAGGCGGGCGCGGGTTCCAACGCCATCACCGCGGCCTATCACCTGATCCAGTCGCTGGAAAAGCTCGAGGCCGAATGGAACGAGCGCGCGAAAGCCGACCGCCACTTCAAGGCGGTGACGCATCCGATCAACTTCAACCCCGGCATCATCAAGGGCGGCGACTGGGCCTCCAGCGTGCCGGCATGGTGCGACGTCGATTGCCGGATCGCGGTATTGCCGGGCTGGTCGGTCGCCGACTGCCAGGCCGAGATCCTCAGCCATGTTTCGGCGGCGTCGCGCGATCACCGCTTCCTTTCCAACAATCCGCCCGATGTGGAATGGTCGGGGTTCCTGTCGGAGGGTTATGAACTGAAGGATTCGGCGGAAGCGGAAGCAGCCTTCGGCAAGGCGTTCAGCACGGTCTATGGCGGCGCGGTGCAGGACCTCGTCTTCACCGCGCTCACCGATACAAGGTTCTACGGGCTGAACTACAACATCCCGAGCCTGTGCTTCGGCGCCAGCGGCGCGGCGATGCACGGCTTCAACGAATATGTCGACCTCGACTCGCTGCGGAAGTCGACCAAGGCGACAGCGCTGTTCGTCGCGGAATGGTGCGGGGTGGAGAAGGTCTAGCTAGTCCGGAAGGGTTATCGACTTCTGCTCGTCATTGCGAGCGAAGCGAAGCAATCCATCGTGCCGCAAGCAAGAAAGCTGGATTGCTTCGTCGCTTCGCTCCTCGCAATGACGGCGGACCTAGACCCGATGCCACCGTCACCGTCGCCACTACCCCCGAGGTCATTGCCGGATTTGACACGGCCATCCATGCTCTTAAGGAATGACCTGAAGAAAACGGGGAGGTCTGATGACGCCGCTTGAAAAAGTGAATTCGATGAAGATGCCTTTCGCCGAATTGAAGGGCGTCACCTTCACCGAAGCGGAACGGGATCGCGTGGTGGCGCGGATGCTGGTTCGGCCGGATCTGTGCACCCTCGGCCATACCATTCACGGCGGCGCGATAATGGCCTTTGCCGATTCGGTCGGCGCGGCCGCAACCGTCATCAACCTGCCGGCCGATGCCAAGGGCACCACCACGATCGAGAGCAAGACCAACTTCATCGGCGGTGCAAAGGAGGGAGCGACGCTGGTCGCGACCGCAACGCCGGTGCACCGCGGCCGTCGCACCCAGGTCTGGCAGACGCGGCTGGAGACCGAGGACGGCAAGCTGGTGGCGGTGGTGACCCAGACCCAGATGGTGCTCGTATGAATACGGGTGTTGGATTTTGTTAACCATTCGGTCGCGACATTCTGCCGTTATTTCAGGCGGGATGCGGTCTTGAATTCCATGTTGCAATGCACAATATTCGTGATCTAGGGATTCGACGCCTCCTCGAGGGCCATCCAAGAGGAGTTTTTGACGTGCTAAACCAAGACACTACCCGTTCGAGGTTCGCCAGCGGTTACGTCCGCACGCTGTATCAGCAAGAAGAACTGCCGCTGCTGCGTGACCATCTGTTGCGGCTCGATCCGGACAGCCGGCATGACCGCTTCAATGGCTTCATGGATGACGGTTTCATCGAGCGCTACGCGGCGAAATGCGCCGATGATGGCACCGTCATCGTCACCTATATCGAGGACGGCGTCGTGCGCGGGGCGGCGGAACTGCATCCGCCGGATCAATCCCCCGACGCGCTACCGGAAATCGCTTTCAGCGTGGAAGCGTCCATGCGCCGGCAGGGCGTCGGCATCATCCTGTTCAAGCGGCTGATCCAGGAAGCACGCTGGAAGGGCTATCAGGCGCTTCGGATCACCACCAGCGCGCAAAACCAGGCGATGCGGGCGCTTGCCAACAAGTTCGGCGCGCAGCTGACGTTCCGTCATGGCGAATCGACCGGCACCATCGATCTGAAGCCGCAACCGCAGTTCGAACTTGCAAAGATTGCGATCGCGGCGCCGACCGATGCGACGCGCGCCATGGTGCAGGTCAACCGCGCCTATTGGAAGGCCTTGCTGGGAATATATGGCTGGGGCCGGACGGCCTGAAGCACCGCGCTACAAACAGCAATTCGCCGGCATTCGAGCCGGCGAATTGCTGCAACGATGGCCGCGGATTTAGGTGCCGGTGCGCTTGTCGTTGCCGAATCGCCTGACAACGCGGCGTTCGACCACCACCGAGCGCTGCGCGCCCTGTTCGCCCGCGATGACGCGCGTCGTTGAGCGCGCCGTGGTGCGCGCGATCTTCTTCACTTCGGGCAGTACGGATTCGACCGGCAGCCCCATCAGCGAAGCGGCGATTTCAGCCTGCGCTTCCTGGTCGTCGGTAATGCCGACCGCGGCAAAAATCGCTTCATCCAGCGTCGGCGGATCGCGCCGGACGCGCCGCGTTCCATACTTGGTATTCCAGTCTTCGCTCATCGGGGCCTCGCAGTTGGTCCGAAGTACCTAGGACCCCTCATGTTGCATTGCAATATGTAATTGGTGTGGCAAGCCAGCTATGCACCAAAGCTGTGGATTTGCCGCGATGTCACACACCCGTCACTACCATCATTTCAGCCGCCGCGATTTCCGATTGCCACGGCTCAGGAGGCTGAATCGGCGGCGCCGGAAAAATCGATCGGTTGCTGCGGCCAGCGCTTGAGAGCGGCGTGTCCGGCTTCGGTCAGCAAATAGACGCCACGATCGGCGCGATCGAACCAGCCGTAGACATTGTTCAGCAGAATTTTCGGGGCGTCCGGAATCTCCGGCTTGAGATCGCGCACCCGCCGCGGCCCCTGCGACAGCGCGGAGGCGCAGGCCAGAGCCTGCTGGCGGTAGGCCGTCATGATCGGTGAGCGCGTACTGCCGCCGAGCGCGGGATCACCCTTGCGGCGCCGGTGTTCGGCGACCAGACGCGAGCGCTTCTTCGGATCGCGGCGCGGACTGGCCGTCGGCGGCTTGACGATCACCTCGACGTCGCCGGTGTTGGTGACCGCGAGCATGCCGAAACCGAGCCGGCGGCAGAGATTGCGATAGCGCGAGTCGTTCTCGCGTCCCTTGCCGCGGGCGGACAGTCTGGCGGCGAGCCAGACCTCGTCGCAGGCGCCGGCGCGATCAACCGCCTGCAGCACCAACTCGAGATTGAAGGAGAGCTTCAATTCGCCGATCACAACGATCGGCGGATCGTCGCCGCTCAATGCCACGAGGTCGCAGCCGCCCACCTCGCCCTTGACGGTGAAGCCGAGGTTTTCGAGGAAGCGTTTGACGGGCAGGTAAAGCGCGGTTTCCAAGAGGTCTCCGGGGTGGGCTCTGTGTCGCCGGTGCGACTCAATGCCGTCAGTTTAGCCCGGATCGGCGGCAGCACGGACCCCGGGATTTGGTCAAACTCGGCCGGAACGGCTATTGTGCATACGGGACGGAACGGGCGCCAAGCGGGTCATGATCAGGAACGGGCTCTACCACATCACCGTGGAGATGCTTGACGGCATCGACGGCGGCAATCAGGGCGTCATGGTATTGCGCGATGGTACCATACGCGGGGGTGACTCGTTCTTCTACGCCTACGGGAGCTACACCGCCGCAAGCGGCAAGTGGAAGGGCGAAGTAACCAACCAGAAGCATTCACCGACATTCGGGGCGCGGCCGGTCTGGGAACGCAAGGTGGTGACCATCGGATTTACCGGGACCTATACCGACGAAACAGCCGAAGGTGATGGCATGGCGCTCGCCGGCAAACAGAGCATTCGATTCAAGTCGAAGCTGCGCTTGCTGATTCCCGACTGAAGGGAACGGCGCCGCCCGGTCTGATACATACCGGCGGAGGGCAAGGGTTGCAGGCCAGGAAGGCCGGAGCGACGATGCGGAAAGGGCTCTACAAGGTCGAAATGCACACGGTGCACGGTTCGCGCCGCGGCGTTCTTTATGTCTATGACGGCAAGATGATGGGTGGCAACTCGGCGTTCGCCTTCATCGGCACCTATCGGGAATCCGAGGATGGCGAGGTGTCGGTGGACATATCGACGATGCGGCACAACGACGATCCGAATTTTGCGCCGCTGCTGAAGGCCGACACGGTCACGCTCGCGCTCAAGGGACGGCCGCGGGGCGAGCAATATTTTTTCGAAGGCGGCACCACGCAAGTGCCCAGCATTGCCTTCAACTCGATCATGACCCCGATCAGCGAAGCGGCGGCGCCGCCCGCACCCACGGCCAGCGACGACGGCATCAGGAACGGTCTCTATTCGATTCACATCCGGATGCTTGACGGCATCGACGGCGGCAATACCGGCGTCATGATGCTACACGATGGGCGGATCCGCGGCGGCGATGCGTTCTTCGACTATATCGGCGCCTACACCAGTGCGAACGGAAGATGGAAGGGCGAACTCGTCAACCACGAGCACACCCCGAGCCAGGGCGAACGGCCGGTGTTCGGCGGCCACGAAGTCGGAATCGGATTTTCCGGCACCTACACCGATGAGGGCGCGGTCGTGGAAGCCACCGCGCTGGTCGGCAAGCGCAGCATTCGCTTCAGCGCGGTGTTGAAGAAGCTGGCGGAGGCATAAGGATCAGGCCCCCTGGGGCCCTCCGCGAACCTCGCTTTGAAACTGCTCTATACCCGCCCGCTCACCGGGAGCAGCGCGCCGGTGACGGCGCTGGCGGCATCGCTGATGAGAAACAGGATCACCTCGGTGAGTTCCTGCGGCGCCACCCATTTGGCGAAATCGGCTCGCGGCATGCTGGCGCGATTGGCCGGGGTATCGATGGTGGAGGGCAGCACGGCGTTGACGGTGATCCTGCCTTTCCATTCGGCGGCCAAAGCCTCGGTAAGCCGGTGTACGCCTGCCTTGGAAGCGGCGTAGGCGCCCATGCCGGAGCCCGCCTGCAGCGCACCCATCGCCCCGACATTGACAATCCGTCCCGCGCCGGAAGCCACCAGATGCGGGATTGCCGACCGCGATGCGTTCAGCGCCGTGAGCACGTTGAGGGCGTACATGCGTTGCCAGGTTCGGGGGTCCCCGTCGGCCACCGTCTCGAAGGCGAAGCCGCCTGCGATGTTGACCAGGGCGTCGAGCCTGCCGAAATGCGCCGCCACGGCGTCGATGGCCTTTTTGGCCGACCCAGCGTCGGAAAGGTCGACCCCGCCAAGCTCGATCCGCTTGTCCATTGGCGGGAGTTGGGACGTCGCGTGGTCCACTCCGGCAATGCGGGCGCCCCGCGCCAGCGCGGCTTCCACGACCACCTTGCCGAGCGCCCCCGAAGCGCCGGTAATGACAACGACTTTTCCGTCCATGGGGAAGCTCCGGCCGAGAGGAGAGAGACGAACAATATCGCCATGGCAAATTCATTTGCAATGCCGCCAGTTCTTGCGCCCAAATAGGCGTGCATCCTTTGATGGATTTGATGAACGGACGCTTCAGATGGCCGACACACCTCCCGAGGCGGATGTCCCCGCCGAATTCACCAGTTTCAAATATCCGCTTCCGCACTTGACGCAGGCACTTCAAGGCAAGGGGCCAGTCAGGATCGTCGCGATGGGATCGTCATCGACGGCAGGCAGATGGGACGTCGTGCCCTATCCACACCGCCTCGAGCTGTATCTGCGGGCCCGCTATCAGGACCGATTTCCCGATCTGAGGATCGATGTGCTCAACAGGGGCAAGGGCGGCGAAGAGGCCATTGAAGAATTGCCGCGCTTCGACGCGGATATTCTCGCCGAGCGGCCCTCGCTGGTGATCTGGCAGGTCGGAACCAACGCGGTCTTCCACAAGCAGGACAAGAAATACGATCTCGACAAGGTCGCCGCGGCGATCTCGGCGGGCTTGGCCGTCTTGCGCGACCATCCCATGGACGTGCTGCTGATCGATCCGCAGTACGTCACTGCGATGCTGCTCGACGGCAAAGCCGACGATTCCGCGCGCATGGTGTCGCTGATATCCGCTGTTGCCGAAAAAGCGGAGGTCGATGTGTTTCGGCGGTGGGCGCTGATGCGGCACTGGCACGTGCACAACAATATAAGCTTCGAGCAGATGCTCGATCCGACGGATCCGGACAAGCTCCACCAGAGCGACTGGAGTACGCTTCGCGTTTCGGTAGCGCTGCGCGACGCGATCGCCGGGGTGCTCCGCCCGCTAGCCTGAGCGTGGCACCGACAATTCCCGACTATTAGTTAAAATTTGCAGGAGTTCCGTAAGCGGATTGCAGAATGATCCAGTTATGCTGACCTTCTAGTCCAATGAGGGTTGGAAGACGTCATGAGATACCTACCTGATCATGGTTTACCGCTGGTTCAGCTCAAGGAGCAGCGGCGGGATTTGATTGTAGCGTTGCAAAACCGCAATGGTCCCATCAGCAGCTGGGAATTGCTGCAGATTGCCGCGGTTCAGCAGGCGATTTCGGCCTTCGAGGACGTCATCGCCGACCTGGATGCGGAATTGGAAGCGGCGGCCTAAGCCGGTCTTGCCGCTCCGGCCAGCCATCGGACCTGAGCGGGATTCAGGACTCCAGGTAGCGCGCCTGAAGCGCTACACGCTCCCCGGTACCCAGCCCCAACCCATCGCTGAAAAAGCCTTCGAGATCGCCGTAATCGGCCCTGACGGCCTCGAATGCGGCGGCGAGGAAGGAGCTTTCCACCGATCCGAGCACCCGCGTGACGTCATCGGGCAGGTCACTGGAGACGCCGGGGTCCCGCCGGTAGAAGCGGTTGGTCAGCAGATAATCCTCAGCGATCACATCGTCAGCCACGCCGAGCGCATGCAGGATCAGCGCGCAGGCAAAACCGGTGCGATCCTTGCCGGCGGTGCAATGGATGACCAGCGGCGCACGGTCTTCGAGCAGGTGCGAAAACAGCGCGCGGAAGCTCGGCGTGTTGTAACGCACATAGTTGCGATAGGAATCACGCATCACCTCCAGTGCGTCGGTTGGCGACAGCGCGAAGCCTTGGGCAAGGCGCCCCCGTAGCGCGGCGACCACGGTCGGCTCGATCGGCAGCGAATGAACCGCGATTTCCGCCAATCCGCACCTCGCCGCCACGCGCTCCTCGGTGCCGCGAAAATCGAACGCGCTCTTGAGGCCGAGCGGCCGCAGCATCTCGATATCGGCTTCCGTCAGGTGTCCGAGATGGTTGGAACGGAAGATCTGCCGCCATCTGACGATACGGCCGTCCGCTCCGGGATAGCCGCCGAGATCGCGGAAGTTGCTGGCGCCGGCGAGGTTGAGATGGCGGGGAGGGGCGTCTGACATCGGTTCAGTGTAAGCCATCATCCGCGGCAGAGAAATGACCCACGGGGCATATCGTGCCCCAGGGCTAGGCTATACTGATGATTTAAGGGGGCGAGCATGAACAGGCGAAGGCATTCAAGTCTTGGTGCAATTGTGTTGCTGGCGGCGGCCGGTTCATCGCCGGCGGAAGCGCAAACCTTCCAGAATTATCGCTGTGCCGACGGCACCCAATTCATCGCCGGTTTTTTTGAATACGACAAGCGCGCCCATCTGCAGATCGACGGCAAGGCGGTGACGCTTGCCAGGCGCTTTGGCCTGTCCGGTCGGCGCTATTCGGGTGGAGGCGTTACGCTCAAAATCACGAGGACCGGCACCACGGTGAAACACGCCAGGCGGCCGGCGACGGCGTGCGAACCTGAGTAGAGACATTTTGAAAGGCACCCAAGAAAAAGGGCCGGAACATTGTCGTCCCGACCCTTTCAACCCATTCGATATCGCGACCAGCGTATCGGCATTCGGCCTGGAATTGGCATCAGCGCTCCCATGCCGGCTTGGACTCCTGAATTGCCGCTTCGTGGTACCAGCTGTCGCTGCAGGCCGCCTCGCTGACCCGCGACGAACCCTGCTCGCTCGCCGGTTTGGCCTCGTTATAGCCACGTCCACCGAAGGCCGCGCGGCCCCCGGCAGGGAATTGATAGATCTTGGCAGACCCGTGATTCAAACTCGAATTCATCTTCTCATCTCTCCTCTTGGTGCATGTTGCGCCGACTGGCTTCAGAACGGTTGACGCACATCAACCATGCTGCGCCCGACTCGTTCTCGATTGGTTACGGGATCGGATATCGTCCCTGCATGTCGCTGGTGCAACCTGATCAAGGGAAAGTCATTTTCTGTATAAATAATAGGCATTTTGCGGTTTTGATCGCGGCAAGGCAGTTGTTGGCTCGCTAACGCTTGAGCCGGCGGCAGGGTTGCTGGAGCGGCCGGTCTCGCTGCCGAGCGGCACCGGAGGTTGCCGCGGCTTTAATCGTTGCGAAGGCACAAGCAGCGGGATGCTGCGGAATTGGGCGTCGTTTGGGGCTCGATGGCCCGGTACGGCTGCCTTCCGCATGCGCAGCCCGCGCGCCTTTGCCGCACCTGAAATTTGCGTGCAGCGGCCGGTGCCGCGGATCGCCAGGGCTTCTGACTCGGGTGCCGCACTGCGGCAATTTGGCACTTTTATTGCTTGGTAAGCGGCGGCCGATGGTGGCCGGGTACGCTTGTGGTGACCAATAGCCTTCGGTTCTCCACTTTTCGCATCATCAACTCATGAGAGGCTCAATGACCAAGTACAAGCTCGAGTATATCTGGCTCGACGGATACTCGCCGACGCCGAATCTGCGCGGCAAAACGCAGATCAAGGAATTCGACGTATTTCCGACGCTCGAACAGCTTCCGCTCTGGGGTTTCGATGGAAGCTCGACGATGCAGGCCGAGGGCCATAGCTCCGACTGCGTGCTGAAGCCTGTCGCCGTTTACCCGGACGGCGCGCGCACCAACGGTGCGCTGGTGATGTGCGAAGTCATGATGCCCGACGGCAAGACCCCGCATGCCACCAACAAGCGCGCCACCATTCTCGATGACTCCGGCGCATGGTTCGGTTTCGAGCAGGAATATTTCTTCTACAAGGACGGCCGTCCGCTCGGCTTCCCGTCCAGCGGCTACCCCGCGCCGCAGGGGCCGTATTACACCGGCGTCGGCTACAAGAATGTCGGCGACGTCGCCCGCAAGATGGTGGAAGAGCATCTCGACCTCTGCCTCGTTGCCGGCATCAACCACGAAGGCATCAACGCCGAAGTGGCGAAAGGCCAGTGGGAATTCCAGATCTTCGGCAAGGGCTCCAAGAAGGCCGCTGACGAGATGTGGATGGCTCGCTACCTGATGCTGCGCCTGACCGAAAAGTACGGCGTCGATATCGAATTCCACTGCAAGCCGCTCGGCGACACCGACTGGAACGGCTCCGGCATGCACGCCAACTTCTCCACCACCTACATGCGTGAAGTCGGCGGCAAGGAGTACTTCGAGAAACTCATGGAGGCGTTCAAGACCAACCGCGCCGAACACATCGCCGTCTATGGTCCGGACAACCACATGCGCCTGACCGGCAAGCACGAGACCGCCTCGATCGATACCTTCAGCTACGGCATCGCGGACCGCGGCGCCTCGATCCGCGTGCCCCACAGCTTCGTCAACAATGGCTACAAGGGCTATCTGGAAGATCGTCGTCCGAACTCGCAGGGCGACCCCTACCAGATCGCTTCGCAGATCCTGAAGACGATCTCGTCGGTGCCGACCTCCGCCAAGGCGGCTGCGGCCTAAGACGGGAGACATATGGGCCCGGACCTGGGGGCGGTCCGGGCCGCAACCTGATCCGCCAAGGCGCTGGCCGCTTTGGCGGATCATTGCTTTTGGGTGTCCTGGGATTCTGCGCCCCTGACCTCGTGACGATGCTGTTTCCTGCTTCACCTCCGGCGCGACGGGCTGCTAGAAGCGGCTTGGCCGGTAGGCATCACTGACAGGGCCGCGGTGAGGGAGCTGAGATGGAAGACGTCGTGCGCGTGCTCTCGACGCTCGCCTTGATGGGAGCGGTGCGCGGCCTTGCCGGACGATATCAGGCTGCGGGCGGTGCACGCATCGATGCCGATTTCGCGCCGACGCTGGGACTGTTGGATCGACTGCGCGGCGGCGAGACGGCCGATGTCGTCATATTGACGCGGCAGGGGCTCGACGATCTCGTCCGCCAGGGAAGCGTGGTCGCGGCAAGCTGCGTCGATCTCGCGCGATCCTTCGTCGGCATCGCGGTCAAGGCCGGCGCCGCTCATCCCGACATCGCAACCGAACCGGCGCTGCGCGCGGCACTGCTGGGCGCGCGTTCGATCGCCTACTCGCGCATTGGCGCCAGCGGCATCTTCTTCGCCCAATTGATCGGGCGTTTGGGAATCGCTTCCGAGGTCAATGCGCGCGCCCGGATCATCCCGTCCGGCCTGACCGCTGCATTGCTGGTCAGCGGCGAGGCCGATCTGGCGGTGCAGCAGATCAGCGAGTTGAAGCAGGTCGCCGGTGTCGAAGTGGTCGGGCCGATCCCGCGCGAGTTGCAGACGGCGGCGGTGTTTTCCGCCGGCCGCTGGACGGTGTCGGCGAAGGCTGTGCAGGCCGACGCGCTGCTGAAATATCTCGCCTCGCCGGAGGTGGCCCCGCTGCTGCGCGAGTCCGGGCTCGAGCCTTGAATCCGCCCGTTCTTCGAAGCTAACCTGCCGCCGTCGATCGGTGGGTATCCTGATGAAACAGTCGTGCGCGCTTTATCGGGCTGCAACAGGCCGAATTGTCCTTGCGGCGATGGCGATCATCGCAGCCGGATGGTTGGCCGTTCCATGTCCGTCACGAGCGCAGTCGGCCGATCTCGTGCTGTGCGACCGGCTCGCCGCCGACCCCGCCGATCCCGACAAGCCGGCCGACGTCAAGGGCTCGCCCGACGTCGCCCCTTCGGACGTCGCGACCGCGATAAAATTTTGCAGGATCGCGGCCGGCTCGTCGCGCCGCGCGCTCTACCAGCTTGGCCGCGCCTACGCCGTGAACCGCCAGTTGCCCGAAGCAATCGCCGCCTGGCGCAAGGCGGCCGACAAGGGCTCGACGTCGGCGATGGTCGAACTCGGCGTGCTCTATGGCACTGGCTCCGGCGTCGCCAGGGACGAAGCGCAGGCGCGAAAACTGTTCGAGCGCGCTGCAGAGGCCGGCAATCCCCGTGGCGTCAGCAATCTAGCGGCGCTTGGCGGCAGCGGCGCGGCGGCGGATCCGGCGCGTGCGCGCGAGCTGTTGGCGAAGGCCGCCGAAACCAACGCCGAGGCGCAGTATCAGCTCGGACTGATGCTGGCGGAAGGCACCGGCGGACCGAAGGACGATACCGCCGCGCGAAACCAGTTCGAGAAGGCGGCCGCGCAGAATCATCCGGGCGCGCTGGCGCAGATGGGCGCGTTCGCCCAGGACGGCCGTGGCGGCCCGAAGGATTCCGATGCCGCCAAGGCCTATTACCAGCGCGCCGCGGCGCTTGGCGATGAAGATGCCAAGAAGGCGTTGAAGCGCATGGAGTGCCCGCTCGCGATCAAGGACAAGCGCGGGAATCTTGTCACGAATCTTTGCTTCTAGCCGATGTTCGTCCGGTGCTCATTTCTTCCGCGTGGCCGGTCCAAAGCCTGGCGATGACGGCATGGCAGCCCCCCGGTACCCGGCTTGATGGATATCAACCCCGCAGGAGCCGGCCATGCTACAGGGGCGATAGAAACGCTACCCGCCTGGAGCTTCGGATGAAATTACGTGGATTTATCGTTGCCCTCATGCTCGTTGGTTCGTTGGGGCCGCAGGCCATTGCGCAGTCCAACCAATCCAATCTGAACGCATCGCCGACCAATGAGCAATATGTCCCGCGGCTCGGCGACATCATGAACGCGGCGCAGACGCGGCACATCAAACTGTGGTTCGCCGGCAAGGCTAAGAACTGGGACCTCGCGGCGTATGAACTTCGCCAGCTCAAGGCCGGCCTGCTGGAGGCGGCGGTGCTGTATGAGGGCATTCCGGTCAGCAACGTCACGACGATGACAAAGCCGGTCCAGTCGATTTCCGACGCCATCGACGCCAGGGACCTCAAGCGCTTTACGAAAGCGGTCGGCGAACTGACCGACGGCTGCAACTCCTGTCATCAAACGATGCAACGTGGATTCGTTACGATGCAGATGCCGACGACGTCGCCGTTCAGCGATCAGTCGTTCGCACCACCGAAAAAGCCTTAGACGCGGCCGCTTTCGGCGGCGTGGCCGGCAGGGAGGGCCACTATGATGCTTCGCCGTTCCGCGCTCCTGATGCTGTCGGTTGCCTTCGTATCCGGCGCGCACGCCGGTGCGCCCACTAGCGAGCTGGTTGCGGCGGGGCGCAGCTTCGCTCAGCGCGTCTGCGGCGCGTGTCACGTCGTGACGCCGCTCTCAAAGGAGGTGCCGCTGCTGTCGCCGCCCGGACCGAGTTTTGCGGCGCTGGCGCAGCGGCCGCTGCTGACGGAACAGGCGCTGCGGGAGTTCCTTGCCTCGAACCATGGCACCATGGGCCCGCACGAGGCGATGCCAAATCCGCGCCTTGTCGACTATCAGATCGACGAGATCGTCGCGTTCATGATGTCGCTGAAGGTCGAGAAATAGGGACAAAGCGCCACCAGCGCGGAACGCGAGCGGGGCGATTGCGGTTATTACGACGCATACGCTAAAGGAGGCGTTGTTCCATGATCCGAAAATTGCGATCGGGCGAGTACCGGCTCTATTCCCGAAAAGTGAATTCAAAAACTGGCAAGCGCCGCAATCTCGGTACCTTCAGATCGCGCGCCGCCGCTGAAAAGCACGAGCGCGACGTGCAGTATTTCAAACGGCACTAGCTTTTCCGCTTCGATGGAGATCGAAGCGGAGCCGCCAGAACCGGCTGTGATTACGCGGCCCGGACCTCGGAGAGGAAGCGGTTGACCTGCGAGGCGAGATCGCCCGATTGCGACGATAACTGGGCTGCGGCACCCAGCACCTGGTTGGCGGCGGAGCCGGTGTGGTTGGCCGCCTGCTGGACGCCGGAAATGTTGGAGTTGACTTCCTGCGTACCGCGCGCCGCCTCCTGGACGCTGCGCGAGATCTCCTTGGTCGCCGATCCCTGTTCTTCGATGGCGGATGCGATGGCAACGCCGATCTGATCGATCTCGGCGATCACGTCGGCCACGTTCCTGATCGCAGTCACCGTCTCGTCGCTGGCGGTCTGGATGGCCGCGATCTGTTCCGATATTTCGGTCGTCGCCTTGGCGGTCTGGCCAGCCAGGGATTTGACTTCGGATGCGACGACGGCAAAACCCCGTCCGGCGTCGCCAGCGCGCGCCGCCTCGATGGTCGCGTTGAGCGCGAGCAAATTGGTCTGCGCGGCGATGCTCTGGATCAGGGTCACGACGTCGCCGATCTTCTGTGCACCGTCGGCCAGCGAGCGTGCGGTGTCGCCGGTGCGACGGGCGTTCTCGACGGCGCGGGCCGCGATCTCGGCGGATTGAGCGACCTGGCGGCCGATTTCCGTGATCGAGGATGTCAGCTCTTCGGTGGCGCTGGCGACCGTCTGCACGTTGGTCGAGGTCTGTTCCGAGGCCGCGGCGACGATCGCGGCCTGACGGTTGGTGTCGGCTGCGGTCGAGGACATCGACTGGGCGGTATCTTCCATCTTGGCCGAGGCCGACGACAGTCCCCCCACCAGTTCGCTCACCTTTGCTTCGAAGGCGCGGGTGAGGTCGTCGAGCACGCGCGCACGGCGCATCTTGACGTCGTTCTCCGCTTCCTTCTCGGCGGCCAGCCGATCCGCCGCGATCATGTTTTCCTTGAAGACCCCGACGGCAGCCGCCATCGCGCCGATCTCGTCGCTGCGTTCGGTGCCCGGGATCTCGCTGGAAACGTCGCCACCGGCGAGGCGCGACATCGAGGCCGTGAGGTCGACGATTGGTCCGCAAACCCGGCGACGGACCATCACCACCAGCGCGGCGCTCGCAACGGCGACCGCAGCGAGGCCCGCAAGCGCGATCATGAAGCTGAGGCGCGCCGCGGAATAGGCCGCGCCGAGGATCTGCTCGGCGTTGTCGTAGAAGGCATCGCGCACCTCGATCACCGACCCGAGACCGCGCTGCGACTCCACGAAGAAGGCCTCGGCGTCGTGCTCGTATTGGCCGCTGATGGCGCCGTCTTTCACCATCTTGAGCTCCTTGCCGAACCGCTCGACGTAGGCATCGTTCATGTGGTTGAGCGCCGCCGCGACGTTGGCGGGAGTCGCGGGATTGCCGCGCAATTCCTGGAGTGACGACAGGATCTGGTCGGTGCGTCCCTGTACCCGGCTCAAATCCGCCTTTTCGGCATCGGTGGCCGCGCGCTTGGCGCCGACAAGGTTCTTGTGAAGGCTGGCATTGAGACCGCCGATGTCGCGCAGGGTCCAGGCGATATTGGCGTAGCTCGCCTGGCGGTAGGCGTCGCCGTCGAGCTGGGCCATCTTGCGGACCTGCTCGTCGAGCAGCGCGGTGACCGCGGTGTTGAACACCGTGTTGGCGCCGACGATCTTCTTGGCCGCGTCGCGGCGGGCATCGACCGGACCCGCGATGGCCTTGTCGATGGACTCGCGCAGTGCGGCAAATTTCACGTTCAGCGCATCGATGGCGCCCCCCACGGCGGCGCCGTCGTCGAGCGCACCGGGCAGGGTGCTCCTGACCTGGTTCATCTTGCTGCGCGCGCCATCGGTCTGTTTGCGATATTTGTCGTTGAGTTCCGCAAGCTGCTTCGGATCGACGGCAGGCGGCCCGAACAGGATGTTGGTGGAAAAGCCGCGCTCGGGGTTGATGTAGCGGGGAAGGTCGCCGACGGCACGGACGATTTCCAGCCTGCTCTGCGCGACGGAAACCTGGTCCATCGTCCGGTATTTCGCGACCGCGACGTAGGCCGCGAGGCCGCCGCCGACGGCGGAAAGCGAGACGATGGCGGCGGTGAGCAGGGTGCCGATTTTCATGGGTTTTGGGCCATTCACGGTGGGGGGCGGAACTAGGCCTCCACCGTAGTTTGCCCATCTTAATCCCAGGTTTACGGTGCCGGCCCCCTCATTTCATGCTGGAGGCGACCCAGTTGCGGGCATCGCGGTAGGTGGTGGCGAGATAGCCGGGATGATCCTTCCCGGCTCGGGCCACGGCACGGACCACATTGTCCCAGTAATCGCCGCCATCGCTGGAAAAATGCCTGAAACAGTCATCGTCGAATTTGACCGCCGCCACGATCGCCTGTTTCAGTTCGACCTCGTCGACGCGCGGGTGGGCCCGCTTCAGCCGGTCGAAGGTCGGCCCGTCCTGTGCGGTGTCGCGCTCGCGTTTGAGCTGGGCGCTGATCCGGCGCATCGATCGCGCCGCGACCGCCGGCGTCCTCATATCGCGAGGCCGCCAGCGCCGGCCCTCGAGCTGCTCGAACGTGGTCTTCTCGCGCCAGATCAGATAGGCGGCGTCCGGCAGCGGCAGGCGCGCGGCCTCGCCGATGATGTCGTCGATGGTTCGTGTCATGCGTTGCCGTCAGCGCGGCGGCAGCGAATAGGCGAGATGGCCCGTCCACCAGCCTTCGGCACTCAGGCGTAGCGCGAACAGGCCGATGCCCGCCACCAGAGCGATCCAGAACAGCGGCTTCGGCATCGCGCCCCTCAGCCCGATCAGGCCGGCCAGCATCAGGGCGTCGAACGTCATGGTCATCACCTGCTCGGTCCGCATCGGGAATTCGTGCGCCGGCGTCAGCAGGTTCCAGAGGAAATGACCGATCAGGACCCAGGGCAGGAGCATCGCAATCCACGGATTGCGGCTGGCGGCGGCAGGTGTCGGCTGGTCGGTCATGCTTGGGGGCCCCCTTTTTTGATCGGACTATCTCCTCTAGTCGTTCGGCGGCGGCGGTAAGTTCAATGCGGCAAGGCGCGATCGGGGCTGCGCGGGGTGCTTCCTGTGCTATGGTGCCGCCATGACCAGCCGCATTCTCGTGTTCTACGGCTCCTACCGGTCGGACCGCATGGGCATTCGTCTCGCGCAGTTCGTCGTCGACGGATTGCGCGGCCGCGGCAACCAGGTCGAATTGATCGACGCCAGGGCGGTCGGCCTGCCGATGCTGGACCGGATGTACAAGGAATACCCGAACGGGCAGGCGCCCGCCGTTCTGGAAAAGCTCGCCGGCCAGATCCGCGAGGCCGACGGTTTTGTGTTCGTCACCGGCGAATATAATTGGGGTATTCAGCCGGGGCTGAAAAACCTCACCGATCATTTTCTCGAGGAATGGTTCTGGCGCCCGGCCGCCATTGCCTCCTATTCGGCCGGCCGTTTTTCAGGCGCCCGCGCCGCGCTGGCGTGGCACGGGACGCTCTCCGAAATGGGCATGGTGGTGATTTCGAGCTCCATCGCAGTCGGTCCGATCGCGCAGACGCTGTCCGCGGACGGCAAGCCGATCGGCGAGGGCGGCAAGGCGCTGGAGCATGCGTTTCCCCGCTTCGCCGACGACCTTACGTGGTGGATGGAAGCGGCGAGTGCGCAGCGGGAGAGGAAGAAGCCTCCGTATTGACGGCAGCTATTCCGTCTGCCTGGTATGGAAGAAATACAGCGTTGCCGCCAAAATGGCCGACATCAGCACGTAGAGCACAATCGCGTCGATGTTCGGGTGCCCTTCCACCAAAGCAATCATCGTCATTCACTCCCTGGCTGGTGCGGCTTCTTGTTCCCTTCGGGCGAGCCTTGAGAGGGGAAAACTAGGCGCAGGCGGGATGCGTCGGTAGTCGACTTTTGGCGGAGGCAAGGCCGGGAGCGGACATGGGCTGCGCTCTCATTCCGCGGGCGCGGGTATCGCCCCGGCGAAGGCAATGCCCTTTGCCTCGGTGCCCATCGCGGTCAGCACGGCGATGATGATTGCGACGGTGCCTGCGACAACCGCGAGCGCGAGCCCGTAATTGCCGGCGAAGGCTGTGGCGATGCCGGCCTGAAGCGTGGCGTTGACGGACGCAAGCAGGTTGCCGAGCTGGTAGACAAAACCGGGAAATGTCCCGCGCGCGGTGGCGGGCGACAATTCGTTGAGATGCACCGGCACGATGCCCCAGGCGCCCTGGACGAAGAACTGCATCAGGAACGCGCCCGTCGCAAGCAACGCGGGACTGGACGAAAATGCCCAGAGCGGAATCACCGGCAGCGACAGCAGCGCGGCGATGACGATGCACCTGCGGCGGCCGAAGCGCTCCGACAGCGATCCGAACAGGATGCCGCCGACGATTGCGCCGATATTGTAGATCACCGCGATGGTGCCAACTGCATGCGGCGACAGCTTGTGCTCCACCTGCAGGAAGGTCGGGTAGAGGTCCTGCGTGCCGTGGCTGAAGAAGTTGAACGCGGTCATCAGGATCACCGCGTAGATGCCGAGGCGCCAGTGCGACTTCACGACCGTCCAGGTGCTGCCGCTTTCGATGGCGGTCTGTTTACTCCAACTGGGCGACTCCGGCACGGTGCGCCGGATGTAGAAGACGAGCAGCGCGGGGATGACGCCAACCATGAACATGCCGCGCCAGCCGATGTACTGGAACAGCAGCCCGTAGACGATCGAAGCCAGGAAATAGCCGGTCGGATATCCCGACTGCAGCAGGCCGGAGACGAAGCCGCGCGAATGCGGCGGAACGCTTTCCATCGTCAGCGACGCGCCGACGCCCCATTCGCCGCCCATGGCGACGCCATAGAGTGCGCGCAGAATCAGCAGCGCAGTCAGGCTCGGCGCGAAACCGGAGGCGAATTCGAGGAACGAATACAGGAGAATGTTCACCATCAGGGTCGGGCGGCGGCCGAAGCGGTCCGCGGCGCGTCCGAACAGGAAGGCCCCGATGGGGCGCATCGCCAGCGTCAGCAGGATAGCGAAGGTGACATCCGAAATGTCGGTGTTGAATTCCGCGGCGATGTCCTTCAGCACGAACACCAGCAGGAAGAAATCGAACGCGTCGAGCGTCCATCCAAGGAAACTTGCGGCGACCACGTGCCGTTGCGCGCTGGTCCAGCCGGAAAGCGCGGGAATGCCGGGAAAGGCGGGTTGAGAAGCGGGAGGGGACATCGCTCAGATCCGATCGCGTCGGGCCCAACGAGAGACAACGCGCCGAGAGGGAGTTCTTGTTTCCAGTGCGGGCCGGCTCTCAGATGGGTAGCGTGGATGCGGCGCAACGTATTCCGGGATCGCACTGTCAATGCGACGGTCCCCGGATTGCGCTGCGCTGCATCCAGGCTAGGCTTGCCGTGCGCGCCAGGCCGGCGCGGCGGGGAGCCCGACCGATATGAGTCTCTTGAACAATCCATTCGATCCTGCGCGCGAAAGCGCTCTGGTCACCGGTGCGGGAAATGGCATTGGTCGTGCCATCGCCCAGGCCCTGGTTGGCGAGGGCGTGCGAACGATGTTCGCCGATGTGAACGCGGGTACCGTTGCCGCGGCCGTGAAAACCTCGCCCCGGCCTGATCTCGCCGTGCCCTGGGTCGGCGATCTCGCCGATCCCGCCGCCAGCGATGCGCTGCTGGCTGCCGCGCAGTCTGCGCTGGGGCAGGTGACGCATTTCGTCCACAGCGCTTCGCCCGCGCGGCGCGAGGCCGATCACGCCTTCGCGGTAAGCCGGGCGACCTGGGAAGAGATGCGCGCGGTCAACGTCGATGCCGGCTTTCACCTCGCCCGCGAACTCGCGCGAAAGCTCGTCGCTGCGCGTGAGCCCGGCTCGTTTCTGTTTCTGACCTCGCTGCACGCCGGCACGCCGCGCAACCTGCCGCATTACTCCACCGCCAAGGCGGCGATGGCGATGCTGGTGAAGGAGCTCGCCAAGACGCTTGGCCGCTTTGGCATCCGGGTCAACGCGCTGGTGCCCGGCGCCATCGCGGCCGGCGGTTTCGTCGCCGATCCGGCGCTGGCCAAACACATCCCGCTCGGCCGCCTCGGCCGCAGCGAAGACCTCGCGCCGATGGCGCTGGCGATACTGTCGAACCGGGTGTCGGCCTACGTCACGGGTGCGGCTTTCGTGGTCGACGGCGGCCTGTCGCTGACGAACTGGTTTGAGCCGCCTGATCTGGATGAACTGTGAGCGGCCGCCGGAGCCCCTGGAAGGCCGTCATACCCGGTACGAGCCCGGCCTTGACCGAAAAGGGAACGGCCTAGGCCATGCCCGGCGACCAGTTTCGACCGCAATGTTATCCAAGTTTCCGGCTATTTTTCGCATATTGGAACCGTCGGCTGATTCGCTGCGGGATTGCGAGGGGCATTGCCATGGGATTTTTCAAGCGTGAGCTCAGCCCGGTCGAGCGCTTCGAGAGCGCGCTGCGGGACAAACAGGCGGGGCGGCAGAAGCTGGCCGACCGGTTAGGACTCGCCGAGGGGCTGCTGGCGGAAAAACGCGCCGCGGCGGAACGGCTGGCGGTGGCCGGCGCCGCCAACGCCAAGCTCGAGCGCGCCGAGGCCGACATGCGCAGCGTGGAGGACCGCGTCAAGACGCTGCGCGCCGCCCTGGCGGAGTTCGACGAGCAGGTGGCCTCGACCGAACGCGCTCTGGCGGATGCCATCGCGCAGCGCGACCGCAATCTGGCGGCGGACGGAATCGAGGCGATGGCCGCAGCGATCGAGCGCGCGCTTCCCGGATTTGACGCCGGTGCCGCCGCGCTGGTGGGCGCCGTCACGACGAGCGAGACGCCGATGCCGGAGGCGGCGCGGTTTTCGAGCAGCGTCGACGCCATCCGTCAGGAAATTCTCGCGGCCGCCGATCTGATCTGCTGGGAGCTGCGATCCGCCGCGGTGCGCACGCGCGCCGGCAACGCCAACGTGGCGTCGACGGTAGCGCCCGAGCCCGAGCAGGCGCCGTCCGCCGAGATCGAGCGGCAATTGATCTACACGCTCAATGCGCTGCTGTGGCGGGAGGCCGGCGAGGTACGCCGGGTGCCGGCGTTCGCGCTGGTAGGGCTGCCGAAAGGCTTGCTGCCGGTGGCGCTGCGGCATCACCATGTGGATCACCTGAATGCCCGGCGGGTGCAGACCTTGATGCGGGTGCATGGCACCGTACGGTCGGACGGCGATATCGGCCTCGATGATCCACAACTCGTCGATCTCGATGCGCTCGCCGCGGGCGAAACGGAGAGCGCCGAGGCCGAGGTGGCCTGAGTATTTCAGCATTACATTTCGTCATTCCCGGGACGCGCTCCGCGCGAGCCCGGAATGACGGCGGTTGAGGCCGGCGTGACCCTTCCGCACCCACACCGGATCGGCGCGACCGGATGGATGGAGAACGCGAAATGACGACATGGATCCTGTTCGTCGGCCTGCAACCGGAAGCGGTCGATTTCTGCGATCCGGCGCTGCCTCCGGGTTTCAATGCGGAAAAGATCCATGCCGGGATCGCCGCCGCCATGCGGGAAATTGCCAAACGCGGGTGGCAGGCCGATCTCTGCCTGATCCAGCCCGACGAAACCGCCGGCCCCACCTTCGCGCATCAGCTCTCCAGCAAGGTCTATGATTGCGTGGTGATCGGTGCGGGCGTCCGGCTGCCGCCGAAGCACCTCCACCTGCTGGAGGTGCTGGTCAACGCCGTGCTCGAAGCCGGCCCGGGAACGAAGATCGCGTTCAACACGCGGCCGGAAGACTCCGCCGAGGCGGCGGCGCGATGGGTGAGGGCGGAGTAGCTGCGAACGCCCGTTGGCCGTGCCACGGCAATGTTGCCAGCCCAGTTGAGGATCGGCCGTTCCGGGCTCACGCCATGCGCGCCCCGGAATGGCAGCGTCAACCGCGCATCGGCCCTGTGGCGCATTGATCACACTCCGACGAAATCGCCTGTGCGGAGCCCGCGCCGGCCACGGTTCTGCCCTGTTTCGGTTCCGCCATGGTTCCCGGTTGGGCTGAGTTGGGTTTGGGGGCACGGATTGGGGATGCAACATGTCTTCCATCAAACGTGCCGGAGTGGAGATTGAAGCGTGCCGTGGTCGTCGTGACGCGGCCGGGCATGCCGTTCGACTGATGACCGTCGTACTGGCTGGGGGGATGTTGGCGGCCTGCGCGCGGTCTCCCGTCGTCAGCCACAATTCGGGGGTCTTCGCCCCCAGCCGGCAGGCCTCCCTGCAGCATGATCGAAGGCCCTTGTCGCTGACGCCACCGCACGTCGCGTCGATGGCGCGACGCGCCCCGTTCGCGTCCAGCGCAAGCGGAACCAAGTCCAGCGCAACCGGAACGAAGATGGCGGGGCTTGCCAGCTTCTACTCGGAGGGAGTGCAGACC
The DNA here is from genome assembly GCA_963831585.1 of uncultured Alphaproteobacteria bacterium. Taxonomy (GTDB): domain Bacteria; phylum Pseudomonadota; class Alphaproteobacteria; order Rhizobiales; family Xanthobacteraceae; genus Bradyrhizobium. Next base: position 284,625 of record CAWHRA010000037.1, on the reverse strand, counting down.
GCGAGCGGCGAGAAGTTCGATGCGCACGAACTGACCGCCGCGCATCCGACCTTGCCGTTCGGCACGAAATTGCGCGTGACGAACGTTGCCACCGGCCGCTCCGTGACCGTCCGGGTCAACGACCGCGGCCCCTACATTCCCGGGCGCATCGTCGACGTCTCCTATTCCGCGGCGCAGTCCCTCGGAATGGTCGGCAAGGGTGTCGCGAACGTCAAGCTCGATGTCGTGCAGTAACCGCGCCTCAGATGTCGTGCTTGGGGACGTAATTGCCCATCACGCATTTGTATCGTTGCAGCTTCCACTCATGGTAGGGGCCGTGGGCGAGCCAGTCGGCAATGCCGATTTGCCCGTGGACTGCGCAGGCTGTCATGGTGATTCCCGACAATTCGCTGTTGGTGACGACTTTCTCCAGGCATAGCTGGCCGTTGCAGAGAACGGCGACAAGGGTAACGAGCATGGCATCCTTCGCTTGTGATGAATGACCCGGTTACTCAGAGTCGATGCAGGGTTCATGCCAGCATTGGGGCGCACCGTACTTTCCCGGGTGTGGCGGCAGGCTGTATCGACCCGCGAAGTCCGGCCTTTCAAGTGGATCGGGACTGACGGGTTACGCTGCACAAGTCGATTCGACGGGCCTGCGGGGCGATCGCCGGCCGCGCGTCAAAGGGCGCCGCGTTCGACGCGGCCTTGATGCTTGGCGTGCCATTTCGGGCCGGGCCCGCGCATGTAATGCAGCTCGGGCCGATAGGGATTGCCGGCGATTCGCATCAGCCGGTGCCACCGCGTTACGATCACGTCCAGGCACAGGCGAAGCGGCGTCGATGAACGTTGTGTGTTCCACATGGCGTTGTTCAATGCAGTTTGCCGAGCTCGGAGGTGAAGGGCACGCTGAAGATCTCTTCGCCTTCAGCATCGGTGACGTGCAGGACCCAGGCGCGCCAGTCTTCCAGGGTAGCCGTCATGAGGAGCGAGCGTACCACGAGCACGGCGTGCTCGCGCGCCTCGGTCAGATCGGCGACGGCGCTGCCGCAGCGATCGATCGAGATGCCCACCTTGTTGGAACAGTGGAAGTACACCTGAGCCATATTCGCATCTTCCCCGAATCACGAAAAGCGAAGTGCAGGATCGCTTGATAGCAGCGCCAGCGTGAGCTGAAAATTCCGATGGACCACGTAGGGGATTTTACGGAGGCCGCGGAACCGCCGCCGGGCAAAAAAATCCCCCGCGGCAGCTCTTGCCGTTTGAACGGGTCGCGCAGCCGGATGTTGTAGGGAGGCAGGCGTAACGGGGAAAGTTCCGTGGCGGAACGACGGCGCCGCGGTTCCGGACGCGGAACATCGGGAGAGCGACATGATATCCGAGACCGAAGTTCACACCATCGCGAGGCAGATGATCGACCAGCACGGCTTCGAGGCGATCGCCGAGGCGGCGCGCAATGCCAGGAAATGCGAGGGTAAGGGCGACAGCGAGGAAGCCGGCGTCTGGCGCCGGATCGAGGACGCCATGAAGGTCATCCGCGGGCCGCATCAGGGCTGACCCGCGGGCAGCAAGCGTGGCGCGTGATGAGGCGGGCAGCCGCCCATCCCGGACCACGGATCGGATGGATGTCCTCAGCGCGTCTGATGCTCCGGACTTCGCGCCGCCGACTTGCGCGGGGGTTGTTGCGGCGAACCCAGTTCCTGACACGGCAGCCGCGCCCAGGTACCATCGGCCGTCTGCTGCAGGGCGCTGCAGGACGATGACACCGGCGGCTCGGGGGCCGGTTGCGGTTTCGAAGGGCTGGCCAGCGCCGGCGCCGTCAACGAGGCGAGGGCGGCTACGGTACAAGCGAATATCGTGCGTTTGATCCGCATGGGAGGCTCTCCTTTCTCGAAGCGGGGCGATTTCGTAGCAGCGATTTTGGCGATTTTTGGCCGGGTGATTGCGCCACAGGGCCGTCCGGCGTCCATCCGGGCCTGTATGTTTACAATTTTATCCATTTTGCTGGGCACTCGGAAACGGTTCGCGTTTAGCGTGCGCCCCGTTCAGGGGTTGCACGCATGTACGTCGTCAATAATTCCTCGCGCGCCCTCTTGGTCGCGCTGATTCCGCTTGCGGTAGTCCATGCCGTGCTGACCGCGATGGCGCTGCTTGGCGCCTACGCCGCGCAGCCGGCCGACGTTCCGTCCCCCGATCAGGTGCTCGTCCTCTACGTGGCGCGCCTGGCGACCGACGGCGCCCTGCTGTTTGCCGGCCATTGGATGCTGCGCCAGCGCGCCATCTCCAGCCGCCTGGCCTATGCGCTGATGGGCGGCGTCATGGCGGCGGCGGGCTATGCGATCGCGATCCGCAACAGCTTTCAACTGTCCTCGCCCGCCGGCGGCACCCTGCTGACGATGGGGCTGCTGCCGATCCTCGCGGGCATGATCGCCGGCTTTCTCTACGGCCAGTTCGCGGGCGTTGCTCCGGCGGCGCGCTTTCCAAAACACTCGTATGAGGGCCTCGTCACCTCGCTCGCCTTCGACGGCCCGACCCGCGTGCGCACGTCGGTGGCGGCGATCGTGATCGCCGCGATGATGCCGGCGGTGCTGGCGACGGTTCTGTCCATCACGCTGGCGTCGCTGCTGCCCGGCTTTGTGAGCTATATGAGTTCCGGCTCCAATCCCGTCATCGCCGTGGCGTTGCCGGCGCAACTGTTCCTGACTTTCCTGGTCGCGACCATCCTGCCGTCGGCCATCCTCGTGCTGTGCCTTCATCACATCGCGAGGGCGCTGCGTCGTCATCGCGCGTGGGAATACGCGGTGGCCGGAGCGCTGATGGCCGCGACATGCGCCATGCTGGTGTCGCCGATGGTGCCGCTGCTGTCGGGTTCGCCCCTGACGATGGTCGCGGCCGCCTGTGGCGCCATCATGGGCGCGCTGTATCGCCGCTTCGCCGGCCTGGAGCCGGTGCCGCTGCCCGAAGCCGTGATCGCAACTGATCCCAATGCGCTGGTCGGCGCCGATGACCCGGCACGACACCGGCACAGGGTGATCCTCAGCAACTGATGCCAACATGGAGTCGTTCACCAGAAAGGGACTCATCGTGACCGCCGCCGCCGCGTTGATCGCGATGGCGTGCGTGGTCTCGCTCATGACGACGATGCCGCCGCTGGTCGAGAAGGACGGCACTCCGCTGGAGGCGAGCCCGGATCTGCCGACGTTCCAGCCGGTGCGGTAGCGCGCGGCCCGGCATGACGGCGACCATGCGGCTTAATCCGCAGCCGCACCTCATTGACGTCGTCCCCGCGACCCGTCTACGCCAAGGCTTCGCCGGGGTTATGGCGGTGGGGCGCCGAAGCTTTAGCGAAGGCGTCAAGGGGGACCCATGCGCCGTGTCGCCCGTTGTGAGAAACACTGTTCGCCGGCTTTGGCGCAACAACTATGCCCTGTGGTTATGGGTCCCCGCTTTCGCGGGGACGACGCAGAGTGTGGACGCGTTTGTCCTCGATAAACACACCTCCGCGATCTCGCCGCATGTTTGGCGCGAGGTTTGGCCTGCTCGTTCCGCCCTCTTTCGATCAGAGGGCGCGCGGGAATGCCGGGTGCCCAGTGCACCCGCAGCCTCGTGTGCGAATTGGTAGTAAAAAATGCACACGAGTATTCACAGCGGTCGCACCGGAAATCACCCGGCATCCCCGCACGCAATGGTTTTACGGCTTATGTCGTACTTTCCCCGGCGATCGGGCTTTTTTGTCACCGTCGCTTGCAGCGTCTTAACCGCAAACTTGACGCCAGCGTCGAGGCGTCAGGACCACACGATTTTGCCGTCCGCCTTGGCGCTGTTCGTCAAAAGCGCCGCCGCGTCCATCGCATCCCGTTCCAACGTCCGTGACGATCGCGAAACGCCCCTCTGAGTGGGACGGGACGGCGAATACATGCACTGATTTGCGTCTTCGGAAAATCAGAATATTTTTTCAAAAAGGGCTGGACAGAGGGGTCGCCGGATTGCCCAACTGATTTGCCCGTCGGGTTGTCCGGCCGGGCCGGGCGTTTCGCGGGCGCTTTCGCGCCACCCATCCAGCGCGCTCAACTCGTCGTCCCTGTAAAGCTTCTCGATGCTGCCGCGGCGGCGGTGAGCTCCCTCCCCCCTTGCGGGGGAGGGTTGGGGAGAGGGGTTCACACGGGCAGTCCCGATGCGGCTACCCCCCTCCCTGACCCTCCCCCGCAAGGGGGGAGGGAATGGAAAGACCGGATCCGCGAACAATCCGTGGCGCAACAGGAAAGAAAGCGGGGTCGCTTCCGCCTTCGCTTTGCAAGCTACGGCGGACAAGTCGCGCCCTCCATCCTGCGGGCTGTGACCGGGCGCGTGTGATTTTTTTCAATCTGACCGACGGCGAGGCGGCGGGCCACTTGGGAGGGCGCGCGATCGGGCCCACTTCCGAATGGTGCAGATCGTGTGGAGGAAATGCGATGCGTCATGTCTTGGCCTCGGTCCTGGCCTCTGTCTCGGCCCTGAGCCTGTTCATCACCTTGTGTGCTTCCGCCAACGCCGCAACGGCGCACCGGCCGTCACACCTGCGCGCGCGCCAGCCTGTCGTCGTTCCCCAGGGTGCAGCCGCCCCGCGCTTTGCCGTCCCCGGCTGGAGCGACGGAGACACCGAGCGCTGGCTCGATAACGCCAGTTCGTCATGGACGCGCGCGTGAGCGGTGTCGAGGAAGCCGCGCGAATTATCGCGCACGGAGTTTGACATGTTTCTTCACCTGCCGATCGCAATGCTGGGACTGCTTTCGCCTGTTGCCGTTGCCGACACGGTGCCGTCGTTCAGCATTGAAAGAGGGTACATCCCGGGGTCCGGCTGAAAACCAGGAGCAGCAGACGACGGGGCAGGGGCGGCCCTGAAACGAGCCCCCGGCGGTCGCCGCGCGTGATAGTGAAGTCGTTCACATTCGCTGAGGCGGGAAGTGAGGTACAAAACCATCGCCGGTATGGCGCGCCGACGATCGGGACACGATATGGAACGCAATCTGTCGACGTTGGAAGAGCAGGCGGCCGCCGCATTGCGCCGGGCCCGGCGTCTGCCGGTTGGCGCGGAACGCAACGACTTGCGGCAGCTCGCCACGGGGCTGCTCTGGCTGCACAGGAACGGCATGGAAGCCCTGGTGAAACAGCGCTCGGCGTCGCGGTCGACGGCCGAGGGTGAGATCGCCCACGACAGCCGCGATTCATGAGTGCGCTGCGAGCGTAGGGCGGGTTAGCCCAACGGGTCCGCGCAAGGCGCGGCCCGATGACAGGCTCCGGCGTAGCCCGCCACTTTTGATCTGCAACGGCGGATTACGCTGACGCTAATCCGCCCTACGAACTACGATCCACCCACGGCAACAGCATCGAACCGGCGCGTTGGATGGACCAGCAGCTCGGCGCTCTCGACGATGCGCATTTCCTCGCTGCCGCTGACGGCGGTTCGCTCCAGCACGGCGAAGATGGCGGAGGCGGCGTGGGAAAGCGCTTCCGGCGTGGCTGATCCCAAAACGCGCGCGGAGGCGAACAGCGCGGCGAACAGATCGCCGGTCCCGTTCGGGCTGATGGGCAGTTGCGGCGTGCGCACGCGCCAGGCCCTTGACCGTTCGATGGCGAGCGTCTCGATCTCGCCGGCCGGCTTGCCCAAGAGTTCGGCGCTGGTGACGACGACGGTCGATGGACCGCGCAGCGCTCGCGCCTGCGCGATCGCCTGATCGATCGCCGTGACCTTCTCCCCCGAGAGGTACTCGAACTCGAAATGATTGGGGGTGATGATATCGGCAAGCGGGCACAGCAGGTCGCGCACCAGCGGCGGGATGCCGGCGTGGACGAACAGGCCGCGGTCGCGATCGCCGAGCACGGGATCGCAGCAATAAATGAGCTTCGGATGGCGCGCTTTGGCCCGCGCCACGAAATCCGCGACCACGGCGGCGATCCCGGGCGAGCCGAGATAGCCCGACAGGATCATCCGGCAGGTGTCGAGCGCGCCGCGCTCCTCGACCCCGAGCAGGAGATCGGCGACCAGCTGCGCATCGAGCACGCGGCCCCGGACGGTCGGGTAACCCGGCCGGTTGCTGAGCAGCGTGGTCGGCACCGCAATCACCTCGATGCCGTGCATCTGCAAAGGAAATACCGCGGCGCTGTTGCCGACATGGCCGAAGGCGACCTGCGACTGGATGGAGATGACGGTCATGGCAGGGCTATCGCATTTGAGGAAGAAGTTGGTGGGCGGTCCCTTTGCGGCCATCCTTCGAGACGCCCGCCCTTGGCGGGCTCCTCAGGATGAGGTCTTGTTTTGCAGTGAAATCCCGGACCCTCATGGTGAGGAGCGCCGCTTGCGGCGCGTCTCGAACCACGAGGCCGAGCAGGTTCGCAGCAACCAAAGGGCCATGTGCGATAGCCCTGACGATCATGCTGTCGGGCCTGCGATCAGGCGAACAGCGCGACATAGATCACGTAGAGCCAGCCCAGGATGCCGTGGATGATCGCCCACAGGATCGAATGATTGTTGGTATAGGAGATCGCAATGGCGAGCGCCGAGCCGAAACCGACGCCGTATTTCGCGCCCTCGACGCGGACGCCGTAGTATCGATTTCCGTTCATGGTGATGCCTCCGGTCGCAGGGCTTAATTCGTAGCCGGTAGGGCGGAGTAGCGAAAGCGTAATCCGCCGTCTTGGCCGAACCCGTAAACGGCGGATTACGCCTTCGGCTAATCCGCCCTACGGGCTGCGTGTGCGGCGAGAGGTCCCGGATTTCGCTTCGTTCATCCGGGCTACGGTTGCTGCGATTTTTACCTGCGAACGCCAGGATTGGTGTTGTTCCAGGTGGGGACTGTGTTTGTCACGCCTACCGAAGGCCAGTTATATGACCCTATTGACGGAGCGGTGACAGTTCCAACAGTAGATCCGGATCTCCCGTAATTTGGCGTCGTCAACGATTCCGACAGCCCGGGACTATCGGATTGCGTGGTCGAGATGTAGTGCCTGAGGTGCCTGTGCTTCTTCGCCTGCGCTGCCAAGGGCGTAGCCGCCAACCCCAGGGCCATGAGCGCGGCGATCGCCAGTCTGGTCGTCATCATGATTGATCCTCTCTTGTCGAAGACAGGGGACGACGTCCTCTTTCGTCACAGATAGGGTGCGATGCGCATTCCGCACGACCTGGACATCCTCAAATCTTATTGAGTGGTCAGAGTGTCCCTGACGTCGCGGAGCCTGTCACCGGGCGCGCATTCGCGCGACCCGCTGGCTCATCCGGGCTGCGCAAGCGGAGCTAATTGCCGCCATCGGCTGCGAGGCGCAGGAACTGCCGCTTCATCGCGTTGACCCCCGAGATATAGGCCGCAACGAGATGATCGCCGCAGCGTTCGCCTGATATCATCTGAAAGTGACGGCGGGCGTAAGCGGTGGCCGGACCCGCGCCGCAGAGATGGATGAAGGCAGCCAGATCCTGCTTCTGCTGCGGGCTTGGCTTCACATCGCCCGCGAGCGCGAGAACATCGGCCACATGGCGGTCGAGATACACCGATGCAAGTTCGATGGCATGGCTCGGGAGCGCGCGGAAATAGAGGCTGGTGAACCCGCAGCCGGCATCCGTGACGACATGGTCCCGGATACAGAACCGCGCGGCCTCGGCGTAGGCCGGATCGGTCGTCTGGTAGAGGCCGACCGCGCTGGAGGCGGGCTGGTAGATCGCGAACGGATTGAGGCTCCATCGCCAGCGCCAGTAGGTGCGATCCACCGGATTGCCAGAGCTCTCGACCTGCGCCAGCGCGGCCAATAGCTCGGGCGTGATCGAACGGGTCGAATAGCTGCGGAACAGCGCACCGTATTGCCGCCACGTCTCGGGCGGCTCCTTGTCGAGCCGATGGCCGACGAAGAAGAACAGCTCGGTCGGCTTGTGGATCACGTGATAAATCACGTTCGTCAGCGTGAACGTCGCAAGCAGGATCGCGACGACGCCCGCGATCCGGGCTGCCCGCGGTGCTTTCGCAAGCTTGCCTCGCGCCCACCGTGCGCCTCGCCGCCAGCGGCGAAGGAGGCGGAGGAGGCTGTTGGTTTTTCTTGACATGTGGGGTGTGGAAACGCGGGTAGCCCGGATGAGCGAAGCGATATCCGGGGCGGTGTTGGAGAGGTCCCGGATGTCGCTTCGCTCATCCGGGCTACTTGCTAGACATGTGTTTTGTTGGAGGGCGTGGGGCACGATAACGGAACCTGAGCGCCGTTAATCATCTTTCGGTCCTGCGTCGGAGGTTAACACATTGGTTATTCTCTTGCGGGCATTTTCGCGTTTCCATTCATCAGGGAGGCACCATGTCTGACGTCACCATTCCCGGCGGCAAGATTCGCGCGTTCGTCGAACGGATCGAAAATCTGGACGGCGAGATCCAGGAGTTGAACGAGCAAAAGAAGGAAGTATTTGCGGAGGCCAAGGGCGAGGGGTTCGACGTGAAGATCCTCAGAGAGATCGTCAAACTTCGAAAGCAGGACGAGGAAGAGCGCGACGAGCGCGAGAGTATGCTCGACCTCTATATGCGCGCCATGGAGCAGGCCGCCCCGGAAAAAGTCGCCAAGGCCGCGTGACGAAGCAGGGCGGATTTGCCAGCGAAGCTGTAGCCCGGATGGAGCGAAGCGCAATCCGGGGCGGTGTTGGAGTAGTCCCGGATGTCGCTGCGCTCATCCGGGCTACTCGCTCGCTTTCGGCGAGCAAGGCGTAATTCGTAGCGGGTAGGGCGGATTGGGTGCCCTGCTATTGCTTGACTTCAATGCCAGAAACAATAGACCGTTTTGGTATCCAAGTGCATATGCAGAGTTCCAAAAGTCTTTCCTTTTTTCAAACTCGTATATCTTTCGATCATATCCTTGCATGCGCGCGAGAAAGGCGCTGGTCGAATGATATTCTCCGGTCTTTCGCATTCGTGCGATTCTTTGAAGAGAATGTATTAGTCCATCCTGATAACCCAGGATGAAGATCAGCAAGGGATGTTGTGTTTTGATGAAGGCATCCGCGGTCTTGTCATGCTTCTCGGCAACTTCATCAATGAACAGATCGCAGCAATCGAACGCCTCTTCTCGAATGATCCCGCAGCGTTCAGTTAGTTCTTCTCTCAACTGCTCAAAGAAATACGTCCCGTCAGTTTCGATCGGCACCAAAGGAATAGGTGCTGAGGAGAGCTTCTTTGGGTCTATTTCAGGCGATACGAAGTACGATTGTCGTATGTTGCCCTCCATCATTTTGGATATGTTGCGGAGAAGGCGAAGATAGTTCTCGTCGGATAGCGAGTATCCCACGTAGATTACGGTCTTTCGGGCAATTAGTGATTTCAACTGTGCGCCTATGCCCGCGCCCACAAATAGAACAACTTCTCCCGCAGCAATTTTTGAAAGTAGATGCTCAGGAGGGACAAAGGGCTTCTTATCGCTACATTGCGCGCAACCGCAGTTTTTCGGATGAGCTTTTTTCATGTCGTCAGGTTGTCAAAGAGGCCGCTCTTTCGAGCGGCCTCCCCATCTTAGTCCCTAACAATCGATCGGGCTTGATCTCTAGCTTCATCATCATCGCTCGCTTGGACTTCTCACGAGCACCCCGTCGTAGACCCACACGTATCGCACTTCATGCAGGTGCCATTCCTTACCAGCGTAAAATTCCCGCACTCGCCGCACATCTCGCCCTCATAGCCTTTTGCTTTCGCTTCCGCCCGGCGTTCGGCTTTTGACGGCGCGGCCTGGGCCGCGGCGCCCGCCTTGCTCCACTGCATGGCTTCGAGCTTTTCGGTCGGCGAGAGGTCGTGGCTCACTTCCTGCTTCAGCGCGACGGCGCCTTCGACCGCATCGCCGGCCCGCGCCGTGGCGCCGTGGGAGGACAGCGAAGTGACGTTGCCGGAGCTGCGGGCGTCGGTCTGCGGCTCGCCGCGCATGACGACGAGATTGTCGGTGCGCGAGCGGGTCAGGCCCTTCGACAGGTACTTGTTGTTGGGCTGCTCCGGCTGCTTGCCTTCCTCGACACCCCGGCCCATCGCGTCGAAATTCGACTCGGAGGGATCGACATGGGCGAGATCAAACCGGCCCATGTAGCTGACCGCGAGTTCGCGGAACACATAGTCCAGGATCGAGGTCGCGTACTTGATGCTGTCGTTGCCCTGCACGGGCCCGGCGGGCTCGAACCGGGTGAAGGTGAAGGCGTCGACATACTCTTCGAGCGGCACGCCGTATTGCAAACCGAGCGAGACGGCGATGGCGAAGTTGTTGATGAAGGAGCGAAGCGCGGCGCCTTCCTTGTGCATGTCGATGAAGATCTCGCCGATCCTTCCGTCGTCATATTCGCCGGTGCGCAAATAGACCTTGTGCCCGCCGACCACGGCCTTTTGCGTATAGCCCTTGCGGCGGTCCGGCATCTTCTCGCGTTCGCGCATCACCACGATGCGCTCGACCAGCCGCTCCACGACCTTCTCGGAAAGTTGCGTCGCGCGCGCGGCCATCGGCTTCTCCAGGAAGGCGTCGATGCCGTCGTCCTCCTCGTCCTCGTCGCTGATGAGCTGCGAGTTCAGCGGCTGCGACAGCTTCGAGCCGTCGCGGTAGAGCGCGTTGGCCTTCAGCGCGAGCTTCCAGGACAAGAGATAGGCTTCCTTGCAGTCGTCCACGGTGGCGTCGTTCGGCATGTTGATGGTCTTGCTGATCGCGCCCGAGATGAACGGCTGCGAGGCCGCCATCATGCGGATGTGGCTTTCGACGGAGAGATAGCGCTTGCCGATCTTGCCGCAGGGGTTGGCGCAGTCGAACACGCTGTAGTGCTCGGCCTTCAGGTGCGGCGCACCTTCCACCGTCATCGCGCCGCAGATGTGGACGTTGGCGGCCTCGATCTCGCGCTTGGAGAAACCGACCGCGGTAAGGAGATCAAAGTTCGGCGCCGCAATGGCTTCGGCGTCGATCTTCAGGGTATCGCGCAGGAAATCCTCGCCGAAGGTCCACTTGTTGAAGGCGAACTTGATGTCGAAGGCGGTGGGGAGAGCTGCTTCAACCTTCGCCAGAGCTTCGTCGGTAAAACCCTTGGCCTTCAAGGTGGAAACGTTGATGGCCGGCGCGTTGGAGAGCGAGCCGTGGCCAACGGCATAGGCCTCGATCTCGGCGATGTCGCTTTCGCGGTAGCCGAGCGCGCGCAGTGCCTCAGGGACAGCGCGGTTGATGATCTTCCAGTAGCCGCCGCCGGCGAGCTTCTTGAATTTCACCAGCGCAAAATCAGGCTCGATGCCGGTGGTGTCGCAATCCATCACGAGACCGATGGTGCCGGTCGGCGCCACCACGGTGGTCTGCGCGTTGCGGAAGCCGCTGATCTCGCCGAGTTCGAGCGCCCTGTCCCAGGCGGCCTTGGCGCGCTCGATGATGTCGGCCTGCTTGCACGAGGCGTGATCGAGCGGCACCGGGCTGACGGCGAGCGCCTCATAGCCGCGCGATTCGCCGTGGGCGGCGCGGCGGTGGTTGCGGATCACCCGCAGCATGTGCGCGGCGTTCTTCTTGTAGCCGGGGAAGGGGCCCAGTTCCTTGGCCATTTCGGCCGAGGTCGCGTAGGCGACACCGGTCATGATGGCGGACAGGGCGCCGCACAGCGCGCGGCCTTCCTTCGAGTCATAGGACAAGCCCATGGTCATCAGCAGGCCGCCGATATTGGCAAAGCCGAGGCCCAGCGTGCGGAATTCGTAGGACAATTCCGCGATCGCCTTCGACGGGAACTGCGCCATCATCACGGAGATTTCGAGCACGATGGTCCACAGCCGGCACAGATGCTCGTAGGCATCGACGTCGAACAGTTTTGTCGTCGTGTTGTAGAAGGTGATGAGGTTGGCGGACGCCAGGTTGCAGGCGGTGTCGTCCAGGAACATGTATTCCGAGCACGGATTCGAGGCGCGGATGTCGCCTGATGCCTTGCAGGTGTGCCAGTCGTTCATGGTGGTGTTGAAGTGCAGGCCGGGATCGGCCGAGGCCCAGGCGGCGTAACCGATCTTTTCCCAGAGGTCGCGCGCCTTCAGGGTTTTTGTCACTTTCTTGCTGGTACGGCCGATCAAATTCCAGTCGCCATCGGTCTCGACGGCGCGGAGGAAATCATCCTTCAGCGACACGGAGTTGTTGGAGTTCTGGCCGGAGACGGTCAGATAGGCCTCCGAATCCCAGTCGGTGTCGTAGATCGGGAAGTCGATATCCTTGTAGCCTTGGCGCGCATACTGGATAACGCGCTTGATCATCGCGTCCGTCACCATGGCGCGGCGCGCGAGCTTGATCTCGCGTCGCAGGGCAGGGTTCTTCTCGGGATCGAAGCAGTCGTCGCCCGAGCCTTCGCAGTTGACGCAGGCTTTCAGCACCGCCTTGAGGTGGCGCTGGTTCAGCTTGGAGCCGGTGACGAGGGCGGCAACCTTCTGCTCCTCCTTCACCTTCCAGTCGATATAGGTCTCGATATCGGGGTGATCGGCGTCGACCACCACCATCTTGGCGGCGCGGCGCGTGGTGCCGCCTGACTTGATCGCGCCCGCGGCGCGGTCGCCGATCTTGAGGAAGCTCATCAGGCCGCTCGAGCGGCCGCCGCCCGACAGCTTCTCGCCTTCGCCGCGCAGGCGGGAGAAGTTCGAGCCGGTGCCGGAGCCGTATTTGAACAGGCGCGCCTCGCGCACCCACAGGTCCATGATGCCGCCCTCGTTGACGAGGTCGTCATTGACGCCCTGGATGAAGCAGGCGTGCGGCTGCGGATGCTCGTAGGCCGATTTCGATTTGGTCAGCTTGCCGGTGAAGGGGTCGACGTAATGGTGGCCCTGGCCGGGACCATCGACGCCGTAGGCCCAGTGCAGGCCGGTGTTGAACCATTGCGGCGAATTCGGCGCGACCATCTGCTTGGCCAGCATGAAGCGCAGCTCGTCAAAGAAGGCGAGGGCATCTTCCTCGGAATTGGCAAAATAGCCGCCCTTCCAGCCCCAATAGGTCCAGCAGCCGGCGAGGCGATCGAACACCTGCTTGGCCGAGAGTTCCGAGACATAACGCTGGGATTCCGGCAGGTCGGCGAGTGCTGCGGTATCCGGCACCGAGCGCCACAGCCAGGACGGCACGGTCTCTTCCTCGACCTTCTTCAGGCGTGCGGCCACACCCGCCTTGCGGAAATACTTCTGCGCCAAGACGTCGGAGGCGACCTGCGACCAGAATTCCGGCACTTCGACATTTTCCAGCCGGAAAACCACCGATCCGTCGGGGTTGCGGATCTCCGATGTCGTCAATCTGAAATCAATCCCTGCATAGGGTGATTGGCCGGAAGTGGTGTTGCGCCGTTCGATTCGCATTGGTCGTGCCCCGTTCTCTATCTGACCGGACTGCATTGCCGCAGCCGGGTGTTCATCCCGATGCGGACTGGCCGGACCAACGTCGAAGACGACGCTGGCCTGCCCGCCCGCAAGCTCTACCGGTGGATCCGGCCCTGTTTCTCTGTGGCGGCGAAACGGAGCCCGTTCCGCTGTCGCCGCCGCATGGCCTGACGGAACACCCCCGTTCCGTTTTCCTCAGGCATGGTCTTCAACGCCCCAACTCGTCACTTGAGCCATTTTGGCTCGTTTTTGGCGCTCCGAAAGGGCCCAGAATTCAGGGCGCATCAGCCCGTCACCCGTGCCTCAACCGGCGGCCGGAGTGGTCATTCTGGAACCCTGTCAGGGAGCGTCCGGCGGGACTGAAAACCACCCGGCACCGAACGATCCAAAGCTAGGACGACTCCCTCGCGCCCGTCAAGGATTAGTATGAGTTCCTGAATCAAATACTAAATATGGTGGAAAGTTGGGAAAAACAGGGGGCCTCAGGCGCTCTCTGTGGGTCCAAGTATCAGTGAGTCCTCAGGGATTCCCAAGGGAAAAAATTGTCTCGACCTGGCGGTTTTCGAGCTTCCGCCCGCTGTTCACAGGGTAACTATTTATTGCACCCGAGGGGTTGCCCGATCGAGACTCACGGGGCGTTACGGGCAGGGCCGGGCAGGCATGCCCGCCCGCCAATGGCAGGCTGGGCGAATAACCGGCAAGGTGCCCCCAATTCCCACCGGTTGATTCCCCATGACACTCCAGAAGCCGTCCGCGCGTGCGCGCATCACGCCCGCGGGCCTCATGTTCCTCGCCATCACCTCGGTCGGCTGGGGCTTCAACTGGCCCGTCACCAAGTTCCTGCTCGGCGAGCTGCCGCCTTTGATCCTGCGCGGCGCGACCGGCGTGATCGGTGCGGCGCTGCTGGCCGGGCTTGCCGTGCTCACCGGGCAAAGCCTGCGGGTGCCGCGCCCATTGTGGCCGCGCCTGGTGCTCGCCGCCATCCTCAACGTCGCCTGCTGGATGGTGCTGATGGGGCTGGCGCTGCTCTGGCTGCCGGCGAGCGAGGCGGCGCTGATCGCCTACACCATGCCGGTATGGGCCTCGATGCTGGCCTGGCCGATCCTCGGCGAACGGCCGAACCTGCTGCGGGTGATCTCGCTGGTCATGGCGTTCGCGGGGCTCGCGGCTATCATGGGCGGCAATGGTTTTGCGGCCAGCGTGGCCAAACTGCCGGGAATCATCATGGCGCTCGGCGGCGCGGTCGGCTTTGCCGTCGGCACCGTGCTGGCGAAGAAGCTGCCGCTCAATCTGCCGCCGCTGTCCGCCGCCGCCTGGCAGATCGGGATCGGCTGCTTCCCGATCGTCATCATCGGCCTCTTGATCGAGAAGGCCGATCCGGGAGGGATCACCCGGCTCGGCTGGATCCTCCTGGTCTATTCCACGGTGATCCAGTTCTGCGTCGCCTATGTGAGCTGGTTTGCGGCGCTCGCCCGGCTGCCGGCCTCGGTCGCCGCGATCGGCACCATGGCGGTGCCTGTCATCGGCGTGGTCGCCTCGGCGGTGGCACTGCACGAACCGCTCGGCCCCGGCCAGATCGCCGCGCTCGTGTTCACGCTCGCCGGCGTGGTGCTGGCGACGCGGTCTTAAGGCGCCGATGCCGACCACGTAACCCTGACGGTTTACGTTAACGTTTGAAATCCGTTGCCCACCCGCGCATCATCCGTATCTGGTTTTCGCAGGCATTATGGCCCGTCTCTTACGAGACCGCATTTGGCAAACAATGTGTTCTCCGATGGACTACGACGCATTCACAAATGACAGCCTCGCCATGATGTATTTTGGCGCGCGTGGAGCGCTGGCTGCCGACGACGAGTTGAACAGGCTGGGCGAAGAGGCCCGCTTTCGCGTGCGGGAGACCGCCGAGTGGAAGAAGCATGCGGATGCTCTCGAAGCCGAAATGATCAGACGCGGAATGGTATTTGACCGGATCGAATGGTCGCAGGACCGGTGACCCGGAGCCAATCCCCTGGATAACGATCCACGCTTGCCAGGCGCTCGAGCCGCTTCGTCCAAGCGGACGCCGGCAGCATTATCCTAGGGGCTAACGGCCCTGGAGGGGTTGATCAGGCATTCGGTGACGGCCGCCACCAGCGTACCCCGCCTGAACGGCTTCCGCAGCGAACGTGTTGCGCCGTATTGGAGGGTCATCGCCAGGAAGTCACGGGAAGGCGTTGCGAGGTTGGCAAAGGCGTAGCCCGACATGGCGATGAGCGGAATGGTCGGGGCCCGTTCATGGAAGATGCGAATGGATTCGTAGCCGCGCATATGCGGCATGAAGACATCGATCAGCATCACGTCGAACGCAGCCGTTTCGAGCGCGCGCAGGCCGGCCGCGCCGCCGTCCGCGACGGTGATCTCGAAACCCTGACGTTGAAGACAGGCCTCGATGGCTCCGCAAACCAATGGGTCGTCATCCACTACAAGAACGCGCGGCAAGATAAAATTCCCCCTCATCGCTGGAGCAGGAATGATTATGCGTCTCATTTACCGAGCGATTAGGTCCGAGCGGGAGCGATGTGTCTGCACGCGACAGTGCTTACTTGAATGGTTTTGGGGGTGATGCCGCGGTTATCACCCGGGGGGCGGCGCGAGCGGTGCGCCGCCTTTCGCATCGACAGGGCGAGGCAGGTTACGGGCAGGGGTGCCGGTAGCCGTCATAGCCGAGATAGGTCCCCGACCGCGGATCGTAGGAGCGATAGGTCTGCATGCAATAGGCCTCGGCATCGCCGCCGCCGGCCGGCGGCGCAGCGACGACGGGGCCCTCGTCATAATAGCCCTCGTCATAGCCCGGCCCGTAATAATAGCTCGGGCCGCCATAATAGCCGTAAGGCGCCGACGCGATCGCGCCGCCGATGATCGCCCCGGCGACCGCGCCGGGGATGAAGCCGCCACCGCCGTGCCAGCCGCCGCCGCCATGCCAGCCGCCACCACCGTGCCAACCGCCACCATGCCAGCCGCCGTGGCCCTGCGCGAAACTTGCGGTCGGCGCCGCCAGCGCCATGGTCAGGGCGATTGCGGCAGCGGTACTCACTACTTTCAACTTGCTCATCTTCGGCTCCATCTGCGGGACACGGCGCGACCCTCTCACGAGCCGGTCGTTCCCGAGCCGCGCACTCGTCTGTGCGCCGGCCGCGAACCTGTCAGACCGGAACTGTACGCGGAATGAACGGATTGCGCCTAATCCGCGACGGTCACGCCAAAAGCCGGTGGCTCCCATCCCCCGATCGATGAGCTGGGACAGGCGACTTTGCTGGACAATTCGGCCTGCCGGTGGCATCAGGGCGCAGCTGTCCTCGAACCGGCCAGGCCTCATGAAACAGTTTTTCCTCAAGCTATTCACCTGGTGGAACAGCGAGACCTTCGGCACGCAATTGTGGACTTGGCGGTTCGGCGAGTTCGTCGGCAGCGACGAGCAGGGCAACCGCTATTACCGCACCAAGGGGCGCAAGATCGATCCGACGCTCGGCTTCGAGCGGCGCTGGGTGATCTATAACGGCCTGGCCGAGGCCTCGCGTATTCCGCCGGAATGGCACGGCTGGATGCACCATACCGTCGACGTCGCGCCGACCGAAGAGAACTACACCCCGCGCGAATGGCAAAAGCCGCATGTCCCCAACATGACCGGGACGCCCCTGGCCTACCGCCCATCCGGCTCGACGCTGGCGAGCGGCCGCCGGCCCAAGGCCACCGGCGACTACCAGCCCTGGACCCCGGGAAGCTGAGACTCACCCGGGCCCGGCCCATTGGCGGCAGCCCTGATAGTTGGCCGCCAGTTCGAGTTGCAACACCGCGACATTGCCTGATCTTGTCGAAACACCGTTCGACCAAGCTGCGCGGGCGGTCATCAACGCGGGAACGCGGCTTGCCTGACGATCGATGATCTTGTTGCCAAAGCAACGATCTTCTGGTATTCCGGCTACACTAATAAGGCACAAAAAAATGCCTGTCCGGGGAGGAGTGGATGAGCAAACGACTTTGCTCAACGGAAAATCGTGAGCGTCGCCACTGCGCGCGCACATCCAGCGAATGCACGGCTCCTGCCTTCTGTTTAGGGCTCTCCCTCGCGCTCCCCAACCCTATCAACGGCGGCAAGATTGCCGTGCACGCGGCGCAACAACTTGATGAGTGTTTCCCGCTCGGGCTTGTCGAGGCAGGCAAGCAAGCGGCGTTCGCGTTCGAGCGCGACCGCAATTACCGCGTCATGCGTAGCCATGCCTTTCGCGGTCAGCGAGATCGAATAGGTGCGTCCGTCCTCACGGTCGATCTTGATCGCGAGCAGCCCACGCTCCTTCATGGCCGTCAGCGTGCGACTGACGGGACCCTTGTCGAAGCCAATGACATGGCAGATGCGTGCGGCCGAAATTTCCGGCTCGATCGCCAACAGCGCCAGGATGCGCCACTCCGTGACGTTCACTGCAAAGCGCTTCTGGTAAAGCACGGTTGCGCTACGCGACAGCTTGTTGGCGATGAAGGTGACGAGCGCCGGAACATAGCGGTCGAGATCGAGCACCTGTTCGGCCTGTCCGTCCTTGCCCACTGCGGCGGAGCGCAAATTGCGAGGCTGTCTGTTTCTGCTCATGGCCTTCCGGAACGTTCAGAGCCTTCAGACATAGAGACACCCCATACCGCTCCGCAAGAACATAATGCAGGAGGTCCCCCATGGTCGCGCCAGCAATGACCCCGGAGCACGGCGCCGCTCCCGGCATTCCGCATCTCGACTTCGATCCGTTCTCGATCGAGTTCTTCGCTGACCCTTTTCCGACGCACGAGAAGCTCCGCGAAGCAGGCCCGGTCGTCTATCTCGACAAATGGGGCGTCTATGGCGTTGCGCGATACGAGCAAGTGCACGCCGTGCTGAACGATCCTCTGACCTTCTGCTCCAGCCGTGGCGTCGGCCTGAGCGACTTTGCGAAGGAGAAGCCGTGGCGGCCACCAAGCATCATTCTGGAGGCCGACCCGCCGGCGCATGCGCGAACCCGTGGGGTATTGAACCAGGTCCTGTCGGCGACCGCGATGAAGCCGCTCCGCGGCCATTTCACCGCGCTCGCCGAGGCCAAGGTCGACGAACTGCTGACACGCGGCAGCTTTGATGCAATCGCCCACCTCGCCGAAGCCTATCCGCTATCGGTCTTCCCGGATGCGATGGGCCTTGCGCAGGACGGACGCGAAAACCTCCTGCCTTATGCCAGCCTGGTATTCAACGCATTCGGGCCGCCGAACCAGTTGCGCCAGGACGCGATCGAACGCTCGGTGCCGCATCAGTCATATGTGGCCGCGCAATGCCAGCGCGAGAATCTCGCACCGGGCGGGTTCGGCGCCTGCATTCACGCTCGCGCCGACGCCGGCGATATCACCCACGAGGAGGCCCCGCTGCTGGTGCGTTCGCTGCTTTCGGCGGGGATCGACACCACCGTCAACGGCATCGGCGCCGCCATCTATTGCCTCGCGCGCTTCCCCGACCAATTCGCGAAGCTGCGCGGCGATCCGTCGCTGTCACGCAACGCATTCGAGGAAGCCGTCCGCTTCGAGAGTCCGGTGCAGACCTTCTTTCGTACCACCACGCGCGACGGTCGAGATCGGCGGACACACCATCGGCGAAGGCGAGAAGGTGCTGATGTTCCTCGCCGCCGCCAACCGCGATCCCCGCCGTTGGGAAAACGCCGACAGCTATGACATCACTCGCCGCACTTCGGGGCATGTGGGCTACGGCTCCGGCATTCATATGTGCGTCGGTCAGCTGGTCGCGCGCCTCGAAGGCGAGGTGATGATGGCGGCGCTCGCACGCAAAGTCGGATCGATCGAGATCACCGGACCAGTGAAGCGCCTGCTACAACAACACGTTGCGCGGGCTCGAAAGTCTGCCGGTCACGATCAGACCGGCCTGACCATCTCAATGCCCACCGGTCTCGACGCTCTCGTCCCGTGACTGCAGGAACGGCAAATCTGAACAACAATTTCGGGAGGAAAAAACGATGAAGGCTCTTGGTATTTGCGCGGCGCTTGCCTTGTCATGCGCCGCGTCAGATGTCGCGCGCGCCGAAATCTCGGGCGATGTGGTGCGGGTCGGTGTGCTCAACGACATTTCCGGGCATCTTCCAGGACACCAACGGCATGGGTTCGGTGGAGGCCGCGCGCATGGCGGCGGAAGATTTCAACGGCGGCGGCAAAAACATCAAGGTCGAGATCGTCTACGCCGACCACCAGAACAAGGCTGACGTGGGCTCTGCGATCGCCCGCAAATGGCTTGACGTCGACGGCGTCGACGCCATTGTCGATGTGCCGAATTCGGCTGTCGGTCTCACCATCAATTCGCTGGTTCGCGACTCCCGGATGACGTTCCTGGCGTCGTCGACGGCTAGCTCCGATCTCACCGGCAAGGCCTGTTCGCCGAACACCATCCAGTGGGTCAATGACGCCTGGGCGACCGGCAACACCACGGCGGCCGCGATGATGGCCCGCGGCGGCAAGGAATGGTACTTCCTCACGGTGAACTACGCGCTCGGCCAGGGCATCGAGGCCGAAGCCACGAACTACATCGAGAAGCATGGCGGCAAGGTGTTGGGCTCGAGCAAGCATCCGCTTGGTACGGCCGACTTCGCATCCCTGCTGTTGCAGGCGCAGAACTCAAAGGCCAAGGTGATCGGACTCGCCAATGCCGGCGCCGACACCATCAACGCGGTAAAGCAGGCCGGCGAATTCGGCGTTCAAGCCGGGGGCCAGACCCTGGTGGCGTTCCTGCTGTTCGTCAACGATGTGCACGGCATGGGGCTGAAGGTCGCGCAGGGACTGCAACTGCTGGAGGCGTTTTACTGGGACATGGATGACGACACCCGCGCGTTTGCAAAACGCTTTGCCGCGCGACCCGGCATGAACGGCAAGATGCCGAGCGGCAATCAGGCCGGTGTCTATGCGTCAACGCTCGCCTATCTCAACGCCGTAGCCGCTACCGGAAGCGACGACGCGAAGGATGCCGTGCCGCAGATGAAAAAATTCAAGGGCAAGGACAAACTGTTCGGCAATGTCGCGATCCGTCAGGATGGACGCGTTATTCATCCGATGTATCTGTTCGAGGTAAAGAAACCCGACGAGTCGAAATATCCTTACGATTACTACAAGCTGATCTCGACCATTCCAGCCGATCAGGCATTTCGACCGATGGCAGATGGCGGGTGTTCGCTCGTCAAATAGCCGGCACTTTAGGGGCCGACCGACAGAAGCCTGTGAATAACGGGATCAGCGGGGACATTTTTCACCGCGTCCTTGAGGTTCGGACGGAGCCGGTGTTCAATCAATCATCTTACGGAGGTGGGAAACCATCGCGTCGGTTCGGGCAACAGTTCGCGACTGCCCCGATGTGCAGCGGCTGCCGATCAGGATTTGGCCGGGAGATAGGCCCCCGGTTACGAACGCCCGAAATCGCCCGTCAATGTGCAGCTACCGTGGGACAGGAAAGGCCGTTCGGGAAACCGGGCGGCCTTTTTCTTTTCGTGTTGAACGCGTTCTGACGAACGCGGTCATCCCGCCGGAACGGCGCTGCCCAACCGTTCGGCGGCGCGATGGATCGCCTCGGCGCGGCCCGCTTGCCTTGGCGCGATCTTCTCTTTCACCAGCGCGAGAATTTCCGGCGGCGCGGTGTCGGGCGAGCCGGAGTTGAACGGCGGCGCCGGATTGTATTCGAGCCCGAGCTGGATCGCCTCGGCGGTCTTGCGGTCGACCAGGATCGACACCAGCGTCAGCGCGAAATCGATGCCGGCGGTGACGCCGCCGCCGGTGACCCGGTTGCGGTCGATACAGACGCGTGTTTTGGTCGGCGTCGCGCCGAAGGCCTGCAGAAAATCCATTGCCGTCCAGTGTGTCGCCGCGCGGTAGCCCTTGAGCAGGCCGGCCGCGCCCAGCACCAGCGATCCCGTGCATACGGAGGTGATGTATTTCGCGCCCGCGGCCTGCCTGCGCAGGAAGTCAAGCATGTCGGCGTCATTGACCATGTCGTCGGTGCCGGCGCCGCCGGGCACGCAGATCACGTCGAGTTGCGGACAATCGGCAAAGGTGGTGGTCGGCGTCAGCGTCAGCACGGAATCGCTTCCGACCGGCTCGATGCGCTTCCAGATCAGATGCAGCTTCGCGCCCGGCACGCCCGAAAACACCTGCACCGGCCCGGTGAGGTCGAGCTGGGTCACCTTCGGAAATATCACGAGACCGATCTGCAGCGGCGCCGACATGAGAAAACCTTTCGAGGTTGCTTGCGAGCTTTGCGGCGCGTCCCCTCGCGTCATGGCCGGGTCCGACCCGGGCATGGCGACCGTGGGTGTCGAGGCGATCCCGCCCTTGACACCGATATCCTGCCATGGTCGGCTCTTGTCCGAAATGCCATATTTCCCTCATTTCAGGACATCGCCGGAAACATGATAGGCGTCTTGGTCTTCCCCGATTTCCAGTTGCTGGATGCCGCAGGTCCGATTTCGGTGTTCGAGATCGCGATGCGCCTTGCGGGCAACCCGCCGTCGATCAGGATTCTGGCGGAGACGCCGGGCCCGGTGCGCAGTTCCTCCGGCGTCGAGATGCTGGCGCGCGGCCTGAAGGCGGCCGGCACGATCACGACGCTGATCGTGGCGGGCGGCGAGGGCGTGGACGCCGCAGCGAAATCCGCGAAGACACTCGCCTTCGTGCGGGCGATGGCAAAACGCGGCGCGCGCATCGCCAGCGTCTGCTCGGGCGCCTATATGCTCGCCGAAGCCGGCCTGCTCGACGGCCGCCGCGCCACCACCCATTGGCGGCGCACGCGGCAATTCCTTGCCGTCTTTCCCAGGGTGAAGTGGGAGCCCGACCAGATCTTCGTCCGCGACGGCGATATCTGGAGTTCGGCCGGAATCACCGCGGGCATCGACCTTGCGCTCGCGATGGCGACGGAGGATTTCGGCGAGGAGATCGCGCGGCAGACCGCGCGCCAGCTCGTGCTCTATCATCGCCGCAGCGGCGGGCAGTCGCAGTTCTCCTCGCTCCTGGAATTGAAGGCGCCCGCGGGCCGCTTCGGCGCGCTCCTGAGCTGGGCGCGCGAGCATCTCGACGCGCCGCTGACGGTGGAGGATCTCGCCGAGCAGGCCGGAATGAGTTCGCGGCATTTTACCCGCGCCTTCATCGCCGAGACCGGGTCCACGCCGTCGAAGGCGGTGGAACGGTTGCGGATCGAGGTGGCGCGGCAGCGCGTGCAATCCTCCGGCGAAGCGATCGAGCGGGTGGCGCTGCAAACCGGCTTTCGCGATCCCGAACGGATGCGCCGCGCCTTCATCCGCGCCTTCGGCCAGCCGCCACAATCGCTGCGCCGTGCGGCCCGGGCAGGGTAGCCCGATCGCAGGCCTCGGGGTTCCCGCCCTCCGTGATTGTACGGCGTTCTCAACAAAGCCTTAACTGGTAAAGAGATACGGTCCCCGATCGCTTCTGCTCGCGAAGGGACCCCTCATGCGACACCTCACCGTCTACAACCGTTTTGCGATGATCATCGCGGTTTTGACCGTTGTCTTTGTGGGCGCGCTGGCCGCGCAAGTGATGATCCTCCGAAGTACCGTCATCGAGGAACGCCGGACCAAGGTGTTCGATCTGGTCCAGGCAGCGAAGAAGATTCTGGCGAAATACGAGCAGGAAGCCAAAGCCGGCAAGATATCGGCGGAGCAGGCAAGGCAGCTAGCCTTCGATGCGATCGGCGCCATGCGCTGGGGCGAATCCAACGACTATCTCGGCGTCTACGGCGCCGGCAGCAGCAATGCCGGCGTCACCTATGTCCACGCCAATCCGAAATACATCAATGTCAACCGCTGGGACTACAAGGACAATCAGGGCCAGCTCTTGATTCAAAGTATCGTTGGCAAAGCCCGCACCGGCGGCGGTTTCCTCGAATACCAGGTGCCGAAGGCGGCGGGTGGCCCCGAGCTTCCGAAGCTCACCTATGCCGGCGGGTATGGCGAGGGTGAAAAACTGCTCGCGATCCAGGCCGGCGTCTATACCGACGATATCGACGCGGTGGTGTTCCAGCGCGCGCTGTGGATCGTGGCGGGCGGCCTGGCCGGGTTGCTCGTCGCGGGCTTGGCCGCATTCGCTCTCGGTCGCGGCCTGGTTCGTCCGCTCGATGCGATCTGCGGCGTGATGGACGGCCTGGCGAAGGGTGACCTGAACGTTGAGGTCCCATTCGTTGAGCACCGTAACGAGATCGGCCATATCTCGCGTAGCCTCGCCGTCTTCAAGGACCGGTTGATTGACGCCGAACGCCTCCGCGCCGAGCGCGAGGAGGCGGCGGCGCGCGCCGTGGCGGATCGGAAATCGACCATGAACCGGATCGCCGGCGAGTTCGAGAAAAGTGTCGGCGGAATTGTCGCCGGGGCCGCCTCGGCAGCCACCGAAATGCAGCGTTCGGCGCAATCGCTGTCTGAAATCGCGCAGGAGACGACGCGGCAGAGCACCACCGTCGCCGCAGCCGCCCAACAGACCACGACGAATGTGCAGACCGTGGCCGCCGCGGCGGAGGAACTTTCGACATCGGGGCAGGAAATCTCCCGACAGATCGCTCAATCGGCATCAATGGCGCAAAGCGCCGTTGCCCAGGCCGGCCGCACCAATTCCATGGTGGACGGGTTGCTGGAGGCGACACAGAAGATCGGCGAGGTGATGGGGCTCATTCAGAACATCGCCGGACAGACCAACCTGCTGGCCCTGAACGCGACAATCGAAGCCGCGCGGGCCGGCGAGGCAGGCAAGGGGTTCGCCGTGGTGGCAAGCGAAGTGAAGGCACTCTCGACCCAGACCGCGAAAGCGACGGAGGAGATCGCCGATCAGATCCAGGCCATCCGGGACGCGACCGGGGCAACCGCCGGGGCCATTCGCGAGATCGGTGCCACCATCGCCCAGATCGACGAGATCGCCACGACCATCGCCGCCGCGGTGGAAGAGCAGGGCGGATCGACCAAGGAAATTGCACGCAGCGTGCAGCAGGCCGCGCAGGGCACGCAGGGGGTCATGCAAAACATCGCCGGCGTGACGCAGGCCTCGGGCCAGGTGGGAACGGCTGCCGAACTGGTTCTCGGCTCGGCCGGCGAACTCGCACAGCAGTCCGAGCGCCTGAAGCAGGAGGTCGAGAGTTTTCTCGCGACAGTCCGGGCGGCGTAGCCTCGCCGACCGGCACCCGGCGTTTGGAAGACCAGGTACGGCGGTTCTGCATCCGAAGCGCCCGATATTCCTGTGCGCGAAGGGCGGATTCCGGCGCATGATGCATGCGCGCACCGGGTCGCCCGTATATGGCGATTACCGATGGCTGCGCCGGCAGCGACGCCGGCGTTATTGACTCGGCGCCCGGGTTCCCTGACGCTTTCCCGCAAGAAGGCATATAACCGGTGCCGATCGGCGCCCAGCAAGCGCCCATGAACTGGGGGATATATTGAATGGCCGCACAGGCGGTGTCTCACGTCTATTTCGGCCTTGATCCGATGTGGGTCTCGACCTGCGTCCTCGCCACCACTTACGCCACGATCATGTCGGAGAAGGTCAACCGCTCCATCGTCGCGCTGGTCGGCGCCGGCGTGATGATCCTGACTGGCGTGCTCGACCAGGACGAGGCGATCAAGGGCATCGACTGGAACACCATCGGGCTGCTCACGGGCATGATGATTCTGGTGTCGATCTCGCGCCGCTCCGGCATGTTCCAGTACCTCGCGATTTGGTCGGCGAAGGCGGCGAAGGCGCATCCCGCCGGCATTCTGTTTATCCTGCAAATCACCACCGCGGTGCTTTCCGCCTTCCTCGACAACGTCACGACGGTGCTGCTGATCGTTCCGGTCACACTCGCAATCTGCAGCACGTTGAAAGTGCCCGCCTATCCCTATCTGTTCGCGGAAATCTTTGCCTCCAACATCGGCGGCACCGCGACGCTGATCGGCGATCCACCCAATATCCTGATCGGCTCGCAAGTCGGACTCACCTTCAACGATTTCGTCTTTCACCTGACGCCCGTGATCGTGATCGTCATGGTGGTGCAGGCGGCGATCATTCATTTCATCTGGGGCAAGGATATGAAGGCATCGCACGACGCCGAAGCCCGGGTGATGGCGATGAATGCGGCCGATTCGATCCTCGACTGGACGCTGCTCAAGCAATCGCTGGCAATTCTGACGTTGGTCATGATCGCCTTCGTGCTCGCGCGCCCGCTGCATCTGGAGCCCGCCACGATCGCCATGCTCGGCGCCGCAGTACTCATGCTGCTCGACAACTGGACCCATCAAAGCGAGAAAGCCGCGCACAATATCCATCAGACCTTCGGCGACGTCGAGTGGATCACCATCTTCTTCTTCATCGGCCTTTTCGTTGTGGTGCATGGCGTCGACGTCGGTGGGTTGCTCAATTTGCTTGCCAGCAAGCTGGTGAACGCCACCGGCGGCAATATGGCGCATGCGGGCTATGCCATCCTCTGGTCATCGGCGGTGCTGTCGGCGATCGTCGACAACATTCCGTTCGTCGCCACCATGATCCCGCTGATCAAGAACATGGCGCCGGCTTTCGGTGGCGCCGATCACATCCAGCCGTTGTGGTGGTGCCTGTCGTTGGGGGCGTGTTTGGGGGGAAATGGCACCCTGATCGGAGCGTCGGCCAATCTGACGGTCGCCGGCATCGGCGAACGCAACCAGGTGCCGTTCAGCTTCATCTCCTACACGCTCTATGCCTTTCCGATGATGATCGTCTCAGTGGCGATCTGTCATGTCTACGTGTGGTGGCGTTACTTCTGAGCCCAAAATCAGGATTTTCGTCATGCCTCGGTCTGAAAGCTTCTTCGGGCAGGACATCGTTTCGTGCCAGCTGATGATGCCATCAAGAAAGTCGGTCGCGAGCTCGCGTGACCAACGCAATCAAAAAGCGCCAAGCTTGACGCCACCTATCTCGCGTACAGAACGCTCGGCAGCCAGACGACGATTGATGGGAATAGAATGCAGAGCCCGACGCCGAGCCATTGCAGCGCCATGAAATTCACCGCTGCGCGGAAGATCGTTGCCATGGTGATCTCAGGCGGCGCGACGCTCTTCAGGTAGAACAGCGAATAGCCGAATGGTGGAGAGAGAAACGCCATCTGCATGTTGACCATGAATATGACGCCGTACCAGAGCGGCACATCCTCGGTTCGTACGCCGGGCAGGCCGAACAGACCGCCCCATTCGAGGCTCTTCATGATCGGCAGGAAGATTGGCACGGTGAGAAGCAGAATGCCGACCCAATCGATAAACATTCCCAGCACGAACAGGATCACCATCATCAGCATCAGAATGCCGTAGGGCGGCAATCCGGTGCCGAGGATCGTGTTCGCCACGAATGTCTGCCCGCCCTTCACGATGAAGAAGCCGACGAACATCGTTGCGCCGAAGAAAATCCACATCACCATCGCGGTCGCTTTCAGCGTCGCAATCGCGGCCTCCTGCACAGCCAGCCAGTTGAGGCGGCGGTGCAGCGCAGACACGAACAGCGCGCCGAAAGTGCCGATGCCGGCCGCCTCGACCGGTGTCGCGATACCGACGAAGATCACGCCGAGTACAAGGACGATCAGCAGGATGCGGCGCGACGGTGTTCTTGAGCAGCCTGAATTTTTCCCGCGTGCTGACACGCTCCTCGGGCGGCAAAGCGGGTCCGAGGCTCGGGTTGATGTAGCAGCGGACCAGGATGTACGAGATGTACAGCCCGGAGAGCAGGAAGCCCGGGAAGATCGAGCCGACGAGCAACTCGCCGAGCGACTGCTGCGCGACCACCGCATAGACGATCGCCATCACTGACGGCGGAATCAGAATTCCGAGCGTTCCGCCGGCCAACAGTGAGCCGCAGGCGAGTTTCTGGTCATAGCCGCGCTTGAGCATGGCGGGCAACGCGATCATGCCCATGGTGACTTCGGTCGCGCCGACGACGCCGACCATCGCGGCGAGCGCCGTGCAGGCAAGCACGGTCGCGGCAGCAAGCCCGCCCTTTACCGAGCCGAGCCATTTATAAACGGCGTCGAAGAGTTCCTCGATGATGCCGGCCTTCTCCAGCATGGCCGCCATGAAGATGAACAGCGGCACGGCGGAGAGCTGGTAATCGGTCATGAACGGGAAGATGCGCGACGGCATCATGTTCAGGATCGCCGAATTCCCGAACAGGAAAAGGAACACCACCGCGAGACTGCCGGTGCAGAACGCCATCGGCAGGCCTAGCGCCAGCAACACCCCTAGTGACCCGAACAGCAGCAGTGTCAGCCATGCGATATCGATTTCGAGACCCATGGCTCAGGCTCTCCCACGCGTCAGGATGACGATATCTTTGATGAGCTTTGAAAGGCCCTGCAGCGCCAGCAGCGCCGCGCCGATCGGCATCATCAGCTTCACCGGCCAATACTGCACGCCCCATTCGGTGAACGAGACTTCGCCGGTGCCGCCCGGATTGAACGAGTCCATGGCGAAGCGCCAGCTCGTGAAAAACAGCGTGAAGACGAAGATGAAGAAGAACACCGACGTGATGATGTCGGCGATGGCTTTGCCGCGCGTCGAAAATTTCACGTAGAAAACATCGACGCGAACGTGCTGGTCGCATTGATAGGCGTAGGCGCCGGCGAGCATGTATTGCATGCCGTACATCAGGAACATGCTTTCGTGCAGCCAGTTGGTCGGCGAGTTGAACGCGAAGCGCGCGATCACCTCGTAGTAATAGCCGAACACCGAAATCACGGCCCAATAGGCGACGTATTCGCCGGCGCGAATGTTCACCCATTCGATCGCGTCGGTGAACCGCGTGTGCAGATCCGAGCGTCGGATCCTCGTGCGTGCCGACTTGCGACACCTCCGGCAGCACGATCTCGGGCGGCGCGTTCGTCCGCTCGCTCGGCTTCGCGGATTTTCTGCTTGCGCACGAGGCCCGGCAGCAGGATAGCGTCGCCGAGCAGCATCGCGGCCATCAGGATCGCGAGCCAGCGTGAGTAGCCATGCCAGCGCATCAGGTCGGCTTGCGCCTCCTCGAAATCTGATTTGATCTTGGGCGTCGCGGCCTCGGCCTTGGCCAGGCGCTCCTGCATCTGCGGCGTCGGCGTCACGCCGGCCGGAATCTTCGCGCGATCGAGTTCGGAGGTGGCAGCGCCGACGGCGGCCCGGGTGCGTGAGACATCCTCGCGCCGGTCGCGAATGACGTCCGTGGTGTGGAGGATCAGGAGGAAGACCGGAATGAAGACGAAGCCCCAGTTGTTCCTCAGGTACAAACGATGCAAGCCCATGAAGCCGGAGCAGAGCCAGAAGATGTAGGCGATGAAGAGCGACGGCCCTCTGGGAACGCCGCGCCGGCGCTCGCGCTGGACGAAATACATGGCGACGAGTGGAAAGACGACGAGAGTGCCCCAGTAAAGCCAATGGGGCAGCACAAACGGAAGGCTGGGCATCAGTTTCCCCGAAAATCCCCACGTCCGCAGCGGATGGCGGACGTCTCCGACCCGAACAAAAGGAGCCGCGCCACGCCGCTCCCGTGACAGAACCGACGGCGGCGCAGCGACCCCGCGCCGCCGCCCGCAGCCTCAGAGATCGAGCTTCTGACCCTGATACATATCGGGGGTGACGTAGCCGAAGGTCGGCGATTCCATCACCTCGAGCTGGGCCTTGAAGACGCGAGCGGCGTCCTTGTCCTTGTTGGCCCACTTGAACCAGATCGGCACGGCGACGCGCTGGAATTTCTCGAGATCCGAAGCCGGCAGACGATTGATCTCCGTTCCGGCCTGGGCGAATTTCGGCCAGGCTTCCATGTCGGCCTTCTGGATCGCGGCGTGATGCAGCGCCGAGTAGGCCTCGACCTCGAGCTCGACCCAGGCCTTCATCTTCGGTGAAAGCTTGTTCCAGTGGTTCATGCCGACGCAGAAGTCCATCAGGTCGACCGGCTGATAGATGGATTCGAGTCCGACCGGTCCCATCCAGATGTATTTGGTGACCTGCTGGAATCCCAGATCCCAGTTGACGGCGGGGCCGGTGTAGTCGGCCGCCTCGATGGTGCCTTTTTCCAGCGCCGAGAACACCTCGCCGCCTGGAAGCAGCGTGGTCTTGGCGCCGATCGCCGCGAAACCCTCGGCGATCATGCCGCCGGGAACCCGCAGCTTGAGGTCCTTGAAATCCTCGATCGAGCGGATCGGTTTCTTCGAATGGATGATGTTCGGGCCGTGATGGATTCGCCCGACATACATGATGTTCTGCTTGGCGAAGATCTCGCGCGCCATCTTCAGGCCGTCCTTCGAGTAGAAGAATACGTCCCACTCATGCGGATAGCGCAGGCCCATCAGGTATGACGACAGGAAGGCGGTCGCCGGCACCTTGCCGACCCAATAGACCGTGAAAGAGTTCATCGCCTCGAGCACGCCGTTCTTCACGCCGTCGAGCAACTCGAAGTCGCCGACCACTTCCTTGGCGGCGAAAGGCTTGAACTCCAGCTCGCCGCCGGTCTTCTCCTTGATCGTTGCGGCCCAGGTCTTGAATGTGTTGAGCCCGACGCCGGCCGGCCAGGAAGTCTGGACCTTCCAGGTGGTCGTTTCGGCGGCTTCGGCATTGCGGATGTAGGGCGCGCTGATGATTGCCGCCCCTGCAACTGCGGCGCCACCTAAAACGGCGCGGCGAGTCGCTGGCGTGTCTGGACGCACTTTCATTGTTCTCTCCCTGCGATGTTTCCCGGAATTGAATGGCGTTTTTTATTTTCCGTCAGTTTGGAGCGGACCTCACCAGGCATCAACCCCACAATCTCCGGATTTATGCCGGGCTCGCGCTGGAAAGGATGGATTGCCGCTATTTTCATGCGATCTTAGACTAAAGACGAATATAGGCGCTTAGCAGCCACCGACGAAAAACGCGTTGTGCCCAAGGCGGCAATGGTGGGCCAACCAGTCTGCCAACCTTTGCAACGTTCTGCGGTCGGGATATGTTTATGCACTTCATTCGAGGTGTTCGAACCTCGGCTCGGCTTGTGTTTCCACATCGCAAGCCGGGCATTTTTTTGCTGCAAACAAATCCGAACACCCGTTTTCGATCGAGCAGGCGTGATTATTGCGCTCGTCGTCGAGGGGGAGTGCGGCTAATTGTCTTGCTAACAAAAATCGAATTATCGAATGACATCGTGTATCTGTTCCATCGTGGATATACGGCAAGATCATTGAGGGGCAGACCTTGCTCGGCGCAATTGTCGTAATTTTCATTATCGCCTACGCCGCCATCGCGCTGGAGCATCCGATCAAGATCAACAAGGGCGCTTCGGCCTTGCTCGGCGCCGGATTGCTTTGGAGCGTGTACGCCATGCTGAGCGGCGATCACGCGCTTGTCGAACAGCAACTCAACGACAGCGTAGCGATCACCGCTCGAATTGTATTTTTCCTGATCGGCGCCATGACGATTGTCGAAGTGATCGATGCTCACAACGGTTTCGAGGTCATCACGTCGCAGATCCGCACGAAGAAGCAGGTCACTCTCATGTGGGTTATTTGCTTCGTCACCTTCTTTCTGAGTGCCGTGCTGGACAATTTGACGACGACGATCGTCATGATCTCGCTGATGAAGAAAATATCGGGCAGCCAAAAAGACCGCTTGTTTTTCGCGGCGATGATTGTGGTCGCCGCCAATGCTGGTGGCGCCTGGTCACCCATCGGCGATGTCACAACCACCATGCTCTGGATCGGCGGTCAGATCACGCCGTTGTCCATCATCCAGGGAGTGTTTTTCCCCTCCGTGGTCAATCTGCTGCTTCCGCTGGTTGCCGTAAGCTACCTGCTCAAGGGAAAGGAAATCAGTGCGCCGCATAGTCATGAACGCACGACCCTCCGGGCAAATCCATTTGAGCGCAACCTGATGTTCTATTTGGGGGTGAGTCTTTTGATCGCCGTGCCGGCCTTCAAGACCATCACGCACTTACCGCCGTTTATGGGAATACTTTTCGGGCTCGGCATTCTCTGGGCGGCCGGCGAATGGCTGCATCGCGACAAGGAGGCGGACGAGAAGAAGCCGTTGACCCTGGTTCACGCGCTCAAGCAGATCGATATGGCATCGATCGTCTTTTTCATCGGGATTCTGCTGGCGGTGGCCACTCTGGAGCACACGCACGTCCTGGAGACGCTGGCAAAATGGCTCGATCAGCATGTCGGTCGGCAAGACGCGATCGTGCTGTTGCTTGGCCTCTTGAGCGCGATCGTGGACAACGTGCCGCTCGTGGCGGCATCGATGGGCATGTACAATCTGGCGCAATATCCAACCGACAGCTTCCTCTGGGAGTTCATTGCCTATTGCGCTGGAACTGGCGGCTCAATCCTGATCATAGGCTCAGCGGCGGGTGTGGCCGCGATGGGTCTCGAGCAAATTCACTTCTTCTGGTATGTTAAGCGGATCAGCGGATTGGCACTCATCGGCTATTTGGGTGGCGCGGCCGTCTACATCATGCAGTACGGGCTGCTTCACTAAGCGATTGCGGCCGCCTATCGGGGAAGACCAGAAGCCGCGGCGCTCAGTCTCACGACCAGTGGCTTGAGCAGTTGCGGCGACAGATAGATCGGGAATTGCGACAGCGCGAAATACAGCCACGTCGTCCCCGGCAATACGCCGTCCGTCGCGGCCACCATCAGGCCCATGTTGCGCTGGGAAACCAGCAGGCCGAGCGCCAGCGCGCGCTCACGGCCGATGATCCGGAACACCAGCGTGGTGACGCCAACAAGTGCGAAGAACACCGCGAAGGCGAGCAGCGTCAATTCGAACGTCTTGAGCGGATCGGCCCAGAACCCGCCGACCACGTTGCCCATCACGGCCGCGACGAACACGAACAGGACCAGGATGTTGAGGCCGTCGATCGGAGCCTTGTGCCGCGCGATGGCGGCTCCGCCCACGCTGCGCCGGATCGGCACCTGCGACCAATAGCGATCCCGCGAGGATTGCCACCAGCTTCAGCCCGAGCCCGAGCGGGGACAGTGTCAGCGCGGTGCCGAAGAAAACGTAGGCGAACAACGGCGCCGTGAACGGCACCAGCGCCGTGCTGGTGACCAGCGTGATCAGCGCCAGCGTCGAGTCGAGGCCCATCACCGCGGCCAGCGCCGGCGCCGCCATCATCGGCGAGGCTACCGCCTGCAGCATCAGCGCCAGGAACAGGTCCGGCGAGTGCGTGTCGAGGCCGGCCGCGAGACAGCCCGCGCCGGAAATCAGGGGCACGCCGAGCATGGTCCAGGCCGTCGCCGCGACGACGATGCCCGGCCGGCGCAGCAAATCGCGCAACGCGCCGATGTCGACGCGCATGAAGGAGATGCAGAGCAGCAGAAAGATCGCCTCGGTGACGAAAGGTTTCAGCAGTTCGCCGGCCGGCGGCACCGCCACCCCGATGAACACCAGCGCGGCGATCGCGCGCGTGCCCTGTCCACCGAGCCATGCCAGCCCCTTCACGGGAGCGGCCGCGACACTTTGCAAAGGGAAGGGCATTTGGCTTTCGAATGGAGGGCCACATCGAAAGGATTGGCCGGGGAGGTCAGGTTTGCGGAACGCAACCATGCGCCAGCGCTCCCGCCGGGCGAAGTAAAATCTCGTTACCGTCTATTTCCGGCTCGACGAGACCTGAGCGCGAACATCGTCGGATGCAGCCCTCCGCAGATCGACGCGCCGCCCCGATGTCTCTCCGATCGGGACGACACGGCCTGGCGCTGCCGGGTCCGCATTTTCGGGTATTGCATTGACAGGTACCTTGCATTAGTATGTACCGTGTTATATATATCTCCGTCAACGCTCACGCTCACGGCTTCGATGACCGAGTCGATCCAGATCCAGCTCAAGAAAGGCGCGCTCGAACTGTGCGTGCTTGCGCTTTTGGCGCGCCGGGAAAGCTACGCCTATGAGATCGCCAGCACGCTGGCGGACGGCGTCGGCATGGGGGAGGGGACGATCTATCCGTTGATGCGGCGGATGCAGAACGACGGGCTGGTCGATACCCGTCTGGCCGAGTTCGAGCAGCGGCCCGCCGCGAAAATACTATCGCCTCACTTCGGCCGGCCGCGCGGCTTTCGCGGCGCAGAAGCGCGAGTGGCGGGCGTTCATGGATTCGGTCAACCGGTTGCTGGGAGAAAGCTGATGAACCGCGACGCCTTCCTGTGCACCCTCAGCGATGGTCTCGAGGGACTTCCACCTGACGAGGTCGATGACATCCTCGCCGATTACGTCGCCTGGTTCGAGGAAGCCCGCGCATCAGGGCGAAGCGAGGAGGAAGTCGCCACGGCGCTTGGCGATCCCAGACGGCTGGCGCGGGAATTGCGCGCCGAAAGCGGGCTGCGCCGCTGGGAAAATCACCGCAGCCTCGGCAATTCGGCCGCCGTCTTGCTGGCGATTGGCGGGTTGGCCGCGGTCGATATCCTGTTCCTGCTGCCGCTATTGTTCGCCGTGATGCTGGCGATGTTCGTCATGGGCCTCGTGATCTTCGTGCTCGGGATCGTCGGCATCGGATTGCTGCTCAGCCTCTTCAAGGTCGGACACTTCGCCTCGATCGCCGCCATGGTGCTGCGCGCCTGCGCGGGCATCGGGTTGCTCGCCGGCAGCATGGGCTGCGTCGCGCTGCTGGCGCTGGCGCTGAATGGCGCGGTGAAGATGCTCGGCAATTACGCGCGGCTGCACTACCGCCTGCTCAAGCCGGAACAGCGCGTCGCCTGAGGAGGACGGGAACGATGAACAAACTGCTGCTCGTCTCGATCTGCCTGCTGATCGTCGCAGCGATCATTCCCGTTGCCGTGATTGCGTTCGACGCCCCGGTCTCGCCGCCGCCGATGGCCTCCATGGCGGACTCCCTCAAGCGGATCGACTCCCGGCAAATTCCGGCGCCCCTGCAATTCCAGGCGCGGGACGGCGCTTCCTTGCAATATTATGCCTATCCTGCCGAGCCCGACAAAATCGCCG
Organism: uncultured Alphaproteobacteria bacterium; assembly: GCA_963831585.1. Taxonomy (GTDB): domain Bacteria; phylum Pseudomonadota; class Alphaproteobacteria; order Rhizobiales; family Xanthobacteraceae; genus Bradyrhizobium. The sequence goes on along the minus strand of CAWHRA010000037.1, from coordinate 250,349 downwards.
TCCTGGTCCATGGCTCGGCCGGCCCCGGGACCAGCATGCATGCGCTCGCGGAGTCCCTGCGCGCCGCCGGCGTGACCGCCTATGTGCTGGATATCAGGGGACACGGCGGATCGGGGCGGCGTGGCGACATCGACTATATCGGGCAGATCGATGACGATCTCGTGGACTTTGTTACCCGGCTCGGGTCGGCGAAGAGCGGCGAGACCCGCACGCTGGTCGGATTTTCCGCGGGCGCCGGATTTACCCTCCGCTTCGCCGGCGGTCCCTCAGGCAGCCTGTTCGACCGCTACGTGTTTCTGGCTCCGATCCTGCCGGGTGCGGCGACGTGGCGTCCGAACGCCGGCGGCTGGGCCAACATCGCGCTGCCGCGCCTGATCACGATCGCCTATCTCGGCCGCGCCGGCGTTCACTGGTTCGACGGATGGCCCGTCATCAGCTATGCGGTATCAGCCGATCCGTCGCGCGACACGACTGTCAGCTATTCCTATCGGCTGTCGACGAATTTCGGCGCCGGCCGCCTCTATGAGACTTACCTGAAAAACCTGCGCAAGCCGGCCGCCATCCTCGTCGGTGATGTCGACGAGCAGGTGGTCGCGGATCAATTCGCGCCGCTGCTGCAGCGCCTGGGCGTGGATATCCCGGTCACGATCGTGCCGGGCATGAAGCACGCCGACATGATCGCCCGGCCTGAAGCCCTGCAGGTGGTCGTTCGCGCCGTCGCTGCGCACGAATAGCGGCGGCGCAACGCTCAAGAATTTCAGGGCCGGCAAGACTGCCGGCCCTGATCTCGTTCAATTGGTCGATCGACTAGTGGCGGTCGCCGCCCCGATCGTGGTCATGGTCATGATCATGATCATGACCGTTGTCATGGTCCCTGTCGAAATCGAACATGTCGAACAGGTCTCCGATCGCCGGCATGTTGACGGGAACGTAGACATTGTCGTCGCCGGTGCGCGGATTGGGCAGGTTGTCGCGGCTGCGAGCGCTGAGCTTGCCGAGATACCAGTTCCGCTCGACGAACTTCACGAAGGACGAGTGTTCACCATAGACGTGGGTGATGTGGCCGGCCCGTGAGAACGGCGAGACCGCGATCATCGGAATGCGCGGCCCGGTGCCGAAGAAATCGACGGGCTGGATGAAGCCGGAGTTGTAGTATCCGCCACCCTCGTCAACCGTAACGAAGATCGCGGTGCTTTCCCACAGCTCCTTGTTGCCTTGGGCGAGTTCGACGATGTTCTTGGTGAACTCCTCGAACAGGTTGAACTTCGACGATGCCGGGTGGCCGTCCATGGCGCCATCAGGCTTGACATAGGACACCGCCGGCAAGGTGCCGTTCTTGAGATCGTTGAAGAGATCGGTGACGTCACGCATGTGGTCGGCGCGCATCGCCGGATAGTTCACCTGGTACTCGAACGGGTTGCAGATATTGCAATAGATTCCGTCGAGCGGAGCGCCGGTCCCGGAAACATTGTAGCTGCCGCCATAATACTTCCACGGAATCTGCTTGGCGCTCAGGAGATCGCCGATGCTGGTCATGGTGACCGGCGGAATGGAGCCGGCGCCGCTCGGCGTGCCTTGCGGCGTCCAGGCCGGGTTGACGTTCACCGCGTTGTAATAGGCGCCGGGATCGCATTTGGTCTGCACGGGGTAGGGCAGCTTGTTGAGGTAATCCAGGATCGGCTTGATCCCGTGCTGGTTCTGGTCCGAGCAGTTGAACCACTGCTTCCGCGTCGTGTACTGGTTGAGCGTACCGGGGAGCGGATCGGGATTGTAGATGCTGCTGGCCGGCGGCGTCACGGGGTGGCCGTTGCCGTCGCTGAAGAACACCTGATCGGCAAAGCCGAGCGGAACGCTGTCCGGCCCGGTTCCGCCCATCACAGGCTGATGATAGTTGTCGCTCATGCTGTAGTGGTCGGCGAGGAATTTCAGATACGGCACATCGTTCTTCTGCATGTTGAAGAACGCCATGGTCTGGCCGGTATCGTGCGGCGTGCCGCCGGGCGCGGTCGAATAGGTCGTGGTGACGAACGATTGCAGGTCGTGCAGGCAGCCGGTCGGATTGTGCCGGGAGACATGCTCGCTGTCGATCGCGCAATCCATCTGCTGATACATCTGGAAGAACTGGTGGATGGTGTCGGCGGTATAGGCGTCATAGGGCATGTTCGGCCCGGTCATCAGGAACGGCCCGGGCGGCAGGTTGTTGACATTGGTGATGCGCGTGTCCGGACCGACGCTGACCGGCAGGCCCGTGCCACCCGTGCCGAACAGGAACTGGTCGGCGGGGGGCAGGCCCGGATCGCCGCCCGGGATGCCGAGAATGGGCGCGCCTGTCGGGTTTTGAACGCCGCCGAGGTCGGGCGCCGGCAGCTTTGCATACAGCGACTTTTTGGAGGATGGCGCGCTGATGAAGAAACTCGCGCCGTTCGGTGCCGACGTGACCTGGAACTGGTGGGCGCGGTCGAATTTCTCGTCAGGCGAGCCGTCGGCCTTGATGATGTGTTCGGACAGGAGGTTCAACACCCGCTCGTCGCGCGATTTCGGCATATAGGTGGCGAACAGGTGGTCGAAGCTGCGGTTTTCGCCGACGATAATCAGGACGTGCTTGATCGGCGACGCGGTCTTGATGTGCGTGATCGCGTCCTCTGCGCGTACGCCCGGCGAAAGCGCGAGGGCGGCAAGGGACACGCCGAGCAGGCCAAGCCTGCGCGGAAGCGCTGTTTTCAGCATAGTTTTCTCCTGTTGGATTTAAGAAAGTAACGACAACAGGCGCGTTCTTATGCTGCGAGGATGACGGACATTTACAGATTGCATGACACGAACAGAAACATTCGCAGGCCACGCGAGCACCAGCGAGCGGCAGACCGGATGATCCGGTCAATGAATTATCAATGAATTGGACGGGTGCGACGAAGGGTGCACAGGAGTCCGCTTCCGGTCGCGCGCGACCGGGTTGAGCCGGTCCCCCCAAGCGGACATGCCGTAGACATCGCAAGATCGACGCGAATAGCCCCCGAGCTGATGTCTTCGATCAAGTGGAATTTCCTTGTCGGCGTGGCAGGCCGAGGCCTTGCCGATCCTCCTGGCGCGCCGTTTCCTGATCATCCCCAGTGAGATCCGAGCGATCCACGGTCAAATCGAGTTGCTTGAGATATCGCTTCACTGCCCCGATCCGCGTTTCGGCCGTCGTCGAATTGGCCAACCCGACGAGCGCCGACCTCAGGCGGCGCATCACCTGCACCGAATCCGCGCCGTAGTGACGAATCTCGTCGAATGCCAACACCAGATAGTCCTCCCAGGTAGGCATCGGGAAAATCAGACGCAGAACGCCATCGGCATCGCGGGCATAGCCGGCGTCCAGATCGTGCCGTCCCAGCCGGCGCAACAAATCCTCGATCTGGTCGATAGCCTGGACCGCCGTGGTTGGATCATTGATCGCCGGCGACAGCGCCTTGATGGCGATATCAACCAGCAGCCGAATGGGATATTTCGGATCCTGCTCGGACGTCCGTTCAAACCCGGCGTGGATGGTCCGCATGAGGTCGCGTTCGGGCAGCGCAGTTTTGGCTCCATGAACCTGCAACAGCAGTGAATTGTCGACAAGGGTATCGCCGACCCCGCATGCCATCACGATGACAGCGCCGGCCTGTTGTGCCTGGCGAACCAGATCGTCGACATCGAAAGTTGCAATCGTGCGCGGCGCGGCGAAATACCTCAACGTCTGGACAACCGGACCCAATTCAGAAACATCGCACGTCTCTGGTCCACGTTTCGGTTGACCATTTGCTTTCTCGTCAAGGCGCTGAAACATCTCGCGTATGACCTCGCGACCCTTGTCGCCGATGACGTGGAGCACGTTGGTGATCTGGAGGTCGCTCAAGCCTTTCATCAGCGCGGAAAACAGCAACATGCTGAGCAAGAGCAGTCCGGCGACGGCGAGGCCGGAGATCAGCGGCACGACATCGGACCCATTGCGATCGACATGGAGCAGAACGGAAAGAGAATAAGTGAACGTGGCGATGAACACCCCTAGCGAATGAAACAGCTTTGGGTCGCGAGCTAAAAGGAGAACGAGCCTCGGTGAGTAGGCAATGGCACTGAACTGCACCATGACCAGGCCGACGGTGAACACGATGCCAGTGAGCGTGATCATGCCGGAAGCGACAGCCGAAAGGAATGCCTGAGCCGAGGCAGCGGAAATGCCGGAAGAGTATGGAAAGTATGCCTGTTCAAGTCGTGGCAGTGTAATCCCGGCGAAGAAACTCGCAGCGGCGTATATCATCGGAATCAACCAGAGAGGCATCTGAGTGCACCCCTTCGGCGCGCCTGCGGTTGGACCGATTTCGTTCCGCAGCTCTTCGGAAGCAAAACGCGGCACCGCCTTCGAGGCCGCCGAACGTCTGCTTGCGTAGGCCGCAGGGCCGAAACCCGGTAGCAGCAGGATTGGTGGTGTTGCCTATGCGTTCGCCCCAAGCCTGGTGGCAAGCAAAGCCTTTCCTGACGGCGGTGCGGGGGACGTTGATCTGGATCAACCGAGTATGGTCAGTCCGTCATGCGGCGTAGGCGACGTCACAATGGGCGAGAGTTCGTCCAGAATGGACTTGGCTCACGATCGGACGTCCGCCAACCGCTCCGAATTTATGGGTTCACGCCCTGGTTCAGCGCCTTCAGCCAGCCGCCGATTTCGCTGGCGGCGACATTGGCCTGCTGCAACAGCTTGCCCATGGTGAAGAAGCCATGGAATTGGCCGGGAAAATGCCGCCAGGTCACGGCGACGCCGGCTTCCTTCAGCCGATGGGCGTATTCGTCGCCTTCGTCGCGCAAGGGATCGGCGCCCGCGGTCAGCACATAGGCCGGCGGCAGACCGATCAGCGTGGTGGCGCGTGCAGGTGAAGCGCGCCAGTCGTGCACGTCGGCGGCGCCGTTGAGATAATGATCGCGAAACCATTTGATTACCGTATGCGTCAGCAGGATGCTGGTTTCCGGCTCCGAATGCGAGCGATGTGTCATCGCAAAATCGGTCGCCGGATAGATCAGTACCTGTCCTGATATCGCTGGCCCGTTGCCGTCGCGCGCGGCAATGGCAACGACGGTTGCGAGGTTGCCGCCGGCGCTGTCGCCGCCGACCGAAAGGCGCTCCGCGTCGATTCCGAGCTTCGCCGCATTGTCCGCGATCCACCTGGTCGCGGCGATGGCGTCGTCGACGGCGGCGGGGAATTTGTGCTCGGGCGCGAGGCGGTAGTCGACGGAAATGACGATGAGGCCGCCTTCGTCGGCGAGTTTGCGGCACACCACGTCGTGGGAATCGAGATCGCCGATCACCCAGCCGCCGCCGTGAAAGAACACAAGGCACGGCGCGAGGCCGGCTGCCAGCCTGGGCGCTTTCGGCGTGTAGACGCGCGCCGGAATCGATCCGTGCGGGGCGGGGATCGAAAGCGGCTCCACGGATTTCAGTTCGGGCGGCTCGGGATTGGTGACGGGGCGGCCGGCCAGATAGAACTCGCGAGCCTCCTTCGGGCTCAGCGTTTCGTAAGGCGGGCGTCCGGCTTCCTGAAACGCCTTGAATACGGCGGCGGCATCGGGGTCGAGGGTAACGGGCATGTTGGGAAACCTGTTTGATGTTGCGCTTGTGTGATCGGAGGAATGCTCAGCCGGCGGTCCAGGCACCGTCCACGGTGTAGGCCGAACCCGAGACATAGCTGGCGTCGTCGGAGGCCAGGAAGGCCACGATGGAGGCGACCTCGGACGGTTGGCCGAGGCGGCGCGCCGGAATCCGCTCCACCACCTTTTCGTTCGGCACCGGCGCGTTGCCGGGATTGCGTCCCTGGATGATGGAGCTCAGCATGCGGCTGTCGATCAGGCCGGGGCAGACGCAGTTGACGCGCACGCCGGTGCCCGCGCATTCCAGCGCGGCGCTCCTGGTCAGCCCGATCACCGCATGCTTGCTGGCGCTGTAGACCGCGATGTCGGCTGAGCCGATCAGTCCCGCGATCGAGGCGGTGTTGATGATGGAGCCCTTGTTCTGCTTCAGCATCACCGGCAGCACGTGCTTCAGCCCCAGAAACACGCCGACCACGTTGACGTCGAGGACACGACGAAACGCTTCGAGCGGGTATTGGGTGATCGGGGCGACGTCGCCCTCGACGCCGGCATTATTGTAGAAGACGTCGATGGTGCCGAAGTGGTCCACGGCGGCGCGGACGTAGCCGGCGACCTCGTCCTCGCGGGTGACGTCGGCCGCGATCGGCAGCGCCTGCGCCGAAGCTGGCAAACCCTTGATGGCATCTTCCAGGTCGCTCGCCCTCCGGTCGACCGCGACGATGCGCGCGCCGCGTTCGGCGAGCAGCCGAAGGGTCGCGGTTCCGATGACGCCGGCCGCGCCGGTCACGACGGCGACCCTGCCATCCAGACGAATTCGATCGGACATGGGGTTGTTCGTATCCTCCCGGGCTCATCCGGTTATCCCGGATTTTGACGGGCTCGGCGGGGGGCGCGCGAACCTTGATCGGGACCGACTATTTCATCTGGAACGCGGGCTGACCAGTGCCCCGGGGAGGGCAAAAGCCGCCCTTTCCCCGCCGTATTCGGCGTGTTAACCGGGTCACCTGCGAGCGGCGGATAAGTCTGTACTATGTCGCGAGCCCGATTCGCCTTTTAAAGCCGCGAGATGCTTCGAACCATTACGCTAGCCGGTTTTGCGGCCCTCCTGGCCGCCACCACGGTCTCGCTTGCGCCGCCGGCGCGCGCGCAGATCGGCAATATCTTTTCCGATCCCTCGCCGCGCCCGCCCGGCAATATTCCGCGCGGCAACCAGCAGCCGGCGCCCGACGACGAAGAGGAAGTGCCGGAATTGCCGCAAGGCAGGTTGCTGCCGGCGCCGAACCGCCCGCTGCCGGGGCAGACGGTTCCACCGCCCGGATCGGTGCAGTCGCAACCGCTGGCGCCGCCGCCCGGCACGACCGTTGTCCCGCAGAACGCTCAACCGGGCATCGCGGTGACGCCGCCGCAGCCCGGCCAGGGCGTCGCGGTCGCCCCTCCCGGCGCCAATCCGCTGCCCGGCCAAAAGAACCCCAAAGGCGTTCCGCAGGCTCCGGCCACCTTGCAGCCCGGTGATGAGGTCGTCACCGAGCCGCCGGCGCAGAAGATCGTCAACAAGAAGGCGAGCTTCTCGGGGCTGGACAAGATCACCGGCCGCATCATCAATTTCGACGAGGATATCGGCGAAACCGTCCAGTTCGGCGCGCTGCGGGTGAAGACCGACGCCTGTTACACCCGCCCGGCCACGGAAGCCGCCAACACCGACGCCTTCGTCGAGGTCGACGAGATCACGCTGCAGGGCGAGGTGAAGCGGATCTTTTCGGGGTGGATGTTCGCGGCGAGCCCCGGCCTGCATGGCGTCGAGCACCCGATCTATGACATCTGGCTGACCGACTGCAAAGGCCCCGACACGACAGTCGTCACCGCAGCGCCGACCGAGCCGCCGAAGCCGGCGCCGCCACCGCCCGCGCAGAAGCGCGCCGCGCCGAAACAGGCCCCGCGTCCGCCGCCACCGTTGCCGCAGCAGCAGACCCAGCAGCAACCGCCTCCGCAGCAGCAGCCACCGCCGCAGCAGCCCGGCGGGCTGTTCGGAATTTTCAGGTAAGCGCGACACTCACCCGCGCGTGGCGATAATTTCCAGCGCCTCTTCGCCGCTGATCGGGCGATCGACGCGCAGCCTGCCAAAATCCGCCTCGCCCCGGATCGCCCGGTCAAGCAACGAGGTATAGCGCCGCCGCGGGATCTCGACCGCGCCGAAGCTGCGCAGATGCTCGGTCACGTATTGGGTGTCCAGCAGTTCAAATCCGCCGGCGATCAGCCGCGCTACCAGATGCACCAGCGCCACTTTCGAGGCGTCGCGGACGCGGTGAAACATGCTCTCGCCGAAGAAGGCGCGCCCCAGGCTGACGCCATAGAGCCCGCCGGCGAGATCGTCATCCTGCCAGACCTCGACGCTGTGGGCATGACCGAGTTCGTGCAGGCCTTCATAGAGATCCTTGATACGCTTGTTGATCCAGGTGTCGTCGCGGCCGGCTTGCGGCGCGGCGCAGCCTGATATCACCGCCTTGAAGGCCTTGTTGACGGTGACGGTGAACGCATCGGAGCGCACGGTGCGCTTGAGCCGCGAGGCGACGCGCAAACCGTCCAGCGGGATGACGCCGCGCATTTCCGGCTCGACCCAGAACAGGGTCGGGTCATCGGCGCTTTCGGCCATCGGGAAGATGCCGCAGGCGTAGGCGCGCAGCAGCACTTCGGGCGTGATCTCGGAAGAGGCGGAGTCGCGTGACGTCATGCCCGCAGGATAGCAGGCCGGAGGCGGTCGGGGCTAGCTCACCGCCGCACAGCCGGGTTTGGCGGCGGCCTTGCTGACGCGGCAAAACCGCAACACGATCCGGGTGCCGGCGTGGCCGGGGTCGCGCTCGACATCGGCGTCCAACTTGCTCGCCATGGCGGTGACGATGCGCTGGCCCATGCCGGTGGAGCGCGGATCGGTCTTGACGTTGAGGCCGACGCCGTTGTCGGCGATCGACATCACGACATCGTCGTCGTGCGCGGTAAGGTCGATGTGAATCGGACCTGCGCCGTCGGGGTAGGCGTATTTGACCGCATTCATCACGAGTTCGTTGACGATAATGCCGATCGCGACCGCCCGGTCGGGATCGATCTCCACCGGTTCGGCCTTCAGGGTCAGCCGCGACATCCGGTTGCCCTCGGCGGAACGCCTGAGATCCTCGAGCAGGGCATCGAGGTACTGGTTCAGCAGCACGCTCTTGAGGTCGTGCGAGGTGTAGAGCCGGCGGTGAACCTGCGCCACGGCGGCGACCCGCCCCATGGCGTTGGTCAGCGCGGCCTTGACGTCGTCCTGGGTGCTCGAATTGGCCTGCAGATGCAACAGCGAGGCGATGATCTGCAGCGAGTTGCCGACGCGATGGTTGACCTCGCGCAGCAGCATTTCACGCTCGGCGGCGAGCGCGGCATAGCGATCGCGCGAGGCATGGACCTCGGCCTCGGCGTCGTCGCGGGCCTTTTGAATCTGCGCCTGCCGCAGCGCGCCGTCGACCGCAACCTGCAGCAGCGGGATGAACTCGCCCTGCGTGTCCTTGACGAGATAGTCGGCGGCGCCGGCTTTCAGTGCGGTCACGGCGATGCTGGAGTCCTGCGCGGCGGTGACGAACACCACCGGCGGCGCGTTCGGGATCGCCATGATCCGCTCCAGCGTTTCGAGACCGTCGAGGCCGGGCATGAATTGATCGAGCGCGACGACGTCGATGCCGCCCTCTCGCAGGCGCTCCAGCCCGTCGCCGCCATCGGCGGCAAGCACCACCTTGAGGCCGAGCCGCGTCAGGCCGCGATCGACCAGCCGGGCCATCCCTTCGTCGTCGTCGATGTACAGCAGTGTGGGCATCGGGGAACTCATGGCGCGGCGGGCGGGACCTGAATGACGGAGAAGAACAGTCCGAGCTGGCGAATGGCGTTGGCGAAGCTTTCGTAGTTCACGGGCTTGGTGATGTAGACGTTACAGCCGAGTTCATAGCAGCGCTTGATTTCCTGGGAATCGTCGGTGGTAGTGAGCACCACGACGGGTGCACATTTCAGATATTTGTTCTCCTTGACCCGCCGCAAGATGTCGATGCCGGTCATGTCGGGCAAATTCAGGTCGAGCAGGATCAGCAGGGCCTCGCCCTTGTGGGTGAGCCCGGACCCATCCTCGCCAAACAGGTAATTCACCGCCTGTGTACCGTTGGTGAACGGCATGATGTCGTTGTTGACGCCGGAACGGCGGATATTCCGCTCGATCAGCCGCGCATGCCCCTCGTCATCCTCGATCATGATAATGGTAACTGGTTTGCTCATGTATCCCTGTTCCGGTTGCTGGCTGCCCATTCGATAGGCAGCGTTATCGTGAAGCTGCTTCCGCTGTTAAGTTCCGACTGCACCGACATGGTTCCGCCCAGGCGCCGTACCAGGGCGCGGACATGGGCCAATCCGATGCCCTGTCCGGGCCTGTCCTGGGTCCCGGCGCGGCGAAACAGGTCAAAAATCCGCTGATGGTCCTTGGGGTCGATTCCACGCCCGTTGTCGGCGATCTCGAAGATTGCAAAACCCAACTTGGTGCGACCGCGAACCGTGATGTCGCCAGGCACGCCCGGCTTGAGGTATTTCAGCGCGTTATCAATCAAATTGGAGAAGATCTGTTCCAGCGCGAGACGGTCCGAAACGATTTCCGGCAGCGGCTCGATGCGGATCTGCGCCTCCGCTTCCGCGGCCTGATGCGCTACCGTCGTGACAATGGCTTCGATCAGTTCGCGGGTGTCGATCCGCACCGGCTCGAACTCGCGCCGCCCCTCGCGCGTGAGATTGAGGATCGCGGTGATCAGGCGATCCATCTTGGCGATCGATGACTTGATGAACCCGAGCGCTTCCGAGAAATTCTCCGAAAGCTGCTTGTCTTCGCCCTCGAGGTCGGGCTCGACGTCCCCGGCGAGCACCGGCACCGGGGCGGTGCCCACGGCGCGCCCGAGCGCTGCAATCCTCCGGAAGACGTCGGCGCGCAATTCCTCGAGTTCGCTGGTGAAGCCCATGATATTGACCAGCGGCGAGCGCAGGTCGTGGCTGACGATATAGGCGAAGCGCTGGATTTCGTTGTTGGCCTCGCGGAGGTCGGCGGTGCGCTCGTCGACAGTTGCTTCGAGATTGACGTTGTTGTCGCGCAACCGCGCCTCGGCGCTGTCGCGCGCGCTCGCCGATCGTCGCACCAGGAAAATCGAGATGGCGGCCAGCGCGATCACCAGCGCCGAGCCCGCGATGGTGACGGTCGATGCGATGCGCTGGCTGACGTCGGCTGCAACGTTGCGGGCTGCGAACAGGCGGTCTTCTTCGGCGCGCATCGCAACCGCAACCTCGCGAATCGCGCCGCTGCTGTTTTCCGCAGCCGCCTCGCGGACCAGCGCGGCAGCGCCGGCCGGTTGGTTCTGCCTGATGAAGTCCATTTCCCGCGCGAACTGGTCGAGCCTCCTCCTGACCGCTGTTCGCAATTTATTGGCGTTTTCGACCTGCACCGGATTGTCGGCCGTCGACTGCGCGAGTTTCTCGACGGCGGGCATGATTGTCGCCACGGCGGCGTCGTGGTCGCTCAGGAATTCCGGTCCAAGCGTCAGCAAATAGCCGCGCGCGGCGCTCTCGGCCCGGCGTATCTCCAGCAGCACGGCGTTGATCTGATTCTCGACCTCGACGGTGTGCACCACGAGGGCGCTGTCTTCCCGAGCCTTGCTGACGAAGATCACCGACGATGCGCTGATGGCGACGAGCACCAGAAATCCCGCCGCAAGCAGCAGGATTTGCCCAATCGCGCGCCGGCGCGTGGCGTCAACCGTCACAAGTGTCTCATGCAGCGAAATTCAGCGTTCCCCCGCGCGGTGTAGTTCCCGGCCTGCCAAGAACGTGCGTGGGCGCAAACGGTTCCAGCGCGTGGAAAATTTTTCTCGGGGTAGCGGCGCCGGCCGGTCTCAGCCGACCTTGCCGTTCAGGTACTGTTCGAGCCAGTGGATGTGATAATCGCCGTCGATGATGTCGGGTTCGCGGACCAGCGCCCGAAACAGCGGCAGCGTGGTCTCGATACCCTCCACCACCATCTCATCGAGCGCCCGGCGCAGCCGCATCAGGCATTCGCCGCGGGTCTTGCCGTGGACGATCAGCTTGCCCACCAGCGAGTCGTAATAGGGCGGAATCACGTAGCCCTGGTAGACGGCGGAATCGATCCGTACGCCGAGCCCGCCCGGCGGGTGGTACTGCATGATCTTGCCGGGCGAGGGCCTGAACGTCTGCGGATTTTCCGCGTTCACCCGGCACTCGATGGCGTGGCCGATGATCTGGATCTCGTCCTGCGTCGCCGGCAGTTCGCCGCCCGCGGCGATGCGGATCTGTTCGAGCACGAGGTCGATATCGGTGATCATCTCGGTGACGGGATGTTCAACCTGGATACGGGTATTCATTTCGATGAAATAGAACTCGCCGTCCTCGTAGAGGAATTCGATGGTGCCGACGCCAAGATACTTCATGTCCTGCATCGCCTTGGCGCAGGTGGCGCCGATCCTGGCGCGCGCGGCCGCCGACAGCACCGGGGAGGGGCCTTCCTCCCAGACCTTCTGATGGCGCCGCTGCAGCGAGCAGTCGCGCTCACCGAGGTGGATCGCGCCGCCGCGGCCGTCGCCGAGCACCTGGATTTCGATGTGGCGCGGCTTCTGCAGGTATTTCTCCAGATAGACCGAGGCGTCGCCGAAGGCCGATTTGGCTTCGTTGGATGCCGTCGACAGCGCCAGCATCAAATCGTCGGCGCTCTGCGCGACCTTCATGCCGCGCCCGCCGCCGCCCGCCGCCGCCTTGACCAGCACCGGAAAGCCGATGGCTTGCGCGATCGCCATGGCGTCATCGTCGGGGCCGACCCCGCCGTCGGAGCCGGGCACCACGGGAATGCCAAGCCTCTTGGCTGTCTTCTTGGCCTCGATCTTGTCGCCCATCAGGCGGATGTGTTCGGCCTTCGGTCCGATGAAGTGCAGATTGTGCTCGGCGAGGATTTCGGCGAAGCGGGCGTTTTCGGAAAGAAAGCCATAGCCGGGATGGACCGCGTCCGCGCCCGTGATCTCGCAGGCGGCCAGCAGCGCCGGCACGTTGAGATAGCTGTCCTTCGACGGCGGCGGGCCGATGCACACGCTTTCGTCGGCAAGCCGTACATGCATCGCGTCGGCGTCGGCGGTGGAATGCACCGCGACGGTGCTGATGCCGAGTTCCTTGCACGCGCGCAGGACCCGCAGGGCAATCTCGCCGCGATTGGCTATTAGTATCTTGTCGAACATCGCAGCGCCTGACGTTGACGAACTCTATTCAATAATGACCAGCGGCTCGCCGAATTCGACCGGCTGGCCGTCCTCGACGAGAATCTGCGTCACCGTGCCCGCGCGTGGCGACGGAATCTGGTTCATCGTCTTCATCGCTTCGATGATCAGAAGCGTCTGTCCGACCGACACCTTGGCGCCGACTTCGATGAACGGCTTGGCGCCCGGCTCGGATGCCCAATAGGCGGTGCCGACCATCGGTGAGGGCACGACGCCCGGATGTTTTGCCATATCGGCGACAGCGGCGGGCGTGACTGCCGCGGCTGCCAGCGCAGCAGTGGCGGGCTGATAACCGGCCGGCACCGAAGCTGCAATAGTGACGTTGCGCGCGACCCGCACCCGCAGGCCGGCGCGCTCGACCTCGATCTCGGTGAGATTGGTTTCGTCGAGCAGCAGTGCGAGTTCGCGGATGAGCGCGCTGTCGTCGTTCTTGGATTTTGCGGCTGTCTTGTCGTCAGGCTGGCGCGCCATGATCTGGATCCGGAACTTTCGTAAGGGGGATGACGGGCGGTTATGTCAGGCTTTTTAAGTCAGGCTTTTGCTTTGGCGCCGATCCTGGCGGCAAGACCGGAGATCGCGAGCCGGTAACCGTCGATGCCAAAGCCGCAGAGCGTCGCGAAAGCGGCGCGCGCGGTAAAGGAATGGTGACGGAAACTCTCGCGGGCGTAGATATTGCTGATGTGCACTTCGACGGTTGGTATTTTCACCGCCGCCAGGGCGTCGTGCAAGGCGATCGAGGTGTGCGAATAGCCTCCGGCGTTGATGACGATCCCGGCGGCCTTCCTGGCATGCGCCTCGTGGATGAAATCGATCAGTTCACCCTCGCGATTGGACTGCCGGCAATCGGCCTTCAGGCCGAACTGCGCCGAGGTGTCGGCGCAAAGCTTCTCGACGTCGGCGAGCGTCGCATGGCCGTAGGTCTCGGGCTCGCGGGTCCCCAGCAGATTGAGGTTCGGGCCGTTAAGCACGTAGATGGTCTCGGCAAGGCTTTTGTCGGCAAGGCTTTTGGCCATTCAAATCCCGGCAATGTGGGCTGTAGGTGGCCGGGGTTATAGGTAACAACAGGCCTAAGGGGAAGCCTTTAGGGCGCCGTGCGCCTGCCCCAAATGCCTCATCCAATTCGTAAAAACCTGTGCAGAACCTACGGAAATCGCTGATTAACCAAGGTTAAGGGTTGAGTGCGAGGCTGCCGCACGTAGCACGGGATAAGGGGCGGGCATCGCTGCCCGCCCCGAACCCATCGCCGGCGTCTGGTTAGGCCTCCAACACGGCGACGATCTCGAGCGTCCGCGGGTCGACCACGACGATCTGGTCGCGCACCAGGAAGAACTCATAACCGCGCCACTCCGGATAAACCGTCACGACTTCGGTCGGGAGCGGATGGAACGACACGCCGCGCGGCACGCGGGTGCCGATCGAGATCGAGAAGTTGACGTTGTTGACCGGCGCGACGTGCTGATCGCGGATCACCGTCGTGATCTTCGTGCGCTGCTCCGTCGAGAGCTTGGCGCCGGCGCCGGCCTGGCCGATGGTGGTATTGGACTTGCCTTCGGCTTTCATGCCGCCGTTGCGGTCTTCGCGGCCCTCAGCCTTCATCTTGCTGCCGTCTTCGCGGCCTTCCGCCTTCATGCCGCCGTTACGGTCTTCGCGGCCCTCGGCCTTCATCTTGCTGCTGTCTTCACGGCCTTCCGCCTTCATGTTGCCGCTACGGTCTTCGCGACCCTCGGCCTTCATGTCCTTGGCTCCGCCCTTGGCGTTGTTCTCGGAGCTCATGCCCTTTGACTTCTGCATGTCCTCGGCGCGCTCGCTCTTCGCCGCAGACGGCGATTTCTGCTCGGACTGCGTGGCCTTCATGCCCGACGAAGGCTTGGTCGCTTCGGGGGATTTCGATTCAGTGGATTCGTGGCTCATCTGACCCGCGGCGGAGCCGGCGGACGAGGGTCCGGACGACGGCGCGGTCTGCACGGTGGAACCGGCCGACGATCCTCCTTCACGGCTCATGCCGGTTCCCTGCGCGTTGGCGAAACCGGTACCGGCGATCAGAGCCGCCGCTGCGACCGAGATCAAAAAGCGATTAGTCATAGAATTTCTCCTCACGTGTTTTGCATTGCCCGCGCCGACAACGAAAGCAGATGGCGTGAGGTTCCTCGCTTTCGCCGGTTCCATCAGCTTTGTTTCTTGAACGCGTGATGAACGGGTCTGCCGCAGAAATCGCCCAAACAAAAAGGCCGGCTGCAGAGCCGGCCTTTCGATCTCAGTGGTGTGCAGGGCAGCGAGGCTCAGCACGTCGCCTTGCCGCAGCGGGCGATGCCGATCTTTTCTTTCAGGCCCTCGAGGCCGACCGCTCCGACCACGATCTGCTTGCCGATCACGTAGCTCGGCGTGCCGTTCATGCCCATCGCTTCGGCGAGCTTGAAGTTTTCCTCGATGGTGGCGCGCACTTCGGGGCTGGCGATATCCTTCTCGATCCTCGCCGTATCGAGCCCGGCGTCCTTGGCGGCTGCCATCGCGTGGGTCTTGTCGGCGGGACCACGGCCGCCGAGCAGCTTCTGGTGGAAATCGAGATATTTCTTGCCGGAGGGATCCTGCATGCGCACGGCGACCGCGACCTTGGCCGCTTCAACCGAGCCCTCGCTCAGGACCGGAAATTCCTTCAGCACGACCTTGAGCTTGGGATCGCTCTTCATGAGATCGAGCATGTCGGTCATGGCGCGTTTGCAGTAGCCGCAATTGTAGTCGAAGAATTCGACGAAGGTGACGTCGCCGTCCTTGTTGCCGAGCACGACGCCGCGCGGCGAGTTGAAGATCGTCTCGGCGTTGGCGGCGACGCTCGCTTCGTGCTTCTCGTTTTCGGCGGCGGTCTGGCGCTTGTTGAGTTCGGCCATCGCCTCTTCCAGCACCTCCGGATGCGCGATCAGGTAGTTGCGGACGATGGTCTCGATGTCGCCGCGCTGGGTATCGGTAAAACTCTGTGCCGACGCGGCCGGCGGCATGCCGCCGAGGGCGAGCGCGAGCAGCGCGGGGACGAGCAGGCGGAACGAAAGCATTGGCACAATCCTCTTCGGGTGAAAGCCGGTTTTCGAAATCAGTTAGCGGCTCGATTGATCTCTAGTTGTTCTTCAACGGCTTTGCCGCGACGATGTCGTCGGCCTTGACCCATCCGGGGGTGCCGACGGCGAAACGGGTCTTGGCGCGCGCGGCGAGTTCGCGCGCGGTCTTGTTGTCGCCGCGCAGGAAGGCGGCCTGCGCGGATGCGAGATCGGCCTCAGCGTAATCTCCCTTCCGGCCATAGGCCATGGCGAGCTGCATGTAACCCAGGGGCGCCTCGGTCTCGCGCGCCACCGCGGCGCGCAGAATCCAGATCGCTTCGTCGGTATAGGCCTTATTATCGGTCCCCACGAGCGCCTGCCCAAGTAACATCTCGATGAGCGGTGAACGGTTGGACAGCGCCACGGCCTTCCTCAAGGGGGCGATGGCCTCGGCGGGCTTGCCGCCTTCCAGCAGCGCCTGGCCGCGCAATTCGTGGAAATAGGGGTTGTTGGGCTGCAGCTGGATCAGACCGTCGATCTGGGCAAGCGCGGTGCGCAGATCGCCGTGCAGATAGGTCGAAATCGCGTGCGCATAGCGCGCGGGCAGGCTGTCGTTCGACATCGGATAGCGCCGGTAGACGGTGTCCTGCCGCTCCATGAAGGCCGAGATCTTGGCCCGCACCATGTCGTGGCGCATCTGCAGGGAGGGGTCGTCCTTCTTGTCCCAATAGGGACTCGAGCGCGCCAGTTCTTCGAGCGCCGAGACGCGGTCGGCGGGCATCGGGTGCGACTGCAAATAGGGATCGGCGCCGTGAGAGGCGAACAGGCTGTCGTTGGTGAAGCGCCTGAAGGTGTCGTACATGCCCTTGGCGGATTGCCCGGTGGCGGCAAGGAACTTCACTCCGGCGCGGTCGGCGTTTTCTTCCTGCGCGCGCACATAGGAGATCAGGTTGCGGCGGATCATTTCCTGCGGCGCGGCAACCGCGGCGGCGCCGGCATTGGCCAAACCGCCATTGCTGTTGCCGCTTCTTGCGCCGGCCACCATGGCGCCGGCGCCGAGCAGCATGGCGATGATCATCTGGGTCTGGGCCTGCGCCATTTGTTCGCGCATCTTGGCGAGATGACCACCCGCCAAATGGCCGGTTTCGTGGGCCAGCACTCCGATCAGCTGGTTGGGGGTCTCGGACTGCATGATCGCGCCGTAGTTCACGAAAATACGGTGGCCGTCCGCGACAAAAGCGTTGAACGTGCTGTCCCTGATGATGATGACCTGGATGTTCTGCTTCTCGAGGCCCGCGGCGCGCAGGATCGGCCTCGTATAGTCGCGCAGCAATTGCTCGGCTTCGGTGTCGCGGATCACGCTCGGCGCCCTGTCCTGCGCAAGCGCGGATGACATCGGCGCGAAGGCAAGCGCTGCCGCGGCCGTGACCGCAATCAGTTTGGAGGCGTTTTGGCGGGGCGCGAGGCGGAGCAACATGACGCTCTTTAAACGATTGGCGGCGGGCCGGATACGGGTTATGCCCTACCAAACCGTGGAATGCGGCTAGTCTGGGGCACAGGGTTCATTAGCAGATATCGATGCTTGAAGCGACACCGAGAGACCGCGCGAGGAACCTGGTGATAACGTCCGGACGCAGCGATGTTCCGCCTTTCATGGTGATGGACGTAATGGCCGCGGCAGCGCGCATCGAGGCCGCCGGCGGCCACGTCATTCATATGGAAGTCGGCCAGCCCTGGGCGCCGGCGCCGAAAACCGCGATAGCGGCCGCCCATGCCGCCCTCGACGGCGCGCGGATCGATTATACCTCCGCGCTCGGCATTCCCTCGCTGCGCGAGCGGATCGCCCGGCACTACAGAGACACCTATGGCTGCGCGGTGGATTCGGCGCGAATCATTGTCACCACTGGTTCCTCCGGCGCGTTCATCCTGGCCTTTCTGGCGATGTTCGAGCCGGGCGACCGGGTTGCTGTCACCGTGCCCGGCTATCCGCCGTATCGTCATATTCTCACCGCGCTCGGCTGCGAGCCGGTGCTGATCGAGACCTCGAGTGAAAACCGTCACGCACTGACCGGCGAGGCGCTGCTCGCCGCCCATCGCAAGGCGCCGCTGAAGGGAGTGCTGGTTGGAAGTCCGGCCAACCCCACCGGCACGATGATGTCCAGGGAAGCGCTGACCGGTCTGATCACGGCGGCGGAAAGCGCGGGGATCCGTTTCATTTCCGATGAGATCTACCACGGGCTTGACTATGCATTTCCTGCGGTGACGGCCGCCGAACTTTCTCCACACGCCCTGGTGATCAATTCGTTCTCGAAATATTTCTGCATGACCGGCTGGCGGGTCGGCTGGATGCTGGTGCCGGAAGCGCTGGTCCGGCCGATCGAGCGGCTGCAGCAGAACCTCGCCATTTCGGTGCCGACGCTGTCGCAGATTGCCGCGGAAGCGGCGTTCGAGGGGCGCGACGAGATGGAGGCGGTGAAGCACGGCTACCAGGAGAACCGCCGCATCCTGATCGAGGGCCTGCCGCAAGCCGGCCTCGACATGTTCCTGCCCGCCGACGGGGCATTTTACCTCTACGCCGACGTCTCCGCGTTCACCCCGGACAGTTTCGAATTTGCCAAGCAAATGCTGGAACAGGCCCATGTCGCGGCAACCCCGGGGATCGACTTCGATCCGATTCACGGCCACCGCTTCATCCGTTTTTCCTACGCGCGCTCCGCCGAGGACATGCGGGAGGCGGTAGCGCGTATCGCACGCTGGCTCGGCCGCCGCGGATAAAATAGCCGGCGACCTTGAGGCGCATCATTGACTTCGCCGGACCAATTGATCTCAGGTGGGTGGATGTTGGCCGTCAGTGCATCCGCGCATGGCCGGGAGTGTATTCGTAAAGGGGGTAAGCGTTATGGTGGCAAAAGCTCCGGCCAAGGCGCCGCGTCGCGCAGCCAAGGTATGGTATGAGATACTTTATCTCCAGGTGCTGATCGCCATCGTGGTCGGCGTCATCGTCGGCTGGCTGTGGCCCCATGTCGCCACCAATGACTGGATCAAGGCGCTCGGCGACGGCTTCATCAAACTGATCAAGATGGTGATCGCGCCGATCATCTTCTGCACCGTGGTGTCGGGCATTGCGCATATCGACGATGCCAGGAAGGTCGGCCGCGTCGGCGTCAAGGCGCTGGTCTATTTCGAGATCGTCTCGTCGTTCGCGCTGATCCTCGGCCTGATCATGGGCAACCTGATCCAGGTCGGTCGCGGCCTCGGTGCCTCGCCCGATGCCGCGGCGGTTGCGACCTACGTCAAACAGGCGGAAGCGCAGAAGTCGGTCGATTTCGTCCTCAACATCATTCCCGACAGCGTGGTCGGCGCGCTGGCCCGCGGCGATATCCTGCAGGTGCTGCTGTTCGCCATTCTGTTCGGCTTTGCGCTGATGGCGATGGGCGAGCGCGGCCACCGTCTGCGTGACGTCATCGACGATGCCTCGCACGCGGTGTTCGGGGTGATCGCCATCATCATGAAGGCGGCGCCGATCGGCGCCTTCGGCGCCATGGCCTTTACCGTCGGCAAGTTCGGCACCGCCGCGCTGGCCAACCTGATCGGACTGATCGCGCTGTTTTATATCACTGCGGCCCTGTTCGTGTTCGTCGTGCTCGGGCTGATCGCGCGCATCGTGGGCTTCAGCATTTTCAGGTTCATCGGCTATATCAAGGACGAACTCCTGATCGTGCTCGGCACCAGTTCGTCCGAGAGCGCGCTGCCGCAGCTGATGGAAAAGCTCGAGCGGCTCGGTTGCTCCAAGCCGGTGGTGGGGCTCGTGGTGCCCACCGGCTATTCGTTCAATCTGGACGGCACCAACATCTATATGACGCTGGCGACGCTGTTCATCGCGCAGGCGCTCGGCGTCGACCTCAGCTTTGGCCAGCAATTGACCATCCTGGTGGTCGCCATGCTGACGTCGAAGGGCGCCAGCGGCGTCACCGGGGCGGGCTTCATCACGCTGGCGGCGACGCTGACGGTCGTCAACCCCGCGCTGGTGCCGGGCATGGCGATCGTGTTTTCGGTGGACAAGTTCATGAGCGAGGTCCGCGCGCTCACCAACATCACCGGCAACGGCATCGCCACGGTGTTCGTGTCTTGGTGGGAAGGCGAACTCGATCACGTCAAATTGCATGCCCGTCTCAACAAGGAGATCGACCCGTCGGACGTGGAGACGGCGATCACCACGGGCTAGGCGACGGGCGTATCGCCGCTCGGGCGGACCTGGCCGCCGGGTCAGGCCGGCTGAATCAGTCGGAGCGCTTCGTCAAGCAGATGCGGGGTATGTTTTCCCGGCGACATCAGGCAGGCGCGCTCGAAGTAATCCTTCAGCGCCCGCCGGAACGAGGGATCGGCCGTCTTCTCGATGATGGTGGCGGCCCGCTGTTTCGGTGACTGGCCGCGCAGGTCGGCGAGGCCGTGCTCGGTGACGATGATCTGCACGTCGTGCTCGGTGTGGTCGACATGCGTCACCATCGGCACGATCGCCGACAGGGATCCACCCTTGGCGGTCGACGGCGTCATGAAAATCGAGAGATAGGCGTTGCGGGCAAAATCGCCGGAGCCGCCGACGCCGTTCATGATGCTGGTGCCGCGGATATGGGTCGAGTTCACATTGCCGTAGATGTCGGCCTCGATCATTCCGTTCATGGCGATCACGCCGAGCCGCCGGATCACCTCCGGATGGTTGGAGATTTCCTGCGGCCGCAGCACGATCCTGTCCCTGAGCGTGGCGAGTTCGCGGTCGAACAGCCTTGCTGCTTCGGAGCTGAACGACAGCGCGGTGGCGGAAGCGAGCACCATCCGCCCCGAACGGATCAGGTTCAGCATGCCGTCCTGAAGCACCTCTGTGTAGGCCGTCAGCCCGGTGAACGGCCCTGCCTCCAGACCGGCCATGACGGCGTTCGCCACGTTACCGACCCCGGACTGGATCGGCAGCAGTCCCGGCGGCAGCCTGCCGCGGCGGACCTCGTTGCCGAGAAATTCGAGCAGATGGCCCGCGATCGCCTTTGATACGGCGTCCGGCGCGGCGAAGGCAGTGTCGCGGTCGGGTGCATTGGTCTCGACCACCGCGATCACCTTCTCCGGATCGCAGCGAAACGTGGTCTCGCCAATCCTGTCCCCGGGTCGCAGGATCGGGATCGGGATCCGGTCTGGCGGAAGCCGGGTGCCGTAATAGACATCGTGCATGCCCTGGAGCGCCGGGTTCATCCCGCTGTTGACCTCGAGAATGACGAGGTCGGCCTGGTCGAGCCAGGTCTTGTTGTTGCCGATCGAGGTCGAGGGCACCAGACGGCCGTCCGGCAGGATGGCGGCGACCTCGATTACCGCGACGTCCAGGTGCCCGAGAAAGCCGAACCAGACGAACTGTGCGACGTGGCTGAGGTGGAGGTCGATATAGTCCATCGTCCCGGCGTTGATGCGCTGGCGCGTGACCGGGTCGGACTGGTAGGGCAGGCGCAACTCGATGCCGTTGACCTTGGCCAGCGCGCCATCCAGTTCTGGCGCGGTCGAGGCCCCGGTCCAGACGCCGATTCGGAACGGTTCTGCGCGGGGTTGCTCGATGCGGCGCGCCAGCGCCAACGGAACGGCCTTGGGATATCCCGCTCCGGTGAAGCCGCTCATGCCCACATTCGCGCCGTTCGGAACCAGCGACGCGGCTTCGTCAGCCGACATTATCCTGGAACGAAGTGCTGCTGACATGACCCGCGAATGATCGATCGTCATGAATGCCCTTGAGGAGCGGGAAAGATACCTTCGGCCCGTTGCACGAGCATCAGTATCACTAACCCGGCAGCGAGGCGGGCACTTGACCGATGTCAAGCCGGTTCATCGCGCATCGGCGACAGGGCGTCAGCTATGTGTGGGGGCGAGCCTGTCCTCGAAGCGTTCGATTTCCGGACTTTCGCTTCGCGTGGATTCGTTGGGAGCCCTGAACGCATAGATGTCCATCCGCAGGATACTATAGGTCGCGCTTGCATGCAGGCGCTCGGCGAGGGCGTTTTCGCCCGCGGCCCCCAGCGCCGCGTACAACGGCAGGAGATGCTCTTCGCTCGGGTGGTTCTTGGTCGCGAACGGCGCCTGTCGCCGGTAGTCGAGCAGATCCTCGGTGCGCTCGCTGGTCAGCGCGGTATGGAACCAGTCGGCGAAAGCGTTGACCCAGGCAGGCGCCGGATCGTTCGGCCCGTGGCCGCGAAATTCCGACAGATCGTGGGTCAGGCTGCCGCTGCCGATGATCAGCACGCCCTCCTGCCGCAGCCGCGCCAGGGCGCGCCCTATCAGAAGATGGTGTTTTGTCCCCAGATGCGGCTGCACCGAAAGCTGCAGCACGGGAATGTCGGCCTGCGGATACATCAGCAACAGCGGCACCCAGGCGCCGTGATCGAGGCCTCTGCTGCGATCGATCCGGCAGTCGATCCCGGATGCGCGCAGCAGGTCGGAGGTCCGCGCGGCAACCGCCGGAGAGCCGGGGGCCGGATAACGCAGCTCATAGAGAGCCCGTGGGAAGCCGCGGAAATCGTGGATGGTGTCGTTGCGATCGACGGCGCTGATGGTCGGGACCGACGTCTCCCAATGCGCGGAGATCACGAGAATGGCCGCAGGCCGCGCGATCGTATCGCCGAACCGGCTGAGGAACGAGCGCGCGGGCGTGTCGGTGAGTGGCAAGGTTGGCGCGCCATGCGACAGGAACAGGCTGGGCATGGTCATGACGGTCCCTCCAACGGCGTACGGCCTGATGGTTCGTTCAATGTGAGTGGGCGCCCGTGAGTTTACCGACGGGATTGTCACCCCGGATGCGTAGCGCATAGGCGCCGTCACCGAGCAGAGCCTGCACGATCAGTGCGATGCTCCAGAATGCCGGATATTCCCAGCCGCCATGAGGATTGGTGAAGAAGAAGCCGGCCGCGCCGTGCACGGTGAAGATGGCGCCGAGCAGGATCGGCAGCAGAACGATCGCAGCAATGCGGGTCCGCAGACCGAGGATCAGCGCCAGGCCGCCGAGCACTTCCAGCGCAATGGTCACATAGGCAAGCGCCGGCGGCAGCCCGACGCTGTCGAAGAACTTTGCCGTTCCGGCGGGGGTGAAGACGAAAAATTTCAGGCCGGCATGCGTCAGGAAGAGAAGTCCCAGGCTGACGCGCAGCAACAGGGCCGCGTATGGAGCGGTTCGGGAATCGATCATAGTTGTCTCCGGGGTTCGGTCGGCGTCATATGATCTATTCCTACCGGGGTGATAATCTGGTAATATGGAATGATAGATCACACCGATAGAGTGAAATGAGCATGCTCGACCGCCTGACCGGGCTTGAGGTTTTTGTCAGGGTTGCCGGCGCCGGCAGCCTTTCAGCCGCCGCTCGGGCCATGGGGATGTCGCAGACCATGGTCACCAAGCACGTTGCGGCCCTTGAGAGCCGCCTAGGCGTCAAGCTGTTCCACCGCACGACGCGGCGGCTTTCGATCACCGAGGCCGGACGCAATTACCTCGAATCCTCCGGGCGCATCCTGGCGGAAATCGAAGCTGCCGATGCCGCAGTCGCCGCGGATCGGGTCGAGCCGAGGGGATTGCTGCGGCTCAACGCGCCGGTCTCGTTCGGCGCGCGGCAGATCGCCCCGCTGTTCGCCGAGTTCGCGCTGCGCCATCCGCGCGTTACCGTCGAGCTTGGTCTCAACGACCGGCTGGTCGACCTGGTGGAAGAGGGCTGGGACCTCGCGATCCGCATCGGCAATCTCAGCAATTCAAGTCTGATCGCGCGGCGAATTGCACCTTGCCGCATCGCCGTTTGCGCGGCGCCGTCCTATCTCAAGGCACGAGGCACGCCGCGCACGGTGGCGAGCCTCGCGGATCACAATTGTCTCGGCTACACGCTATCGCAGCGGACCCCCATCGATCGATGGGTGTTCGGCGCCGATGTCGGCGTTCAGATATCGGGCAATCTGCGCGCCAACAACGGCGATGCCTTGCGGGCGGCGGCGATCGCGGGGCAGGGCATCATCCACCAGCCGACCTTCATCGTGGCCGACGATATCCGCGACGGCAGATTGGTCGCCCTCACTCTGGACCAGCCAACTGTCGAACTCGGCGGCATCTATGCTGTCTTCCTGCCGGACCGTCATCCGCCCGCAAGGGTGCGCGCGTTCATCGATTTCGTCGCGGGCCGCTTTGCCCCGGAGCCGCCCTGGGACCGTGATCTTGCCGCGCCGCGCGGACGCGGTCGTGCAACAGGCTGAACGAAGCAGAAACCGCCCGGCATGCCGGGCGGTTTCTTCGTTTGGGGATAGCAGCGACTATTCGCCTTCGGTGCCGATCGCGTAAGCGGTTTCACCGTGAACCGCGTCGTCGCCGACCTTCAGAGTGGCCTCATCCATCCGTAGCGGCACGATGAGGCCGATGACCCTGAGGATGATGAAGGTCGCGATCACGTTGTAGACGATGATGAACGCCGCGCCTTCCGCTTGCAGCACGAGCTGCTGGGCGTTGCCGTAGAGCAGACCCGTGATGTTGACGCCGGGTGCTTCCTTGTCGGTGCCGATGTACATCAGCATATCGGGATTGGCGAGGATGCCGGTCAGCAGGCCGCCGGTGAGGCCGGCGACGCCGTGGGTCGAGAACACGCTCAGCGTATCGTCCACCTTCATCATGAAGCGGGTTTTTTGCAGCTTGTTCATCGCCAGCCACGGAATGATGCCGGCGATGATTCCAATGATTATCGCGCCCATGCCGTCGACATAGCCGGCGGCCGGCGTGATGGCGACCAACCCGGCGATCATGCCGTTGACCGCACCAAGCACCGATGGCTTGCCATAGGCCATCTTGTCCATCAGCGTCCAGACCAGCAGCGCCACCGCGGTGCAGGTGTTGGTGTTGAGCACGGCCGCGCCCGCATCGGCATTGGCGAAGTAGGGATCGCCGCCATTGAAGCCGTTCCAGCCCAGCCACAGGATTCCGGCGCCGACCAGCGTCATCAACAGGCTGTTGGGCGGGAAATGGTCGCGGTCGGCCTGCAGCCGCGGACCGATGACCCATGCCGCGACGAAGCCGGATGTCCCGGCGGCAAGATGGATGACATACCCGCCCGAGAAATCCGCCACTCCCATGCCGGCGAGCCAGCCGCCGCCCCACAGGCTGAAGGCCCCGACCGTATAGACCAGCGTCATCCACACCGGGCAGAAGATCATCCACGCGGTGAAGTTCATGCGTCCGAGCACCGAACCGGCGAGGATGATGACGGTGATGGCGGCAAACACGAACTGGAAGAAAATCAGCGTCGCCATCGGGAAGGTGAGGGCCGGCATGCCCGCTGCCGCAGCCGGCACGATGGCCTGCCCGGTCGTGAAGGCGGCCGATGTTGCAAGGCCCGGTTTGCCGAGGAACGGGAACCATTGTTCCCCGAAGGCCATGTTGTAGTCGAAGAGTATCCAGACGACCAGGACCGAAGCGAAGGCATAGATCGCCATGAAGGCGGAGTTGATCGCCCATTTCTTCTTGACGATGCCGCCATAGAGAACCGTCAGCCCGGGAATACTTTGCAGACCGACGAAGGTTGCAGCCGCGAGCTGCCAGGCGTTATTTCCAGTGTCGAGCCATTGTGGTGATGGTACGAGTGCCATGAGCGTTCCCCAATTTCTTTGAATGAAGCTCAATCCGTGCACCGGCCGCACAGACCAGCGGCCAAAAAAAACGCAAGGATTGTACCATCTGGCCCGCGCGCATCTTGACGTTGAGTGATATGAGTTTTCCGATACGGCCGTCGGCCGGCTCCCCACGGCAGTGAGTAAGAAATTTGCATTTGGATACAAAATAGGCAGGCGAGACGCGGCGGTGCGACCATGGGTCTGACCAGGCTAGCTGCAGGAATTGGCGCGTTGGCAGTGACCATGGCGGCTGCCAATGCGGGCGGTGCTGCTGCGCAGCATGGCGAGACCGCCACGACCTGCACCAATGTGGCGAGCGGCGCGAACTGGCAGATCAGGATCGACTACGACAGAGCCACTGTGGATTCCAATCCGGCCCGCATCAGCGATGCGCAGATCTCGTGGCGCGATGCGAGCGACGGCGGCAACTACACGCTTGACCGCAAATCCGGGAAACTTACCGTCATCCTCGCGTCGAGCACCGGCGGCTCCTTCTTCTATCACCGCTGCAAGCTGGAGAATTGAGGCCGCGCGGTCGGCCGTCTCGCGGAAGTTGGAGCGGCGGGAATGGTTCAGCGGGTCTCCGGCGTCAAGGTGAGTGTCGGCTTCGTTTCGCAAACCGGGTCGCGCAAACGCAACGAGGACTTCGCCGGCGCCGTTTTCGGCCCCGAACTGCCCGAGCCGCGCCGCGACGTCGTGGCGGCGCTATCGGATGGGATCGGAAGCACCAAGGGCGGCCGCGAGGCGGCCGAGATCGCGGTGCGCGGCTTCCTCGACGGATTTTGCGATCTGCCCGAGACGATGGAGGTGCGGCGCGCCGCCGCCATCGTGCTGAACGCGCTCAACGGCTGGATTCATTCGCAAGCTCAACGCGATCCGGAATTGACCGGGATGGGATGCACCTTCACCGCGCTGGTGCTGCGCGGACGCACCGCGCATGTGCTGCATGTCGGCGATAGTCGCGCCTACCGGCTGAGCCGCGACCACCTGAGCTGTCTCACGTCGGATCATGTGCGCCCGGGCCGCGGCGCCGGCCGGTCGACTATCCTTACGCGCGCGCTGGGCGTCGAAACGGAGGTCCGGCTCGACTACAGCAGTCAGCCGGTGGCCCAGCACGACCGCTTTCTTTTGTGCAGCGATGGCGTCCATGGCTATCTCGCGGACGAATTCATCGCCGTCATCATGCGCGAGCGCGCTTCCTCCGAAGATACCGCGCGTGCGCTGGTCGCGGCCGCGCTCGATGCCGGCGGCAGCGACAATTGCACCGCTCTGGTGCTCGACGTGGTGGGTCTCGAAACCGCGGACACGGCCGACATCGGCGCCAACATCGCGCAACTGCCGCTGATTTCTCTGCCGCAGGGCGGCGAGACCATCGATGGCTTTGTGCTCAAGGTGCTGCTGTCCGACGGTCGCTACACGCGTCTGTTCGGCGCGGAGGACGAGGTCGAGGGCGGCGAGGTGGCCCTGAAATTCCCAAAACCAAGTCTGGCCAGCGTGGACGCCTACCGCGCGGCTTTCCTCCGCGAGGCGTGGGTGGGCGCGCGTGTCAGCAGCCCCTGGCTCGGCGAGGTCATCGCGATGCCGCCGGGGCGGCAGAGCTGCCTCTACACGGCGATGCCGCTTTATCAAGGCGAACTCCTGGAGAACCGACTCGTGCGCCGGCCCGCGTTGGGTCTGGAGGAAGGACGCCAGATCGCGATCAAGCTGGCGCGGGCGGCGGCCGCACTTCATCGCGCGGGCATCGTCCATCGCGACATCAAGCCGGACAACGTGATCCTTGAGAGCGGGGGATCATTGAAGCTGATCGATCTCGGCGTGGTGCGTGTGCCCGGAATGGAGGACGCTCCGCCCGAGGAAATTCCGGGCACGCCCGCCTACATGGCGCCGGAAATGTTCGACGGCGAACCCGGCAATGAAGCGACCGACATCTACGCACTCGGCGTCACCGTGTTTCGCGCCTTCACCGGCGAATTTCCTTACGGCAATACCGACGCCACAAGCCCGCCGCGCCGTGACCGGCCGACATTGCTCTCGGCCTCGCGGCCGGACCTGCCGGCCTGGCTTCAGGCCGCGCTCGCCCGCGCAGTCGCCAGGGAACCGGGTGATCGCTTTCGCGACATGGCGGAATTCGCCGTGGAAATGGAGGCGGGACCGGCGCGCGCACCGTTCGTGGTTTACAGGCCGCGTACGCTATACGAACGCGATCCGCTTCGCTTCTGGCAGGCTGTGGCCGCGCTGCTTGCGCTCGCATTGCTGCTGTCGCTGCTGCGGCATTAGGGTAGTGCCAAGCCCTCTCGATGCGCAGAAAGCAAAATTTTTGATCGCGCCGCGTATTGCATTGGCCAAAATTTGAGCGGCGCCAGCCTTGTCAGGTCCGTGCAGTGTGGAGCAGATTGTTGCAACGCAATAGGTTGGGAAGGTCGGATCAACAGCGAAGCTAGGACGCCAGATGCGCGTAGGATTGCTGGCTGCTGCATTGACGATATCTGCGCAGACAATCTGCTGGTCTCAGACGGCGCTTGCCCTTCAGCCCGTCAAATTCGACGCACCTACCCTGGCCCCGATGGCCTATACGCAGTTCTGCGTCAGATATGCTGACGAATGCAAACAGCGGCGGCCGCTGTTTCGGGGCGGCCGGATCAAGCTGACCAATCTGCGGTGGACCGAGCTTGTAAACGTCAACGGCTCCGTCAATTCGTCGATCCGTCCCGAGCCGAACAAGACCGGCATTGCCGACCAGGAATGGTTGCTCGGTCCGGCTTTCGGAAATTGCAACGACTACTCCGTCACAAAGCGCCACGAACTGATCGCAAGGGGGTGGCCGGCTCGCACCGTCTTGCTGAGCGAGGTTGCGACGTTCACGGGTCAACACCACGTCGTTGTTGTCGTCCGCACCAATATCGGCGATCTGGTGCTCGACAATCTGACCGAAGCCATCATCCCGTGGTTTCAAAAGCCCTTTCAATGGCTCCGCATCCAGACGCCCGGTAACCCGAACTTCTGGGTGTCGATCTCCGAACCGAGCCCCGCACGAGCTATTGGCAGAAGGCCGGTCCCGCAGCGGTTCACTGCGTTCTTCAGAACACGCATGATTTGATTGGCGGGCGCGGCTTCGTCCTTCATCGGAGCGCTCGGTTGGCGAATGGCGCCGGCGGCGGCGATGTGATCATGATGCGCCGCAGCAGCGTGTCCCCGACCGTGCTCATTTGCTATTTGGCCGCGGCGGGAGGATGCTGTTGGTTGCGGGCACAAGGGAGGGCAGCATGAGCAAGGCCGGTCTCGACAATCGCCACCGCAACAGCGATGGCGAAATCAGCCACAAGCATGGAAACACCCTTGTGCGCACGTTGCGCGCGATTTACGGACGGGGTTTCGCCGCCGGTTATCCCGAAACCGAGAAGTTGAGCGAGGTCCTGGCGCAGTTGAACGAGACCTCACTGAGCCAGCTCAGGCGCGATCATGAAACCGGCCACCTCGAGCACAAGATCGCGCACGCTTCGAAATAGGGCGTGGTCCGACAAAGACCCTGTTTACGAAACAGGATTCGACCGGCATCGCCTCATCAATCATTTAGATGGAAATGCCGTCGCTTCTCGCGCCGCACGCAATTGATGGCGCGGTCGGCGGTTTTCTTGTCGGCTTGTCCATACAGTGTGACCCGGACCGAAAAGCTGCCCGGCATATTGTCCCGAATGATCTGGATGCCGCCGATGGTCTCGCAGCCGGGCCACTGTCTAACGGCATCCAGGCACTCCTTTCGGAGAGCTCCGTAGCTCAGTCCG
Organism: uncultured Alphaproteobacteria bacterium; assembly: GCA_963831585.1. Lineage (GTDB taxonomy): Bacteria > Pseudomonadota > Alphaproteobacteria > Rhizobiales > Xanthobacteraceae > Bradyrhizobium. Next base: position 220,949 of record CAWHRA010000037.1, on the reverse strand, counting down.
ATGGTTACCGACTTCGCCATACAATGCGCCCCCGAAGCGGACATGGCCGGGCGTTTCAGTTGTTTAGATTTGTCGATACACGCGCCGGTTCAATAGGCGACAAGCAAAAACCGCCCGGTTTGGCCGGGCGGTTTTTCGTTTTCGAAACCGGTTGTCTTATTCGCCGTTGCCGAAGCGTCGCGACCACCATCCGGCGCGGCGCGGCTGGGCGTCCGTGGTTGTCTCGGCGGCCGGCTCGGCCGGCGCCGGGGCGGGACCAGGGGCCGGCGCCGGTTCGGCAGGCTGGCTCTGGCCGGCGGGCGAGGGCGAGGCAGGCTGGGCCTCGACCAGGAAACTCACCTTCTCGCGCACCGTGGAGCGGCGCCGCGCGGCGGCTCGTTCGGCTTCCTGAGCCGTCTCCGCCTCGGTGGCAACAGCGGCGCGAGCCGGCTCCGGCTGACCGCGATCCATGGACGGCTGCTCATACGCCGGCGCAATGGATTCGGTTTCGGGTTGCACCATCGTTAGCGACGGCTGGGCTGGATTGCCGTCGAAATCGGCCACCGCGCTGGAAACTTCCGGAGCCGCGGCCGGCCCGAGTTCGTCAACGATCGATCCGGCGAGACCGTCCTCGAGCCCGCCGCGCCGGCGGCGTCCACCGCGGCGTCCGCGACGGCGGGGGCGCCGCTCGCCGTTTGGTGCCTGATCGGCGCGGGCCTGGCCCGGCTGTTCGTCGGATTCGTCTTCGTCGCCTTCGCCGTCTTCGGCAATGGCACCGGGAGCGGTTGCCGCGTCGAATGGCGCGCGCGCGGCCTCATTGTCGTCGCGGAGCGGAGCGCCTTCGCGCGGCTCGCCGGAACGCCCGCGCCGCCGCCGTCGCCGCTTGCGCCGGGGGCTGCCGTCCGCCTCCGTCTCGCCGCCGCTCTCTTCGCTGCCGCCGGCCTCGTCGGTCAGGCCTTCGGTCTCGTCGGTTTCGATTTCCGATTCGACCTCGATGTCGAACGGCTCTTCCTCGTCATAGGCTTCTTCGGTCTGCGCCGGGTAGGCCGCAACCTGCGCGGCAAGCAGTGCCTTTGCCGCCTCCAGCGTGTGCACCTGTTCGCCGCGATCGATGATGAACGACTGCTGGCCGCTGACGGTCGGGTCGGCGATCACCGAGAGCGTGACCTTGAAGCTGCTTTCGAGATCGCGCAGATGGCCGCGCTTGTGGTTGAGGACGTAGAGCGCAACGTCGGTCCGGGTGCGCACCACGAGATTGTGGGTGGCGCCCTTCATCAGGATTTCCTCGAGACCGCGCAGCAGCTGCAGCGCGACCGAAGATACCGAGCGCACGTGACCGCTGCCGCCGCATTGCGGGCAGGGCTCGGTCGAGCTTTCCAGCACGCTGGCGCGGATGCGCTGTCGCGACATTTCCAGTAGGCCGAAATGCGAAATGCGCCCGACCTGGATCCGCGCGCGGTCCTGCCGCAGGCAATCCGAGAGCTTGCGCTCGACCGAGCGGTTGTTGCGCTTCTCGTCCATGTCGATGAAGTCGATGACGATCAGGCCGGCGAGATCGCGCAGTCGAAGCTGCCGCGCCACTTCCTCCGATGCCTCGAGGTTGGTCTTGAGCGCGGTATCCTCGATATGGTGTTCCCTCGTCGAGCGGCCGGAGTTGACGTCGATCGACACCAGCGCCTCGGTCTGGTTGATCACGATGTAGCCGCCGGAACGCAATTGCACGGTCGGCGAGAACATCGCGTCGAGCTGGCTCTCAACGCCCATCCGCGAGAACAAGGGCTGGCCGTCGCGATACTGCTTCACCGCCCGCACGTTGGAGGGCATCAGCATCTTCATGAAGTCGCGGGCTTCCTGATAGCCGGCTTCGCCCGCGACCAGGATCTCGTCGATTTCCTTGTTGTAGAGATCGCGCAGCGATCGCTTGATCAGCGAGCCTTCCTCATAGACCAGCGTCGGCGCCTGCGACTTCAGGGTCATATCGCGCACGGTTTCCCACATGCGGATCAGATATTCGAAGTCGCGCTTGATCTCGGGCTTGGTGCGGGACGCGCCTGCGGTGCGCAGGATGATGCCCATGCCCTCGGGCACGTCCAGATCCTGCACCACTTCCTTCAGGCGCGAGCGGTCCTGTGCGCTGGTGATCTTGCGGCTGATGCCGCCGCCGCGCGCGGTGTTGGGCATCAGGACCGCGTAGCGGCCTGCCAGCGACAAATAGGTCGTCAGCGCGGCGCCCTTGTTGCCGCGTTCTTCCTTGACGACCTGCACCAGCATCACCTGGCGCCGCTTGATGACTTCCTGGATCTTGTATTGACGGCGCGGGCGGAAGGCGCGCTCCGGCACTTCTTCCAGCACGTCGTCGCCGCCGACGGATTCGACGACTTCCTCCTCGGCTTCGTCGCCATCGTCTTCTTCATCGTCGTGGTTTTCGTCGCCTTGCGGCGCCTCGGCGTGATCCGATGCGGCGGCTTCGCCGTCGCCGTGCTGGGCGTCGTCGGCATGCGCGGCGTTCTCAATCGCCTCATCATGTTCATGATGCGCGTGTTCGTCTTCCTGATCTTCGCGGACTTCCGCCGCGTGCGCCTCGACGGCGGCCGTATCGGGCAGGGTCACTGCCGCAAGCGTCTCGCTCGGGTGCGTCTCGGTGCCTTCTTCATCGGCGTGGTCGTGCCCGTCGTGGGCATGTTCGTGATGGTCGTGGTCATGATGCCCGGCATCATCATGATGGTCCGCGTCGGCATGGTGCGGTTCGGTGTCGTGGACGTGACCGGTTTCCGCGTAGAGGCCTTCGGCGTGCGGGCTCTCGTGGTCATGGCCCTGCTCGTGCCCCTGTTCCTGGCCTTCATGCGACGGTGGGGTCTGCGACGGCTCGAGGCTCGCGTTCTCGACGATCTCGCTCTGGACCCGCTCGCCATGGCCGCGCCGTCGCGAATTGCGGTGGCGCGGACGGCGGCCGCGGCTGGAGCGGTTCTCGCTCTCTTCCTCGGCCTCACGATGGGCGCGTTCGTCCGCCTCGATCAGGGCCTGTCGATCGGCGACGGGAATTTGATAGTAGTCGGGGTGGATTTCGCTGAAGGCGAGGAAGCCGTGGCGGTTGCCGCCGTACTCGATGAAGGCCGCCTGCAGGGACGGCTCCACGCGCGTGACCTTGGCGAGGTAGATATTGCCGCGCAGTTGCTTGCGCTGGGCAGTCTCGAAATCAAATTCCTCGACGCGATTGCCGCGGACCACAACGACCCGGGTCTCTTCCGGGTGGGTAGCATCGATCAACATTTTGTTGGGCATTTTGGAGCTCATGGGGGCGGCGCGCGCGTACCACGGTAAGCGCGTATCGCGCCGCCGGGTGACGCGACGGTCCACCTGATTCGGGGGTGAGGGGAAGGCCAAAACGCAACCCGGGGCGCCTGCCCGAACGGGATCCTTGCGGAACAAAACGACGCGCGGAGCTTTCGCCCCGCGTCGGCGCGGTCCTTCCGTGGATCTTGGTCGGTAATACAGTCTGGCGCATCACGCGTCGGCCCGTCTAAAAACGTGGGCGGCAAAGCGCCGCCTTATTCTGTCGCTGAAAGCCCGGCGCGGCGCCAAAGCGCTCGCCGGCTGTTCGCATATCGGGCCATTGCAGGCCCGGATAATCGATTCCGCCGCGTCTCAAAGCCGTCCCTGGAACAAGCTGGTAACCTGGGACCGGACGCCGCTCGGGCTCGAAACCGCCGCTCCTTGTCAGCCGCGCGCTGCGCTGGCTGCGGAGGGATCGGAAAGACGCTGGAATTCCCGAAATCGGGAGTTCCGGCGCTGCACCGGGAGGCTGAACGCGACACAACCGGGAGTTTTAGCCGTCAGCACCCCATACATACGTGGATTGGGTCGGCCGTGCAAGGGAAGCATCTTGGGGCGTCGCGGCCCGGCAACAATCTGCCCTAATCCACAGAAGTCGATTAAGCTATGATTAACCCTGCGCTTCTAATGCGGTAAGAGGCTGCTCGGAGGAACGGATTCGTTGGCGAGCCGCGTAAATCATCTTGTTTTGTTGGGGTGCGCGCTTGTGTGCGCCGCAGCATTGCTGCGTTCCGGCGCTGCCATTCTCGCCGCCGAGGGGGCTTCGCCGGCTCCGGCCGTGACGTCGAATTTTCCGGTGGCCTTCGACGCCCGGCTGGCCGGGGACGCCAAACAGACCCGTTTCGTCCTCGATCTCGACAAGACCATACAGTTTCGTGCCTTCCCGCTGGCCGATCCGTATCGGGTGATCGTGGATATTCCCGAGGTCAACTTTCGCCTTCCGGCCGGAGCCGGCACCGTCGGCCGGGGGCTGGTCAAGGCTTTCCGCTATGGCCTCGTCATGCCCGGCGGTTCGCGGATCGTGTTCGATCTGACCGGCCCGGCCAGGATCGCGAAATCTTACGTTCTGGATGCGGCCAACGGTCAGCCGCCGCGGCTGGTGCTCGAGTTCGAAGAAGTCGATCGCACCACCTTCGTACAATCGCTCGCGCCGGAAAGCCGGCCTCAGCTGAAGCCCGCCATCGCGGACGCCGTCGCTTCCGTCACAGCGCCCGCGGAAGTCACGGCTCCTTCGAGGTCCGCGATGCCGGATTCCCGGCCCGTGGTCGTGATCGACGCCGGCCATGGCGGCGTCGACAATGGCACGCAGAGCGCGGGCGAAAGCGAGAAGAACCTCGTACTTGGATTTGCGCTGGCGTTGCGCGACCGTATCGAAAAGAGCGGCAAATACCGGGTCGTCATGACCCGCACCGACGATACCTTCATCCCGCTCGACGACCGCGTCAAAATCGCGCGCAATCAATCGGCATCGCTGTTCGTTTCGATCCATGCCGACGCCTTGCCGCGCGGTGAAGGCGACGCCCAGGGCGCAACCATCTACACCCTCTCCGACAAGGCCTCCGACGCCGAAGCCGAACGGCTGGCCGAGACGGAAAACCGGGCGGACGCCATCGGCGGGGTCAATCTGACCGAAGAGCCCACCGACGTCGCCGACATCCTGATCGACCTGGCGCGGCGCGAAACCCGCACGTTTTCAAACCGGTTCGCGCGCCTGTTGATGGGCGAGATGAAGAACACGGTGCGCATGTACAAGCATCCGCTGAAGTCGGCCGGCTTCAGGGTGTTGAAGGCGCCCGACGTTCCCTCGGTCCTGGTCGAGCTCGGCTATGTCTCGAACAAGGGCGATCTCGAACATCTGGTATCGGATAGCTGGCGTTCCCGTACCGTCGGAGCGATGGCGCAGGCGGTCGACGCCTTCATGGCCAAACGCGTCGCGAAGGCCGGCGCCACGAACTGAAAAACACACGTGCTGAAAAGGACAGTTGGGCCGTGGCGGAAGCCCTAGTTTGGCCACAGCGGCGGCCCTATAAAAAATGCCGACACGTCCCGGGAATCGCTCAAAAATCCATCCCGGGCGAGATATGATGCAGTTCCCCTGGGAATGGCGGATGGTTCCGCGGGGCGGGATTTGCTGGGTGGCTGCCGGAGTCACGACGCAGGGCTGAAACGGATAGTCGATCATGCGCTTGCTGGTGCGGTTCTTGGGTTTCCTATTCGCCGCCGGAACCGTGGTGTTCCTGGTGGGTGTCGCAGCGGCGGCCGGGCTGATCTGGCACTTCTCGAAGGACTTGCCGGACTATTCGCAGCTTCAGGATTATGAACCCCCGGTCATGACGCGCGTCCATGCGGCCGACGGGTCGCTGCTCGGCGAATATTCCAAGGAACGCCGGCTCTATCTGCCGATCCAGGCGGTTCCGAAGCTCGTCATCAACGCGTTCCTGGCCGCCGAGGACAAGAATTTCTACGAGCACGGCGGCATCGATTATTCGGGCATGGCGCGCGCCGCGCTCCTGTACGCGCAGAATTACGGCTCCAACCGCCGCCCGCAGGGCGCCTCCACCATCACCCAGCAGGTCGCCAAGAACTTTCTTCTGACCAACGAGGTGTCGTTCTCCCGCAAGATCAAGGAAGCCTTGCTGGCGATGCGGATCGAGCGCACTTACTCGAAAGACAAGATCCTCGAACTCTACCTCAATGAAATCTATCTCGGCCTCGGCGCCTACGGCGTTGCCGCCGCGTCGCTGGTCTATTTCGACAAATCGGTGAACGAACTCACGGTGGCGGAAGCGTCCTATCTGGCGGCGCTGCCGAAGGCGCCGGCGGCGCTGCATCCGGTGCGCAACCGTGACCGCGCGATCGAGCGGCGCAACTACGTGATCGACCGCCTGCTGGAAAACGGCTGGATCAAGCAGGCCGACGCCGACAAGGCGCGCAAGGACCCGCTGATCGTGACCAACCGCGCCAATGGCGCGCACATCTTCGCCGGTGAATATTTTGCCGAGGAAGTCCGCCGCGACATCTTCGAGCGCTACGGCGAGAAGAAACTCTATGAAGGCGGTCTGTCGGTACGCACCACGCTCGATCCGAAGGTTCAGATGGAGGCGCGCCGGACCATGGCCGCCGGCCTCGTCACCTATGACGAAGCGCAGGGCTGGCGGGGAGCGCCGAGCAAGCTCGACATATCAGGCGATTGGGGCGTGAAGCTCGCCGACGTCAAGTCGCTGTCGGATATCGCGCCATGGCGGATGGCCGTCGTGCTGGAGACCAGCGACCAGTCGGCGCGGATCGGTTTCCAGCCGGGGCGCGAACTGGGCGGCGCCATCGCAAAGGACCGCCAGACCGGCATCATCGCGCTGGACGGCGTCAGATGGGCCAAGGCCGCGTCGGGACCGACACGGGGCAAGACACCTACCTCCGTGTCACAGGTGCTTTCACCGGGTGACGTGATCTATGCGGATCCCTTGATCGGCAAGGACGGCACCGCGGTCGAGGGCCAGTACCGGCTGCGGCAATTGCCGGAAGTTTCCGGCGCCATGGTGGCGATGGATCCCTGGACCGGGCGCGTGCTGGCGATGGTCGGGGGATTCTCGTTCGACCAGAGCCAGTTCAACCGCGCCACGCAGGCTTACCGGCAGCCGGGCTCGTCGTTCAAGCCGATCGTGTATTCCTCGGCGCTCGACAACGGCTATACGCCGTCAACGGTGGTGGTGGACGCGCCGATCGAGATCGACCAGGGGCAGGGCGCGGGCGTCTGGCGTCCGGAGAACTATTCCGCCGGCAAATACCAGGGGCCGACGACGCTGCGTAACGCGCTGCGGCTGTCGCTCAATACCGTGACCGTGCGGCTGGCGCAGGATATCGGCATGCCCCTGATCGGCGAATACGCCAAGCGTTTCGGCGTCTATGACGAACTGCCGAATTATCTGTCCTATGCGCTCGGCGCCGGCGAAACCACTGTGATGCGGATGGTCACGGCCTATTCGATGTTCGCCAATGGCGGGCGGCGGGTGAAGGCAACGCTGATCGATCGCATCCAGGATCGTTACGGTCATACCATCTTCAAGCACGACCAGCGCGAATGCCGCGGCTGCGAGGCCCCCGGCGGCTGGAAGAACCAGCCCGAGCCGCAACTCGTCGACCGCCGCGAACAGGTGCTGGATCCGATGACCGCATACCAGATCACCTCGATGATGGAAGGCGTGGTGCAGGCCGGCACCGCGACCGTCGTGAAGGAGGTCGGCAAGCCGATCGCCGGCAAGACCGGCACCACCAACGATCAAAAGGACGCCTGGTTCGTCGGCTTCTCACCGGACTTGGTGGTCGGCATCTACGTCGGCTACGACAAGCCGCGCAATCTCGGCAAAACCGCGACTGGTGGCCATCTGGCCGCGCCGATCGCCCGCGACTTCCTGAAACTCGCGCTCGCCGACAAGCCGGCCGTGCCGTTCAAGGTGCCGGCCGGCATCAAGTTGATCCGTGTCGATGCCAAGAGTGGCATGCGCGCCGGCCCGGGCGATACGGGGCGGACCATCCTGGAAGCCTTCAAGCCCGGCACCGCGCCGCCGGATAATTACTCGGTCATCGGTGTCGCCGATGCCGACGGCCGTACCTTGCAGCCGGCTCCCGACGCGGATCGGAGCCTGTTCCGCCCGGGGACCGGCGGGCTTTATTAGCGCGGGACATCAGCGAACCACCGCAGAGGGATCCGCGCCGGAAGCCCTAGTTCGGCCACAGCGGTTGCCCTATAAAGCGGCCCCGGGCGCTCCACGGATTCGATCAAAATCCCCCGGATCATCCACGATGCACTGCCCCTGAACGGACCGCTTCCGCCCGGGGATTGCGTTTGAAGAACGAAAACCTGCCGGTCGTCATGGCGCACGGGCTGAACGGATAGTCGATCATGCGTCTGCTGGTGCGGTTCGTGGGGTTTCTGTTTGCAGCGGGAACCGTCGTGTTCCTGGTGGGTGTCGCGGCCGCAGCCGGGCTGATCTGGCACTTCTCGAAGGACCTGCCGGACTATTCGCAGCTTCAAAATTATGAGCCGCCGGTGACGACGCGCGTGCATGCGGCGGACGGCGCGCTGCTCGGGGAATATTCCAAGGAGCGCCGTCTTTACCTGCCGATCCAGGCGGTTCCGAAGCTCGTCATCAACGCGTTCCTGGCCGCTGAGGACAAGAATTTCTACGAGCACGGCGGCATCGACTATTCCGGCATGGCGCGCGCCGCACTTGTTTATGCCCAGAACTTTGGGTCCAACCGCCGCCCGCAGGGCGCCTCCACCATCACCCAGCAGGTCGCCAAGAACTTTCTTCTGACCAACGAGGTGTCGTTCTCCCGCAAGATCAAGGAAGCCTTGCTGGCGATGCGGATCGAGCGCACTTACTCGAAAGACAAGATCCTCGAACTCTACCTCAATGAAATCTATCTCGGCCTCGGCGCCTACGGCGTTGCCGCCGCGTCGCTGGTCTATTTCGACAAATCGGTGAACGAACTCACGGTGGCGGAAGCGTCCTATCTGGCGGCGCTGCCGAAGGCGCCGGCGGCGCTGCATCCGGTGCGCAACCGTGACCGCGCGATCGAGCGGCGCAACTACGTGATCGACCGCCTGCTGGAAAACGGCTGGATCAAGCAGGCCGACGCCGACAAGGCGCGCAAGGATCCGCTGATCGTGACCAACCGCGCCAATGGCGCGCACATCTTCGCCGGTGAATATTTTGCCGAGGAAGTCCGCCGCGACATCTTCGAGCGCTACGGCGAGAAGAAACTCTATGAAGGCGGTCTGTCGGTACGAACCACGCTGGATCCGAAGCTGCAGGTGATGGCGCGCAAGACCATGGCTGCGGGTCTGGTCAATTTCGACGAGGCGCAGGGCTGGCGGGGTGCGCAGAGCAAGCTGGACATATCAGGCGATTGGGGCGTGAGGCTCGCCGACGTCAAGTCGCTGTCGGATATCGCGCCATGGCGGATGGCCGTGGTGCTGGAGACCAGCGACCAGTCGGCGCGGATCGGGTTTCAGCCGGGGCGCGAACTGGGCGGCGCCGTCGCGAGGGACCGCCAAACCGGCATCATCACGCTGGAGGGCGTGAAGTGGGCGAAGACCGCGTCGACCCGCGGCAAGGCGCCGACCACGGTTTCGCAGGTGCTTTCACCTGGTGATGTCATCTACGCCGACCCGTTGATCGGCAAGGATGGCAATCCGGTCGAAGGCCAGTACCGGCTGCGGCAATTGCCGGAGATTTCCGGCGCCATGGTGGCGATGGATCCCTGGACCGGGCGCGTGCTCGCGATGGTCGGCGGGTTCTCGTTCGACCAGAGCCAGTTCAATCGCGCCACGCAGGCCTACCGCCAGCCGGGATCCACCATCAAACCTATCGTGTACTCGTCGGCGCTCGACAACGGCTATACGCCATCGGCCATGGAGGCCGACGCGCCGATCGAGATCGACCAGGGGCAGGGCGGCGGCGTGTGGCGTCCGGAGAACTTTTCAGTCGGCCGTTATCAGGGGCCGACGACGCTGCGGAATGCGCTGCGGCTGTCGCTCAACACCGTGACCGTGCGGCTCGCACAGGACATCGGCATGCCCCTGATCGGCGAATATGCCAAACGCTTCGGCGTCTACGATGAACTGCCGAATTATCTGTCCTATGCGCTCGGCGCCGGCGAAACCACCGTGATGCGGATGGTCACGGCCTATTCGATGTTCGCCAATGGCGGTCGGAGGGTGAAGGCGACGCTGATCGATCGCATCCAGGACCGCTACGGCCACACCATCTTCAAGCACGACGCGCGCGAATGCCGCGGCTGCGATGCGCCCGACGGCTGGAAGAACCAGAGCGAGCCGCAGCTCGTCGATCGCCGCGAACAGGTGCTGGATGTGATGACGGCCTACCAGATCACCTCGATGATGGAGGGCGTCGTCCAGGGCGGCACGGCGATGGTGATGCGCGACGTGGGCAAGCCGATCGCCGGCAAGACCGGCACCAGTAACGAGGCAAAAGATCTCTGGTTCGTCGGCTTTTCGCCGGATCTCGTGGTCGGTCTCTATCTCGGCTACGACAAGCCCCGCAGCCTCGGCCGAAACGCGCAAGCGGGTCACACGGCCGCGCCCATCGCCAGGGATTTCATGAAGCTTGCGCTTGCCGACAAGCCGGCGACGCCATTCCGGATACCCGCAGGTATCAAGCTGATCAGGGTTGATTCCAAGACTGGCATGCGGGCGAGCCCGGGAGACGGCGGCAAGACCATTCTCGAAGCCTTCAAACCGGGTACCGGTCCGCCGGACAATTATGCAGTCATGGGCGTCGCTGCCGATGATCCCGATGGCCGTGCCGTGCAGCCTGTCGACGGAGATCGGAGCCTGTTCCGCCCGGGGACCGGCGGGCTTTATTAGAGCCGGTTTGCGCCAGGAAAACGCGCGAAGCGATTGCGCTTTGCGGCGTCCGCCGCTACATCCCCCTCGCCACGATAGTGTTTTCGAGCGAAGTGGATCCCGGTTCGCGTAAAGGAAACGCGTCCAAACAAGAGCCAAGCGGCCCGAGCGGCCGCAGATCAGAGAGCCCATGCGCGCCGAAGTCGAACGCCTAGTCGAAGAGATCAAGCAGTCAGTCGGGCTGCTGAGGAGGCATCTTTGACGTCGAAAAATCCACCGCGCGTCTGGCGGAACTGAACAAGCTCGCCGAAGCCCCCGACCTCTGGAACGATCCCCAGAAGGCGCAGAAGCTGATGCAGGAGCGGACCTCGCTGGAGGATGCGCTCAACGGCATCGGCAAGGTCGAGCAGGAACTCGAGGACAATGTCGGCATGATCGAACTCGGCGAAGCCGAGAACGATGACGGCGTCGTCACCGAGGCCGAGACCGCGCTCAAGAACCTGAAAAAGGAAGTCGCGCGCCGCGAGTTGGAAGCCCTTTTGTCGGGCGAAGCCGACCGCTTCGATTCCTATCTCGAAGTTCACGCCGGCGCCGGCGGCACCGAAAGCCAGGATTGGGCCGAGATGCTCTTGCGCATGTATACGCGCTGGGCCGAAAAGCACGGCTTCAAGGTCGAGTATCTCGAGGAGACGCAGGGCGAAGAGGCCGGCATCAAGTCCGCCACCATCCAGATCTCGGGTCACAACGCCTATGGCTGGCTGAAGACCGAGGGCGGGGTGCACCGGCTGGTGCGGATATCGCCGTACGACTCCAACGCGCGCCGGCACACCTCGTTCTCCAGCGTGGCCGTGTTTCCGGTGGTCGACGACAGCATCAAGATCGACATCAAGGAAAGCGACGTGCGCACCGACACCATGCGTTCGGGCGGCGCCGGCGGCCAGCACGTCAACAAGACCGAATCCGCGGTGCGGCTGACGCACATTCCGACCGGGGTCGCGGTGGTCTGCCAGGCCGGACGTTCCCAGCACAAGAACCGGGCGCAGGCCTGGGACATGCTGCGGGCGCGGCTCTACGAGATCGAGCTGAAGAAGCGTGAGGAGCAGGCGGCCGCCGACCAGGCCGCCAAGACCGATATCGGCTGGGGCCACCAGATCCGCTCCTACGTGCTGCAGCCCTATCAGATGGTGAAGGATCTGCGCACCGGCGTGCAGACCTCCGACACTTCCGGCGTGCTCGACGGCGACCTCGACGAGTTCATGGCGGCGACACTGGCGCAGCGCGCCTTCGGCACCTCGCCGGGCGCGGTCGAGGATGTGGATTAGCGCATGGCAAAAGTTGCTTTCATCGGTCTCGGGCGCATGGGTCATGGCATGGCCGGCCGCTATCTCGAGGCGGGATTTGAGGTCGCGGTTTTCAATCGCAGCAAGGCCAAGGCGGAGGACCTGATTGCGCGCGGGGCGCGATGGGCTTCTTCTCCTGCGGAGGCGGCCGAGGGCGCCGACGCCATCGTGACCATGGTCGCCGACGACGAGGCGTCGCGCAGCATTTGGCTCGGCAAGGACGGCGCGGCTTCGGCCGCAAAAGCCGGCACACTCGCAATCGAGTGTTCGACAGTATCCTATCAGCACGCGCTCGATCTCGCGCGCGAACTGCGCGGACGTGGGCTGGCCTACATCGATTGTCCGGTCACCGGCCTGCCAGATGCGGCCGCCAGCGGCAAGCTGACCCTGCTGGTCGGCGCCGAGCCCGCGGACCTCGAACGCGCGTGGCCCTTTCTCGTGCCGCTCTCCAGCACGGTCAGGCATTTCGGCGCGGTCGGCAGCGGCACGGTCTACAAGCTGATCAACAATCTGATGGGAGCGATCCAGATCGCCGGCATCGCCGAGGGCCTCGCGATCGCCGAGCAGGCCGGCCTCGACATGAAGCTGGTGCTGGAGGCGGTCGAGACCGGGGTTGCCGCCAGTCCGCAGGTGATACGTCACTCCAGGCGGATGGCGGCACGCAATTTCGCCGGCGCGACCTTCACGGCGGCGCTGCGTCACAAGGATGCCGCTTACGCGGTGGCGCTCGCCGAAAACCTGTTGTCCGGCGCGCCACTGATGGGACGCGCGGCAGTGGAAGCCTATGCACGTGCGAAAGCCCATGCGCCGGATGACGACGAAGCCAAAATGATCGAGATCGTGTCGCGCCCGAAATAGCCGCGCGGAAATCGGGTGGCGCCGGGCGCCGCTTCCGGGCTAGGCACTGGTTTGATCTCGAACAATCGAGCCGCCATGAAACCTGGGGATCCTCGAATTGACGGCCGGGACTGGGCACTGCTCGGGGTGCTGTCGGTTCTCTGGGGTGGATCGTTCTTTTTCAACGGCGTTGCACTGAAAGAGCTGCCGCCGTTCACGCTGGTCTTTCTTCGCGTTGCGCTCGCGGCGCTGATTCTGCTGCCGGTGCTGCGGACCTATCGGATCGGTTTTCCCCGGGGGCTTTCGGGCTGGCGGCCCTTTTTCGGCATCGCGCTGCTCAACAACGTGCTGCCGTTCTCGCTGATCGTCATGGGACAGACCTATATCCCGAGCGGGCTGGCCTCAATCCTGAACGCGACGACGCCGCTGTTCACCGTGCTGGTGATGGCCGCCAGCGGCGACGAGAAACTCCTGATGCGGCGCGTCGGCGGAGTAGTGGTCGGTCTGATCGGCGTGATCATCCTGCACGGGCAGGATATCGGCTTCAACAACAGCCAGGGCGTCGGCATCCTGCTCTGCCTGGCCGCGGCGTTCTCCTACGGGCTGTCGGCGCTCTACGCGCGCCGCAAACTATCGGATTCGCCGGCGCTGGCGACGGCGACCTTTCAGCTACTGGCATCGAGCCTGATGATGGCGATGGTCGCAGCGATCGTCGATCGGCCGTGGCAACTGCCGATGCCCGGCGCGACCACCTGGCTCGCCATGGCGGGACTGGCGGGATTGTCGACCGCACTCGCCTACATCGTATTCTTTCAGATCCTGAGGCGTTCGGGGTCGACCAATGTGATGCTGGTGACGCTGCTGATTCCGGTAACGGCCATCCTGCTCGGCTATCTCGTGCTGGGCGAGCGCATTTCCGGACGCGAGATCATCGGCGCAGTTGTGATCGGCAGCGCGCTGCTCTTGATCGATGGTCGCGTCTTCAATCTCGCGCGACGCGCGCTCGCGGCTCAATAGCGCCGGCGGCGGACTGCGTCTCGAACGCTGATATCAATCGCTGTATTCGGTAAATCTCTTGTAGATCCAGCGCCGGCCGTCGTACCGCCGCCAAACCTGGCCGGTCAGCAATTTTCCGCTGATCGATCGCCTGGGAATGATGACCTTCCAGAGGTGCCAGACCTCGGTCCATGCGGGTTTCGGGCTGAGGTTCAATAGTCGAAGCCGTTCCTGGCCTTGGGCGCGCATCGGGCGTTCACGATCCAACGAGGTCTTCGGCAAATGGGTGATCGGCCGCCGACTTTGCCGATACCGGCATAAACGACGAAAATATCCGGTGCACCAACGATAGGGCGCCGCGGTCACGGTGCAACTGAAGTCGTTGGTTAAGCTAACCGGTCAACCTTACCGCCGGGCCATTTCTCGTTGCGTTTCCCATTCCTTCAACCACCCCCTGAATCTTCCGCTGTCGCGTTCGCCGGCGTGCCAGGCCGCGGTGACCGCGCCGTCTTCGGCGACCAGCAGCACCACGTCGAGCCCCCTGGATCTCCGCAGCGTATCGATCGCGTGGCGGGGCGTCTGCGCGATGGGCCCTCCTACATTGAAGGAGGTGTTGACGGAGATCTCGACGCCGATGCGGCGGCCGAGCGCCTTCAGGTACGCGTAGGTGAGGGGATCGTCTTCGCCGCGCACGATCTGGATCCGCCCGGTGCCGTCGGCATGGATCACCGACGGAATTTTATCGCGCGCATGCGGCTTCGAACGCGCTGTCAGCACCATGTAATTGTAGGCGTTGTAGCCGGCACCGGAGGCGCCTTCGAGCAGCTCAAAATATTCTTTCGCCGCCTCCAGCGTCGCCATCGGCGCCAGTGGCCGGATCGCTTCGCGGTATTTCACCCTTTCATTGAGAAGTTCGCGCGCCTTGGGGTCGCGGGGGTTGGCCAGGATCGAGCGATGGCCGAGCGCGCGAGGACCGGTTTCGCCCGCGCCCTGATAGAGCGCGATGACGCCGTTGCTCGCGACCATGAACGCCATCAAATCGGCCGTGGCGTCGCGGCCTTCGGGGGTCGAGATATTTCCGATCCGCTTCGAGGCGATATCGTCGACCTCAAGCGCCGCCGCGATCTCCTCTTGCGATGGCGGCAGGCCGCAATAGAAGGCATGCGTCATCGGCGCCCCGCGCGGGCTGCCTGCGAGATGCGCGAACAGCCACGCCGCGCCGATGGGCACACCGGGATCGCCGGGCGTCGGCGGCACCCATAGATGCAGACGGGCCTTGCGCCGTTGCGCGGTCGAAAACCACGCCTTGTCGAAATGTTCGAGCAGCCGCATGTTGCCGACCGCGTTCAGCGCCACGCCACCCGTGAGCACCAGCCGGCTCGCGCCGGTCGTGCGCAAGAGATGATCCACGACATGGATCATCGCATCCTCGAACACCATCTGCGTTGCCGCGGCCTTGTCGAGACGATCCTGGGTGTCGGGCCGGTGGTGGATGTCCTCGACGCGCAACACCGCGTCGGGATTCCAGAGCTGATCCGGCTTGAGCGGCTCACCGAGAATGTCGATCAGCGCGGCCTTGTAGGGATGATCGAAGGGGTCGCAGTACCAGTTGGCAAGCGCGCGGTTAATCCGGACCTCGCCACGCTTGCCGAAATCAAGAACGTCCTTCAATCGCGCATAACAGGGATTGCTGGCACGGTTCATGTCGCCCCATGCGGCGGCGCCCATGTAGCGGCCTTCGCTGGAGAGCCACGTCCATCCGCCCTGGGTCGATGAAATCACGCTGTAGAAGGCGCCGAGCGAGTCGAACATGCTGTCGTTGCAGTAAAGCTTTCGCATGTTGCCGTTCTCGACGACGTAGAGCGAGACCGACCCCCTGTCGCCGGTGCCGTCGAGCACGGCGATGGCGGTGGGTTCGTGATCGTCGGCGAACGGGGAGGCGGCATACGAAAACCAGGCGTGGTTGTCGTGATGGGGCATGCAGATCAGCGGCACCCGTTCGGCAAGGCCGAGTTGCCGGGCGAGAATCTTCGGCGTGCGGGTCATTTGATCGAGCCTGCGGCCGTCAAAGCCGGCGGCTTCGGTGGTGCGCAACAGCTTCAGGCTTTGCGGCGCTTCCTCCAGCACCGAACGGGCGATCGTGCCGGCCAGATCAGGGTAATCCCAGCTGGTCAGCCAGGCGTCGATATCCCCGATATCGCGCCCGACGCCGCGCAGCGTTGCCACCATCGCGTCGATCGAGCTTTGCGGATATTCCGTCGTATGCTTGTTGCCGGAAAAGCGCTCTTCCTCATTGTTGACGATCAGGCGCGGTCCATTGGCCTTGGTCACCTCGACCAGCGCAACGCCAGAATTATGCGTGCCGGGAGGCGCCAACCCCGCGAGATAAACCGTCTCGCCGCGGTCGAGCTTGTCCCGGACGAACGCGATCCGTGCCTTCGCAAAGTCCGAGTCAGGCCGATGAAACCCGGCAAGCGCCATCAATCGCGTCGCGAGCCAACGGGCCACGCGAAATCCGGCTTCGCCGAGGGCTGGGTGTCGCGGGCCAATTCGTCTGTTCGGGATCACGCCTTTGGGCCTTGTAAGGGACAGTTGCTGCCCTGCATCAATCATAATTGGCCGGACGCAACAATGCCGTTCCGCGCCGCGGCATAAGCCGGTGCTTGCCAGTCCGCGCGCGACTTGCGAGACTTCCTGAAAACAAGACTTGCCCAAAACAAGACTTGCGGAAAATAAAGCGCCTAAGGGGAGGAAACGATGCCGGCTCGTAAGCGAGGCCTGATGGCCATGGCGGTGTTTGCCGCCGCTGCTGCAATGACCGCGACCGCGGCGAACGCGGAAAAGAAATACGATCCGGGCGCCAGCGATACCGAGATCAAGATCGGCAATACCATGCCCTATAGCGGTCCGGCTTCCTCCTATGGCGTGATCGGCAAGACCGAGGCCGCCTATTTCAACAAGATCAATGCGGAAGGCGGCATCAACGGCCGCAAGATCAATTTCATCAGCTATGACGACGCCTATAGCCCACCCAAGGCGATCGAGCAGGCGCGGAAGCTCGTGGAAGGCGACGAGGTGCTCTTCCTTTTTCAGCCCCTGGGAACGCCGTCCAATTCGGCGATCCAGAAATACATGAACGCCAAGAAGGTGCCGCAGCTTTTCGTCGCCACCGGTGCGACCAAATGGGGCGATCCGAAGAATTTTCCGTGGACCATGGGCTGGCAGCCTAACTACCAGAGCGAAGGGCGGATCTACGCCAAATACATCCTTGAACACTTTCCCAACGGCAAGATCGCCGTGTTCTGGCAGAACGACGACGCCGGCCGCGACCAGGTCAAGGGGCTGCGGGACGGGCTTGGCGCCAAGGCCAATATGATCATCGCCGACAAATCCTATGAGGTCAGCGATCCCTCAATCGATTCCCAGATCGTCGCGCTGCACGATTCCGGCGCCGATATCTTCTTCTCATGGGCGGCGCCGAAGGGATCCGCGCAGGCGATCCGCAAGGTCGGCGAGCTCGGCTGGAAGCCGAAATTCTTCCTCGCCAACGTCTCGACCTCGGTGGCCGGCGTGTTGAAGGCGGCCGGGCTCGAATTCGCCAAGGACATCATCTCGACGGCTTACCTGAAGGATCCCACCGACCCGGCCTGGAAGGACGATCCGGGCGTGAAGACGTGGCGGGACTTCATGGACAAGTATTATCCTGACGGCGACAAAACCAACAGCAACAATGTCTACGGCTATGCCGCGGCGCAGACCATGGTGCAAGTGCTCAAGCAGTGTGGTGACGACCTGACGCGCGAGAACGTCATGAAGCAGGCCGCCAGCCTGAAAAACTTCTCCAGCGACGTGATGCTGCCGGGCATCAAGGTCAATACCGGCCCGGACGACTTCTTCCCGATCGAGCAGATGCAGCTGATGCGGTTCGACGGCGAGGCGTGGCGGCTATTCGGCGACGTCATTACCGGCGAGGTCGGGCACTAGCGGTCCGAAGCTGGCGGGACGGCTATTCGGGGCGACAATCGTGTAACGAACTTGGTGAACTTTCCTTCGCCAAGCAATGCGAGGATTTCCGGATTGCTGGCGTACTTTAGTCGAAGCGCGCGGTCCTCATCGATAAGGCCAAAGCACTTCATAGAGTGTAGATTGCTGTAAATGGCCTCGATCTGAGCTCTCCGCTCAGGATCAATCGCCTTTTTGGACCACTGCGAACAACTGGCGCGTCGGCTGACAAACGTGGCTATGTCAGGCGGAAGCTCGGCAGAGCCTGTTTGTGCATCAGCACGAGGGGTGACGCCCGAGCACATTGCAAGCGCGGCGCCACCGAGCAAGAGCCTCTTGAGCGCAGTCATCGTCAGATAGTAGGACCGATGGTCCCACTGCTCAAGGATTCTCAAGTTCGTTTTAGCCCGCGGCCAGCCGCACGCCCGCACGCAAAAATTTCTGCGGATCAACCGCTTCGCCGTCGATCCTGGTTTCGTAATGCAGATGCGGACCGGTCGACCGTCCGGTCGAGCCGACTTCACCGATCACCTGGCCGATCTTGATCGGGTCGCCGACCTTGACGCCGATTTCGGACAGATGACCGTAGCGGGTCGACAGGCCGTTGCCGTGGTCGATCTCCACCATGCGGCCATAGCCGCCGCTCCATCCCGCCGACACCACTTTGCCGTTCGCGGTCGCGCGCACCGGATCTCCCATGGCGGCGCGGAAATCGAGGCCGGTGTGCATGGCCGGGCGGCCGAGGAACGGGTCGCTGCGGACCCCGAATCCTGAGGTGAATTCGACCTCGCCGATGACAGGCTTGCGGTAGGGCACGAGCGCGAGCGTCCGGTTGAGGCGCTCGACCTGGGCCCGGGTGATGTTGATTCGGTAGAGCTGGCGCTCGAAGGCGCCGGCATTGGGTTGGAGCTTGACGGGAACGAAGGGACCGCCCATCGGCGCGCGCGGCGTTGCGGCTTCCAGTTGCGCCATGTCGAGGCCGAGATCACTGAAGACGCCGCGCATCCGGCGCATCCGTGATTCCATGCTGTCCTCAGCGGCGTTGAGGGCCGCCATCTGCCGATTCTCGACCTTGTCGAGCGAGCTCTGCAGGCGAGCCAGCACGCTATCCATACCCTGGACCTTGGCAAACTGGTTCGGTTGGACGGCGGGGGCGATCGGCGCGCGCGATTCCAGCCGCGCCTCGCGGTCCGGCGGCGCCACGAAAATCACGGTGTCGCTGATCGGCGACGGTTTCGGCGTGCCTGACGGCGTCGAATCATTGGCCGCGGTACCCCGCGCGGGAGGCCGGATCGATCCGGTCACGCCGGCGTCGGGGATGGCGCCGAGCGCCGTGGCCCGCGATTCGAGCGCGGTCTGGCGCCGCATGATCTGGTCGAGTTTCTGGTCGAACTGTTCCTGGTCGAGCAATTGGCGGCTGGTGGTGCGATCGACTTTGGCGCGCAGCTCCGCGATTCGGTCCTCGTAGGCGTATTGCATCTCCGCCTGACGGGCGATCAGCCGCGTCAAGACGTCGTCCCGAAACGCAAAATAGGTCGCGGTCGCAGCCGACCACATGCCGAGCACGGTCACGGTGCCGACCACGATCCAGAACACGACAGGTCCAAACCGGACCTGTTTGCCGGCATGGACCAGCGTATAGCCGTCTCGCGCCGGCGCGGCCGCCGCAGCCTGGCTCGCCGGATGGCGCCGACCGGATGCCCTGCCGTGGTCATGGGAGTGATGGTGAGGGTACTCGGAATAGTGACCGGAACGGTACGACATCAGCACTCCCGCGCCGGTCGGACACGGGTTCCGTACGGCCTGATTTCCGGGGCTGATTTGACCTTCTCATGGTTAATTTTTAGCGAATGGAATCTTTCAAATCGTCACGTCCGCACCGCCGCCAGCACCTCCTCGGCGTGGCCGTCCACTCTGACATTGCGCCAGATTCTGAGGATCCGGCCGTCCGCGCCGACCAGAACCGTGGTGCGAACAATGCCCAGGAAGGTCTTGCCATACATGGATTTTTCGCCCCAGACCCCATACGCCTCCAGCATCTGATGTTGTTCATCCGACGCAAGAGGTGTGGCAAGCTCGTGCTTGTCCCGGAAGGCTTCCTGCGCCTTGGGAGGGTCGGCGGATACGCCGAGCAGGGCCGTGCCGCTTTCGGCAAAGGCGCCCGACAGGCGCGTGAAGTCGATGGCCTCCTTGGTGCAGCCGGGCGTGTCCGCGCGCGGATAGAAGAACAGCACGAGGTTCTTGCCGGCATAGTCGGACAGCGAGACCGTGCCGCCGCCGTCCCGCGGCAGATGAAAAGCGGGCGCCATGGCTCCCTCGGTCAAACCGGCTTTGCCGGCGGCCGGCATCGCGGTCGTTTGCGTGGGCGGCTTGCTCACGGCTGGATTGCCGGCCTCGGCCTTGGCGGCTGCCTTGCTCGAGCTCTCGGGAGCCTCGGGGCTTGTGGACTTTAACGCTTTTGACGGGACCTTCTGCGATGCTTTCCGGGTAGCGCTGGCGGCCTTCTTTGTTGCGCTTTTCGCCGGGTTCTTGGCCGATTCGCTGGCCTTGGCCGGGCGGGTCCCGGCACTCCGCGGTTTCGTCGTTTTCACCGATTGCTTGCGGGAGGCCGCCTTTCGAGCGGCCGGCTTTGGGGACGCCTTGGAGGATTTCTTTGGGGATTTCTTGCGCGTTTTCTTGGACATACGCCTTCCTTTCGTCGCTTTCGGCGGATCAATCATTGACGTTGCGGGTCTTATCCCGGAAGGCCGGAATCAAGCCGGTTGCTGGGCAAGTCTGATGGCCTCGGAATATGGTTACAAGGAACTCGACGTACCACCCGTCCGCTCGTTGACCGCGCCGCTTGGGCCGGATGACGAGTAACAGTATTAACCGAGGATTGGCAGCAATGCCTGCACAGGAGCGTTCGTTACGTATCGACGAGCGAAGCCTTGGCGGCGATCAATCTCACAATCAGCGCCAGCACCGAGAGGCAATGGCAAGGAATACGTCGTCCCAGGGATCAAATCCGCGCGCTGACGGCCAGCCCTCGCAGTGGGATGATGCCGATTGGGATCAGGACCATGACGAGGCTGCCGGTCATCGCGCGCGCCGGCTGCTGTCGCGATCGAACTCCGGCTTGCATCTGCTCGGTGACCGCCTCGCGCGGCTGCAGCGATGGCTCGCGGGCGAACGCTGGGTGAAGCGCCTTTCCATCGTGATCGCGGCCTTGATGGTGATCTTTGCGGGCTGCTTCGCCACACTGTGGTGGCGGCTCGGCGCCGGCCCGATCAATCTTGACATGGCCACGCCGTGGCTCGCGGCGGCGATCGAGGAAAACATCGGCCACGGCAACACCGTCGAGGTAGGCGGCACGCAAATCGAGCGGGCGGGACGAATCCGTATCGCCGTGCGCATCCGCGACATCATCGTCAGGGATCGCGACCATGCGATCGTGGCAAGCGCGCCGAAGGCCGAGGTGAAGCTGTCGGGCGCCGCGCTGCTGATGGGACGGCTGCGCGCCGAAAGCCTCAACCTGGTGGACGCCGAACTCGCCGTGCGCATCACGCCGGACGGCTACGTCACCGTTTCGGCCGGCGACAACGCAAAACCGCTCGCCACCGGCGTGGCCTCGAAGAAACAGGCAGGCATCGCGCCCACTTTTCCGCGTCAAACCCCCGGCGTGCCGCCGTCCGCCGCTGCTCCGTCCTCACCCGCCGCGCCATCCGCGTCCGCCCCGAGCCCCCCCGACACCACCACGCCAAGCGGACTGCTGGCCGGTCTCGATTGGCTCGACAGCCTGAGCCTCACCGGGCTCGACGGACAGAACCTCAACGAGATCGGCCTGAAGAACGGCAGCCTCGTCATCGACGATCAGCAGCGCGGCAATAAATGGAATTTCGAAAACATCTCCTTGAGCCTTCGCCGGCCGAGCGCGGGGGGCGTGGCGCTGAGCCTCGGCGAAGAGGGCAGCCGCGCCTGGTCGCTTCGCGTCCTGGTGGGACCTCCCGAGAACGGCGTGCGATCGGTCGACATTCGCGCCGACAAGGTCTCGACCAGCAATATCCTGCTGGCGCTGCGGCTGAAGGACCTGACCTACAACGCGGATTTGCCGCTCACCGGCGAATTGAAGGGCGAACTCGGCCGCGACGGCTTGCCGACCTATTTCCGCGGCAAGCTCACCGCCGGGGCGGGCACCATCATCGACAGCGATACGCCCGATTATCCGATGGCGATCGATTCGGCGGAGGTCAGTCTCGAATGGGATGCCGGGCGGCGGGTCCTGGTGGCGCCGTTCAAGATCATTTCCGGCGCCAACCGGGTCACGCTGCTGGCCCATCTGGAACCGCCCAATGACAGCATTGCCGACTGGCAGCTCGGCTTTTCCGGCGGCACCATCGTGCTCGCCGAAATCGATTCCGACCAGCCGCCGCTGATCTTCAACCGCATCGCCATCGGCCTGCGCTTCGATACCGACAAGCGGCGGGTCCTGCTCACCCAGGCCGACATCAGCAACGGCGAGATCGGCATCGCCGGAACCGGCAGCATCGATTATTCGGCCGAGCCGCGCCTGACGCTCGGTTTCGCGGGCACGCCGATGTCGGCATCCGCGCTGAAGCGGATGTGGCCGATCCTGATCGTCCCGGAGGTGCGCCAATGGGTGATCGAGCGCATCGAACGCGGTTCGCTTCAGCGCATCGAAGTCGGCGTCAACTCGCCGGTGCGCAACCTTTCGCGGCGCGGTCCGCCGATCCCCGATGACGGTCTCGCCGTCAACATCGTCGCCAGCGGCGTCGCGGTGCATCCCGTCGACGAAATGCCCTCGGTGCACGACGCGGATCTGAAGGCGCACGTAACCGGCCGTACCGCGACCGTGACGATCGGGCAGGGGGTTTCCGATACGCCGGCGGGGCGCAAGCTCAACATTTCGGATTTCGTGTTCGAGGTGCCGGACATGGCGCCGAAGCCTTCGCCGGCGAAGATCAAATTCCGGATCGACGGTCCGGTGCCGGCGGCGGCGGAAATTCTCGCCTCCGACCGTCTCAGCGACCTGTCGGGAACACTGATCGATCCCAATTCGAGCAAGGGGACGATTTCGGCTGCCATCACGCTCAACCTGCCGGTCAAGGGCGAACTGACCAAGGCCGACACCACCTATGCCGTGTCGGCCGACCTCAACGGATTTGCCGCCGACAGACTGGTGATGAATCAGAAGCTCGAAGCCAACGCGCTCAAGGTCGTCGCCAACAACGCCGGCTATCAGGTCAAGGGCGACGTCAAGATCAACGGCCAGCCCGCCTCGCTGGACTACCGCAAGCCGGCCGAGGGCGATGCGGATATCAAGCTGCAGGCAACCCTCGATGACGCCAGCCGCGCCAAGCTTGGACTCGATCTTGGCCCCGCCGTCAGCGGCGCGCTGCCGGTCAAGCTGACCGGCAAGATCGGCTCCGACAGCCGCCTCGGCGTTGAAGCCGACCTGACTGCCTTGAAGCTCGACAATATCCTGCCGGGCTGGGTCAAGCTGCCGGGCAAGTCGAGCCGCGCCGTTTTCAACGTGGTGCAAAAGCCGCAATCGACCCGTTTCGAGGATATCGTCATCGAAGGCGGCGGAGTGTCGATCAAGGGATCGCTCGAGGTCGACCAGAACGGTGACCTCGTCAACGCGAACTTCCCGACCTACTCGCCTTCCGAAGGCGACAAGACCACGCTGAAAGCCGAACGTGGCACCGACGGCGTCGTGAAGGTGACGATGCGCGGCGACGTGTTCGACGGACGCGGTTTCCTCAAGTCGGCCATTTCGGGCAAGGAAACCGATGTCAAGAGCAAGGCCAAGGGCATCGATTTCGATGTCGACCTGAAGCTCGGGGCGGTGGCCGGCTATTTTGGCGAGGCGCTGCGCAGCGTCGACTGCAAGACGTCGAGGCGTAACGGCGTGATCAAGAACTTCACGCTCACCGGCAAGCTTGGACGCGATACCCCCTTGACGGCGGATTTGCGCGGCGGGCCGCAGGGACGCGACGTCATTTATCTCGAGACCAACGACGCCGGCGCATTCTTCCGCTTCACCGACACTTATTCCAAGGCGGTCGGCGGCCAGCTTCAATTGGCCATGGACCCTCCGACGGTCGAGCCCAGTGCGAAGGAAGGCCTGATCAGTGTCCGCGATTTCTCCGTCAAGGGTGAAGCGTCGCTTGATCGGGTGGCGGCGGGCGGACAGACCGGACTGCAGAGCGGCGTCGCCTTCTCGCGGTTGCAAGCGGGATTCACCCGGCAAAACGGCCAGCTCACGATCCGGGACGGTGTCGTCAAGGGTCCGATGGTCGGCGGCACCATCGAAGGCAGCATCGATTACCCCGGCAACCAGGTGCGCATGAGCGGCACCTTCGTTCCGATGTACGGCCTGAACAACATGTTCGGCCAGATTCCGATTGTCGGGCTGTTTCTCGGCGGCGGCAGCAATGAGGGGCTGATAGGAGTCACCTACGAGATCGTCGGTACGCCCGGCCAGCCCGTGCTGCGCGTCAATCCGATTTCGGCGATGGCGCCCGGCGTGCTCCGGAAAATCTTCCAGTTCAACCCCGCCAAGCCCCCGGCCGAGTTCCCAACCAACAACAACAACTGATCTGCGACCGGCGGCCTATTTCCAACGCTTTGGCGGATCGACGACAGCACCTTCGCAAATGATTTGTCCTGCGATCAGCCTGAATTCGAGGCGGTCATATTCGCGCCGCGTCGCGCCGGGTTTTGCCGGCAACAGATCGGCGCGGCCTTGAATACTGAGCGATGCTTGTCCGGCGCCCTGGACATTCGCATTCCACATCTTGATTCCGGTTTCCGCCCAGCGTCGCCGAATGAGCTTTTCGCGCTCGGTCTGGTCGGAAGCCACCGCCGGCGCGGGTTGGTCAGAGACCGCCGGAGCCGTCGGGGGCAGGCCGGCGTTTCCAGTACCTGGCGTATCGCCTGGGTCGGGCTTTTCATCAAGGCTGGGTATTTCGCTAGGTATTTCACCGAGGCGCGGTAGTTGATCACGACCGGGTGCTGCAGGGCTCGGTATCTCTTCGACGCTCGGTATCTCGCCAACAAACGGGCTGACGAGCGGTTCGTCGCTGCTCTTGTTGCTGCGCAGCAATCCCGCAAATCTGGCGACGACGAACTGTACCGCCGCATTGTTGCGCAGCATGGACGCAAGTTTTGCAAACAAGGGGGAACGGTCTCGAGAAGTATTCAGCATGTGACATCGGATGGACTCAAGGACGCAACCAGCCGCCCATGGTTAAACATCCCGCTGATTCGGTCCACTGCTACGGTCCCGGCCTTCTTACTTGCATTCGCCTTGCATTTGCCGGGTGCTGTGGGAGTATAGCTGCCGCATCGGCCGCGCCAAGACGGTCGAGCGGGATCGGGGAAGGGATCAAGGATGTTCACGGCGATGGCATGTGCCACGGTGGCACTGGTGGTGTTGATTGAGCGGCGGCGCCAGCGATTTAACGATAATCCGGCCGGCGCGATCGGCACCTCCGGCGAGGGTTCGCGGTTTGGCTCTTATCTGCCTTTTGCGATCCTGATCACGCTTGGCTTCATCGTCGACCGGATACCCTGGTAACTTGGCCGCGGAAAATCCCCGGCCGGTGCTAGGCCGCTCGCACGCCGGCCAGGAACTCGTTGACCTCGCCTGACAGCTGTTCGGCCTGCTTGGAGAGATTAGAGGCGGCGGACAGAACGAGGCCGGCGGCGCCACCGGTCTCACTGGCCGCGGCGCTGACCCCGCCGATGTTCGTCGTCACATCCTGCGTCGCCTTGGCCGTCTGGGTCACGTTGCGCGCGATCTCCGCGGTCGCCGCGCCCTGTTCCTCGATGGCCGAACCGATCGCGGTGGCGATCACGCTGACTTCCTCGATCGTTGCGGTGATGCCCTGGATCGCCTCGACGGCTTCCTTGGTCGCGCTCTGGATCTGGCTGATACGGGTACCGATCTCCTTGGTGGCGTCGGCAGTCTGGCTTGCCAGGTCCTTGACCTCGGCCGCGACCACGGCAAAGCCCCTTCCGGCCTCGCCGGCGCGCGCGGCTTCGATGGTGGCGTTGAGGGCGAGCAGGTTGGTCTGTCCCGCGATACTTGAGATCAGCTCTGCCACGTCCTCGATCTGCTTGGCGCCGTCGGCGAGCGCGCGCACGATGGTGTCGGTGCGTCGCGCGTTGTCGACGGCGCGGGTGGTGATATCGGCGGACTGCGCCACCTGACGGCTGATCTCGGAGATCGACGAAGACAATTCCTCCGCGGCAGCGGCAACCGTCTGCACGCGGTCGCTGGCTTCCGTTGCCGCCGTGCTGACGATCGTGGCCTGCTGGTTGGTGCGCTCCGCGGTGCCCGTCATGGATTGCGCGGTCGACTCCAGTTCGGTCGATCCGGACGCCATCATCCCGACCAGCCGGCCGACGGAAGCGTCAAACCGGTTGGCAAGCGCGATCAGGGCTTCGCGCTTCTCGCTTTCGGCCTGCTGCTTGCTGGCGACCTGCTCCGCTTCGAGCGCCCGCGCCGTCCTCGCCGTCTGCCGCAGCGTCTCCAGCGTTTCGGCCATGCGTCCGATCTCGTCGCCGCGCCCGGTCTCCTCGACCGGCTGGTCCAGCGACCCGCCGGCAATGCTCTGCATCCGGTTCTTTTGCCGCTCGAGTGCGCCCAGGATGTCCCGGGCGATCAGCCATGACAGCAACGCCATCAGCGCCAGGACCGCTGCGCCGATCGCGCCGAGGCGGATGAGCAATGCATTCACGTCGGCATCGAGATCATCCACATACAGCCCATAACTCATGATGACGTTCCACGGCGCAAAGTGGCGGACAAACGCCACCTTCGGCACGGGGACGGTCTGGCCGGGGCGGGGGTAGAGATAAGAGGTGATCCCACCCTCCGGGCTGCTGTGCGCGGCTTTCACCTGCGCATCGGCGATCACGACGCCGTTGGAGTCGACCGCGCCGGTGATCTTGCCTTCGAGCTGGGGATTGGCGCCATTCAGCAGGAGCGAGGTGTCCGCGTTGTAGACGACGGGATAGGCCTGGCCGTTGCTGAATTTCATCTTCCTGGCGCGCTGGCGAAACTGGGCCTGCGCCTCGGGGAGCGTCATCTTTCCGGCCGCGACCTCGTCCTGCAGCGACTGGGCCAGGCCGGAAAGCATGTCGATCCCGGTGCGGAGCTGTGCGATCCGGTCCTCGCGCATCCGGCTCTGGCTCAGCGAAGCCGCGAGCGCGACGATCGCGCAAACCGCCAGCGCCGCAAGGACCACCATGCTCGCCAGCTTGGTGCGGATCTTCAGTCGGCTCAGCAGGCTCATTTTCTGTCCCCGGTAAACTGGTTGCCGGGAAGATATCGGGTACTCTTTTACCAAACGTGAATGTAGAACCACGGCTTGCGCATGCGCGCATGCACTGGCCGCGCACGTGCCGCGCAGGAGTCAGCGCCGCAGCGCCGGCACCACCAGGAACGGAATCATCCCCAGCACCACGCTGACCAGCGCAAACGCGAGCAGGGGATTATAGCTGTGGGTCCAGTCATGGATCAGGCCGCCGCTCCAGGAGCCGAAGGCGGATCCGAGGCCGCTGCCGAACGAAATGGCGCCGTAGATCGTGCCCACACGTTTGCCGCGAAAGATCTTCATCGCGGTTGCGCTCAGCAGCGGCCCGCGTGAGCCGATCATGCTGCCGAAACAGACGACAAAGCCCGATAGCAGCCAGAAGTTCGGATACCACTGCAACAGCCACAGCATCACGATGCCGAGAATGGAGACGGCATAGCTGAACAGCACCGACGGCCTGCGGCCGATGATGCCATCGAGCGAGGACACGCCGAGCATCCCGAACAACAGCACGATGCCGGAAAAACCCCAGGCGGTTGCCGCCTGCAAGGGAGGGAAACCGGCGTCGATCAGATAGGCCACGACCTGCGGCGAAATCGCGTACATGCCGATCGCGGTAAAGAAGAAGGTCGAGAACAGCGCCCAGAACGCGTGGTGGCGCATCGCGCTCAGCAGCGTCCAGCCTTCGTCGAGGAAATCGGCGGCAGCACCTCTGGCCAGATGCGGCGAACCCGTCGAGAACAGTCGCCACGGCAGCAGCAGCAACGGCACCAGCAGGATGAGCGAGGCGATGCCGAACACCTGGTAGGCGTCGCGCCAGCCGATACGGTCGATCAGGATTTGCGATGCCGGCAGTAGGATCAGGACGCCGGCGCCGGTGGCGGAATAGACGACGGCCATCGCGGTCGGCAAGCGCGGGCCGAACCAGCGGCCGAGCAGGATCGAATTCGGCACGTTGCCGATGAAGGCGATGCCGGTGCCGACGCAAAGCCCGAGGCTGAGCTGGAATTGCCAGAGATGGTGCGAATGGGCTGCCACCAGGAAGGCGCCGCCGAGCAGCATCAGGCCGAGCGAATAGACGGCGCGAGGCCCGGAGCGGTCGAACAGCCGGCCGATCAGCGGCGCGGCGAGGCCGCCGGCCAGCGCGGCCAGCGAATAGACCGAGACGACCTGGGCGCGGTCCCAGCCGAAACTCTCGGAGATCGGCTTCAGGAAAACGGTGAAACTCTCGCCGAGGCCGCGGCCGAACACCGACAGGACAAAACACAGCGCCAGCACATTGAGCGCCACGCGCGCCGGCTTGGGCGTCGTCGCTGGGGCTTCCTCCCGTGGCGCTTCTTGATTCATCACCAGCAGGGAGCGCGTTTCCGCTTCCCGGAGCAAGGGTCTGAAACGAATGCGCCTATGCAGGCCTGAGCAGGACGTGGCGCTTCTTGCCGAGCGACAGCTTGATCACGCCTTCGGGCGTCAGTTCGGCCGGCTTCAGAATCATCTTCTCGTCGGTGACCGCGGTGTCGTTGACACGCAGGCCGCCGCTCTTGATCTGCCGCCGTGCCTCGCCGTTCGAGGCGACAAGGCCGGCTTTGACGAAGCCGGCCAGCACGCCGATTCCGGCCTCGAGTTCGGCGCGGGGAATTTCCACCGTGGGAAGATTTTCAGCGACCAAGCCTTCCTCGAAAGTCTGGCGGGCGGTATCGGCCGCAGCGTTCGCGGCGTCGCGGCCGTGCAGAAGGGCCGTCGCCTCCGTTGCCAGCACCTTCTTCGCCTCGTTGATCTCGGAGCCCCCCAGCGCCGCAAGCTTGTCGATCTCGCTCATCGGCAGGATCGTGAACAGTTTTAGAAACTTGACGACGTCGGCGTCCTCGACGTTTCGCCAGTACTGCCAGAAATCGTAGGGACTGAACTGGTCGGCGTTGAGCCAGACCGCGCCCTTGGCGGTCTTGCCCATCTTGTCGCCGGATGCCGTGGTGAGCAGCGGGGTCGTCAGCGCAAACAATTGCGGCGTCCCCATGCGGCGGCCGAGGTCGACGCCGTTGACGATATTGCCCCACTGATCCGAACCGCCCATCTGCAACCGGCAATCGACCCGGCGCGAGAGTTCGACGAAATCGTAGGCCTGGCAGACCATGTAGTTGAACTCGATGAAGCTCATCTCCTGCTCGCGTTCGAGGCGCAGGCGCACGGAATCCATCGTCAACATGCGATTGACCGAGAAATGCCGGCCGATGTCGCGCAGCATCTCGATCCAGTTCAGCCGGGTCAGCCATTCTGCGTTGTCGAGCATGACCGCGTCGCTGTGGCCCGCGCCATAGCGCAGCACCTTGGCGAACACCCCGCGGATGCTGGTCTTGTTGGCCTCGATCTCCTCGACCGAGCGCAGCGCGCGCGATTCATCCTTGCCGGAGGGGTCGCCGACCATGGTGGTGCCGCCGCCCATCAGGGTAATCGGCTTGTTCCCGCTCTGCTGCAGCCAGTACAGCATCATCATCGTCAGGTAGTTGCCGATGTGCAGCGACGGCGCGGTGCAGTCATAGCCGACATAGGCGGTCGCCTGGCCCTTCGCTGCCAGCGCGTCGAGCCCTTCGAAATCCGAGCATTGGTGGATGAAGCCGCGTTCCTGCAGCACCTTGAGAAAGTCTGATTTAAATGCAGTCATCTGTATGCAACTCTCATCATGCTAATTTTACGTTATTTTCAGGGATTTGCGGAACCCTGAGGGGACGGGGGTGCCGCGGGCCGGCGCGCTGTGGCATTATAAGATGTGCTTGTTTGACACAAGCAGGGCGTCAGCGCAGCAGGAAGCTGGCGAAGGCACCATGGCGACAATGTTGACGGCAATCGGTCTGATGAGCGGCACCTCGCTCGACGGGGTCGACGTCGCCTTGATCGAGACCGACGGCAGGCGAGTCAAAGCGTTCGGTCCCTCCGGCTACCGGCCTTATACCGACAGAGAACGCAGCCTGCTGCGCCAGGCCCTGACCGAGGCCGTCAGCCTGCCCCAGCGCGACGCGCGGCCGGGCATCCTGGGCGAGGCCGAGCGCGCCGTCACCGTCGCCCATGCCGAAGCCGTCGCCGCCTTTACCGCGCAGAACCACATCTCCTCTGGGGATATCGATATCGTCGGTTTTCACGGCCAGACCGTGCTGCACCGCCCCGAGCAGAAAATGACCGTGCAGATCGGCGATGCCGCCGCGCTCGCCAAGGCCATCCATATCCCGGTCATGCATGATTTCCGCGCCGCCGACGTCGCCGCCGGCGGGCAGGGCGCGCCGTTCGTGCCGGTCTATCATCGCGCGCTGGCCCAGTCGCTGGATCGCGAGGGGCCGATGGTCGTGGTCAATATCGGCGGCGTTTCCAACATCACCTATATCGACGGCAATGATACGCTGATCGCCTGCGACACCGGCCCCGGCAACGCGCTGCTCGACGATTTCATGCTTCGCACCATGAGCCAGCCGTTCGATTGCGACGGCCGCACGGCCGCGCAAGGCGTCGTGAATGTGGCCTGGGTCATTCGCGCCATGGAGCATCCGTTCTTTGCGCTGCCGCCGCCGAAATCGCTCGACCGCAACGATTTCGCCTCGCTGAAACTGCCGGCGATGTCCCCGGCCGACGGCGCGGCCACGCTGACGGCCCTGACCGCCGAAGCCATCGCCCGGATCGTGTCGCTGTTGCCGAAGGAGCCGAATAGCTGGATCGTCGCCGGCGGCGGCGCCCGCAACCTGACCCTGCTGCGGATGCTGCGCGAGCGGCTTCACCCTGCCACCATCGAGTCCGCCGACACGCTGGGCTGGTCGGCCGACGCCATCGAGGCGCAGGCTTTCGGGTTTCTGGCGGCGCGCGGCCTGAAAGGCCTGCCGCTGAGCTATCCCGCTACCACCGGCGTGCCGATTCCGATGACCGGCGGGGTGATTGCACGGCCGTGATCACTTGCCGTTGATGCTGACACGTCGATCTTGACGGTTTGATGCACTTGCATGTAATTTAATGCATCTGCATTGACCTGCGAGACTTGGCATGGCCGCACCGTTGAAACTGATCAGCCACAAGCTCTGTCCCTATGTGCAGCGCGCGGTGATCGCGCTGACCGAGAAGGGGATCCCGTTCCAGCGGGTCGATATCGATCTTTCCAACAAGCCGGACTGGTTTCTGGCCCTGTCGCCGTTCGGCAAGACGCCGGTGCTGCTGGTCGGAGACGTCCCGATTTTCGAATCCGCGGTTATTCTGGAATATCTGGAGGAAACCCAGCCCAAGCCGCTGCATCCGGCCGATCCGCTGCGCCGCGCCGAGCATCGCGGCTGGATCGAATTCGCTTCGGCCGTGCTGAACGACATCGCGGGCTTTTACGCCGCGCCGGACCAGGCGACATTCAACACGAAGACGTCGCAGCTCGAACAGCGCTTCGCGCGGCTGGAGGCGCGGATCGCCGCCGCGCCGTGGTTCGACGGCGAGAATTTTTCACTGGTCGATGCCGTGTTCGGTCCGGTGTTCCGCTATTTCGACGTGTTCGACGAGATCGGCGACTTCGGCATTCTCGCCGATAAGCCGAGGCTCGAGCGCTGGCGCACAGCGCTCGCGGCGCGGCCGTCGGTGCGCGCCGCCGTCAGCGCGGATTATCCGGCGCTGCTGCGCGCGTTCATCGAACGACGGAATTCCTGGCTGTCAGGCTTGCAGGCGCGTGCCGCCGCCTAGCTCAGCGGACGTTGGCGAGCCGCATGTCGAGATAACCCGTCACCGTCTCCATCAGCGGCTCGAGCTTGCCGTCGAAGAAATGGTTGGCGCCGGGGATGATCTGCTGGTCGATCACGATGCCCTTCTGGGTCTTGAGCTTCTCGACCAGGGTGTTGACGTCCTTCGGCGGCACAACCGCATCCTTTTCGCCATGCACGATCAGCCCGGAGGACGGGCAGGGCGCGAGGAAGGAGAAGTCGTAGAGATTGGCGGGCGGCGCGATCGAGATGAAACCTTCGACCTCCGGCCGGCGCATCAAAAGCTGCATGCCGATCCAGGCGCCGAACGAGAAGCCGGCGACCCAGCAGGCGCGCGCCTCGGGATTGATGGTCTGCGCCCAGTCGAGCGCGGAAGCCGCATCCGACAGCTCGCCGGTGCCGTGATCGAACGATCCCTGGCTGCGGCCGACGCCGCGGAAATTGAAGCGCAGCACCGAAAATCCGCGATGTGCGAAGGCGTAGTAGCACTGGTAGACGATCTGGTGGTTCATCGTGCCGTGAAACTGCGGATGCGGATGCAGGATCATCGCGATCGGCGCGTTCTTCTGTTTCGCCGGGTGATAGCGGCCTTCGAGGCGGCCGGCTGGGCCGGTGAAAATGACTTCAGGCATTGGTGGTCCTTGGCAAGATCAACCGGCTCTTTGCGGGCTTCATTGGCGAAACCTCGCGGGAGATGAAGGGGCTGATCAGACGTCGTTGGGGCGATGCGCGAACGGCGCCTGGTGAACTGGAGGCCGCGTTCTAGCATGAGGCGAGGGGCAAAAAGCAAGGGTTTTGTGCACCCGGGCGGCCCTTGGCCAGCTTCTCGATCCCGATTTAAGTTTTTGTAAGATTGATGGAATTTCTTGCGGCCTCGCGGCCAGGGGGACGCCGGCCGCGCCTGGTCCTTACCTGCGTGCCGCGTTATCGCCCGCAAACGGCGCCGGCTTGGCGGCCAGCGCTTCGATCGACGCGACGGCATCGCGGTAGCGGCGGCTGCCGGAAACGGCCTGGCCGGTGTCGAGCGTCAGCTCGAAGTCTCCGTTCGCACCCGCCTTGAGCCCGTTCACGCGGGAAAGGTTGACCAGCCGTGTCCGATGCACTCGCACGATGTTGAATTTGGTCAGCCGCGCTTCCTCGGCGGCCAGCGTTCCCCGCACGAGATGGGTGCGGCCGTCGGCCATGCCATATTCCACATAGTTTCCCGCCGAGCCGACGGTGAGGATTTCGCGGGCGTCGATGCGAATGCGCGATGAGCCGTCGCGGAGCCAGACCATGTCAGGCGCCGGGGAGGTCGTGTCCGCGCGCGCCGCCGTCGCGTCCGGCCGGGCCTGCCGGGTTTCGCGGCGGCTATCGATTAGCCACAGCGCGCTGCCGATCAGGACGCAGGTCATCACATCCTTGCGGAATTCATAGATCAGCGTCGCGGCCGAGAACTGAAAATCGTAAGTCCCGCCGGCAAGCAACATCACCAGTTTGCGCAGGCCGACCATGCCGGCGATGTGGAGGCCGGAGAAGACGATGATCGCCGCCACCGCCAGGCCGACGCGGAGCGGCCATCCCTGGACATGGCGCATCCGCCGTACCGCGACGAACAGCACCGGCGCCACCACGATGATCGTGATAATGCTCGACAGTTCCCAGAACAGCGGCGTGCGGAGATCATAGACGCCGCCGTGCCAGGCAGCGTCCTGCGCCTTTGAAAACGCGTTGACGATTCCGATCCCGAGCGAGATCGCCGCGACCGCGCCATAGAACAACCAGTCGACGCCGGATATCCCGCCAAGCCAGCCGTTCGTCCCTTCGGGACTCGCATCATTCCAGGCGGGCCGGTTCTGGTCCCAAAGCGGATCGACGCGGGAGCTTTCCCGGGCATTTTTGACGTCACTCATGCGGTTCAACGCGCACTCGGAGATTGGCCATGAAGCGACAGATCATATCATGTTCACCGCGTTCCGCGCGGCAAAGGTCGGAGCGGCGCTGTTTGTGGCCTTTGTGACCCTGCGGTGGAGCAGGGACTCCGCGGCGCCGCCGTCGCTCTGGCTGAAGCTCTACGGCAGCACCGTCTACGGCTGCTATCAGTAGCTGTGCATCGTTGCCGTGCTCGGCTTTGCGAGGCGCTGGCCCACTGCGGATTCAGCCGCGTGCCGCTACCTTAACGACGCGATCTTTCCCTATTACATCGTGCATCAGACGGCGATCATCATGATCGCGCATGAACTGCGCGCCAGCGACCTTCCGGCCTGGCTGGAAGCGGGCATCGTGATTTCGGGTACGGTCGTGACCTGCGCGCTGACCTACGAGATCGTCCGGCGGACCGCGCTGCTGCGGCCGCTGTTCGGACTGCGGGTTCAGGCCTTCGAGCCGGCGGCGCAACCGACCCCGCAGCCCGCGCAATGAGTTGCGATGTCCGGAAAGGTGCTAAGACGGCCCATGCCCGAGCGCGCCTATCTCGACTGGAATGCCACGACCCCGCTTCGCCCCGAGGCGCGGGCGGCGATGGCCGCGGCGTGGGATCTGCCCGGAAATCCTTCCTCGGTCCATGAAGAGGGCCGCAGGGCCCGCCGGCTGGTCGAGGATGCCCGGGCTGCCGTCGCGGACGCCGTCGGCGCGTCGCCCCGCAACGTGGTCTTTACGTCGGGGGGAACCGAGGCCAACGCCCTGGCGCTGACGCCGGGGCTGCGGTTGGGGGGAGGCGCCCCGGCCCAGCGGCTGGTGATTTCGGCGATCGAGCACGCCTCCGTGCTTGTGGGCGGGCGATTTGCAGCCGAGGCGCGCTCCACGGTGAGTGTATCCGGCTCCGGCCTGGTGCATCCGGATCGGCTGCGCGAGGCGCTGGCGGGCGTGCCTCCGGCGCTGGTGTCGGTCATGCTGGCCAATAACGAAACCGGCGCAATCCAGCCCATCGCCGAGGTGGCTGAGATCGTCCATGCGGCAGGCTGCCTGCTTCATGTCGACGCGATCCAGGCCTTTGGAAAAATACCTTTCAACATGAATGTCTTGAACGCCGACCTTGTGACGCTTTCCGCGCACAAGATTGGCGGGCCGAAGGGCGTCGGCGCTCTGGTCTGGGCCGAGGGCGTGCAGGGGCTTGAGCCGCTGCTACGCGGCGGAGGTCAGGAGCGCGGTCACCGGGCGGGAACCGAGAACGTCGCGGGAATCGCCGGTTTTGGCGCCGCGGTGAAGGCGGCCATGGGCGCGCTGGAAAACGACGCCGTCAGGCTCGAAAGCTTGCGGAATCGGCTGGAAAGCGGCCTCCGCCAGACCCCCGGTCTCCTGATTTTCTCGGACGAGGTGCGGCGGTTGCCGAATACCACTCTGTTCACGGTTCCCGGCCTCAAGGCCGAAACCGCCGTGATCGGCTTCGACCTCGCGGGGATAGCAGTTTCCTCGGGTTCCGCATGCTCCTCAGGCAAGGTTCAGCCCTCCCATGTGCTGGAAGGCATGGGTTTTGGCCGGGAACTGG
Source organism: uncultured Alphaproteobacteria bacterium (assembly GCA_963831585.1). Lineage (GTDB taxonomy): Bacteria > Pseudomonadota > Alphaproteobacteria > Rhizobiales > Xanthobacteraceae > Bradyrhizobium. Next base: position 185,592 of record CAWHRA010000037.1, on the reverse strand, counting down.
CGCAGGGAGCGGTGCGGCTCAGTCTGGGCTGGTCTTCGTGCGAAGCGGACATTGATCGCTGCCTGGAGGCTTGGCGAAAGCTCGCGGGGACCTTAACTAAAAGGAACGACGAAACACTGCTTGAACGGTTCTAAGCAGGTGATTTCCTCCAGGAAACATCGTAAGAGACTTTCTGAAATATCCACCGCGGTCCTTGAAACCGCGAGCGGAGGATGGAATGGCGGCCGTACAAGAGACCGTCGATCGGGTGCGCCGGATCGACGTCGATCAATATCGATATGGATTTGAGACCGTAATCGAGTCCGACAAGGCCCCGAAGGGGCTATCGGAAGATACCGTCCGCTTCATCTCGGCGAAAAAGAACGAACCGGCGTGGATGCTGGAATGGCGGCTGGAGGCGTATCGCCGCTGGCTGACCATGACCGAGCCGAAATGGGCCCGCGTCAACTATCCCAAGATCGATTACCAGGATCTCTATTACTACTCGGCGCCGAAGCCGAAGAAGCAGGTCTCGTCGCTGGACGAGATCGATCCGGAAATCCTGAAAACCTACGAAAAGCTCGGCATTCCCCTGCGCGAGGTGGAAGTGCTGGAGGGCGTCGTGCGCCCCGAGGGCGAGCGCAAGATCGCCGTCGACGCCGTGTTCGATTCGGTGTCGGTCGCGACCACCTTCCAGAAGGAGCTGAAGCAGGCCGGCGTGATCTTCATGCCGATCTCGGAGGCGATCCGCGAGCATCCTGAATTGGTGAAGAAATATCTCGGCACGGTCGTACCGACGTCCGACAATTATTTTGCCACCTTGAACTCGGCCGTATTCTCCGACGGCTCGTTCGTCTACGTGCCGCCGGGTGTACGCTGCCCGATGGAACTGTCCACGTACTTCCGCATCAACGAACGCAACACCGGGCAGTTCGAGCGCACGTTGATCATCGCCGACAAGGGCGCCTATGTCAGCTACCTCGAAGGCTGCACCGCGCCACAGCGTGACGAGAACCAGTTGCACGCCGCCGTGGTCGAGCTGGTGACGCTGGACGACGCCGAGATCAAATATTCGACGGTGCAGAACTGGTACCCCGGCAATTCCGAAGGCGTCGGCGGCATCTATAACTTTGTGACAAAACGCGGCGACTGCCGCGGCAACAACTCGAAAATCTCCTGGACCCAGGTCGAGACGGGATCGGCGATCACCTGGAAATATCCAAGCTGCATCCTGCGCGGCGACAATTCACGCGGCGAGTTCTATTCGATTGCGATCTCGAACGGTCACCAGCAGGTCGACAGCGGCACCAAGATGATTCATCTCGGCAAGAACACGACCAGCCGGATCATCTCCAAGGGCATCGCGGCCGGCGTGTCGCAGAACACCTATCGCGGCCTCGTCACCGCGCACCGCAAGGCCACCGGCGCGCGCAACTTCACGGCCTGCGACTCGTTGTTGATTGGCGACAAATGCGGCGCGCACACCGTGCCCTATATCGAGGCGAAGAATTCCTCGGCGTTGTTCGAGCACGAAGCGACGACGTCGAAGATTTCCGAGGACGTCTTGTTCTACTGCGTCCAGCGCGGCCTGAGCCAGGAAGAAGCCGTCGGCCTCGTGGTTAACGGTTTTGTGAAAGACGTGCTGCAGCAGCTGCCGATGGAATTCGCGGTGGAAGCGCAGAAGCTGATCTCGATCTCGCTGGAAGGCAGTGTCGGGTAATTCGTCATGAATCAATTCTGGTTCATGCCAAAACTGAAGGGATACGGCGCAACACCGACCACTTGGGAAGGATATACACTCGTTGCCGTGTTTGCCTCGGTGGTTTTTATCTGCGTTGTGATGATGATGCGGCGGGAGAAAACTTCATCGATCTTTCCGCTTCCGATGATCGTCGTAGCCGTCTCGACAATTGTCTTTCTGATCGTCTGCGCTTGGAAAACTGACGGCGCGTGGGGCTGAGAATGCCTGTTACCGAGATTGTTGGAAAAAACGAATGACTGCATTACTCGAAGTAAAAAACCTGCAGGTCCGTGTCGAGGAACGTGAGATTCTCCACGGGCTTTCGCTCACCGTGAACAAGGGCGAGGTGCACGCCATCATGGGGCCGAACGGCTCCGGCAAGTCGACGCTCAGCCATGTCATCGCGGGCAAGCCGGGCTATGAAGTCACCGGCGGCGAGATCCTGTTCAACGGCGAGGACCTCCTGGAGATGTCGCCCGACCAGCGCGCCGCCAAGGGCGTATTTCTGGCGTTCCAGTATCCCGTGGAGATTCCCGGCGTCGCCACCATGAATTTCCTGCGCACCGCGCTGAACGCGCAGCGCAAGGCCCGCGGCGAAGGCGAGTATTCCACGCCCGATTTCCTGAAGAAGGTGCGCGAGGTCGCCGCAAAACTCAACATTCCCCAGGAAATGCTGCGCCGTGGCGTCAATGTCGGCTTCTCCGGCGGCGAGAAGAAGCGCAACGAAGTGCTGCAGATGGCGCTGTTCGAGCCGAGCCTGTGCATCCTCGACGAAATGGATTCCGGCCTCGACATCGACGCGCTGCGCGTCGCCGCCGACGGCGTCAATGCGCTGCGCTCGCCTGACCGCGCCATGGTGGTGATCACCCATTATCAGCGGCTGTTGAATTACATCGTGCCTGATTTCGTGCACGTGATGTCCAGGGGCCGCGTAGTGAAGAGCGGCGACAAAGAGCTGGCGCTGGAGCTCGAGGCTTCCGGCTACGCCCAGTTCGAAGACGCGGCCTGACCCGCAAGACGGATTTTATGATGAACGTTGCACTGGCAAAGACCGAGACCGGACGCGCGCTGAGCGATGCGTTTGCGCTCGCGTGCGACCGGCTGCCCGGTGCGGGCAAGGTCGCGGAAGCGCGCCGTCAGGCGTTCGAGGCTTACGAACGCATTGGCCTGCCGCACCGGCGGATCGAGGACTGGAAATACACCGATCTGCGCGTCCTGATGCGCGAGGTGCTGCCGCTCGCCGCCGCGCCGGACGCGGCGGCGCTCAAGCGTGCGGCCGCGGCGCTGAAGCTGCACGCGATCGCTGGTGTGCGGCGGCTGGTGCTGGTGGATGGGGTGTTCGCCCCCGGCCTGTCGGAAACCGGTGACCTCGAAAAAGGCCTCGGCATCCGCACGCTGCGCGAGGTGCTGGAGGCCGGCGATGCCGGGCTGCAGGCGCAACTGCTCGGGCAGGAAAACCCCGACACCATGGTGGCGCTCAACAGCGCCATGATGACCGACGGAATCGTGATCGAGGTCGCCGATGGCGCCGCGCTGACGCAACCGCTGCATATCGTCCACATCGCCGGCGGCGGAACGCCCGCGGCGATGTTCACGCGCTCCTTGCTGAAGCTCGGCAAGGCTTCTAGCGCGACGCTGGTGGAAAGCTACATCGTCGCCGAGGGCGCGAAAGCCTACCAGGTCCATGACTTCCTGATGATTTCGATCGGTGACGGCGCGCGGCTGGATCAGGTGCGCCTGATCGAGGACGGCCGCGAGGCTTTCAATATTTCTTCCGCTTCGGTGACACTGGGCGCCAAGGCCCATTTCAACACGTTTGGGCTGACCAGTGGCTCGAATGTCAGCCGCTATCAGGCAACCATTACCTTTGCCGGCGAGGGCTCGCGGGTCGAGACCAACGGCGTCAATTTGCTCAACGCCCGCCAGCATGCGGATTCGACGCTGTTTCTGGATCACGCGGTGCCGAACTGCCAGAGCCGCGAGATCTTCCGCGCCGTGGTCGACGACCGCGGCCATTCGGTGTTCCAGGGCCGTATCATCGTCCGTCCCGGCGCGCAGAAGACCGACGCCAAGATGATGACGCGGGCGCTGCTGCTGTCGGACGAGGCGGAAGCCGACAACAAGCCGGAACTGGAAATCTTTGCCGACGACGTCACCTGCGGCCATGGCGCGACGTCAGGCGCGCTCGACGAGAGCCTGCTGTTCTATTTGCAGGCGCGCGGGCTTCCCGAGAAGGAAGCGCAGGCGCTCTTGATCCAGGCCTTTGTCGGCGAGGCAATCGAGTCCATCGCCAGTGACACGCTCCGTGAGCTTGCGATCTCCGCGGCGCAACGCTGGCTGGCGGCACGGGGATGAGCATGCATCCTTCAGTCCTGAATGGTTCATACGACGTGGCGCGAGTGCGGGAAGATTTTCCGGCACTGGCGCTCAAGGTCTACGGCAAGCCGCTGGTCTATCTCGATAACGCCGCTTCCGCCCAGAAGCCCAATGCGGTGCTGGACCGGATGATGGAAGCCTACAAGACCGAATACGCCAACGTGCATCGCGGGCTGCATTATCTCGCCAACGCCGCGACCGAAGCCTACGAGGGCGCCCGCGGCAAGGTGGCGAGCTTTCTCAACGCCCGGCGTAGCGAGGAGATCATCTTTACCCGCAACGTCACCGAGGCGATCAACCTCGTGGCGTCGTCATGGGGCGAGCCGAATATCGGCGCGGGTGACGAGATTGTGCTCTCGATCATGGAGCATCATTCCAACATCGTGCCCTGGCATTTTCTCAGGGAACGCCATGGCGCCGTGATCAAATGGGCCCCGGTCGACGACGAAGGCAATTTCCTGATCGAGGAATTCGAGAAGCTGTTGTCGCCGCGCACCAAGCTGGTCGCGATCACGCAGATGTCGAATGCGCTCGGCACGCTGGTGCCGGTGAAAGAGGTGGTCAGGCTGGCGCACGCCCGCGGCATTCCGGTGCTGGTCGACGGCGCCCAGGCGGCCGTTCACCTTGCGATCGACGTGCAGGACATCGACGCCGATTTCTATGCCTTCACCGGCCACAAGCTGTACGGTCCGACTGGCATCGGCGTGCTCTACGCCAAGCACGAGCATCTTGTCGCGATGCGGCCCTTCAATGGCGGCGGCGAGATGATCCGCGAGGTCGCGAGGGACTGGGTCACGTATGGCGACCCGCCGCACAAATTCGAGGCCGGCACGCCTCCGATCGTCCAGGCGATCGGGCTTGGGGCTGCGATCGACTACGTCAATTCGATCGGCAAGGAGCGCATCGCCGCCCACGAGCACGAGCTTCTGACCTACGCGCAAGAGCGCCTGCGCGAAATCAATTCGTTGCGCCTGATCGGCACCGCCAGGAATAAGGGACCGGTGATCTCCTTCGAGATGAAGGGCGCGCATCCCCACGATGTCGCGACCGTGATCGATCGCCAGGGGATCGCGGTGCGCGCCGGCACCCATTGCGTGATGCCGCTTTTAGAACGGTTCAACGTCACCGCAACGTGCCGGGCCTCGTTCGGCATGTATAATACGCGCGAAGAAGTCGACCATCTGGCACAGGCGCTGATCAAGGCGCGGGAATTGTTTTCATGACCGACACTGCCGAAGCCAAGAATCTCGAGACCGGGAATCTCGATGTCAAAGTCGCCAACATGGAGACGCATTCGGCGTTGCCGCCGGAGGAGACCGAGCGGCTCGGCGGCGAAATCGTCTCCGCGCTGAAGACCGTTTTCGATCCGGAGATTCCGGCGGACATCTACGAACTCGGCCTGATCTACAAGGTCGACATCAAGGACGACCGCAGCGTCGATGTCGTGATGACGCTGACGACGCCGAATTGCCCGGCGGCCGGCGAATTGCCGACCATGGTGGAGAACGCGGTCGCCAGCGTTCCCGGTGTCGGCATGGTCAATGTCAATCTGGTCTGGGACCCGGCATGGTCGCCGGACCGCATGAGCGACGAGGCGCGCCTCGTCCTCAATATGTGGTGAGTAAGTGGTTCGGGTTTTGCTTGTTCACGGGAAATAGCCGGCATTGATTTGCCATTGGGATTGACCACATGACTGACATGACACCCGCCTCGCAGACACCCGCTTCCAAGCCGAAGCCGCGGCCCCGTCCGCAGGTCATGAAGCTGACGGAGGCTGCCGCCCACCGCATTACCGAACTGACCCAGCGCGCCGATTCCGAGATCGTGGGCCTTCGCGTCGGGATCAAGAATGGCGGCTGCGCCGGGCAGTCCTATACCGTCGAGTACGCCCACGATATCCGCCCGACCGACGAAGTAGTCGAGGACAAGGGCGTGAAGATCCTGGTCGACCCCAAGGCGGTTCTGTTCCTGCTGGGCACCGAGATGGACTACAAGGTCGACAAGATGTCGGCGCAGTTCATCTTCAACAACCCGAACCAGACCGGTGCCTGCGGCTGCGGCGAGTTGGTGCAGCTCACGGCTGCAAAGGTGGATGGCTAGTTCTTCGACGCGAACCTGACCGTGCATCGTCCCGGCCTTGGGCCGGGACCCATCGCCGCCACTCTTGCCTTTGCGCGAAGTCGTCGAGCATAGTGCCGCAGTGAGACGTCTCGGCGACGGCGGAGGGGTGAGCGGCGCGCCATGGACCGCGATTTCCTGATCGACCTGTTTTCGGATTTCGGCCCGGTGACGATCCGCCCGATGTTCTCGGGCTTCGGCATTTCGGCCGACGGCGTCAACTTCGCGCTGGCGCTGCGGGCCGGTCTCTACTTCCGCGCTGACGAAATGACCATTCCCCGGTTCGAGGCGGAAGGCTCGCAGCCGTTCGAGTATCAAACGCGGGCCAGGACCGTCACGGTGAACTCCTACTGGCAATTGCCGGCCCGCCTGTTCGACGACCCGGAAGAACTGACGGATTGGGCGAGGGCGGCACTGGCGTCCGCGCAACGCGCGGCGCTGCGCAAACGGCCCAAGGCGGGCAAGACGCGGAAGGCGGCGTGGAAAGGGCCCCCGAAGAAGGGCACGGTCGACAAGGCATCGGCAAGCAAGCCTGCTGCGAGGAAGAAAACGAAGCCGCCGAGAAAAAGGTCCTCATCCTGAGGAGCGCGCATCGCGCGCGTCTCGAAGGATGGCCGCGAGCGAGAACCGGGCCTCATGGTTCGAGACGGCGCTGCGCGTCTCCTCACCATGAGGGTCCAGGGGCTTATATCACGCCACCTGGCTGCGGCTCTCGGCGGCGTATTCCGGGTCGACTTCGCAGATGACGCGGTTGCGGCCGTTTCGCTTGGCGGCATAGAGGCAGGCGTCGGCGCGCTCGATCAGCGAGTCGGTATCGTCACCCGGTTTCAGCATGGAAACGCCGACCGAGATGGTGACACGGCCGAGAATTTCGCCGGTGGACTTCTTCTTCAATTCCTTTGCCATCACGGCGCGGCGGATGTGATCGGCGACCGTCAGCGCCTGGCGCAGCGCGGTGTTGGGCAGCACCACCGCGAATTCCTCGCCGCCGTAACGGGCGGTGATGTCCTGGCCCTTGATGGTCTGCTTCAGCGACATGCCGACCAGCCGCAGCACCTGATCGCCGGTGAGATGGCCGTAGGAATCGTTGAACGATTTGAAGTGGTCGATGTCGAACATCAGCAGCGACAACGGTTCGCCATTGGCGAGCGCGTTCTGCACGGCGGCATCGATCGAACGGTCGAAATATTTGCGGTTGCCCAGCCCGGTCAAGGGATCGGTCAGGCTTTCGGCCCGGATGGCCTCGAGGCTGTTCTGCAGATTGCTGATCTCGGCCTTCGACAGCGACAGCCGGTCTTCCAGCACCTTGTTGGTCTCGCGCATCTCGCGGGTGGATTTCATCAGCGTTTCGACGATCGCCCTGACCTGGTCGCGGGTCTCGGCGTCGGAGAGTTGTTGCGCCGCGCCGGTCAGGCTCGCGTCGTAGCTCGCCGACACGCCCAGCGCCTCGGTGATCAGCGTCATCACGTCGTCGATCTCGCCGATCACCCGCGCGCCGACCTTGTCGATGCGGTCGCTGGTCTTGATCTGCGAAAGATAGGTCTCGTAGATCTGTTCGAGATCGGCTTCGGTCAGCTTGCCGTTGCGCGCCAGCGTCTCGTTGATGATCTTGTTGAGGGGCGAGTTGTACCCGGTCGCGTAGACGTACCAGATCTCGTAATTGCGGGGGATGGCGGTCTGGCGGAGCGATTTGATCTGACCCAGCGCGACTTCAGCGAAGGCCAACGTGCGTTCGTGGTCGTCGAGCACCTTGATCACGGATCACGCCCCCAAAATAACGGACAGCACTGCCCGTTCGACGCAGCAATAACTTCATCATTATCGCCGCCAAGTTAAGGGAGGAGAATGAACGACCGGTAAACGAGTCCTTGCGGCGGTTTAACGAAGGTTCACACCCGGGCGCGGACGGGGCGCAGCAGGAACGCCGGCAGATGCGAGTGATCGGCGGGCTCGGAAGCCGCATCGCGTGGCGCCTGCGGTGCCTCGGCGCGACCGATCGAAGGCGCGCGCGAGGGCGCAGGCGCGGCCGGTGGGGTGAATGAAGCGGCCGGTGCCTGCGGCTTGGGGCCCGAATGGCGGCCGCCACCGGGGCGCCGGGGCTCACGTTCCCGCCGCGGCTTTCGGCCGCCGCGCGAACCTTCTTTTGCTCCCTCGTGCGAGCCGTCGCGTCCACGCTGATGCCGTGGACGTTCGGCTTCGCCGCTGGACGATGCCTCCGGGCCATCCGGCGCCGGACTTTCGGCGTGACCTTCGACGCGGGGAATGGTTTGTCCGATCAGCCTTTCGATCGCGGCGATCGATTTGTGATCGAGCGGGGAAACGATGGAGATCGCGGTGCCGGCGCGCCCGGCTCGGCCGGTACGGCCGATGCGGTGGACGTAATCGTCGGCATGATGCGGGACATCGAAATTGAACACGTGGCTCACGGCCGGAATATCCAGACCGCGGGCGGCGACGTCGGAAGCGACCAGCAGCGGAATTTCGCCCTTGCGGAATTGATCGAGCGCGGCGGTTCGCGCCGACTGATCCATGTCGCCGTGCAGCGCGCCGACGCTGAAGCCGTGCTTCAGCAGTGACTTGTGCAGCAGTGCGACCTCGCGCTTGCGGTTGCAGAAGATGATCGCGTTGTTGAGATCCTTGGCCTCGCGCAGCAGGCGGCGGAGCAGTTCGCGCTTGTCGTGCGGCTCGCGGCCGACCGGGACCTGAAACTGCGATACGCCGACGGCGGTCGTTGCCGGCCTCGAAACTTCGATTCTGACGGGATTGTGCAGGAAGGTTTCGGTAATGCGGGCGATTTCGGGCGGCATCGTCGCGGTGAAGAACAGCGTCTGCCGCGTGAACGGGATCATCTTGCAGATGCGCTCGATGTCCGGGATGAAGCCCATGTCCAGCATGCGGTCGGCTTCGTCGATCACCAGCAATTCGACGCCGGTAAGCAGCAGTCCGCCGCGTTCGGTGTGGTCGAGCAGCCGGCCGGGTGTTGCGATCAGCACGTCGACGCCGCGCGTCAGCTTGACGTCCTGGTCGCCGAACGAGACGCCGCCGATCAGGAGTGCGACGTTGAGTTTCTGGCCGGCGCCGTATTTATCGAACTGTTCCTTGACCTGGGCGGCGAGTTCGCGGGTCGGCTCCAGGATCAGGGTGCGGGGCATTCGGGCCCGCGCGCGGCCCTTTTCCAGCAAGGTGAGCATCGGAAGGACGAAGGCAGCGGTCTTGCCGGTGCCGGTCTGGGCGATGCCGAGAACGTCTCGGCGGGCCAGAACATGAGGAATCGCCTGTTCCTGAATGGGGGTAGGGGTGGTGTAGCCGGTGGCCGCTACGGCGGCGAGCACCTTGTCGGACAAGCCGAGATGGGAAAAAGACATTGAGCCTCTGGTAGAAACCGCCGCTTGGAATCCCGGAAATAACTGTCGCGCTCAACCCCGGAACGGCACGCAGATTTGCTCGGGATTTTCGGATACGCAGACAGGCGGCTTAATCAAGATATCGCGTTTCGATACCGGGCCGCGTCGAACCGGAAGATAGGGGCGAATTGGCCAAAGTCAATGGAAACGGCGTGCCAAGCGTTGAAAAAGCTTAATGTTTTTGCACAAATACGGGCTTAGCCGACGGGAAACGCCATGTTTTCAAAAGCCAGCCTCGATAGCCCGAGCAACGGAATCTCCGGTGTCACCGTGACCCTTTTGGTCCTCGAGGCACGCCTACGGGAGGATTTTCGGGACAGCGCCGGTCGGCTCGGTGGCCGACATTCCCGCCATGTGTCCTGATTTTGGCGTTCGTAGTCAGCGTGCCGTTTGTGCTCACCTTCGTCGGCGCGCGGATCGTACGATTGGCGCGGGCGCTGTATTTTGGCGGGCCGATGATTTGGGTATTGAGCAAGCGGGCGGCGGCGCTGGATTGAACCGGGGCTGCGCCTTTGCCGACCAAGCCATTGGTTCGCGCGAGCCACGGATGACCTCGTGCAAGGTGGGGAACAGGGATGAGAGACTGGCTGTCGTTCAGGGCCGCGTTGGGTTTGAGTCTGGCGGCGTCGTTGCTGGCGTTGGCCGCTCCCGCTTATGCCGAAAAGCGCGTTGCGCTGGTGATCGGCAACAACGACTACAAGAACGTCCCGAAGCTGCAGAAGGCGGTCAACGACGCCCGCACCATGGGCGATACCCTGAAACAACTCGGCTTTTCCGTGATGGTGGCGGAGAACCAGAACCGGCAGGCGTTCAGCGAAACGCTGCTGGCGTTCGACAAGGCGGTCCAGCCCGGCGACACCGCGTTCTTCTTCTATGCCGGCCACGGCTTTGAGATCGCGGGCCAGAATTTCCTGCTGCCGACCGACGTGCCGGCGGCGACCGAAGGCCAGGAAGAACTGGTGCGCGACGCCTCCGTTCTCGCCGACCGCGTCATCGAACGGCTGCAGAACAAGAAGGTGCGTACCGCCATCCTGGTGTTCGATGCCTGCCGCAACAATCCGTTCGAGCGGGCAGGGACGCGCGCGGTGGCCGGCGGCGGCGGGCTCGCGCCGATGACGCAGTTGCCCGAAGGCGTGTTCTCGGTGTTCTCCGCCGGTCCCCGTCAGACCGCGCTCGATCGTCTCTCGAACAACGACGACAACCCCAACTCGGTGTTCACACGAACATTCGCAAAAGAGCTGCTGCAACCCGGCGAGAATATGGTTCAGGTCGCCCAGCACACCCGCCGCATCGTCAGCGAGATGGCGGAGACCGTCAGCCACAAGCAGATCCCGGTCTATTTCGACCAGATGGTCGACGACGTATTCCTCAACGGCGTTGCCAAAGGCCAGGCCGAAACGCCCAAGGAGGCCGCAAAATCCGCGCCGCCGCAGCAGGTCGCGGCGCTTCCGCCGGTGTCGGTTCCGCGCATGACGCCGCCAAACGACAGCGTCAATGCGCCGATCGCGGCGTTCTCCCGTCACAATGGCGGCTGGACGGTGGTGTTCTCGATCGCCGATCCGACACTCGGGATTTCATGGCGAATGGGGGACGCCGGTGAATTCCGTGAGACCGGTTTTCTCGATACGCTCGATCCGCGCACCCGCAAGCGGATGCCCAATCCGTCGATCGAGCTTGCCGCCGACGCGCCGGCGGCGACGATTCAACTGCGCTATGTCGATACGTCGGGCGAATTGCAGGGCCCGTTCCCGATCAAGTTCGATCCCGAAGCGGCCCTGATCCGCGATCAGCGCAAGATTCTCGACATGACCGCGACCAGCTGGCTGTCGTTTCGCGAATTCAACGGGCTGCTCGTCTACTACACGCATCTGATGTCGTATCGCTGCGCGATCCGCGAAGTGCGTGTCGGTATCGACACCGCGGTGCCGGACAAGGTTTTGAAAATGCCGCCTTGTGATACGAGGGATCCCAGCGTCATTCCGCACGACGCGCAGCCTTACCTGAAGCTCGCGCCCTCGACTCAATTCGTGTCGGTCGAATTGACGTATCGCGACGGCAGCGTATCCGAGATCAAGAGTTTTCGGCGCTAAGCTGCATTCGCGTGAGATGCCTGCGGTTCGGCCGGCACTGCATGCCGGAAGTATTGTTGTACCGCCGCAACAGTACGCGGAAAACCGCTCTAATGCCGGCAAATGACAGGCTTTTCTCTTCGTCCCACGCGCGCGATCGCGATATGTGTCGCTTTGAAGTTGCACTTTTAGTTGTTTCCGCGAAGGGACTCCCCATGGGCCGATTTCTTAGAATGGTTCTTGCCTCAGCTATGTCCTTTGGCTTGGGTGGACTAGCGACGGCCGCCGATATGGCCGTAAAGGCGCGTCCGGTCGCGGAGCCGGCGCTGGCCTCGACCTGGACTGGTTTCTACGTCGGCATCAACGGCGGCTGGCTGGCGTCAAACAGTAACGCTCTCACCAACGTCGGCACCGACACGGGTTTCGGCGGCCTTGGATCGGGGATCAACCTCGGTCTGCTTCCGGTTGGTCTTACCGGCTTTCGCGAGAACGGCGGAATGGTCGGCGGCACGGCGGGCTACAACTGGCAAGTCAATCCGAATTGGGTCGTCGGCCTGGAGGGCGACATCGATTGGGTTTCTGCGAAGCGTTCCTTCAACACTGGCTTCAGGGCCGTCACATTCATACCGGTCGCCTCGGCATATAGCCGCGAGCTCGACTGGTTCGGTACCTTCCGGGGCCGAGTCGGCGTCGCGGTGGCGCCGTCGTTTCTCATATACGGAACCGGCGGCCTTGCAGTCGGACAGGTCAAGGTCGGCAATCAGTTCATTTGTCCGGCCTGCGCACCTCCGTCCACGACCGAGGCCAGCACCGCCAATACCAATACGACGACCGCAGCCGGCTGGACCGTGGGCGCCGGCGCCGAGTGGAAATTTGCGCCTGCCTGGAGCGTGAAGGCCGAATATCTCTACGCCGACCTCGGCACTCATAGCTCCCTGATCACATATACCTATGGTGCCGCTACGAGCACTCTGAGGAGTTCGGTACACGACACGTTCAGCATGGCGCGTGTGGGCCTCAACTACAGCTTCGGTGGGCCGGTCGTCGCCAGGTACTGAGCTTGTCGCTGGAGTTGCTACTGAAAGGGCCCGGCGTCGCCAGGGCCCTTTTTGTCGGTGGACGTTCCGACGGGCAATCCTTCCGTCGTGTCGCCGATCAAAACTCTTCAGCCTTGTTCGTCCAGGCCGGCGATGAGTGCTGCCGTTCCACCCTTCGCATGCGATCGATGATCGCCGTGCGGGCCCGCAAAGCGCCACGGCTCGCTGCGCTGTCCCGGCGTGCGTTCGGCGCTGGCGTTGCCGTCGCGCGTCGCGACTGATCCCAAATTAACCATAGGCACAATCGGCGGGCTCTCCTCGCGCATGTCTGCCGCCGCCGGCACCTTCGTCGACGAATTGGCAAGGAGTCCGCGGTAGGCAGCTAGTGGGGAAAATATCTCGTGAGGGGATGAAAGATGATCCGGTCAAAATTCGCTGCCGCGTTGGCGGTCACCGCGTTCGGCGTGGGCGCCGCGTCCGCCGCCGACCTTGCGCCTTATGCCTACACCAAGGCGCCGCCGCTGCCTTACGCGGTCTACAACTGGGCCGGCCTCTATGTCGGCGGCCATATCGGCGGTTCCTGGACCACCCAGAACTGGACGAACACCGCTAACACCACATTGTTCGGAGACCTCTCTCCGGGCCAGGGTTTTCGCCAGCGCAGCACCGGTGTGTTTGGCGGCGGCCAGATCGGCTACAACTGGCAAGCCAGCAACTACGTGTTCGGCCTCGAGGGCACGATCTCGGGGATGGACAACCACGCCACCGCTCCCAACACCGTGTTCGGTGCGCAGGACGATGTCTTCAGCTGGCGCACCAACTGGATGGCGACCATCACGGGTCGCGCCGGCGTCGCGATGAACAATAATCTGTTCTATGCGAAGGGTGGTTATGCCGGCGCGAGCAGCCACATGGCAGTCTCCGATACGGTTCCGCCGGTGTTCGGCTCGGGCTCGGATACGCAATGGCACAATGGCTGGACGGCTGGCGCGGGCTGGGAGTACGGCGTTACCCAGAACTGGATTGTCGGTCTCGAATACGACTACGCGACGTTCGGCACCAAGAGCTATCAGCTCGCCGGCACCGCTCCCGGTTCCTACAGATTCGACGCCAGGCCACGCGATATCCAGTCCGTCGTCGGCCGGGTGAGCTACAAGTTCAACGGCCCGCTCGTCGCGCGATACTGATCGTTGCGAAGCATCAGAAGAAAAAGCCCCGGCATCGTCCGGGGCTTTTCGTTTTGCGACGCCGGATTCGACACGCGCGCGAGCGGTTCGTTTCGGTGGAACGGATCTTTCGGGACGCAATACCCGGAGGCGTGCGGTTCCAATATCGATGCGGTATTAGGCTGCGGAATGCCGACAATTCTTGTTGCGGTTGTGCAACGGCTCCCGGCAAAGTGAACTTAATAAGAGCTTTTCCGATAGAACTCGCCCTCCAGTTGATCGATGATCTCGAAGTGAATCGGGCGCGAGTAATTGATCTCTCGCAGGATTCGTTTCTGCCAATCCACTCCAAGGGGCTTGGTTCTCCCAAGACTGCAACTGAAAGGCCCCGGCATCGTCCGGGGCTTTTTTTGAGTCGTGCGCGACGCGGCTAACCCATGACCGAAAATCCGCCGTCGACGGGAATCGCGCCCCAGCGTGCCGCCGGCGTGCGCCCCAGAACCTTGTCGTGCAGGCCGTCGATCTGCTCGCGGGCACGCCTGGTCAGATCAGTGTCGATCCAGCCCGGCAGCACCGCATTGGCCTGGATGTTGTCGGCGGCCCAGGCGATCGCGCAGGAGCGCGTGAACTGCACGATGCCACCTTTGCTCGCGGCGTAGGCCGGGGCGAAGCTCGCGCCGAAGATCGACATCATCGAGCCGATGTTGATGATCTTGCCGCCGCCCGCTTGCTTCATGAACGGATAGACCGCCTGCGAGCACAGGAACGCGCTGGTGAGGTTGGTCCTGATCACGCTGTCCCATTCGGCGATATCCAGCGCATGCGGCGGCTTGCGGATATTGATGCCGGCGTTGTTGACGAGAATGTCGATCCGGCCGAATTCGCGCACGGTCCGCTGCACCATGGCGGCGACGGCATCCTTGTCGGTGACATCGGCGGCGACCGGGATCGCCCTTATTCCCTGCGCCTTGAGCTCGGCGACCGCCGCCACCGACTTCGTTTCATTGCGTCCGACGACGGCGATATCGGCGCCGGCGCCGGCCAGTCCCTGCGCCATGCCGAGGCCAATGCCGCCATTGCCGCCGGTGACGATCGCCACCTTGCCACTGAGGTCGAACAAACCCGTCTGCATCGTTGATTTCCTCCGGAATCGTCAGCGCTTGCTCTGCCAGATCAGGACCAGGCCGAGGGCAGCCAGCGCCGCACCGTAGCCGGCCCACTGCAGCTGTCGGATCATGAAGCTCGATTTCGGCCAGTCGATCGCGCCGGTGCCCTGGCCGATCCAGAGCAGGCCGATGGCGAGCGCGAGCAGGCCCAGAATCAGAAGCAGTTGGCGCATGGCATTTCCTCGACCGTCGTCGTAGCGCTCGCTCGGCGCGTGAGCGGTCAGAGTGACTTGCTCGTCTGGTCAGGGCAAGGGCAGGCCGTGCGCTTCGGCGGCTGCGCTATCGCGCATGGCTCATTGGCGCGGGTGTCGTTGGCGCGGGGCACAAAAAAGCCCCGGACGATGCCGGGGCTTTTGAGTTGCTGAATGCTCAGCAGAGATCAGTACTTCGCAACCACCGGGCCGCTCCAGTTGAAGCGGTAGACCAGCGAGGTCGAGATGGTCTGGGTCCAGGTGTTGAACCGGATGTCGCGTCCGACGGAGAGATTGGTCGCGTCGGACAGCTCGTTGACGGTCTTCGCGTTGTAGAAAGCCGAACGATACTCGGTCTTCATGAACCAGCCGGGAGCCGCAATGCCGAAGATGTTCAGGTTGTTCTCGACACCGCCGCCAATGAACCAGCCGTTGCGGTTGAACGAATTGGTGTGGTCACCCACCGCAACGCCGCTGACCGTGTTCAGGAACGTCGAGCCGGACCAGTGCGAACCGGAATAGCCGCCGTTGACGTAGGAGAGCACATTCGGCGCCACCAGATAACCGACGCGCAAGCCGGCCGCCCAGGCATCCTGCATCTTCACGTTCGAAGTCCAGCCAGCTATCGGATCCTGGAGGGTGCCCCGCAGGCTGCCAAACTGGCCGTCCGCGAAGATACCGGCGACCCAGCCGCTGTTGACTTGCCAGTCGTAACCGGCGCCGACGGTGCCGAACCAGCCGGAGCCGCCCTGACGCTGGTCAATGGTTAGGGGCAGGCCGCTCGCCGTCCCCTGGACATGCTGATCAGCCGCCCACAATCCGCCGCCGCCGCCGCCGAAGATGTAGAAGCCGGTCCAGTTCGGCGCGACCGCCATCGGCACCGGGGCCTTGGTGTAGCGGGGAGCCAAATCCGCCGCCATGGCCGATCCGGTGAAAGCCGCCAGCGCAGCCAGAGTAAAAACAATCTTCTTCATCTCAATATCCCCAGTCTCTTGCGTTCGAACCGGATCGCTTGGCGGTGATGCGAACGTGGAATCTCAAATCTTGATTGGACTATAGCCGGTTCGACCAAAAATGCTGTTGCCGGGCGGGCACACCTCCCGGAAAACGGTCCGGGGAATTCCGGGGGCAGGGTCGCAAAAGGGGCGAAAACACCCAAAATCGGCCCCGAAAGGGCGGGTTTTGCCCCCCGGCGACCGGCCTGGCCGCCCCCCGGGTAGCGCCTAAACGTCCAGCAGGTCGTCGCTGGCGAATTCGGCTTTGTCGGAGATGAAGGCGAATCGCGCCTCCGCCTTGGTTCCCATCAGGCGCTCGACCAAATCGGCGGTGCCCTCGCGGTCGTCGGCCAGGAGCACCACCCGCAGCATCGTGCGCTTGGCCGGGTCCATGGTGGTTTCCTTCAGCTGCGCCGGCATCATTTCGCCCAGGCCCTTGAAGCGGCCGATGTCGACCTTGGCGTTGGCGTTGAATTCGCTCTTCAGCAGCGCGTCCCTGTGGGTTTCATCGCGGGCGTAGACCGTCTTGCTGCCATGGGTCAGGCGGTAGAGCGGCGGCACCGCCAGGAAGAGGTGACCTTCATCGATCAGCCCGCGCATCTGCCGGTAAAAGAACGTGATCAGGAGCGATGCGATATGCGCGCCGTCGACGTCGGCATCGGTCATGATGATGATCCGGGAATAGCGCAGATCCTCCTCGCGGTACTGGGTTCCGGTCCCGCAGCCGATCGCCTGCATCAGGTCGGCAAGCTGTGCGTTGGCCGTCAGCTTGTCCTTGGTGGCGGAGGCCACGTTGAGGATTTTTCCGCGCAACGGGAGGATCGCCTGGGTCTTGCGGTCGCGCGCCTGCTTGGCGCTGCCGCCGGCCGAGTCGCCCTCGACGATGAACAGTTCGCTGCCTTCGGCCGCCGTGTTGGTGCAGTCGGCGAGCTTGCCGGGCAGGCGAAGCTTCTTCACGGCTGTCTTGCGGGAGATTTCCTTTTCGGCGCGCCGGCGCAGCCGCTCGTCGGCGCGTTCGACGACGAAATCCAGCAGCTTGTTGGCCTGCAGCGGATTGCCCGACAGCCAGTGGTCGAACGGGTCCTTGATGGCCTGTTCGACGATGCGCTGGGCTTCGGCGGTGGCGAGACGGTCCTTGGTCTGGCCCTGGAATTCCGGCTCGCGCACGAACACCGAGAGCATCACGGCAGCGCCCACCATGACGTCTTCCGAGGTAACGCTGGCGGCGCGCTTGCCCTGGCCGACGCGCTCGGCGTGATCCTTCAGGCCGCGCAACAGCGCGCTTCGCATGCCGGATTCGTGGGTGCCGCCGTCCGGCGTCGGCACCGTATTGCAGTAGGACGAGAGAAAGCCGTCGGCGTCGGCGGTCCAGGCCACTGCCCATTCGCAGGCGCCATGGGCGCCGACACGCCCCGATTTGCCGGAGAAGATATCGGGATGCACCAAGGTGTCGGCATGGATCGCGGCGGCGAGATAATCCTTCAGGCCGCCGGGAAAGTGAAAACTATCCTCGGCGGGCACATCCTCGAGACCCTTCAACAACGCCGGATCGCAGCGCCAACGGATCTCCACGCCGCCGAACAGATAGGCCTTGGAGCGCGCCATCTTGAACAGGCGCTGCGGCTTGAAGACGGCCTTGGCGCCGAAAATCTCGGCGTCCGGCTTGAAGCGGATGCGGGTGCCGCGGCGGTTGTTGATCTTGCCGAGGTCCTCGAGCTTGCCCTTGGGATGGCCGCGTTCGAACGCCATGCGGTAGAGTTTCTGGCCGCGTGCGACCTCGACCTCGAGCCGCGAGGACAGCGCGTTCACCACCGAGACGCCGACGCCGTGCAGACCGCCCGAGGTCTCGTAGACCTTGGAGTCGAACTTGCCGCCGGAGTGCAGCGTGCACATGATGACTTCGAGCGCGGATTTCTTCGGGAATTTCGGATGCGGATCGACCGGAATGCCGCGGCCGTTGTCCGTCACGGTCAGGAATCCGTCGGCGCCCAATTCCACTTCGATGAAGGTGGCGTGGCCAGCCAGCGCCTCGTCCATGGAATTGTCGATGACCTCGGCGAACAGATGATGCAGCGCCTTCTCATCGGTGCCGCCGATATACATGCCGGGCCGGCGCCGCACCGGCTCCAGGCCCTCCAGCACCTCGATATCGGCCGCGGTGTAGCCGGCCTCCGCGCTGGAAGCGCGTGAGGCGACCTTGAGGGGGCCGCGACCTTTCGGTTCCGAGGCTCCGAACAGGTCGTTCGAGGATTTTGTCTTAGCTTGGGATTTCAATGGCTTGTTCATACTTTTTCATGTGTTGCGCGCAGCGGTGGCGCGGCGAATCGGTTTCCCTGACTATGCCACGGATGAGCTTAAAAAGTGACGGCAGGCGGCACGAATCGGTATCCCCGGCGGGGGTGGCCCGGCCGGGGGAGGCACTGGCGTCTCTCAGTTAACGACGACTCCGCGGGTGGCCGGCTACCCCTTGATTTCACCCAAGGGTTGCGTGAAGCTTCGTGCGGGCTGGGGAAAACAATCCAATGATCAGACTGCTTTTGGCTGCAGCACTCGCGCTGCCGTGTATGGGCTGTGCGTCGGTGACGCGGGGAACGACCGAGAATATCTCCATCTCGACGACACCCGCGGGCGCGACCGCCGAATTATCCGGGCTCGATAACCCCACGGCCTGCGTGACGCCCTGCGTGGTCGTGGCGAAGCGCAACGCGGATATTACGGTGACGATCAACAAAGAAGGCTACGAGCCGCAGGTTGTCCCGCTCACCAAGGAAATTCCCGCGACCGGCGCGGCGGGATTTGCCGGCAACGTTCTGCTCGGCGGCCTGGTCGGCATGGGCGTGGACGCCGCCACCGGCGCCGCACTGGATCACAAACCGAATCCGGTGATCGTAACCCTGCAGCCGCTCGCGCCGGTCTCCCCCCATCGGCCGGAACGACCGCGGCCGCCAAGAAAGCCGCCGCCGGCGCAGCCGCAGAGCTGAAGCCGCGCGCGGCCTAAGCGCGCGACGTCCGGAACACGATCACCGCAAACAGCGCCATCGCGGCAACCACGATCAGGGAGCCGACGATCGGCGCGGCGATGAACGAGGGGCCCTTCAGCACCACGATCGCGACGCCCGCCGGAAACAGCATCGCGCCGCCGATATGGAGCCAGCCCTGTACTTTCGCCAGCATGCTGCTCCCGGCCTCGGGAATCAGCCGGTAATACAGACCGAACAGGAATAACAGGACGCCGCCGACCAGGTTGAGATGCGCATGAGCCGGCGCCAGCACAAAATCCTGCTGGATACCCATGGCGATGCCGGCGAGCATCCCGATCAGCAGAATCACGGCACCCACGCACATCATCAACGATCCGATCATCAGTCCTCCCCGAGTTCCTGTTGGGATTGCAAGCGGGCTCGTGAGCGCAGGCTCACGCGTGGTCCCCGTCTTTGTGACTTGATGTCGCTGACCGGGGTCGCTTACCTGTTCTTAGCCATCGAACCCTAAAAAAGGTTCAAACGGGACAATCGCCGGGAAGGGCGTTCGGAATGGAAGATGTTGGACGCGCCTTGGCCGATTTCGTGCGCGAGCATCAAGCCTGGGCCGCGCCGATCGTGCTGGTGCTCGCGTTCGGCGAGTCGCTTGCCTTCATTTCGCTGCTGGTCCCGGCCTGGGGGGCACTGGTGGCGATTGGTGCGCTGATCGGCGTCAGCGGCATCAGCTTCTGGCCGGTGTGGATCGCCGGCGGTCTGGGTGCGGGGCTGGGGGACTGGGTCTCCTACTGGTTCGGCTTCAGATACAAGGAGCACGTCGCGCAGATCTGGCCGCTGTCGCGATATCCCGGGTTACTGGAGCGCGGCGAAGCCTTTGTGAAAACCTGGGGCGTGCCGAGCATCTTCATCGGGCGATTTTTCGGACCGCTGCGGGCCTCGGTGCCGCTCGCCGCCGGGATATTCGAGATGCCCTACTGGCAATTTCAGATCGCCAATTTCGTCTCGGCGCTGGTCTGGTCGGCAGTGCTGCTGCTGTTCGGCGACGTGCTTGGGAAGATCGCCGAGTGGTTGTGGCGGGCCGCCTAGTCCGGGTTTTAGGTCAGACCCCCGCAATGCGGGCCACGCAAGCCGTGCAGCCGGCCTCCGGCCGGCTTGAAACCGCACCAATCCCCCGGCAAGCCGAACACACCGTGTGAGAGAATATAAAATTTTTTCTATCTAAAGGGCGGTAATTTCCTGATGTTATCTGGGCCGCCGGTGTAACCCTCGGCCGCGGGGCTTTGAGCAGCATGATCGTGCGCATCTTTCCGGCTTTGCTGTTGTTGCTGATCTCCTCGACCTTTGTTGCTGCCAATGCAGGGGCCGCGCCGGGCGCGCATCAGGACCCGGTCTGGGTCGATCCAGGCTGGCGGCGAACGGTTAGCCGCTACACGGTGACGTTTGACGAGCAGGGGCTGAGCACGACCGTCTTCGAGTTCGAAATCCTGGCGCTCGATGAGAAGGGCGCCCGCGCGATCTCGCAGCAGAGTTTTTCCTACAACAGCTATTTCAATGAACTGACCTCCGACGACCTCGCTACGCTGAAGACGGACGGCAGCGTGATCGCGGTCGATCAGCGTGCCGTCCGCGACCAGCCGGCGTCGGCGAATACGTCCTCGCCGTATTTCGACGAACGGAAGGACAGGATCATCGCCTATCCGAACGTCGTCGCGGGCGACAAGGTGAGGGGACGCCTGACCTATCAGGCAAAGCGACCCGTGTTCGAGGGCGAGTATGCCCGCGTTTGGAGCCAGACGGCGGATCAACCGCCCGAGTTGATGGAACTCACGCTGGACGGACCGGCCTCCAGACCGTTGCACGTCGCCGCGCGGAATGTCGAACACAGCGAAGAGCGACGGGGCGAGCGGATCATTCATCATGTCCGCTTCAGACAGGAGACGCCCAAGCCACCCCTGATGAACGGTGATTGGTTCGATGGTGCCCGGCGTTTCGAAGTCAGCACCTTCGCCGATTATGCCGCCTTCGCGGCCATGCTGAATGCCCGCAACGCGCCGATGGCGGTGCCGGACGAAACACTGCGCAAGCTCTCGACCGATATTGTCGGCGATGCCGCCGATGCGCGCGCCAAGGTCGAACGAATCCACGATTGGGTGGCACGAAATATCCGCTATGTCGGGATTGGATTCGAGGACGGCGGCTGGACTTCGCAGCCGGCATCCTCGGTGCTCACGTTCCGCTACGGCGACTGCAAGGCGCACGCGACCATCCTCAAGGCCTTGCTGGCCGCGCAGGGAATAGAAGCAAATCTCGTCGCGGTGAACGCCGATTTGCAATATACGCTGACCGAAGTGGCGACTCCCAATTTCGATCATGCCATCGTTTATGTGCCGCAGGTCGACCAGTATCTCGATCCGACGGCACCGCTCCTGGCGTTCGGCTCCCTGCCGACGAGCCTCAGGGGCAAACCCGCGCTCAACATCGACAAGGGCACGATAGCGGTCATTCCGGTGGCGACGCCGGAGCGCTTCACGCTTGCGGCGGATACGGAATACACGCTGGCGAGTGACGGTACACGCCAGGCCCGTTCGATCTTGTCGGGCACCGGATCGGGTGCGGAGATCGGCCGCGCGCTCGCGCTGGGGCTGGAAAGGGCGGATCGGTCGGGCCTTGCCAGGAAGATGATCGAACAAGCCCAGCTGAGCGGCAGCGGCGACTACACCTTTGCAAACCCGCGTGAACTGTCGGACAGTTACGCCATCACCGCCACATTCCAGATCAGCAAGCCTGTCGGGCTCGACGAACCCGCGCATGTCAGGATGCTGGCGCTCACGGACATACGGCCTTCGCTGTTGACGCTGGCGACCGACGGCGTATCCGGCCAGCCTTTCCGTTGTCGTTCGCTGGAGTATCGCGAAACCAGCTCGCTTTCTGTTCCCCAAGGAACGATTGTCTACGAGAAGCCGGCGCCCGTCACCTATGCGGCAAGTTTCAATGGCAGCACACCCTATGGCACGGCGAGCGGCCGCATCGAAGTCAGCGGTTCGGCCGTGCTCGAGGGCGGGACGGTGCGTTCCAGCGCGCTTGTCCGGTTGATCTTCAATTCACCGATCTGCCCGGCGGAATTCGACACGGCCATCAAGGCGGGCTTGGACAAGTTCGTCGAGTTCGAACACCGGCCGATCGGCCTGGCCCCGAAAACGGCTCGCAATTTGACGGAGCTCAGTTCCGAATTCAGGGAAGGCGTGGATGCCATCGCGGAGCGAAATTACAAGCTCGCGATGCTGCGGCTCAAGCCCTTCGGCGAGCGTGGCAACGCCAGGGCCCAATCGTATGTGGGCAGGATGTACGAATCGGGCGGTGGGGTAGAGCGTGACTATCGGGAGGCCATGCGCTGGTACCTGATGGCGGCGGAACAGGGCGATGCCTTCAGCGCGTCGCATCTCGGCTATATGTACGAAGCGGGGCTTGGGGTCGCGCGCGACGAAAAAATTGCGGTTCAGTGGTACGCGAAGGCGTCCGATCAAGGCTACGCCTGGAGTCAGGCTCGACTGGCGAGCATGTATCGAGACGGCCGTGGGGTCGCCCAGGATCTCCAGCAGGCGCTGGATTTGTTTAGCAAGGCCGCCGCTCAAGACAATGCGTGGGCGCAGATGAGTCTGGGGATGCTCTACGTCAAGGGGCAGGGCGTGCCGCTCGATTACGCCAAGGCGATCTACTGGTTTCGCAGCGCCGCCGACAAGCACGACAGCCAGGCCGAATATAATCTGGGCTACGCCTATGAGAGCGGGGTGGGCGTTCCCAGGGATATACAGAAGGCCGTCGAATGGTATGGCAGGGCTGCCAGCGGCGGCAACTCGGAGGCCAGCGCCCGGTTGGCGGGGCTGACCGCCGGACAGAGCATCTGGGGAGCCCTGTTCCGGCGCATCGGAATCCAATAAGCGACAGGATTCGCTTCCAGCGCGCGCCCCATATCTTGACGCCGACCGGTCGCAGCCTTATAGGAGCCGCCATGAACAACGCCGTGACCATTGTCATCGCTCGCCGCCGCCGCCGTACACCAGCGGTATGGGCGGATATCTGCGTTTAAGATACAGCCTCTGCCGCCGGATCCGGTCCGCGGCATCTTCCTCCTCCTGCAGCGCGATCTGACCCGGCGGCTCACCAGAGCCAGCAGGAGATTGCCATGTATACGCCTCCCATGTTCAAGCCCGACCGCGCCGCGAGCCTCGCGTTTGCGCAGGCGCGCGGATTTGGCACGGTCACGGCCTGGGACGGCAGCAAGCCGCTCGCCTCGTCATTGCCGTTTTATCTCACCTATGCCGCGGACGGCACGCCGCACGCCGCCTTTCACGTCGCGCGAAACAATGCGCTCGCCAAACTGGCGGACGGGAAATCGCATTGGCTGATGGCGGTGACCGGCGCCGATGCCTATGTTTCGGCCGACTGGTACGTCTCGCCCGATCAGGTGCCGACCTGGCTTTATCAGGCGGTGCACCTGACGGGCACGGTGCGGATGTTGTCCGATTCCGAACTCGGCCCGCATCTGGAGGCGCTCAGCACCAAGTTCGAAAGCTGGCTTGCGCCGAAACCGCCCTGGGCGATGTCGAAGGTGACGGCCGGACGTCTAGATGCGCTGAAAAAGGCGATCGTGGGATTGGTGATGTCGGTGGACGAGGTCGAGGGCAGCTTCAAGCTCAACCAGCACAAATCCGACGTCGACCATGTCGCGATTGCCTCGGCGCTGCTGCAGCGGCCCGACGAAGCCACGCAGACGATCGGAAAACAGATGGTCGCGCTGCGGCCGCAGTTGGACTACAAATCGTCCGCGCCTGCCAGTGTATCCGCGGATTGAAGGAGCACGCCATGACCCTCTCCGATACCAAGCAGCCGAAAGGCCAATCCCCGACCACCGGCGCCGCCGCGCGGCCCACCGTGTTTGTTGACGGCGCGGCCGGAACGACCGGCCTCGGCATTCGCGAGCGCCTCGGCCTGCAGAACGACGTCGTGCTCAAGAGCATCGCCGAGGACAAGCGCAAGGATGCGCAGGCCAAGCGGGCGCTGATGGAGGAAGTCGACCTCGTCATCCTCTGCCTGCCGGATGACGCCGCACGGGAGACCGTTGCGCTGATCGACGGCATGGGAGCCGTAGCACCCAAGGTGCTGGACGCATCGACGGCGTTTCGCGTCGCCGGCGACTGGACCTATGGCTTTCCGGAACTCACGGCCGATCAGGCCGACAAGATACGAACGGCGCGGAAGGTCTCAAACCCCGGCTGCTATCCGACCGGCGCGGTGGCGCTGCTGCGGCCGCTGGTGGATGCCGGGCTCGTGCCCGCGGAATATCCCGTCACCATCAATGCGGTGAGCGGTTATTCCGGCGGCGGCAAGTCCATGATCGACAGTTTCGAAAACGGCACCGCGCCAGCCTTCGAACTCTATGGCCTCGGTTTCGAGCACAAGCATTTGCCGGAAACGCAGCTTTACGCAAGACTCGCGCGGCGGCCGATCTTCATTCCGTCGGTCGGAAACTACCGGCAGGGCATGCTGGTGTCGGTGCCGCTGCATCTCGATACGCTGCCGGGCAAGCCGGGCGCCGCTGATCTCCATGCCGCGTTGGCCAGGCGCTACGCGGGAAGCAAATACGTCTCGGTCATGCCGCTCGACAGCGCGGCGACCAAGAGCGGACGCATCGAACCCGAGGCGCTCAACGAGACCAACATGCTCGAGCTCTACGTGTTCGCGAGCCCCAAATACCCTCAGGCCGTTCTGGTCGCGCGTCTCGACAATCTGGGCAAGGGGGCGTCGGGAGCCGCGGTCCAGAACATGCGGCTGATGCTGGGCTTTGCCGATTCGTAAAGCCAGCGACCGGGATCGTCATCGCAACCGAGCGGGCACGCGCGAATGCGCGCCCCACTTCGGTCGAAGAAAACGCTGCTCGCAATGACGGCGGCTGGCCGGCCGCCTCAAACGATCCCGAAAATCGCCAGCGCCAGTACTGCCTGCGCCAGGAAGCCGACGGTGAAGGCGAGCGTCCGGAACACCGGCAGGCCCAGCGTGTAGACGACGATGTGGGCGAGGCGGGCCCAGAAATAGACCGCGCAGGCGAGCACCGTCCATTTGGTCGAATAGTCGATCTGCGCCAGGATCAGCACCAGCGGCGCGAAGACGATGAGGTTCTCGACCGCGTTGTCGTGCGCGAACATCAGCCGGGTCGCCCATTCCGCATGCGGCTTGTCGTTGCGCGAGGGATTGGCCATCGCGCCGGAGAGGCCGCGAACCTGACAGCGGTTGAGCACGTAGGGAACCCACAGCAATCCGGTCAGAATGACTGTCGCCGTCAGCCAGAACAATTCGCGCGTCATCGGTTTTCCCCTCAATTCGAGTTTTTTGAATCTCGTCCCGGCGGGACGGCCGGTTATAGCGCAGAGTCCCGCGCGACTGCGTCGAATCGGATCCCGGCGATGTTTTTTTATCCGAGCGTGATTTTTGGGCAAACGCATCGCGTTTGTCCCGGGGAAAACCGGTTCCGAGGGCATGTTAGGTTCTGATTGAATCAGAACCGAAGCTCTAGATTCTTGTTTTGACGCGTTTTCTTCGCGCGAACCGGCATCCACTTCGCTCGAAAACGCTCTAAGGCGGCGTGAACGTTATGCGCGGACCCGGACGTAGCTGCCGGGCGCGTCTTCGATCGGCGGCAATGCCTCGGTGCCGACCGCGCGCGCGGGCACCTGTTCGGCGTCGATGGTTTCAAGCCATTCGCGCCAGTCGGGCCACCACGATCCCTTGTGCTCGTGGGCGGCCTTGAGCCAGTCCGAAAGCGTTACGTCCCGGATATTGTCGTTGGTCCAGAACTGGTACTTGCCCGATGACGGCGGGTTGACGACGCCGGCGATATGCCCGGACCCGGACAGCACGAATTTCACCGGCCCGCCGAAAAACTGCGAGCCGTAAAGCACGGAATCGGCCGGCGCGATGTGGTCCTCGCGCGTCGCCAGATTGTAGACCGGCACCTTCACCTTCGACAAATCGAGCAGCGTATTGTCCAGCACCATGCTGCCGGCGGAGAGCCGGTTCTCCAGGTAGCAGTTGCGCAGGTAATAGGAATGGTTCGCCGCCGGCATCCGCGTCGCGTCCGAATTCCAGTGCAGGAGGTCGAAGGCGGAGGGCGGTTGCCCCTTCAGGTAGTTGCTGACGACATAGGACCAGATCAGGTCGTTCGAACGCAGCATGTTGAAGGCCATCGCCATCTTGCTGCCTTCGAGGATGCCGGATTCCTGCATGTCGCGTTCGAGCGCCGAAATCTGGTCCTCGTCGACGAACACCAGCAGATCGCCGGCATGGGCGAAATCGACCTGCGCCGCCAGGAAGGTCGCCGAACTGACGCGGACGCGGCGCTTTTCGGCAAGCCAGGCCAGCGTGGTGGCGAGCAGGGTGCCGCCGACGCAATAGCCCATGGTATGGACCTTCATCTCGCCGGTGGCGCGCTCGATGGCGTCCATCGCCGCCAGCGGACCTTCCTTCATGTAGTCTTCCCAGGTTTTCGATCCGAGATTCTTGTCCGGGTTGACCCAGGAAATCACGTACACCGTGATGCCCTGATCGACGCACCACTTGATGAAGGATTTTTCCGGCTTGAGGTCGAGGATGTAGAACTTGTTGATCCATGGCGGCACGATCAGGAGCGGCGTGCGCAGCACGTTCTCCGTCGTCGGCGTGTACTGGATCAGCTGCATCAGCTCGTTCTGGAAGATCACCTTGCCGGGCGTCGTCGCCATATTGACGCCGACGACGAGGTTGGACGGGTCGGACTGGCGGATGCGCAGCGTGCCGTTTCCGGCCTCGATGTCCTCCGCCAGCATCTTCATGCCGCGCACGAGGTTGTCGCCGTTCGATGCCAGCGTCTCGCGCAGGACTTCGGGATTGGTGAGAACGAAATTCGACGGCGCCAGCGCGTTGGTGATCTGCTGGACATAGAACTCCGCCTTCTTGCGGGTGTGCGCATCAAGGCCGTCGGCGTTGCGCACGAGTTCCTGCGCCCATTGCGTGGTGAGCAGATAGAGCTGCAACACGAAATCGAAGAACTGGTTGGACTTCCATTCGGGATCGTTGAAACGCTTGTCGCGCGGCGACGGCTCGATCGCCGGTGGCGCTTCTTCACCGGCGAGACGCCGCACCGATGAGCCCCACAGATCGAGATAACCCTTGGCCAGCTTCTTCTGCAGGTCCGCCGACCGGTCGTTGTCCGACAGCCAATATTCCGCCACCGCCGTGAAGGTCTTGATCACTTCGGTGAGTTCGTTGGGCGGCTTGTCCTGCACTTCGCCGCTCTCGCGCGGCTTCAGATAGGCGGCGAGCGCCTGGCCGCTCGTCTCCATCGCCCGGGCGAGGTTCATCGCGAAGGCTTCGGGGTCGAATTTTTTCGCGGCCTCGGTTTCGATCGTGACGTCGGTCATGTCTGCAACACTATAGGTTCGTTTCCGGTTCGTCACCGCGTTGGTCGACAATGCGACTTCGAAGTTAATCGCGCCTGAGGGTCTGTTGCACTGCGACAAAGTTTCTTGGTTCGGCCATATTGAGGCCTCAGCGCTCGGTTTTGCTGTTTGGGCTTTAATCGTTTCGGGCGACAATGGTTTGAGCTGTAGCAATGGTTGATGAAATTTATGTCAGCCTGCTACAGGATTGAACCGGTGAAGTGGGACTTCCTGAAACCGATGTCGGTGGAACGAAACAACAGGGCGCTGGTCTTGGGAGTGCTGCTGCAGTCGGCGCTTGCGCTGGGCGGTTGCTCGAGTTCGATCGCCGACCTGCCGCTGGTCGGCACGCCCGCCGATGCGCCCGCGCGTCCGAACGAGCCGGGCACCTACCTTCCGGTTCACGATTTGCCGCCGGATCGGGCAGAAGCGGTGATACCGCCGGCGGAGCGGGCCAAGATCGAGAAAGAACTTGCTGCGGCGCGGGACCGGCAGGCGCAGGTCGCGGCCAAAGACGCCGCGGCAAAATGACCCGACGACACTGGCGCCGCCGGGCGTCCGTGCTAAAAGAAGCCAATTCAACCGCAAATCAGGGCGAAGCCACTCATTTTGCGCCTGAACTCGCCCTAAATCATTGATTTAGCGTGATTTCTGGACGAAACCGTATCCGGTTTCGAAAATGCAGGAGTTCGGCGATTCTGCCCTGCCGGTTGCCGGAGCGAGGTCCCATGGAAGAATTTTACCGCATCCGCCGTTTGCCGCCCTACGTATTCGAGCAGGTCAATCGGGCCAAGGCGGCCGCGCGGAATGCCGGGGCCGACATCATCGACCTCGGCATGGGCAATCCCGACCTGCCGACGCCGCCCCATGTCATCGAAAAGCTCAAGGAAACCCTGGGCAAGCCGCGGACGGACCGTTACTCGGCCTCGCGCGGCATCACCGGCCTGCGCAAGGCGCAAGCCGCGTATTACGGCCGGCGTTTCGGCGTGAAGCTCAACCCGGAGACCCAGATCGTGGCGACCCTGGGCTCCAAGGAAGGGTTTGCCAACGTGGCGCAGGCGATCACCGCGCCCGGCGACGTCATTCTGTGTCCGAATCCGAGCTACCCGATCCACGCTTTCGGCTTCCTGATGGCCGGCGGCGTGATCCGCTCGGTCCCCTCGGAGCCGACCCCGCAATTCTTCGAGGCGGTGGAACGCGCCATCATCCATTCGATCCCCAAGCCGATCGCGCTCGTGGTCTGCTACCCCTCCAATCCGACCGCCTATGTCGCGAGCCTGGATTTCTACAGGGATCTGGTCGCATTCGCGAAGAAGCACGAGATCTTCATCCTGTCGGATCTGGCCTACGCGGAGGTCTATTTCGACGACAACAACCCGCCGCCCTCGGTGCTGCAGGTTCCCGGCGCGATCGACGTGACCGTGGAATTCACCTCGATGTCGAAGACGTTTTCGATGGCCGGCTGGCGCATGGGATTTGCGGTCGGCAACGAACGTATCATCGCGGCCCTGGCGCGGGTGAAATCCTACCTTGACTACGGTGCGTTCACCCCGATCCAGGTCGCGGCGACCGCGGCACTGAACGGTCCGGACGATTGCATCCGCGAGATGCGCGAGACCTACCGCAAGCGTCGCGACGCGCTGGTGGAGTCGTTTGGCCGGGCAGGGTGGGAGATTCCGCCGCCGCAGGCCTCGATGTTCGCCTGGGCGCCGCTGCCCCCCGCCTTCCGCGGCGTCGGCAGCATGCAGTTCGCGACCCTGATGGTCGAAAAATCGGGTGTCGTGGTGTCGCCCGGGGTCGCCTTCGGCGAGCACGGCGAGGGCTATGTCCGCATCGCCATGGTGGAAAACGAGCAGCGTATCCGCCAGGCCGCCCGCGGCGTGCGGCGGTTCCTTGAAAGCGGCATTGAAACGTTGCACAACGTGGTTCCTCTCGCCAACCGGCGTTAATTTTTCCGGCAGGTCTTTTGCGTCATGGTCGCACCCCTGAAAGTGGGTATAGCGGGGCTCGGCACTGTTGGCGCCGAAGTGGTCCGTGTCATCGAGCAGCAGAGCCGCAGCCTGGCGGCGCGCTGCGGACGCGGTGTGCGGGTCGTTGCGGTCACCGCGCGGTCGAAGGTGAAAAAGCGCGATCTCGACCTGCGCGGCATCGACTGGGCAAAGAGCCCGCTGGCGCTCGCCAGCGATCCCGGCATCGATTGCTTCGTCGAACTGATGGGCGGGTCGGGTGAACCCGCGCTGTCGGCGATCGAGGCGGCGCTGAAATCCGGCAAGTCGGTGGTCACCGCCAACAAGGCGCTGATCGCCAAACATGGGATACGGCTGGCGAAGCTCGCGGAAAAGCACGGCGGCGCGCTGAATTTCGAGGCGGCGGTCGGCGCCGCCATCCCGGTCGTCAAGACGCTCCGCGAGGGGCTGGCGGGCACCGGCATCAACCGCGTCTACGGCATCCTCAACGGCACCTGCAACTACATCCTGACCCGGATGGAACAGGAAGGCCTGTCGTTCGCCGAATGCCTGAAGGACGCCCAGCGCCTCGGTTACGCCGAGGCCAACCCGTCATTCGACGTCGACGGCCACGATACCGCGCAGAAACTCGCCATCCTGGCGAGCCTCGCCTTCGGCACCAAGGTTGCGCAGAGCGCGGTCTATGTCGAAGGCATTTCGTCCATTGCGCCGGAAGACCTCCAGGCCGCCGACGATCTCGGCTTTCGGGTCAAACTGCTCGGGGTTGCGGTGCGGACCGCCAAGGGCATCGAACAGCGCGTGCACCCTACCATGGTGCCGAAATCGTCCTCGATCGCGCAGGTGATGGGCGTCACCAATGCGGTGACCATCGACGGCGACGGCATTCCGCCGATCACGCTGGTCGGCGCGGGCGCGGGAGGGGCCGCGACGGCGTCAGCCGTGGTCGCCGATATCGCCGACGTCGCCCGCGGCATCCGCGCGAGACCCTTCGGACGCCCGGTGGACAAGCTGCGCGACACGCGCAAGGCGCCGATGGAGCGCCATGAGGGTGGCTATTATATCCGCCTGATGGCGCGAGATCTGGCAGGAACCGCCGCCACGATCGCCACGCGCCTGGCGGAACAGAAGATTTCCATCGAATCGATCGTGCAGCGCCATCCCGACGGCGTTGACGCCGGCGGCGCGAAGGGGAAAGCTTCGCCGGTGCCGGTGATCCTGATTACCTATGCGACCAGCGAGGATGCCGTCTATCGCGCGCTGCAGGCGGTGCAGCGCGACAAGGTGATCTCCGGTCGGCCGCAGGTGATACGGATCGAAAAGAACTAGCGCGCGCTCCGAACGGATCGCGCGCCCGATGATTGGTTGCGGGCTGAAGAACCCGCCGTGAAGTCTTGAGGAGTTTGCCGATGTCGACCCATATTTCCGTTCCCCCGCAATTGTTGCTGGAGCGCATTCTCACGCTCGAAATCGTGCGGGTGACGGAGCGCGCGGCGGTGTCGGCGGCGCGTCTGCGCGGCCACGGCAACGAGAAGGCCGCCGACCAGGCCGCGGTCGACGCCATGCGCCGCGAACTCAACAAGCTTCCGATCGAAGGCACCGTCGTGATCGGGGAGGGCGAACGCGACGAGGCGCCGATGCTGTTCATCGGCGAGAAGGTCGGGCTCAATGCCGGGCCGCAGGTCGATATCGCCGTCGATCCGCTCGAAGGCACCACGCTGTGCGCCAAGAACATGCCGGGCGCGATCGCGACCATGGCGATGGCGGACGGCGGCACGCTGTTGCATGCGCCCGACGTCTACATGCAGAAGATCGCGGTCGGCCCCGGCTACAAGAAGGGCGTCGTCGAGCTCGATGCCTCGCCCGCCGACAACGTGAAGCGGCTGGCCAAGGCCAAGGGGGTCGACGCTTCCGCGATCACGGTGCTGGTGCTCGATCGCCCGCGCCATTCCGATATCATTCATGGCGTGCGCTCGACCGGGGCCGCGGTCCGCCTCATCACCGACGGTGACGTCGCCGGCGTCATCCATTGCGCGGATCCTGACAATACCGGGGTCGATATGTATATCGGCACCGGCGGCGCGCCCGAAGGCGTGCTGGCCGCTGCCGCGCTGCGCTGCATCGGCGGCCAGATGCAGTGCCGGCTGATCCTCGACAGCGAGGAGAAGCGCGAGCGCGCCCGCAAGATGGGCGTCGCCGATCCGCGCATGATCTACGGCATCGAGGACATGGTTCGCGGCGATTGCCTGTTCGCCGCCACCGGCGTTACCACGGGTTCGCTGCTCTCGGGCGTCAAGTTCCGCAAGGATGTGATCGAGACCGAGACCGTGGTGATGCGTTCAGTCACCGGCACGGTGCGCTACATCAAGGCCGAACACCGCCAGCTCGAAAAATTCCACCTCGACTGAGGCGGTTCAACCCCTGAGGCACTGACATGGCTGGCAATGTCGTCATCCGGCCCGTCGGCGAGGACGAGCGCGCCGCGTGGGAACCGCTGTGGAACGGCTATCTGGCCTTCTACAAGGCGTCGCTGGCGCCCGGCGCCAGCGACGTGGCCTGGCAGCGCTTTCACAATCCCGCCGAGCCGATGTTCCTGCTGGGCGCTTACGTCGATGGCAGGCTGACCGGCATCGTGCAGTATCTGTTTCATCGATCGAGCTGGACCGTCGGCAATTACTGCTACCTGCAGGACCTGTTCGTCAGCGAGAGCGCGCGCGGGCTCGGTCTGGGGCGGGCGCTGATCGAAGCCGTCTACGAGAAGGCAAAAGCGGCCGGCGCCAGCCGGGTGCACTGGCTGACCCAGACCACCAACACCCAGGCGCGCATTCTCTACGATCAGGTCGCCGACAATTCCGGCTTCATGCAGTATCGGAAGATTTTTTGAATCGTCATTTCGGGGCGATGCGAAGCATCGAACCCGGAATCCAGTAGTCAACGAAACGAAATTCCGGGTTCGCGCTGACGCGCGCCCCGGAATGACGATTTTAGAGGGAGCAAGCAATGTCCGATATTTCCGCGGTCAAGGCGCTGGTGTTCGACGTGTTCGGCACCGTGGTCGACTGGCGCACCAGCCTGATTTCGGATTTCACCAAGTGGAACGAGAAGCGCGGCATCAAGGCCGACTGGACCGCGCTGGTCGATGGCTGGCGCGCGGTCTATGCGGCGTCGATGGACGAGGTGAGAAAACACCCCGAGCGCGGTTATATGATTCTCGACGTGCTGCACCGGCAATCGTTGGAAAAACTGGTCGCTCAGCTCGGCATATCCGGCCTGAGCGACGCCGACCTGCATTACCTCACCATGGGCTGGCATCGCCTTCATCCATGGCCGGACAGCGTCTCCGGCCTGACGCGGCTGAAGACAAAATACATCATCAGCCCGCTCTCGAACGGCAATGTCGCGCTGTTGACCAACATGGCGAAGTTTGCAGGCCTGCCCTGGGATCTCGTGATGTCGGCGGAGCTGTTCGAACACTACAAGCCCGATCCCGAAACCTATCTTGGTGCTGCAAAACTGCTCTGCCTGCCGCCGGAGCAGGTGATGATGGTGGCCGCGCATAACCACGATCTGAAGGCCGCGCAGAAATTCGGATTGAAAACCGCCTTCGTGGCGCGTCCGACCGAGTACGGACCCTTGCAGAAATACGATTTCGAGGCCAAGGGCGACTGGGATATCGTAGCCGGCGATTTCAACGGCATCGCCGAGCGGATGGGCTGCTAGGGCAGGCGTCGCGCGTTGCAAGTCAACGGCGCGTTGCTGCGCCGGGCGCGCATGATCAACAGGGATATGACATGAATTTTTCAGGCATCTTTGCGCGAATAGTCGCGCTGATCGGCGCCGCCGCGCTGCTGTGGCGCCGGCGGCAGGGCGCGGCGCCTGCGCCGGCCTGGGGCAGCGCTCCCGTGGTCCCGGCGGCGAAGCCGCAGGGCAGCCTCCCGACGCTCAAGATGCCGACGGCCCGGGGGTGGAGCGGCGGGCAAACGCCGGTGGCGGCGCCGGGGCTCAAGGTCAATGCGTTTGCAACGGGTCTCGATCATCCGCGCTGGATCGACGTGCTGCCGAATGGCGACGTCCTCGTTGCCGAGTTCGACACAGGTCGCCGGACCGGCCAGGAGCCTGTTCAGCTATGCGATGCAGGCGACCATGAGACGTGCCGCCGCGCTCGGCGTCAGCGCCAACCGCATCACCTTGCTGCGCGACGCCGATGGCGACGGCATCGCCGAAAAGCGCGGAATATTCATGGAGGGACTGAACCAGCCTTTCGGCATGGCCCTTCTGGGCGATACCTTCTATGTCGGCAATACCGACGGCGTGGTGGCCTTCCCGTATGCAGCGGGCGCGGACCGCATCACCGCGCCAGGGCGGAAACTCACTACCTTCAAGCCTGGCGGGCACTGGACAAGGAGCCTGCTGCCGAGCCGCGATGGCCGGAAGCTCTATGTCGGCGTCGGCTCGCTCACCAATATCGCCGACGAGGGCATGGAAGTGGAGCAAGGCCGTGCCGCTGTCTACGAGCTCGATCTGGCTGCTGGCACGAGCCGGATCTTTGCTGGCGGCCTGCGCAACCCCGTGGGCCTCGCATGGGAGCCGCAGACCGGCGTGCTCTGGACCGTCGTCAACGAGCGCGACGGCCTCGGCGACGAGACACCACCGGACTACCTGACCTCGGTGCGCGACGGAGGTTTCTACGGCTGGCCCTATTGCTACTGGGGGCAGACCGTGGACGACCGGGTGCCGCAGGATCCAGCCGCGGTCGCCAGGGCGATCACGCCGGACTACGCGTTGGGCGGGCACACCGCGTCGCTGGGCTTGTGCTGGCTGCCGGCCGGCACGCTTCCGGGCTTTCCGGACGGCATGGCAATCGGCCAGCACGGCTCGTGGAATCGCAGCACGCTGAGCGGCTACAAGGTTGTGTTCGTGCCGTTCGCGAATGGGCGCCCGGCCGGGCCGCCGCGGGACATTCTGTCCGGCTTCCTCGCACCGGACGAGCGGGAGTCCTACGGACGGCCCGTCGGGGTAACCCTCGGCCCCGACGGCTCCGTTCTGGTCGCGGACGATGTTGGCAATGTGATCTGGCGCGTCACGGGCGAGCGGTAGCGCCGAGCGGGTTCGCGACAGAGCAACGTCCGGAGTAGGTAAGTCCCAGCGTCAGGCGGCCGAAACGCCGCGCGCGCCGGGCTCGGCCTTCTCCGCCCGGTGCGGCAGGGTCCAGTTCGGACGAATGAAGTGGCAGGTATAGCCGTCGGGATATTTCTCCAGATAATCCTGATGCTCGGGCTCGGCCTCCCAGAACGGTCCGGCGGGCGCGACCTCGGTGACGACCTTGCCCGGCCAGAGGCCGGAAGCATCGACATCGGCAATCGTGTCTTCCGCGATCCGCTTCTGCTCGTCGCTGGTGTAGAAGATGGCCGAGCGGTAGCTCGCTCCCCGGTCGTTGCCCTGGCGGTTCAGCGTCGAGGGATCATGGATCTGGAAAAAGAATTCCAGCAGCTTTCGATAGCTGATGGTCTTCGGGTCGAAGATGATCTCGATGGCTTCCGCGTGATTGCCGTGGTTGCGATAGGTCGCGTTGGGCACCTCGCCGCCGGTATAGCCAACCCTGGTTGAGATTACGCCCGGATAGCGGCGCACGAGATCCTGCACGCCCCAGAAGCAGCCGCCGGCAAGGACTGCGCGTTCCGTTGCAACCGTCATGTCTGTCCTCCTTCGGTTCGCCGAGCGGGCCGTTCCCGCGGTTATGTTAGGGCCTATCATGGCGCCGAACGATGAAAAACAAAGATAGGCACGGGGGCCGCGTTGCGCCAGCGGCGCCGTCAGATGAGCATGTCCGACCGACCGCTGCGGAAGTGCCCGCCTGACACACCTACGTACGCGCGGCAGCTTCGTTACGCGCGTGCAGGGTTCCGCGATTCACGATTTCGTGCGGATCAGGTCGGCTCCTTCAGCCGCCTTATGAGCCCGCGATGTTCGCTGCATCCGGCAAGGCCGGGATGCGTCAACAGTACAGCCGGCGTGGGCGTCCCGTCGACCCCGGCCAGCACCAGGCGATCGATGTGCAGCCCGGGGTGGGATCCACCTGACGCGCGGAGCAGCGCGTCCAGGCTGCCGTTCAGAAGTTCGGCGAGGTCGTCGGTGGTCTTCAGCGTCACCGCTTCCTTCGCGGTCGCGGCCTGACGAAGGCTGCGCAGCGCGGCCGTTTTCATGATTTCAGGCGCGACACCCAGACGAAGCTTGCGCCCGCGCAGCGCTGGTGCGGTGGATTCCGTCGCCCGCGAAATGATGTCGAAGGCGGACTGGACGGCCGGCAGATAGGATTCTCCTTCAGGGGTCAGGACGAGACTGCGCGGCAGGCGGCGGAACAGCGTGATGCCGAGCACTTCCTCGAGCGATTTGACCTGCTGGCTCACGGCACCCGACGTGACACACAACTCGTCTGCCGCGCGCGTAAAACTGAGATGGCGCGCGGCCGCTTCAAACGAGCGCAGACCGTTGAGCGGTGGCAGCCGATAGCTCATCCTGATCCCGAAATTGCCTTGCCGGACGGGCCGAATGTCATGCATTAGATTTTCTGCGTCAATCGCTCAATTTAATTCGTTTGCGCCGTGCCTGGGGACCGCGATAACCGTGCATGCGAAGCATCTGTTTTCAGGCGCTGACCAATGTCAAAGGAACTGACCCCCATGACCGGCACCGACGATGTCAAGATCATCGAAGGCGTGATCCAGCGCTACCTCGACGGACTTTACGAGAGCGATGCCGACAAGATTGCGGGCGTCTTTCATCCGACGAGCGCTTTGACCAGCGTGACCAGCGAGGGCGAACTGGTCATCACACCGCGCGATGCCTGGCTGGACAAGGTTCGGGCCAGAACGTCGCCGCAGCAGCAAGGCCTGCCGCGCCACGATCAGGTGCTGACCATCGACCTCGTCAGTCCGACGATGGCCTATGTGAAGCTCAAATGCGCCATCCCGCCGCGCTTCTTCACCGATCAGTTGTCGCTGCTCAAGATCGACGGCCGCTGGCAGATCGCGCAAAAGGTCTTCATGACCGAGATGCGGGAATAGCCTGCGCTCCCGGTTTCCGATCATCGTTTGCCCTAGACGCCCAGATAGCGCTGCAACATCTCCGGTTGCGCCTTGATTTCCTGCGCGGGTCCCTCGTGAACGATATGGCCGTTGTTGATGATGTAGACGCGGCTCGCCAGCGCCAGCGTCGCCGCCAGATTCTGTTCCACCAGCACGATGGTCTGGCCCGCGGCGGCAAGCTCGCGGCAGGCATTCACCAGATCGCGCACGATCACCGGCGCCAGCCCCTCGAATGGCTCGTCGAGCAGGATGATCTTGGGGTCGCGCACCAGCGCGCGGGCAATCGCCAGCATCTGCTGCTCGCCGCCGGACAGGTCGGTGCCGCTGCTGCCGCGGCGCTCCTTCAGGCGCGGAAACATGCCGTAGATCCGCTCCAGCGGCCATTTGCCCGAGGCTGTCAGTCCGGCGAGGATGATGTTTTCCTCGACGTTGAGGCTGCCGAAGATCCGGCGATCTTCCGGCACCAGTTGCATGCCGGCCTGGGCGATGACGTGGCTCTTTTTCCCGGCGAGATTGGCGCCATCGAGCACCACCTTTCCGCTCCTGGGCGTCACCACGCCCATCAGGCTTTTCAGCGTCGTCGACTTGCCGGCGCCGTTGCGCCCGAGCAATGCCACGACCTCGTTGCGCTCGACGCGCATCGCGACATCGAACAAGATGTGGGAGTCGGCGTAATAAGCGTTCAGGCCTGAAATCTCGAGCAGGCTCATTCGAACACCCCACCAAGATAGGCTTCCTGTACCGCGGCATTGGCCTTGATTTCGTCGGGCGTCCCCTCCACCAGCACGCGGCCCTCCTGCAGGACCGTGACGCGCTCCGCCAGTTCGAACAGCGCGTCCATGTCGTGATCGATCACGATCATGGTGCGGCCCCGACCGATCGACTTCAGCAGCTTGACGGTTTCCTGGCGTTCCTGCGGGCTCATGCCGGCGAGCGGCTCGTCGAGCAGCAACAGACTTGGCGAGGTGGCAAGCGCGAGGCCGATTTCCAGCCGCCGCTTCTCGCCATAGGCCAGATCCGAGACCTTGGTGTCTGGCCGGCCGGCCAGACGCACGAGGTGCAGGGTTTGCTCGACCCGCTTCTTCAGACCCGGCACGGTTTCCGGGTCTCGGAACAGATCGAGCTTGAACTTGCCGCGCAGGGCGGCAAGCACCGCAACCGTCAGATTCTGGCGCACCGTCAGTTGGGTGAAGAGCTGGTTGACCTGATAGCTTTTGGTCAGGCCGAGCTGGCAGACGTCGGTGACGCTCTTGCCGGTGATGTCGCGGCCCTCGAACAGGATCTTGCCCGACGTTGGTGAAATCTCGCAGGTCAGCATCTTGAAGAAGGTCGACTTTCCGGCGCCGTTCGGACCGATCACGCCGCGCAATTCGCCGTGATTGACGGTGAAGTCGATGTCGCTGTTGGCGCGAAGCCCGCCGTAGCGTTTGCTGAGCCCGCTTGCCTGCAGGATCGGTCCGCTGCTGCGATCCCCCGCGCGCTTGTGCGGCGCCATCTCCGCTGGGCCAACGCCATGGCCCGGGTTGAAATCGGCAAGCGATGCCGCTTCAATCGGCTCTGCCGGCTTTCTGCGGCTGGTGAGGAGTTTATACAAGTCCTGGAGGCCGCCGATGATGCCGCGCCGCAGGAAGGTGACCAGCAGCACGAATACGGTGCCGAGCACCAGCTTCCAGGCCGCGCCCAGTCCGAGGGCCGATTGCAGGAAGTCCTGAAGAAACAGCCAGACGGCCGCGCCGAGCAGCGGCCCGAACAGCGTGCCGATGCCGCCGATCGCGGTCTGCATCACCAGCTGGCCCGACGTCTCGAAGGTGAATGCGTCCGGCGGCATGAACGCCTGCAAGACGCCGAGCAGGCCGCCGGCAAAGCCGGCATAGGCGGCGGCAATCACGAAGGCGGCGAGCTTGTAGCCGTGGATATTGTGGCCGACCGCCTGCGCGCGCAGCGGGTTGTCCCGGATCGCGCTCAGGATCGCGCCGACCGGCGAGCGCACGATACGCAACGCGATCACGATGCCGACGAAGTAGCAGGCCGCCAGGAACCGATAGAGGGACCAGCCGTCGGTGAAGTGAAGCGTGGCAAATCCCAGGTTGAAACTCGGCATCGGCACCCCAGGCAGGCCATTCTCGCCGCCGGTGAAGGCCGACAGCGGATTGAACTCGACGAAGAAGAATACCTCTGCGATCGCCACGGTGATCATGGCGAAATAAATGCCGGTGCGCCGCAACGCGATCAGTCCGACGAGATAGCCGACCACAGCGGCCGCGATCATGCCGATGACGAGTGCCAGCAACACGTTCGGAAATCCGGCGCGCGTCAACAGGTAGGCGGCGACGAAACCGCCGGTGCCGTAGAACGCGGACTGGCCGAACGACAGCAGCCCGGTATAACCGAAGAGAATGTCGAAGCCGATCCCGAACAGGCCCCAGACCAGAATGCGGTTCACGGTGTTGGGCGCGAAGCCGAGATGCGGCAGGATGAACGGGGCCACGATCAAGCCGGCCGCCGTGCATAATTCGATGAGGTAGCGACGTTGCTCGGGCATCAGCCGGCCACCTTCATTCGCGTCCCCTGGTGCCAAGCAGCCCGTAGGGCCGTACGACGAGGACCAGCACCATCGCCGCGAACAGCATCACGTAGGCATAGCCGGGGTTGAACATGGAGGTGATGCTGATGATCTCGCCCGCGATCAGCCCGCCGAGGATGGCGCCCGGAAACGAGCCGACGCCGCCGATCACAACCACGACGAAGGTCTGGACCAGGATGTCGTCGCCAATACCCGGCGTCAGCGATACCACCGGGGCATTGACGATTCCGGCAAAACCGGCCGCCATCGCGCCGATGCCGAACACGATCATGAACACGCGATAGACGTTGATGCCGAGCGCATCGACCATGACCGAGTCTTCGATGCCGGCGCGTACGATCATCCCGATCCGCGTCCGGTAGAGCACGACGAACAGCGCGGTGAGCGCCACGGCGATGATCCCGACTACCGCCAGCCGGTATGTCGGATAGAACATGAAACCGAGCGAGGTGATGCCGGCAAACAGCGGCGGCGCCGGCACCATTTGCGACTGGCTGCCGAAGATCAAACGGACCAGCTCGACGAAAACGATACTGAGGCCGAAGGTGACCAGAAGCTGATCCTCGTGCGGCCGACTGTAGAAATGCCGGATGATAATCCGTTCCATCAAGATGCCGACGACAGCCACGAACAGCGACCCGGCAATGACGGCGACGGTGAATGAACCGGTATAGCCGTAGGCCACAAAGCCC
This sequence comes from uncultured Alphaproteobacteria bacterium, assembly GCA_963831585.1. Lineage (GTDB taxonomy): Bacteria > Pseudomonadota > Alphaproteobacteria > Rhizobiales > Xanthobacteraceae > Bradyrhizobium. The sequence continues at coordinate 145,576 of CAWHRA010000037.1, read as the reverse complement.
GCGTAACCACCGAGCATGAACATCGCGCCGTGCGCGAGGTTCAGGACGCCGAGGGTGCCGTATATGATGGTCAGGCCCGATGAGATCAGCGCCAGCAGGGCACCGAGTGCCAACCCGTTAAAAACCTGAGATATGAAATTAGCCCAGTTGACCATGACGATGTGTCGCGCGAACCTTCGGTCGTTCGAAATAATAATCCAATGACAGGCAACAAACGAGACGCCGCGGGCGGCAATCGTCCGCCTGCGGCGTCAGGGTGCTTTCGATCTCAGGTATAGTCGCCGAGTTGACAGCCGAACGCGTCGGGCTTCTGCATCAGGTCCTTGCCGGGGACGATTTCGACGATGTCGTAATAGTCTTCCTTGCCCTTCATGTCCTTCTGCTGCTTGCCCTTGACGATGATGACCGGGCGGACACACTGGTGGTCCTCCTTGCGGTAATGGACATCGCCGACCAGCGACGGAATGGTTTCTTCCTTCTCGTAGATCTTGATGACGTCAGGCGGATAGAAGCTGCCGGCATCCTCGACCATGCGGGCCCAGTGCACGAAGCTGACATAGGCGTTTTCGGCGCCCCATTCCGGCTTGTAGCCATACTTCTTCTCGAAGGCGGCGTTGAACATCTTGGCGAGCGGGAACTTGTCTTCCAGCGTCCACCAATAGTCGGTGGCGGCATAGACACCCTGCATCAATCCGCCGGTCTCCCGCGCCAGAAACGGCACCTGGTAGGGCACCACGAGCTTCATCTTGTCGAGCACGCCGAATTGCTTGGCCTGCTGGATCGACAGGACCGCGTCGTGCCCCCAGTTGACGTTAACGAGAATATCGGCGCCGGAGTTGGCGACGTTGAGCAGATAGGACGAGAAGTCGGGCGCGCCCAGCGGCGAAACCTGGTTGGTCACGGTGGTCCAGCCGTCGGACGCGGTATTGTCCTGCATCGATTTCGTGACGGTATGGCCGTAGGTGTAGTCGGGCGTCATATACGCCACCTTCTTGTTCTTGCCGAATTCCTTGACGAGAACCGGAGTAATGGCGGCTGCCGCGGTCTGGCCGAAGAAATTCTGGCGGAAGCCGTAGCGCACGCAGTCTTTTCCGGTGGTATCGTTCGAGCCGGAGATGCCGCAGACGAACAGCACCTTTTCCCGCTGCGCCAGCTTGTTGAGCGCGACCGCGACAGCGCTCGAAGTGCCGCCCGTGATCATCACCGCCTTGTTTTCGGAAATGAAGCGCTGCTGCGCCTGCACGGCCTCGTTCGGCTTGGCCGCGGAGTCGGCAACACCGAGCTTGAGCTGCTTGCCGAGTACGCCCTTCTTGGTCTTCGGCGAGATCTTCTTGACCAGCTCGTTGCCTTCGTTGATGTGCTCGACCGCGAGCTGGTATCCCTTCAGTTCGTCCTCGCCCTGCACGGCGTAGGTGCCGGTGCGCGGCACCGACGCCCCGATGAATACCGTGTCGCCCTCCGAGCCGGCCGGCCAGGTGCCGATCGGCGTCATGCCCACGGCCAACGCGGGCAGGGCCATGCCGCCTGACAGCATTGTTCCGCCGAGCAGGCCCGCGCCTCCCTGCAAGAGGGTGCGACGCGACAGCAACGAATTCATGCTTTGCTCAAATAGCATTTTGGTCATCACTCGATCCTCCCTGAACGTGTTCTGTCGTCGCGCATGATGGAACCGACCATCAACATGCCGCGGCGCAGCACTCTTTTGCGATGAACAGTTTCATTCAAGGCAGTTCCGGGTCAATGTGACTTTGGTTGAACTAATCTTGCGTAATATTATATCGTGGAACGATATAAAACCTGCGTCCCTCCCTTTCGGAGGAAGGACGTCTATCCTAGAATGCCGGTTCCTTCGTCCTGGCAGGCATCCATCCCCTCCAGGACTCTCTACGGGCTGATACATGAAAGCTGCGAATGCGAAGCCGCGATCCTGGCGGGAGAGGGACGGAATAGCCGCGGGGCAACGCGAGAAGACCCCGCGGAGCGTCGGAAGAACCCCGATGCGCGACGAGCAGCGGCCCACCGTCTCCTCCCACCTCAGCGTGATCGCCAAAGTTGGGACCGCGAATTTGCCGGTTCCCCTGGCTGGGCAGCACCCGGGCAAGCTCAGCATTCGCGCGGAAAATGTCCTGAAGATCCTGGCGGCGGAACTGACCGGCGAGACGCCGCCGCGGGGCAGGTGGGTGCCGTCTGATCTGTTGCTGCAGAGGCTGACCTACAGGCATCTCTCGACCGCGCGGAACTGCGGTCCCCACACCACGGCGGAGATCATCGCGTGGGCGCGAACGAGAGGAAGAAATATCCGGCGTTCGTTTTACGCCGGAAAGTCGCTCTCCGCCATGTGGCAGGATATTCTTGCAAAATGTTCGACGGGCGAGATTTCAAAGGCTGAGGTCGCCGAAGCGCTCGAGAACTCGACGCGCCGTCGAAACACCCGGATCCCCGTGGCGCTGCAGGGGATACTTCTGCAGTTGATTCGCCCATCGAGTGAATGAACCTCTTCAACTGCTAACGCGTCGTGGATCATAGGCTCGACGGCGGGGGGGCGCGCTGCCATCCAGAGTTGCCGACCGGCCAATACTTTGCCTTCGATATCGTCATTTCGTTCCCGATGTGACAGTACATTGGGAACCAGAGGAAATTGACGGCCAATGAGGCGGCAGGATGGTTCGGTTGAAACAACCAAAGCGACGGAAGCCGCAGAAGCCGGCGATCAGGAAGCGGCGCGGTGAAGCAACGAACGTTTCTGTCGACTACGAAGCCCTCGCCCAGTTTCGCTATCGCTTGAGGATTTTCCTGGAATTGGCCGATACGAACGCCAGGAACGTCGGCCTGACCTCACAACAGTATCAGGCGCTCCTCACCATCAAAGGCCTTTCCGGCCAGACGCCGATGTTTGTCGGTGAGCTATCCGGATTTCTGCTCATTAAGCATCACACCGCGGTTGAGCTCGTGGGTCGAATGGTGAGACTGGGACTTCTGCGACGGACGGTCGATACGAGCGACAACAGGCGCGTGCTGGTGACGCTGACGAAAAAGGGAAATCTGCTGTTGCGAAAGGTTGCCGCAGTCAACTTCAAACATTTGGGGGCCTCCAGCCTCACATTGGCCAGGGTATCGAGACTATTCGGGCCGCAGCGCCCCTGATAGCGGTCGAAAACAACCCGACGGGCAAATCAGCGGGCTGTCTTTCGAGGTGCGTGTCCAGCCCCCTTTTGAGAAAATATTCTGTTTTTCCGAATTCGCAAATCACGTTATATCCACGTCCGTCCACCCCACACGAGGGGCGTATCGCGATCGTCACGGACGCGGGGCTGGATGCGGTGGCCGCAGGCGGCGCTTTTGACGAACAGCGCCATGGCGGACGGCGAAGTCGTGTGGTCCTGACGCCTCGACGCTGGCGTCAAGTCGGCAGTTAAGACGCTGCCGGCGACGGTGACAAAAAAGCCCGATCACCGGGGAGAGCTCGAAGTAAGCCGTAAAACCATTGCGTGCGGGGATGCCGGGTGATTTCCGGTGCGACCGCTGTGAATACTCGTGTGCATTCTGCAACTACCACTTCGCACACGAGGCTGCGGGTGCACTGGGCACCCGGCATTCCCCACGCCCTCTTCGGGCGGAAGGTTCTTGCAAAACTCGGGCGCGTCGCGCCGCGAGAATGCGGAATTATGTCCTGGCCGCCTCAGGCGAATGGCCCCGGGGAAGACGGGTATAAGTCGGCGCCGGCGCTCACGAATCATTGAACCTGGGGCGATCTGGCCTATCTGCTGAGGGCATCATGACGCTCCCCGCATCCGCATTGCCTGTCGAAGCGCCCCTGGCGTTTCTCGGCGTGTCGCATTCCCTGACGGGAAAATTGTGGCGCGACCGGCTCGATGCGCGAGGCGCGGCGCGGGCGCTGGCGATCGCGCAGCGCCACCAATTGCCTGACATGCTGGCGCGGGTGCTGGCCGGACGCGACGTCGCGATCGAGGCGGTCGAAGATTTTCTCGATCCGACCATCCGCAAATTGCTGCCCGATCCCTACACCGTGACGCAGATGGAAGCCGCCGCCAAGCGGATCGCGGATGCGGCTGCGCGCGGCGAAAAGGTCGCGATCTTCGGTGACTACGACGTCGACGGCGCCACCTCGGCGGCGCTGCTCGCCTGGCACCTGCGGCACTGTGGACTGGATCCCCTGATCCACATTCCCGACCGGATTTTTGAAGGCTACGGCCCCAATGCCGAGGCCATCACCGTGCTCGCCGGCAAGGGCGCGACGCTGCTGGTAACGGTGGATTGCGGCACCACCAGCCTTGAACCGCTGGCCGAAGCACGGCGGCTCGGGATGTCGGTCGTGGTCATCGATCACCATCAATGCGGCGATGAACTGCCTGACGTCGAGGCGCTGGTGAATCCGAACCGGCCCGACGACCTCTCCGGCCTCGGCCATCTCGCCGCGGTCGGTCTCGTGCTGGTGACGCTGGTCGCGGTCAATCGCGAGCTGCGCGCCCGCGGCTTCTGGACCGCCGAACGGCCGGAGCCGGACTTGCTGGGCATGCTGCATCACGTCGCGCTCGGCACCGTCGCCGATGTCGCGCCGCTGGTTGGGCTCAATCGAGCGTTCGTCGCAAAAGGCCTGATCGCGATGCGCCGCCGCGATCATGTCGGCCACACCGCGCTGATGGACGTATCGCGGCTGAACGGTCCGCCCGAGGCCTGGCATCTTGGCTTCATGCTGGGGCCTCGCATCAACGCCGGCGGGCGGATCGGGCGTGCCGATCTCGGCGTGCGGTTGCTGCTGGAAGGCGATGTCTCGGAAGCCGCGCGCATCGCCGCCGAGCTCGATCGCCTCAACACCGAGCGCCGCGTCATCGAGCAGATGGCGGAGGCGCAGGCGGAAGCCGAGGCGCTGGCCTCGCTCGGGCTGGAAGACAAGGGCTCCGTCATCGTCACGGCGTCGGAAGGCTGGCATCCCGGCGTCGTGGGCCTCGTTGCCTCCCGGCTGAAGGAAAAATTCTCGCGGCCCGCTTTTGCGATTGCGCTGGAGCCCGGTGGCATCGGCACCGGTTCGGGGCGCTCGATCGGCGGCGTCGACCTCGGCAAGGCGGTGCGGCAGGCAGTGAAGGACGGCTTGCTGCTGAAGGGCGGCGGTCACGCCATGGCCGCCGGCGTCACCTTGCGCAAGGAGAAGCTGGCGGAATTCCGCGCCTATATGGAAAGCGCGCTGGCCGCCGACGTCGCGGCCTCGCGCCATGTCAACGAGCTCTTCATCGACGGCGCCGTCAGCGCGCGCGCGGTGACGCCGGAACTGGCGGCGACGCTGAATCGCGCCGGGCCCTTCGGCAGCGGCAATCCGGAACCCGTCATCGCGCTGCCGGCGCATCAACTGGTCTATGCCGATGAAGTGGGGCAGGCGCATCTGCGCGTCCGCTTCAAGTCCGGCGACGGCGCCATCGTCAACGGCATCGCGTTTCGATCGATCGGGCAAAAGCTCGGCAACGCGCTGGTCGCCAATCGCGGCCAGCCGCTGCATGTGGCGGGATCGCTCGCGGTGGATCGCTGGCAGGGCAATGAGCGCGTGCAGTTGCGCGTGCTCGATATCGCGGTGCCCGATCTGGGTCCGGCGATCATCAGATAGGATTCACCATGGCGGGGCCAGATGGAAAATACGTTAAGCCAGCGTTTCTCGGACCCCACGAAGGTCGTGAACTGGAGCTCATGCTGGCAGGAAAGAAGCCCCTCAGCTATTTTTTTATCGAAGTGGGTGTCGTACGCGAAGTTTTTCCAGAGCACGAGTTCGATTTTCATGTAGCAAACGGATTTCTGGTGAAGGACGTTCGTGTTGAACAGTTTATTTCGCCTGAGCACGGAGAAGAAACGAGCGCGCGGGACATATTGTACGCGACCGCGAGCGAAGCTTGGCGAATTCTTGCGATGCGAATGATCCAGGATATCTATCGTTCAATGGGGGCGGGCTGGCGACCTGATCTGGAAAGGGTCATCGGGTCCTTGCTTGGGTATGATCGAAACGACGTAGAGCTATTCATCGAACGGCTTGCCAGAGGACACGGCTACATCGCCGGGCCCGATCAGGGGGCCGGCGATCATCAGATAAATCCTCAATAACAATGATTGGTTGGGAGCGGAAATGACGGGTCAGGTTCAAGGTAAGGTCGCGCTGGTGACCGGCGGCGCGTCGGGTATCGGCGCGGCATGCGCCGAACTGTTGGCGCGCGAGGGCGCCTCGGTTGCGGCGACCGACATCGATGAGCTGAGGGGGCCCGAACTCGTGGCCGGGTTGAGGAAGGCCGGCCATCAGGCGGTGTTCCTGCAGCAGGACGTCACCAGCGAGGCGCGCTGGATCGAAGTGGTAGCGGAGGTGGAAAAACGCTTCGGCCGGCTGGACATTCTGGTTTCGAATGCGGGCATCGGCATCTCCGTGCCTTCGATCACGGAGATGTCGCTGGAAGACTGGCGCCGGCAGACCGCGATCAATCTGGACAGCGTCTTTCTCTCGGTGAAGCACTGCCTGCCTGCGATGCGCCGGAGTGGCGGCGGCGGTTCGATCATCATGATGTCCTCGCTCGCGGGCCTCCGCGGCTCGGCCAATCTTGCCGGCTATTGCGCGACCAAGGGCGGGGTGCGCCTGTTCGCCAAGGCGATCGCGATGGAATGCGCAACCTTCGGCGACGGCATCCGCGTCAACTCGGTTCACCCGGGGATCATCGACACGCCGATCTGGGGCAAGATCCCGACAGGGGCGACAGGGGCACACGGACAGAATGCGCCGATCGATCTCGATGAAGTCGCCAAATTCGCGACGCCGCTCGCCCGCGCCGGCCACGCCATGGACATCGCAAGGGGTGTTCTGTACCTGGCCTCCGATGCATCGAGCTACGTCACCGGGACTGAACTCGTGATCGACGGTGGCATGAACGCGGGCGGAGTGCGGCGGACCTAACCGCCTTGTCGCAGCCGCGCCAGCACCTTGAGCCCGCCATAGCCGTCGGCGGGCTCAATCCCCATCCTCACCTGATAATCCCTGACCGCCTTCATGGTGTCGTTGCCGACGCGGCCGTCGGTACCGCCGGTGTCGAAGCCTGCCCTTGTCAGACGCACCTGCATTTCCTGCACTTCAGCAAGCGTCAGTGCACGCTCGGAACCGGGGAATGGCTGGATGAAAGGCGGTGCGCCCAGGATGCGGTCACCGAGATGGCAGATCGCCAGCGCGTAGTTCATCGACGGATTGTAGCTGCGCACCGAATAGAAGTTCGGCCCGAGCAAAAAGGCCGGACCGCCGGGCACGGGTATCCACATCTTCGCGCTGGCGTTGGGCTGCGGGAACGGCTGGCCGTCGGCGCGAGAGACGCCGGCGCCGGCCCACGCTGCGTAGCTGCGGCTGCCGCTGGAGGCGCGGCCCGCCGCGCGGACTTCATAGCCCCAATGCTCGCCGCGATGGTATTTGCCGCGATCGACCAGGTAGCGCGCGGTGGAACCCAGCGCGTCGTCCGGCTTGCCGAACGGCGATACCCGGCCGTCATGGTCGTAATCGATGCCGACATTGAGCCAGACTTCCGGCATCCATTGGGTATGCCCCATCGCGCCGGCCCACGACCCCCGCATCTCCTCCGGCGTGCTCCAGCCGCGATCGACGATCCGCAAGGCGTTGATCAGTTCGCTCTGCCAATAGGCCTGGCGGCGGGGCGCGTTCCAGGCGAGCGCGGCCAGCGACGGAAACACGGGACGCATGTGGTTTCGTTGCACCAGGGGATCGCCGAACGCCGATTCGACGCCCCACAGCGCCAGCAGCGTGCCGCGCTCGACGCCGTAATCGTGCTCGATCCGCGCGAACAGCGCCTCGTTCTTCCGCAGCGCTTCCTTGCCGGCGATGATGCGCCAGTCCGAGACCCGGCGATTGATGTATTGCCAGACTTCCTCGCTGAACTCCGGCTGGTCGCGCATCTGCTCGAACACGGATACATCCGGTTCGACGCGGCCCATGACGCGGTTCCAGGTCGCCTCGGAAATGCCCTTCGCCAGCGCCCGCGCGCGGAAGCCGTCCCGCCATTGGTCAAAGCCGGGCGGCGACGCGGCGAGGGCGCCGACAGGCGACACGAGCAGGGCGCCGGCCGCAAAACCGTAGCGCAGCAGGGTACGGCGCGTCGGCATGCGCGGGGAATCAAACTGGGTCATCCGGACAGTCTAGCGGCACAGGCGAGGGCGCGGCAGTGCCCCTCGCTGGGGGATTCAGAGATCCCGCTGCAGCGCCGCGGCGATCCCGGACAGCCAGCGCCGCACGGTAATCTCGGCTGTGGCGCCCAGTCCCGCGGTCAATCGCCGTTCCAGCGCCATCGCGTGTCGCCGGCATTTGTCGAGCAATGTCAGGCCACGCCGGGTCAGCGTCCACTGCAGCAGCCGGCCATGCACCGGGTGGGGCGTCTTCCGGATCGCGCCCGATCGTTCCAGATTGCGGATGATGACGCCGACGGTCTGCGGGGTCAAAAGCGCCACCCGGGCGAGGTCGGCCCCGGACAGGCCGGGATAGGCCTTCAGCATGGTCAGCACGACGAATTGCGGCGGGGTGACGCCGAGATCGGCCAGCGCGCGTTCCAGGGTCAGCCGGGCGGCCGCCTGGGCCTGCCGCAGCAGATAAGCGAGGTAGCCTTGCTCGCCGCGCTTGCCTTCGCCGGGCGGCGGCGGCGGCCGGACGCCGGCGGCATCGGATTTTCGCCGCGCGTTTGTTTTCCGGTTCGGCGCTTTCCGAGCCGAAGCCGGTGTTACCTTCGAAGATCCAATCTTGCGCACGATATAAGGGCTCTTATAGTTTATCAGAACACTTATAATATGAGGTGATGAACATGTCACATGCCCGCGGCGAATATGAAGACCTCAAGGCGTTGGCGCCGGATGTCTATGATACGGTTCTGGCACTGGGCAAGATCGCCGCCAAGGCCGGCATCGACAAGCAGCTGCTGGAGCTGATCAAGCTGCGCGCCTCGCAGATCAACGGCTGCGCGTTCTGCGTGCAGCATCACATCCTGCTGAGCGAGAGCCTCGGCATATCAGTCGACAAGGTCAATTTGCTTGCGGTCTGGCGCGAGGCGCCGCTGTTTTCGCCGCGTGAGCGTGCGGCGCTGGCGTGGACCGAGGCGCTGACCCTGCTGCCCGGCGGTGTCAGCGACGAAGTCTATGCGGAGGCGAGCGCTGCGTTCTCCGAGAAGGAATTGCTCTATCTTACCTCGGCGATCGCCTCGATCAACGTCTGGAACAGGTTCGGCGCTCCCTATCGCTGGACTCCGGCGGCGCGGCAAAAGACCGTTGCCGTGGCGACGTCATAGCCATCGAGCGATTAGTTGTCGCTGCCTTCCGTCGCGCCGTGGGAGGCGGTGTCCTCCGGCAGCGCGTGCGCCACGGCCGGCGCGGCGGCGACTTCGGGGCCGATCTCGCGGCCGCGCCCGCGGATCAAGCGCTCATAGGCCGAGATCAGTGTGACGTAGGGATTGACCCATATCCAGCCGTCTCGCGTGAACACCTGCACGTCGAAATGCAGGTGCAGGCTGGTACCGTTGGGGTGGTCGAGATAGTTCGAAACCACGCCGATCTTCTCGCCTTCGCCAACGTTGCGGCCGTTCAGCACGCCATCGGCATCGAGCGCGGCCGGGTTCATGTGCATATAGCGGAAGCGAACGTGCTCGGTGCTGGTATTGACCTGCAGCGTGACCGCCTGCTGTTTCCGTGCGCGGATCACGACGCCGTCACGGACCGCGACCACCGCCTGCTGCCTGCGATCGCAGCGTTCGGCGCCCTCGGTGCTCGGCGGACAGGGCGCCGGACGGATGTCCTCGCCCTGGTGGCCAAAGCCACTCGGGCACTGGCCCACGTTGAAACTGCGGGCTTCGCAGAAATTGTCCCGCCAGGGATAGCTGGTAATGCCGCCAGCGAGCTCGTCCGGCGGTTTGTCGCTCGACCTTCGATTCCGGAATTCCTGCGAGTGGATGAACGCGATCGGTTTTTGCAGCGGAAAACGTATCTGGGAATAGGAGATCGGATCGGCGCGGCCGCCTTGCTTGCGCAAGCCTGAATTGGCGATGATGTCGCCGCTCGGTCGGTAGGAGAAATCGCGCGAACGTTGCGCCGGCCGCACGGAAACTCCGGCCGCAGGATCCATTCGGGGCCGCGAGGGCAGGCCGCCGGCAACATGAAGCGCCCGGAGGAAGCGCTCGGCGACGGGGTAGGCCTCGCGGCAGGCCAGCCGCCGCGCCCGTGGCGCCGAGTCCAGACACTGGATCGACACCACATAGGGAACGCCGAAGCGGGTGAAGGCATAGCGCACATAGCCTTCCCGGATGAACCGGCGCAGGTCGGGAAACTGCGCCGACAACGCCTTGACCGGCTCGCCCTTGCTGCCGGCGGGATCGTCGATGTCGTAAACCAGCATCGAGCCGGTGATCTGGACTTCAACGGGTCTGGCAAAGGTCCGTTGCGGCATGCCGTCGCCGGCGCCGGGCTCCAGCGAAAACACCGCGTCATAGCCGGCGGGACCGGCGTCAAACAAATCAGCAGGACGGAAGTCCGCCTGATCGTGCGACAGCGAGAGGCTGGCCGTCGCGCCGTTCAACCGGGCCTCGAGGAAAGCTGCGGTATCGAAGGGCAGCAGCACCGGCACCGGGCTTCGGCCGATGCCGGCAAAGATCGGCGAAGTCACCGCATTCAGCTCGACCAGGCCCGGCATCGAACGCGGATCAGACGGCGGCAGCCGGTAGCGGCGGGTCAACGTAAACGCGGACGCCACCGCCGGCCTGGTATTGATCTCGGAGCGGAACTGGTTGAGCGCGGCGCGCCAATCGACCCGGACCGCCGAGACCGCGGGCATTTTGAATTCGTCGGCGCGCGCGGTGTTGCCGGCAGTCAGCAGCGCCAGGCACGTCAGAGCAGGGACAGCCAGCCGGGGCAAGAAACGGCAGACAGTGTTGTTTCTCAACCGCCCCCGCAACATGCCCTGGTATCGCCTAGTCCTTTGCGCGCTCGACGTAGGATCCGTCTTCGGTCATGACCACGATTCGGGTCCCGACGCCGATATGCGGCGGCACCGCGGTGCGTACGCCGTTGGAGAGCATGGCGGGCTTGTAGGAAGACGATGCGGTCTGGCCCTTGGTGACCGGTTCGGTGTCCACGACCTCGAGCGTCGCGCGCTGCGGCATCTGGATCGCCACGGGAAGAACGCCGTGAAGCGACAGCTTTACCTGCATGTTTTCCTGCAGATAGGGCGCGGCCGAACCGATGACATCCTTGGCCACCATCACCTGATCATAGGTCTCGGTGTTCATGAAATGGAAGCCGTCGGCATCCTCGTAGAGGTAGTTGAAGTTGTGGTCCTCGATGGTCGCCTTTTCGACCTGGTCGGTGGTCTTGTAGCGCTCGGAAATCTTCACCCCGTCGCTGATCCGGCGCATTTCGATCTGGCTGACCGGCGTTCCCTTGCCCGGATGGATGTTTTCGGCGGTCAGGACCACGTAAAGCTTGCCGTCTTGCTCGATGACGTTGCCCTTGCGAATAGAACTGGCGATGACTTTCAAAGCTGTTTTTCCTGGTGTTCTGGCCCGGGACCGATCAGGACATGAGCATCCCGAGGCCAGCGAAGCGGTTTCGGGCTGCAACATACTGATTTTGCCGGTGGATGCCAGCGTTTTACGGACTTTCGGGGCAGCTCGCAACGACTGAAAACGATCCGATTCGGCCGCGAGAATGCCCTGCGGTACGCAGCTCATTCCGACGGCACGCCGGGAGTCTTGACGGCCTTGGCGTTGTGCTCGGCGAAATCGGTAGGGACCGAAAACGTCCCTGCTTTCAGATCATAGACGCAGCGCCAAGCTTCGATCCACGGCAGGGTTTTTTCCTCACCCTGGGCATCAAATCCCAGGCCAGAACGCCGAGGGGTTTTATGGTCGTGGGCAGGGATTGATACCCCTTCCGGCGGTACAGAAAGAGGGTGGAGTAACCTGCGCCCAGCTTCTGCATTCGCACCAGCCAGCGGCCATCCAGGCTAAATCGAAATCCAGCCGGATACCCCGCGAAATCGTCGCCTTCGCCGGGATTCAGAAGAAACCCATGCCGATGACCCCCGTCGAAGGTCCAGAATTGATAAAAGTAACCCCTATCTTTCAGTTTCCTGGAATACTGTTCCACCCGCGCCGTGCGGTCGGGCGACATGACAGCGTCCTCGTTGCTGAGCTTGAGACCGGCGCGGGGGCTGGCGGCAAGAGCCGGCGCCGCCGCGACGATGCCAAGAACCATCACAATCCATATTCGCAGCGGTCTGTGGTCAAACATGGCTTGATTCCAGGTTCACGGTTAGTCATCGAAATGGTGCCGCGGTTCAGACGGACCGGCGGATGACGCAGCAACAGAAATGTCCGAGATGACCGAAAGCTTTTCTGGCAAGACCGCCGATGCACCGTCGCCGTGGTGGGCTCCGGCGCGCCACGCCGATATCAGACCGTTTCTGCTGGCGCGGGGCGCGATTACCAAGGCCATCAGGGCGTGGTTCGACGAGCAGGGTTTTGTCGAGGTCGAAACCGGGATTCTGCAGGTTTCTCCGGGGAACGAGACCCATCTGCATGCGCCGCGTACTGAACTGCGCCGCGCCGACGCCAGCCGCGCGACGCGCTATTTGCGGACCTCGCCGGAATTCGCCGCCAAGAAACTGCTGGCGGCCGGGGAACCCAGGATTTTCGAATTCGCGCGTGTATTTCGCGATCGCGAACGTGGGGATCTGCATCTGCCCGAATTCACCATGCTGGAATGGTACCGCGCCAATGCCGAATATGACGCCATCATGACAGACAGCGTCGTCGTCATTGCCCATGCGGCGCAGGCCACCGGCATCGGGCAGTTTTCGTTTCGCGGCCGGACCGCCGATCCTTTTGCCGAGCCGGAACTGTTGACAGTCGCAGCCGCATTCGAGCGCTTCGCCGGAATTGACTTGATGGGCACGATTGCAGATGGCAAAGGCGACCGCACGCGGCTGGCTTCCGCCGCGCGGCAAAAGGTACGGATCAGCGATGACGACACCTGGTCGGACATTTTCAGCAAGATACTGGTCGAGCATGTCGAACCACGGCTGGGGCAGGGACGCTTGACCATCCTGTTCGAATATCCGGTTCCCGAGGCGGCTCTCGCGCGCGCAAAGCCGTCCGATCCGCGCGTTGCCGAACGTTTCGAGATCTATGCCTGCGGCGTCGAGCTTGCGAACGGGTTTGGCGAATTGACCGACGCACGCGAACAGCGGCTTCGTTTCATGGAGGCGATGGATGAAAAGCAGCGGCGCTACGACGAGCGTTACCCGCTCGACGAGGAGTTCCTCGCCGCGGTCGCGGCCATGCCGGAAGCAAGCGGCGTCGCGCTCGGCTTCGACCGGCTGGTGATGCTGGCCAGCGGCGCAATCAGGATCGATCAGGTGGTGTGGACGCCGCCCGCGGGTGATGCATGAGCAATACCGATTTCAACAAGAGCCCCGTCAGTTTCAAGCCGACAGCGGCGTTGCGCGATCCCATCGAGCTGGTTGCCAACGGCCTGGCCTCCGTCGTCGATCTTCCCGATCTCGAGAAGGTCGCGGCGCGCTATGCGGTCGCGGTGACGCCCGCCATCGCCGCGCTGATCGACCCCGACGACCCCAACGATCCGATCGCGCGACAGTTCATTCCCAGCGCCGAGGAACTGGTCACCGGGGAGAGCGAGAGCGCCGATCCGATCGGCGACTACGCGCATTCGCCGGTCTCCGGCATCGTGCACCGCTATCCCGACCGGGTGCTGTTCAAGCTGGTGCATGTCTGCGCGGTCTATTGCCGGTTCTGTTTCCGCCGTGAAATGGTCGGGCCAGGCAAGGGGACGGCGCTCTCGCAGGGCGCCTATGAAAACGCGCTTGCCTACATCCGCGCGCATCCTGAAATCTGGGAAGTCATCCTGACCGGCGGCGATCCCTTGATGCTGTCGCCGCGGCGGCTCGCCGAGATCATGGCCGACCTCGCCGGCATCGACCACGTCAGGATCATCCGGCTTCACACCCGCGTGCCGGTCGCCGAGCCCCAGCGCATCAGCGCCGAGATGGTCACGGCCTTGAAGGTCAAGGGCGCGACCACCTGGGTTGCGCTGCACGCCAATCATGCCCGGGAATTGACCGGCATGGCGCGCGCGGCCTGCGCCGATATCGTCGACGCCGGCATCCCGATGGTGAGCCAGTCGGTGTTGCTGCGCGGCGTCAACGACAATGAGATGGCGCTGGAAGCCTTGATGCGCGCCTTCGTCGAATGCCGCATCAAACCCTACTACCTCCATCACGGCGATCTCGCGCCCGGCACGGCGCATCTGCGCACCACGCTCGAGCAAGGCCAGCAACTGATGCGGAGTCTGCGGGGGCGAGTTTCCGGATTATGCCAGCCGGACTACGTGCTCGACATTCCCGGCGGCCATGGCAAGTCGCCGGTCGGTCCCTCCTATCTGTCGCCGGAAAATTCTTTTTCAGGGGAGCGTGAACAGGAGGCGGAAACGCGCTATCGTATCGTCGACTATTGCGGCGATGTTCATCTCTACCCTCCGGCGCCATGATCGAGTGATGGCGGAGGGACAAGGGGCAGCGCCGGAGCCGCCGGAGGAGGAGGGCAATCGCGCCGTCGAGAATGCGGTGATGCTTGGTTTCCTGGTCGTGCTGGTGGCGGCGGGGATCTGGTTGCTTGGTACGATGGCCGATCTGCGAAAGGTTCAGGACTGCGCTGCTCAAGGCCGCCGCAATTGCGCAGCGATCGAAATTCCCGACCGGACGCGATAGACGCATTCTCTGAAACGGGAGAAGCAAGATGAAAAAAGCGAAGGAAAAAGCCGGGACAAGACTGATCGCAGCAACTGTCCTCATGGCCCTGATCGGCGGCCCGGCGGCCATCGCCCAGACCGGGGGCGGCGCCGGCTCGCAGTCCGGCGCAAATCAGGGCACGATGGGTCGCGAGGCCCCCGTCGGGCACCGGCAGCCGCGCGCCGATCAGGTGCCTTCGGAGAAAAATCTGAGCGATCCGAACAGTCCGGCGAACAAGGAAGACCTGGCCCTCGACCGCAAGATCAAGAGCATCTGCCGCGGTTGCTAGCGAGCGCCGAGAGACCGCGCGCCGCGCGCAGTCTCGACGGATGTGGAAAACGCGTCGATGCAATCGCGCTAGGCCGAGCGCTCTCTGAATTTGCCGCGCTGGCCGTCCCGCCGCGCCGCAACGGCGTCGGCGAGCAGGTTCATTGCCGGCACGGTCGTCTCCCAGTCGATGCAGCCATCGGTGATGCTCTGTCCATAGGTCAGCGCCGTGCCCGGCAGGACATCCTGGCGGCCCGCAGTCAGATTGCTCTCGATCATGACGCCCATGATGCGTTGCTCGCCGCCCGATATCTGGCGGGCGATGTCGGCCACGACCTTTGGCTGGTTCTCCGGGTTCTTGCCGCTGTTGGCGTGACTGGTATCGATCATGATCCGCTGGTTCACGCCTGAACGGGCGAGTTCGGCCGCGGCGGAAGCAACGCTTGCCCCGTCATAATTCGGCTGGCTGCCGCCACGCAGAATGATGTGGCAATCGGCATTGCCGGTTGTCGCCGCGATCGCTGAACGTCCGCCCTTCGTGACCGCCATGAAGTGGTGCGGATGCGAGGCCGACTTCACCGCGTCGGCGGCGATGCGCACATTGCCGTCAGTCCCGTTCTTGAAGCCGACCGGGCAAGACAGTCCGGAAGCGAGCTCACGATGAATTTGGCTTTCCGTCGTCCGCGCGCCGATCGCCGCCCACGCCACCAGATCGGCGATGTATTGCGGGGTCGTGAGATCGAGGAACTCGGTTGCCGCGGGCAGACCGAGATTGTTCACGGCGGAAAGCACATTGCGGGCAAGACGCAGCCCCTTGTTGATATTGAAGCTGCCGTCGAGGTCGGGATCGTTGATCAGCCCCTTCCACCCCACCGTGGTGCGCGGCTTCTCGAAATAGACGCGCATGACGATCTCGAGCCGGTCGGCCAACCGCTCACGCAGGGCGACGAGGCGTTCGGCGTAGTCCACGGCCGCGACGGGATCGTGGACGGAGCAGGGGCCGACGATGACGAGAAGGCGTTCGTCCGTTCCGTTGAGGATCGATTTGATGGCGTTGCGCGCCGCCAATACCACGCGTGTTGCGGTCAGGGTGCGCGGTATTTCCCGCATCACCTCGTCCGGGGTCGTCAGCTCTTTCAGTTCCCTTATTCGAAGATCGTCTGTGGTGCTCAACACGGCTCTGGCTCCTGTTTTTGAGAACCCGCCGGCCAAAAAAAAGCCGCCAGGTTTGGCGGCTGTTCGGACTTCCTGCTGCAATTTTTCAGATTGAGCGCGATCCTCCCGCCGCCAGCGAGCTATCGAAGCTAAAATACCAAAAATAGCTGGTGGCGACGGTGATCATGCCGGCTCTATAGCGCACACGTTCCGCCTTGTCATCTCCTAAAATGGGACGAGGCGGCCCGGTTCAGTCCTTGCGAGCGGCGAGCGCCACGCCGATCAGCGACGCGCCGCCGAACAACAGATTGATGCCCACGAGTAGGCCGATCGCCCATTCCGCCGAGCCCGGCAGCCCGGCGATGATCATGGCCGATATCAGGATGTCCAATACGCCGGAGAACAGCATCCAGGTCCAGCGCTCGGACAATTCGCGGCGGTGCTCCAGCGCATACATGATGGTGGCGACTCCTTCGGCCAGGAAATAGGCGCCGATCACGATCGTGAGCGTCAGCACGCCCTGCGCGGGCCTTGTCAACAAAATCAGGCCGACGCCGATGGCGAGTGCGGCCGAGATCAGCGACCACCAGAAGCCCGGCATTTCCCGCGCCCAGTACGTCATTGCCAGGCCAGCGATGCCGGAGATCAGGAACATCCAGCCCAGGAAGATCGTGAAGGCGAGGCTCGCGATCAACGGCGCGACCATCGCAGCAAGGCCGAGGACGGCGAGCAGGATGCCTTCGATCAGGAAAGCCTTCCAGTGCTCGTGCACCGCGGCGCGCATTTCGGTTTGTAGCCTGGTGATGTCCTGCGGAAGGGTCATTGAAGTCTCCGATGCCGGCAACGCAGCATGACGCCCGGGTGTGACACCGCAATATAGCCTGCGCCGGCGTCGCGGTGGCAACTTTGTTCGCAGGCGTGGTCTGCGTGCTGGCGCGTTTTTGAAAAAATCAGTTCAATCGGGCAATCTGGAAGCTTTCCATGCTCGGTTATTTCGAAGCCGGCGGAATCAGCCTTGACCGGGCGCCGATGAAAACCCCGAGGCCGTGGTGCGTATCCGGTTGCGGCCGAGAATGTAGATCGCCGTGGTCACCAGCAACAGCGCGCTGCCGATCAGGATGGAGGTGAGGCCGATCGGAACGAGAACGAGGGCCACGTTGCGTTCGGGATTGACCAGCCAGTGGTGGATCGAGGTCAGCACGAAAGTCAGCCCGATGAATCCGGCGCCGCCACCGGCCACCAGAAGCGCCCACATCCGCCGCAACTGGCTCAGCCGGGCGCGGGCGATGTCGGTCCGCGGGGCCTGGTGGCGGCCGACCCGCCGCACCAGGCGCACGGCGAAGGCGATCGACGAGAACCCGATCAGCACGCTGGCCATTCCGAGCATCAGCCGCGTGGTTGGACCGATATCGGCATTCTGCTGCAGCGTCAGCAGCGGGAAATCGAAGCCGGCGTGCAGCGCCACCGGCGCAAACAGCATCAGGATGCGGCTCGAGATCCGCGCCCAGTCGCGGTTATGCCGGTGCGCCCCAAGCGCCGTGCCGGATCGGCCGAGCGCGAGATAGGCGCCCGCGATAATCCCGAGCGCACCATGGAACGGCACCGTCAGCACGCTTCGCAGTGCGGCCAGTGATCGCCACATCTCCGCGTGCTGCACGAGATAGGCGAGGTTTTCGTAAGCCGCGAAGCCGAGCCCCACCGCGGCCCCATAGACCACCGTGTCCATCGGATCGGCGAATGGTCGCCGCCGTGCCGAGACCGCGACGATGACCAGAATCTTGACGGATTCTTCGGGAAGGGCGACCCCGAATACCGAATGCAGGACCTGTCCGACCCAGGGATCCCCGGGAGTTGCAAGGATCGAGGCAAACGGGGCGCGCGCGAACCGCAGCAGCGAAATGCTGCCGGCACCGAGAAAGAAGGCGGTCCAGACCTTGGCGGGCGGACCCGGGCGCTCGCCCGCGGCGATCACGAGCCACAATATCAGCAGCGCGGGTGCCACCGCGGCCGTTCCGATCGCGGTCGGAAGGGATGCAAGAAGATTCATCGGGGCGCGAGATATGCCATTTTTGTCGGTTATCTACTGTTGCAAACGGGCGGTGCGGCCGCAAGTCGCGGGCGGTTACTGTGTCTCAAGCCCTCGGCCGGTCAGCCTGCTCAACAGCCGCGGCAGATGTGCTTCAGTTGTGCATTCAGACGCACATCCTCGGTGCTGCGCGAATCCACGTCTTTTGCGCCGTCCACTTGCGCAGGCGCTACCATGCGCAGCCGCGGTCTTGCGGATACCGGCTCTGTAGCCGGTGGTGCGGCCTTGTCGTAGCAGGCGAGCCTCGCAGCCGGATTCGGAATGGATTTGCAATCCGGTGCTTGTGCGATGGCGGCCTGGCACAGCGCGCCAAACGCGACGACTGCGGCGAAGAATTTCATTTCAGCCCCTTATTCGCCGGCGGAACCCGGCAAGACATCCCATCGTTCTACGATTTTTGAATCAAATCAATGCGATTGCCGCGTTTCTTCGGGTAAATTGCGCGCAACCGCAGGACGTGCATTTCCGATTTCGACATGCTGCGGCTGAAGGCAGCCCGCGGCCACGTGATAGGCTCTGTCGTCGACGAGATGGAGGCGCGCCGGGTGGTTCTATTTCGCGGAGCAGAGACACATACGCGGTCGGTTCTCAAGGCGCTGAGCTGGCGCACTCTGGGAACGCTCGACACGTTCGCGATCAGCTGGCTCCTGACCGGCAGGGTAGAGATCGCCGGCTCGATCGCCGGCCTCGAGATCATCACCAAGATCGCCTGGTATTACCTTCACGAGCGCATCTGGGCGGCGATTCATTGGGGCCGGCGTCACTGAGCACGGCCGGACGTAACGCCCGCGGTGTATCCCGCCAGCATCCGCCGGCAGGCCTCAACAAAGACCTCCGCGCCCGTGACGATATCGGCGTCGGCGGTGTTCTCGCGCCAGTGATGGCTGATGCCGCCGATCGAGGGCACGAACAGCAGGCCGGCCGGCATGATGGAGGCGAGAATCTGGGCGTCATGGCCGGCGCCGCTGGGCATGCGGATCGAGCTGCCACCGGCAAGATCGGTGCTGGCGGATTCGATGGCCCGCTGGAATGCCGCATCCATCACGGCGGGGGCGCCGGCGCGAATTCGCTCCACGGCGACGCTGCAACGGCCTTGCCCGGTGACTTCGGCCGCCATGCTCCATAGACGATCCTCCAGGCGCACGATCACCTCGGGATCATCGTCGCGAATCTGGAACAGCATTTCAGCGCTTCCCGGAATGATGCTGGGCGCGCCTGGATCGAGCATGATCCGGCCGGTGGTCCATACCGTGCGCGGCCCGCACAGGCTTGGAAACCGTTCGTCGATCGCAACGCAAAATCGCGCCAGCGCCAGGCCGGCATCCCTGCGAATGCTCATCCGCGTCGTGCCGGCGTGGTTTTGTTCGCCGGTGAAAGTGATCCGGTATTGCCAGATACCGACGATGGAGGTGACGACGCCGATCTTGAGGCCGCCGCTTTCGAGTGTTTCGCCTTGTTCGATATGCGCCTCGAGATATCCGATGTGCCGCCCGGGTTCGGCGCGGGCGCGCGGCCGGCCCGCCAGGCCCGCATCGCGCAGTGCATCCCGCAGGGTCCGGCCGCTGCTACGGTCGCGCGCGGCGTCGATGTCCGCTTCGCTCACGCCGCCGACGTAGGAGCGGCTGCCGAGGAAGTTTCCAAAATGGCCTTCCTCGTCGCACCATGCCGCGACCTCGACGGCTCTGTTGGCGTTCGGATCGGGATTGATGAGGCGGGCGGCTTCGAGGGCGTAGACGACGCCGAGCGGTCCATCGAGCCAGCCGGCGAAATTCTGGCTCTCGAGGTGTGAGCCCGCGAGCAGTTTCGGTCCGGATTTCGGGCTGGTGCCCAGCACATTGCCGATGCCGTCGATGGTTGTGGCGAGCCCGGCCTCCGGAAGTCGCTGCGCCAGCCACTCAAGCGAGCGCAGATGCGGCTCCGAGAAAGTCGGCTTGTGCACACCGGTCTTGTAGGCGCCGATCGCGCGGAGCGCGTTGAGATCCGCGAGCACCCGCGCGCCGTCGACGTCCGAGCGATGGTCAGGCATGGAGCGTCTCCGCGGCGATTGAGACCCGATGCCCGTCGAGGCGGCTGGCATGCTGCGGCGAAGGGCGGTGGTGGAGCACAATCAATGGATTACGCTACTCGGGAAAAAATCCGGCAGGCAACGGGAAAATTTCGTTCCCCGAAACGGCAATCATTCCCGGCTCGGTTGATCCGGCGAGATGCTAGCGTTGCCGCGGCACCATCTGCGGTGTCTCTATTCTTCGTTTACCAACCTGACTTGCCCCGCCCTTTGACCGGTCGGGGCTTTTCTTTGCCCCGCCAGACGGCGTCCCCGCTACCGATTGCAGCGTCTAATTATGCCAGCCGAGGCGTTGCATGGACCAGTCAGCATTTTGCGCTGATGGGGCCTGTGAGCGTGCGGTTTGGATCGGTCGACGCTTTGGCAAGGGGGGCGGTTGGGTTCTTTGCACAACCTGTGCCGGGGCATCTTGAACGGGCTGGGGCGGACGAACCTGGAGTGGAACGTCTTCCGTAGCCGCCCATGCCTGAAATTGATTGAACAAGGCGCCGGCTTTTGGCTGATCGACTTCGGTCTTACCCTCAAGGGCAGTTCTGAAAGCGGCAAGCAATTCGCCACCCCTTGGCGGCTCCGCCGCAGCGGGCGGCAAGGCTTGAGCGCTGGCGCTCGATTGAATTGTGGGCATTGACTGGCGTTTGAAGTCCTCAGGCGCGGACGTGCTGACCCGGGAAGTCGCGACAAAGAGCGCGATTGGATTTCCTATGGTTACGATCGCAACTACGATCATTGCAGCCGTGAAAACAGAAACGATCGACTTGGCGACTCGCGAAGAAATAATTTTCTGCCATGCTTTTCCGATTACCGACTGCTCAGGTTGTTCGGTGTGATCGGCCACAAGCAGGCGGGCCGGATTGCTCTGAATGACGCGATCTCTCGTGGCCATCGGCTTACGTCCCCACGCTACAGAACACGAACGGCAACTTGGACCGGGGCGAGGGGGCCCCGGTAGCGGTTAGTTCGATTGTGGCGGACTTACGCACCGGAAAATTGATTTGCGCCGAGGGGGCTGGTATCCGGTGACGCCCGGAGAGGCTTGCGAGTTCCAGCGCCAGGTAGTGCCGGCGTGCATGCGCCAACGCGCTCGCCATCCCGATTTCCGCGCGCGCGTTTCTAGCGCGAGTCTCGAACAGCGAGGAACGCCGAGTGGCAAAGCCGGATGGCGAGTTTGCCGTTTTTGCCGGAAATCCGTTTGAAATCAGAGGCCGTTGACGGGAATGGCGCTCCCTAGCGGAATCGAACCGCTCTCTCCACCGTGAAAGGGTGGCGTCCTAACCGATAGACGAAGGGAGCGAAGGGCTGTCCCGCCACGACCCTCCGGCCGCGGCTTTGCCATTTCGCTTTGGTCACAAACTTCCGGCAAATCAATGCTTTGGGGCAGCGATGGCGCCGTGCCGTGCCTGGACCCCCTGACGAAGTGGTCCGAAAGCCGGCGGCGAACGTATAGTGGCGTTTGCGCGGCCGGGCAAGCCATCGGGAAACCGGTTTTTTCTACCCCTTCGGCGCCACGCCGCCCAGCGCAAATTTTCGTTATTCCCTAGGTTTATCAACGGTTTTTAAAGCCTGTTGCGATACCCGCGGGGGTTCAAGGAGCCCCCGAAATGGTCGCCATCAACAAGAAACGGGAAGTGCGCAAATCGGTGCACCAGCCTGGCTGGATCAGCTTCGAAGGCGGCTTTGCGGCCCGCCGCTGCGTGGTGCAGGACATGTCCTCCACCGGCGCCAAGATCGTGATCGAGGATCCCAATTCGCTGCCCGGAAAATTGCGGCTGGCGCTGTCGCGCGACGCCCGGACGGGACGAAGCTGTGAAGTGGTCTGGCGTCGCGGAAAGTCGGTCGGCGTCAAGTTCGTCCGGTAGCGTCGCCCGGCCGCACGCGATAAAAGGCACGATGCGAACCATCGTCCTCATGCTTGTCGTCGCGGCGCTGCCGGCGTCCGCGGCGCTGGCCCAGCAGGTCAGCCCCCATAAGCCTGACAAGGCCGCGCCCTCGGACAAATTGCTGCCGCTGAAGGGCGCGCCGGGGGGCAATTCCTGCGCAGCCTTTGGCCCGGGTTTCGTCAAGGTCGAGGGCTCTGACAGCTGCGTCAAGATCGGCGGCGCGACCAGCATTGGCGTCGGCGCCTCCGGCGCGGGACGCTGAGCGGCAATCCGCTCACGACATCGGCGGCGCGATGAATTGGGCAAATCCCGGCCGGTCGGCGAATTGCGCGAACCAGCGTTCGAGATCGGGAAGCTTTGGCTTGCTGATACCTTCGACCCCGAACCAGCGCCGCGCATAGGCGCCGAGCGCGATATCGGCGATCGTAAAGTCATCGCCCTCGATGAAGCGCCGCGACGCCAGTTGTGCGTCGGCCACGCGCCAAACTTCGGCTTCGGCGTCGGCGTCCTTCTGGATCGCGGTCATGTCGCGCTTTTCCGGGGGCGTTCGTACCAGTGCCCAGAACACCGGCCGATCGACCGGCTGCAAGGTCGACAGCGTCCAGTCCAGCCAGCGGTCGACGCCGGCGCGCAGCTTCGGCGCTTCGGGATAGATCGGCGATCCCTTGCCATAAGCGAGTACGAGATAGCGCATGACCGAGTTGGATTCCCATAGGACAAAATCGCCGTCGACCAGCGTCGGCACCCGCGCGTTGGGATTCATAGCGAGATAATCGGGATCGTGATTCCGGCCGAACGCCATGCCGGCATCGATGCGCCGAAAAGCGAGATCGAGCTCACGCAGGCACCACAGCACTTTCTGGACATTCACCGAATTGGCCCGGCCCCAAATGGTCAGCTGTCCCTGATTTTCGTTCGCCACGATGTTTCGCTCCCCGTGATCCGCTTTGAACGGGTCATATCGGAAAACGCGCGAAAAAGCCCGCAATACCTGCCGGTCTCGACAACGCTGTCCCACAAAAAAAGCCCCGCCGACGGCGGAGCCTGACTTGCACGTATCGACTATCCGATATCAGCGGCCGAAGAACAGCCACAGCAGAATGATCACCGGTATCGGCACGCCCAACAGCCAAAGTAGAATTCCACGTCCCATGTTCGCCTCCTTCGAATTCCTCAATCGAAGGGAGAACGCGACGGTGGACACGGTGTTCCTGCCGCCGGAACGGAAAACTTTTTAGCGGTGAGCGGAACTAAAACTCACCCGAAAGCCTGCTCGCGCGGCTGTTCTCGGGCCTCCATCAGCTCGGCGTAGCGGCTGTATTCTCCGGCCATCTGCAGGAGCCTCTCGCGCACGTCCAGATCCGTGACCTGCCGGGCCAGACGTTTGGCCTGCTCGGCCTGGAATTTGTAGTGCTGACTTTGGGTCATGGCTCACCTCAGAATCTCCGTCGAGTTCTGAGGCCAAAAGGTTCACCGATCGTGAACACGATTTCGGGATGTCGGTCGCGGGCCGCCACCCGCTCAGCGGGCCCCTCGAATTTCCGCGAGCGAAAGTCCGAACCTGAACAATGAGTAGCCGTCGCGCTCGAGGGCCCCGCGGACTTCCGCATTGATGTCGGCGGCCTCGCTGCTGCGGGTATGGAGCCAGTCGTCCTCGGATGCGCCGGATGGAAACGGCGCATCCGCAGAAATCACCAGCCGGCAGGCGGGTTGGCGGCGATGCACGAAGAATTTGTACATGCCGGGCTTGAGCGGGGTTTACCAGTGGCCGGTGTTCGGCATCGAGGTCCAGGGCTCCGCCGGCGGCTTGGCGTCGCCCTTTTGCAGCAGTTCGATCGAGTGCAGGTCGGGCGAGCGGACGAACGCCATCTGGCCGTCGCGTGGCGGGCGGTTGATGGTGATGCCCAACTTCATCAGCCGGTCGCAGGTCGCGTAGATGTCGTCGACCTCGTAGGCGAGGTGGCCGAAATAGCGGTCCTCACCGTATTTCTCCTCGTCCCAGTTGTAGGTGAGCTCGACCAGCGGTGCGCCGCGCCCCTTGGAGGCCTTCAGGATGCCTTCGTCCTCGGGCGCGCACAGGAACACCAGCGTGAATTTGGCCTTGTCGTTGTCGACCCGCCGGACTTCCTTCAACCCCAGCGCGTCCTGGTAGAATTTCAGCGCGGCATCGAGATTGCGCACGCGCAGCATGGTGTGGAGGTAACGCATGTTTCCTGGCTCCCGTGAGTTCTGGCAGAGATGGCGGTTGGTTTCGGCAGGTTCAATAGCATTAATGGGCTGAAGAGGGCAGGGCCCAGCCGAATGAACGTGAAGCGGGCTGCGGCCGACAAACATATCGGAATTTGCCTTTTTTGGTGCGTCATGGACATTCGGAAAGCCATCGCGATCGTCGCTCTCGCGAGCAGCCTCGCCGGCTGTGGCGCAGTTGATCTGATTTCCAAGGGGCTTTCGTATTCGAAGGCGGTCGCGGCCGATCTCGAGCGCGCCACGGGCGTGAAGCCGGAGGTTGGCTTCAGCTGGCACAACGGCAGTCTTCAAAGCGTGACGGTGACGTTTCCGAAGGTCTATTCAGGCAAGCCGCTCGATGAACTCGCCTGCACCGTACGCGAGGTCGTTGCGAAAGAGTTCAAGCAGGCGCCCGATACGATTGTGCTGGGGTTCTCATTGGACAAGTCGTGATGTCGCGCTAGGTCTCGCCATTGCGCAAACTGCGTGACGCCGCGGAAGGAATTGTTTCGAGCTGCGCTACCCTCGCCTCGTATTCGGCCGCGAGATCCAGCAGCCTCTTCTGGGTGAAGGGGTCGGCGTGCTTGGCGAGACGGCGGCAACGCTCTGCCTGTTCTTTTAAGGTAGCTGCATCCATCGGTTCCGGCCGGCGCAGGTATTCCAGATTCCACAATGCCTCTGTCTCTCAGAGGTTTTTGTCCGGTTTTTGACCTTCGCGGGTCGGGTTCCATTCGGCCCCCGCATGGCTGCCTGCGATGCCAGGCCCCTCCGCCGCGCGTTGTCATGGGCAGAAGGGAGAGTCCATGCCGACCTATAGGGTCTACTTGATCAATGGAAACAATCGCGTTGCCTCGTTCCGGGCGATTGACGCCGATACCGACGCGGAGGCCCTGAAGGCCGCGCGCCAGTTCGTCGACGGCTGCGATGTGGAAGTCTGGTATCTCGACCGCAAGATCGGGCGGCTTGAGCGTGGAAAAAAATGATCGTGAACTGCACGCCTTCGGGCGTACCGAGGACTCACACGCCGGAGGACGGATTGAAGCGCCGGCCGAGGTTGCTCACTGCTTCGGAGGAGGGCGCGTCCTTCAGAAAATCGGCAATCGCTTGGCTAAGTTCGTCGTCGCTCATGGGCGAGGTTGGCGGGCGCAATTCGCCGATACCGAAGCCGCGGACAATCTCGTCGTAGTGGCGGTCCTGGTGGTGGGGGATCAGCTTGCGAACGCAGGCCAACAGGGCTGAGATCGGCAACGCTTCCTCCCGGGCAGTTGCTCGCGGGCGCCGCCACGCCACCCATGACTTGAAAAATCCCAATTGAAAAACCCCGCCGGCATCCGAAGACACCGACGGGGTCTTTCATGCTCTCACCCCTTTCGAGGTTGCTGCACCTGTTATCCCAACGTCGGGGTCCGATGCTGGTTCCGCCAGCCGCGGAATTTTTCACCTCGCCGGTTCTTGACGTTCGGCCCCGCCTTGCGCGCGTGGAACACACGAGGCCGACCCAGGATCTGGCGCCATCACAAGTTTGAAATCGTCGCAAGAACCCGGAACGATCGATTGGCGCTGAGGTTTTGCTCTACAGTCTTTTTTGTGGAGGAGTGCCAATGTCGAAACTCGGTATTTTGGGCGCAGCAGCCCTGTCCCTGACTCTAGCGGCCGCAGCACCGGCCTTCGCCGGCGGACATGGCGGTGGTGGTGGAGGGGGCGGGGGGATGCACGGCGGCGGCGGAGGCGGCATGCACGGTGGCGGTATGGGAGGCGGGATGCACGCCGGTGGCGGCGGCATGCACGTCGGTGGAGGTATGGCCGGCGGGATGCATGTCGGCGGTGGCGGCGGCGCGGCGTTTCGCGGCGCCCAGGCGAGCATGAGCCCAGGTGCGGGTATCAGCCCTAGCCGGCCCGTCGCCGTTGGCGGCGCTAATTTCGTCGGACCCGGCGGCGGACGGTTTGCGCAAGGTGGATATCGCAACGGCTTTCGCGGCGATCACGACCACGGCCGGCATTTCCGCCCGGGCTTCGGCTTTGCCGCTGGTCTGGCGGCCGGCAGCGCGCTGGGCTACGGCTACAACGATCCCTATTATTACGACGACTACGCCTACAACGATTACTATGACGACGGATATCCCGGCTATGTCGGAGATTCCCGGTATGTCGTGTCGGGCGGCGCCGATCCCGCCTATTGCGCGCAGCGCTACAAATCGTATGACCCGGCGTCCGGCACCTATCTCGGTTACGATGGTCTGCGTCATCCCTGCGGGCAGTAGTCGAATTCGTCATCGCCAGCAGGAACAAGAGAGCGGCTCGCACGAGCCGCTCTCTTTTCGTGCGCGTCGCAATCTCGGCTTGAGACTCGCGTCCTGCACCGCGATCAAAACCCTGAGGGCGCACAAGAAAATCCGGTTCCGCCGAAACCAATAGAAGTCACCTGCGTTATTGAATGGGTATTCGATGGAGGAGATGCGCATGAAGAAAACCCTAGCTGTCCTGGCCACCGTCGGTGCGCTAGCCGCGACGAGTGTAGCCGCGCCGGCGCAAGCACGCGGCATCGGTCCCGGCCTGGCATTTGGCCTCGCGGCAGGCGCAATCGCTGCGGGCGCTGCGGCCAGCGCCTACGGGCCTTATTACGGTCCCGGCTACGGCTATTACGGCCCGCGTTACTACGGGCCGGCCTATTACGACGGGCCCTACGCCTATTACGGCGGACCGTACTATCGGCACCGCTACTGGCGGCAATGGTAACCGATCAACGAAAAGCCCGGAGCGTTGCTCCGGGCTTTTTTTCTTGGCCGCGCGCAAAAGAAGGGCGTCAGGACCAGAACGCCGGGCGCTCGGCCATACGATGGGCATTTTCCGAGTGCCGCGCATTTTGCAGCGTGGCGACGAAATATTCTTCGCGCTCCCGCTTGAACTTCTCCTGCGTCGCCTTGAAGCGCGCGACGCGTGCGACGATTTCGTCTCGCTCGGTAGCGGCGTTGTCTCGTTCGGTCATGCCATCCCTTTTTTGATTCTCGTTCCCTGTACATTGGGGAGCGCGATTGGGGCGCGAATGGGGATACGGTGTTGCAGGATTGTGGAGACGCGCGCTCGCGAATTACTTTGAGCGTTCGAGGTTCGCGGTGGATAAGCGCGCTGCGCTGCTTGTGGCCTTCGCGCCATCCCGGTAGCGAAAAGAAAAAGGGAGGCTGGCATGGCAAAGAACGATCTGGATTCGCTGAGCATCGAAGAACTCGCCGCGTTGCGCGAGACCGCGACCGACAAGTTGCTGGAAAAGGTCGCCGCGCGCCGCAGCGAGCTCGAAGCCGAGCTGGAGAAACTGTCGCAGTACGATCGGCTGACGAAGAAGTCCCAATCGGCTCCGCCCGCCAAACCCAAGAAGAGCGGCGCGAAGAACACCGACGAGGCCAAGGAGCCGGTCGCCGAAGCCGCTTGACAAAGAAGGCGGCTTGATCGAGACGCGTCCGAAGCCGGCGCGAGAACCGCGCCGGATGCCGCTCTTACGGCATTGACGCGGCCATCCGACCGGCCATGCTATGGTCAGCATGGTCAGACCCTCGGATGAACGCACGTGATTGCACCAGATCTTCGCAGCGGCGTGGAACAGCTCGGCGGCATGATCGCCGAGGCGTCCACGATCATTCCCTTTACCGGCGCCGGCATCTCGACCGAATGCGGCATTCCCGACTTCCGTTCGCCCGGCGGATTGTGGACCCGCAACCGCCCGATTCCGTTCGATGAATTCGTCGCCAGCCCCGAGGCGCGGGCGGAGGCATGGCGGCGACGCTTCGCGATGGAGCCGACGTTCGCGGCGGCAAAGCCGGGTCGCGGCCACCGCGCGCTCGCCGCGCTCCACCGGGCGGGCAAAATTCCGGCGATCGTGACCCAGAACATCGACAATCTGCATCAGCTGTCGGGGTTTGCCGACGAGCACGTCGTCGAATTGCACGGCAATACCACCTACGCCCGCTGCATCGGCTGCGGTCGCACCTATGATCTTGCGTGGGTCAAGCAGAGCTTCGAGACCATCGGCGGCGCGCCGGACTGCACGGTCTGCGACGAGCCGGTCAAGACCGCCACCATCTCGTTCGGCCAGGCGATGCCGGAAGATGCGATGCGGCGCGCTACCGAACTGGCCCAGCACTGCGACCTGTTCATTGCGATCGGATCGTCGCTGGTGGTGTGGCCGGCCGCAGGGTTTCCGTTGATGGCCAAGAACTGCGGGGCCAAGCTTGTGATCATTAACAACGAGCCGACGGACCAAGACGATATCGCCGACCTGGTGATCCGCCACGATATCGGGGAGACGCTCGGACCATTCGTGGGTAATTGATGGCCGAATTGATTCGCGACTGTGCAAGACTGTTCATAGTTCATGGCAAAATTGTTTTTTATCTATGCCCGGCACGCGGGAGTGTTATCTTTTGATTCAGGAGATTCGCGTGGCGTCATGATCGAGAATCATGGTTGGGCGCGTATTCAGGCGCCGTCGCTAGCGAGACGGGCCGCAATGTGTGGGGTCCGGGGTCATGGGGTCGGACGGATTTGAGTCCAAGAAGCTCGGGGGCCCGCCAAGCGGGGCGGGAGCGAACAGGCTTGGGCCTGGCGAATTCGCGGGCGGCGGCGAGCGCGACCCGGCGATGGATGCGCTATCGGGACTTGGCGATAGCGCAGCCAACCTCGTCGAAATCTCCGGCGTCATCAAATGGTTCGACGCTTCCAAGGGTTACGGTTTCATCGTTCCGGACAATGGCTGGCCTGACGTGCTTCTGCACGTTACCGTGCTCAGGCGCGACGGTTATCAGACCGCCTATGAGGGGGCGCGGCTGGTGGTCGAATGCGTTCAGCGCGCCAAGGGCTATCAGGCGTTCCGGATCCTCTCGATGGACGAGTCGACCGCGATTCATCCGGCGCAGATGCTGCCGCCGCGGACTCATGTCAGCGTCACCCCGACCTCGGGGCTGGAGCGTGCGCAGGTCAAGTGGTTCAACCGGCTGCGTGGGTTCGGCTTCCTGACCTGCGGCGAGGGTACGCCCGACATCTTCGTGCACATGGAAACCCTGCGCCGGTTCGGGATGACCGAGCTGCGTCCCGGGCAGTATGTGCTGGTGCGGTTCGGGCCCGGCTCCAAGGGCATGATGGCCGCCGAGATCCAGCCGGAAAACGGCTCGCCGGGATTGTCGTCGCACTAAGCCCCCGCGACGTTCACACGCCGCACAGCACCCGTTAGCCTGGCACCAAAAGTGACAGCGCCGCGCTGCGCCGGTCTGGTATTTGCCACGATCCTCGGGTTACGGTCCCCCGCGATAATCCGTTACGGCTGGGATAAGCGTTGGTCATGACTATCGATCGAGATGTTGTTTGGCGTCGCATGCGTGCGCGGTTCCTTGTGCCCGTGGTTGCTGCGATCGTCGTCCTCTGCGCGTTCTCAGGGCGCCAGGCCCTGGCGGCAAGCTTCCAGCCGCTCGAGATCGTCACCAAGAATGGCGTCCAGGTGTTCTCGGTGGAGATGGCGACAACCGAGCAGGAGAAGGAGACCGGCCTGATGTACCGGAAGGAGGTGCCGGACGGCAAGGGTATGCTGTTCGACTTCTCTCCGCCGCAGGAAGTCTCGATGTGGATGAAGAACACCTATGTCTCGCTCGACATGATCTTCATCCGCGCGGATGGCCGGATCCTGCGCATCGCCGAGAATACCGAGCCGATGTCGACCAGGATCATTTCCTCGCAGGGGCTGGCCAAGGGGGTGCTGGAGGTGGTCGCCGGAACCGCCAAGAAATACGGCATCGAACCCGGGGATCGCGTCGGGCATCCGCTTTTCAACGGGCGGTGAGGCGTGGCGCCAACCTTGCTGGTGGGCGATTAAGCGTGTATCGACGTCTTTTCCCAGAGATCGGGGTATAGCGCAGCCTGGTAGCGCGGCAGTTTTGGGTACTGCAGGTCGTTGGTTCGAATCCAGCTGCCCCGACCAACTAACTGCTTGATCTTTCTTGCCTTATGAAAGGCGTTTCTGGCACCGCTTTCCTGCGCTGTTCCTCCGTCGTTTTCAGCGTTGCGCGATGGCTGGCACAACACCGATCCCCGCTCCGTGCGAGGATCGGTGCTGGAAGTCACCGCTCTCAGAAGTCCGGTCGAGGATAGTAGGATCCGCCGCCGTAATAGGGAGTACGAGGCGCAGCATCCGTCGCGAAAGCGCCGGCGTTATCGTGCGGGAACCAGCTGCCGATGCGCTGACATTGGCCGACGCCTGCCATCAGCTGTCCGGCGTTCATTGCCGGCCCATCGACGCCAACAGCATCGCCCGCAGGCGTCGTGCAGGCACCCGGGCTACGGTCCGCAGCAAAGCTGGCGCCTGGTGCTGCCAGCGGCAGGATCGCTGCAAGCGCGATCGCCGCACTCAGAGTTCTCAGTTTTTTCATGGTTGCTCCATTTCTTCGGCTTGAAACCATCCCGCCATCGGTCGCCGACAGCGGCTATGCACCATCCCGATGTAGGTTCGCGATCGCCCGTACCCATTAAATTCGGTTTTAAAGAATGGCCTGTTTTGAAAAGGCGAATGATCTGTTTGCTGAAAAGTCGTCCAAAACGATCGTCGCCGAAACGCACAAGGCGATTTTCGCTGGCTTCCGGCGCGCGCTTCGAGCGATCGTCAGATTCCGCTTCAGCAACATCAAGGAATTGTGCTTGGTCGAATCCCGATCAAGACTTACGCCATAAAAAAACGGATGCTCCCGGGAGAACCGAAGAGCATCCGAAAGGCTAAAGCGGCTGAATCCGGGGAAGGGAACATCCGCATGCTTAACAGAAGCCTGATTCCTGTCCGTGGTCTTTGCGCTAGATCAATCGCGAACGCGATGCATGGGCGGTGCGATCGCGGCCGGACCTCCGCCGGTCAGGCCTGTCGCCGCAGCGCTGCTATTTTGAAATGCTGCTTGGCATAGGCCACGATCTCGCGGTCGCTGGGATGGTCGGCAGCTTCGACCGCCACGACGCGCTCGCCGATCTTCGGGTGCTGTTCGCGGAGATATTTGGCAAGTTCAGTCTTCGCATTGGCCGGGCCGATGATCAGGATTTCGCCGGCGTCGCTGATCGCGTTCATCACCTGTGCGAAAAACTCCTTGTCGAACCCGACATGGCCGCTGCCGATCGAGTTGGCCTTGTGGTGAAGGTGGCGGGTCTGCAGGTGCGGATGCAGGGTAACCTCGTCGTCGCCGCCCAAGCCGATGTGGAAAACCTTGGCCTGCATGTGGTCGATCCAGACGATGGCATGGAAATGGGTCGGCATGTCGGTATCCCTCGTGCAGCGGTCGGAGGTTGAGCCTGTTTGCGCCGTGACGCAGCGCAGCGTCTTCCTACTGCAAGGAGATCTTGGCCGATTGATTTGGGTCAACCCGTCCGCA
Organism: uncultured Alphaproteobacteria bacterium; assembly: GCA_963831585.1. Taxonomy (GTDB): domain Bacteria; phylum Pseudomonadota; class Alphaproteobacteria; order Rhizobiales; family Xanthobacteraceae; genus Bradyrhizobium. The sequence continues at coordinate 113,685 of CAWHRA010000037.1, read as the reverse complement.
GGGGTGAGGCCGCGCTTACCGCGAAGCCTCGCGTCGCACCCGCCACACCGCAAGTTTGCCACTGGGATCGAGATGGTCGAGCGGTTGCAGGAAATCCGGCGTCTGGCCGTGGTCAAGCCGTGCGGCGAGGCCATCGGGGGCCAGATTGCCCAACTCGACGTGTTCCATGTTGCCGCGGCACAGCACGACGTAGTCGACCCTGCGGTCAGCCAGGATTTGCTTCGCCAGCGCAGGCGTGGCCAGCATCAGGTGCAACATCGCGAGGTTGCCGTCGTTGTTGCGGTGATAGGGGGCCGCGAAGACCGAGTGCCCGGTCGCGGCCAGGATCGCGGGACCGAGATCGATCGGCGCCATCACCCGCCCCGGGGCAAGCGCCGCAAGCGGCGCCACGCTCGAAACGGTAAGGCAGGATGAGACTGTGTCGCGCGCCGCGATCGTCCGTTGCGGCTTGAGGATTCCATCGATCAGGGGGCGGGCTGCAAGGCCGCCGGCCGCGATGCTCGCCGGAGAGGCAAGAAGGGCCAGAAGCAGCAGCTTTCGCCCCTGCATCCGGGCGGGCCACAGCAGCGCCAGGCTGACCGGAAACAGCGGGGCCGCCACCATGTTGGCAGCGGCCGCGCCGCGCATCAGCCAGAAGCTTACTCCAACCAACGCGGCCAGTGTGACGGCGGCGGCGATCAGGCGAAACCGAAAAGCGGGACGTGCACGGAGAATGGCGGCGCCGGTCAGGAGCAACGTCAGCAGAGGAAATCCATACAGGGCGGGCAGCTTTTGCGGCTCGAGCAGCAAGATGGTTTGAACCGACATGGACTCGGCGACATGGTCGACCCAGATCGAGGTCACCAGCGGATCAATGCTGGCAAAGGGCGGCGCCAGACATCCCGCGAACAGTTTGTAGAACACCGCGAACAGGATCAGTCCCGTTGCCGCTGCCGCGGCCACGCGCACGCCCGTCGCGGGCCACCGCCTGGCGACCCCTGCGACGATCATCAGACTGGTCCCGCCGCCGGCGGCGAGCAGCAGGAACGGTCCCCCAAATGCGTCGCACACGGGTGCGCCGAGAGAACGCACGGGCAACAACAGCACGGCGAGAAGCAGGGACGAACCCGTCACTGCCGCACCGAACACGCCGGCTTGCCGCGACACGGCGCTGCCGCGCCAGAGCAGGAGGCCGAGCACGGCGACGCAGGTCGCGGCGATCGCGGGCACCATTTCCAACCCGACGGCCAGCGACAAGCTTGCCGCGCCCCCGGCAAGAGCCGCATTGATGACGTGCCGTTCGATTCCCAGTGTCAGAAACAGGAAGGCCAGCAGCAGCATGATCTGAAAATTATGGTGATCGATGGCGCCGGCGCGATAATGAACCAGTGCGGGGATCGACAGCGCCGCGAGCACGATCGCGGCCAGTTGCACCGCGTCCCGGTTGGCGTCATCGCAGATGCGCCTTGCTGTTGCCGCCACCGCCATCAGCGTTGCGCCGAACAACAGCGCGGGCCACAGCACCAGGGTGGCTGCCTCGGCGCCCTCCATGCCGACGAGCGGTCGCAGCATCAGGATGATGGCTGCCAGCGGTGCATCGATCACGCGCGACCAATGCATCGGCAAGCCCGGCGGATCGAGGCGGTACTGCGTCAGGTCGAACCAGCCCTGTCCGGCGATCAGGTCTCTCACTTCAACCAGCCGCATGGCGTCGTCGGTCGACATGGCGTCGAACACGCCATTCCTGACGCCGGCCGCGCCCAGTACGAACGTGACCACGGCGCACAGCATCAGGATCACGATTTTCGGGTCTGCGGTACCGCGCGTCGCCGCCGGCATACCGGTTACCGCAGCCGAATGGTTCCCCATGGCAAATCCTCAGTTTCGTACTGAGGTACTCCGAGGGGTTTTCGAAAGGTTTAAGTCGATTGCAATAATTGCCGGTCCGGACGCTGAAACAGCTCCCGCAGGGCCGAAATCCGTTCCGTCGAGCCCGCCGGGGCGGTCCTCCGGCGCTAACCGGGGGATTCCGGCTTGCCGCCGCGGCCGAGCGCAAATTGACCGACCGGGCCCTCCACGTGGAATTCGATCCCGGTCATCTTCTCGAACAGATCGATATTGTTGGTGCCGATCGCGCAGCCGCCGAGATCCATATCGGTCGCCATCAGATAGAACGTCTGCAGCAAGACGCCGACATCCTTAAGGATCAGCGAATAGGCGACCGAACTGTACTTCCATGAAACCCGGGCAAAGCGCGCGGCGACGGTGATCAGGATCTGCGGCGCGGCAGGGGCGCCCATGGCGAATTCGGCACCCGCAAGCAGCGCGTCGAATTCGCCCGCGCGCACGGCGATCGGCACCAGCGCGTGCCGGTCGGCATCGTAGTGGTAGAACCCACGGGCAAGTCCCTCGCAATTGGCAACCGCCAGATAGAGCTCGAGTTCGTAGGCGCCGCCTCCGGCCGGATACGGCCGCGCGGCGTATTCGACCACGGGGCCGCCGTCGCCGAGGTCGGCGCGGTCTTTCCATTTCGCCCGGATCCGCGCGGTGCCCTCGAGAAACCGCGCCAGCTCGGCGAGCGTGATCGGTTGCTGGTCGTCGAAATCGCGCGTCGAATGGCGCTCGTGCAGCAGCCTGGCGAATGGCGAGGGCGTCTCGGGCGGCGCGTCCGGGAGCGGGCGCAGGTCGATCTTCCTTCCGGGCCAATGTGGACGCACCGCCGGCGGCGGCGGAATCAGGCCGGCGTACGGATAAAGCCCGCCGAGCGGATTGGCCTGCCGGCCTTCCGTGGAGTGGGTGTGGAACAGAAGATCGTGAAAGTCCCAGAGCACAAGGTTGTCGTCGCCCTCGGCCGAACGCAGCCCATGCTGGCTTCCGGCGCCGATCCTGAACAGGATCCGGCAATCCACCAGCAGGGCGATCAGCTCCGTGCCGGGAAAGCCGTCCTGCCGCCGCAACCGGCCGATTTTCTGCGGAGTGGCGAGGCTCGCGAGGGCGGCGGCGATCTTTGGATCGCCGATCCTGAACAAGGCGGCTGCGCGCGGCGATTCCAGCACCATCTCGTTGCCGCGCCGCCGCAGATAGGCAAACCGCGACAACACGATTGTTTCGGCCGCGCCGAGCTTGGGCGCTTGCGGCCAATAGTCGGGAAGCTGCGGCTCGATGACGACCTTGTCGCCCCTGGAGTCTCCCAGGCGATATTCCAACAGACCGCTCCGGGCTAATCGCCGGACCAGCAGATCGATCTCCTTGTCGGCCGCGCGGCCTTGCTGCGCCAATGAAGCCAGCGGCAGACCGGTGCGCAGATCCTGTGCGCGCTTTACGGCGGCGGCGCTGAATTTCCCCAGGGCAAGCGAATGGTCATCGAAGCAGGCGAGGATCGTTCCGTCGGATTGGGTTTCGAGGCGGATGTGGCCGGTCAGCCGGGCGGAAATAGCCGGCGGCGCGATCCGTCCTTGCTTTTTTCCAGCTGCGCGCAAGACGCGTGACCCTCAGGAGTGCGGAAGGAACGGCGTCAGTCCGCTTTCCGGCAACGGCCGCTCCAGCCATCCGAGCTTGACCGGAACATCATAGAGCCGGCCCGGTCCGAAGCGGCGATAGAAATGCCGCAGGCCGGGAACGAGAACCCGGACGACCGGCACCCCGACGTCGGGCCGCGTCTGATCGAGCACCAGAAAATCGAGGCCCGCTCGCCCGGCGATTTCGACGCAGGCGTCGACTTGCCGGCGCGTATTGTCGAGAAGACCCGCCGTCCAGCCGGCGCTTGGCTGAACCGTGCCGTTCGGCGCCAGGAACGGATAGGCCTCAAGGCGCAATGGCGTGATGCCGTCGAGGCTCGACTTCTCGCCGGTTCCTCCTCCCATCAGGCCGATCGACAGGAACTGGTTCAACTCCGTCAAGGTGCGCAGCATCGCGATGCGGGGATCGAAATGCGCGCCGGAGCCGAACTCGATATTTTCCTGCCCGTTTTGTATCCAGTGCAATATCGCAACATAAGTCGGAACGCCGAGATCGCTGGTGACGTCGAGCACCCAGAGCCTTCGTCCGGTTTCGGCCAGCTGGGTCTGCAAGTCGCGAACATAGGAGTCGTTGAAGTGGCTCAGGTCCACCGCGGGCCGTCGCAACCGGTTGTACCACCAGATCGCGTACGCGTCCCGTTCCACCAGTTCGAGGAATCCCTGGACGATCGCTTCCTCGAGCGTGTTGCCGGCCGCGCAGCCGTTGGAATCGGCATGGAAGGCGGCGGGGCCGCTGTAGAAGAAATACAGCAGGCTGGTCGGAACATGTTTGAAACGTCCGTCACGCACAGACCAGACCGGCGACCACTCGATCTTGGCGGCCGGATCGAACGGAGCCGAGGCCGTCTGGGTCTCGTGGGAATCCTCTTCTCCCGTCTGTTCCGGCAGCGATTGTGCGTCGCTGAAAAGCAGGACGTCGTTGGCAAGAATGGCGTCATCAGGCGCAAAATCCGTGTACCGCCGCGTTATCCTGATTTCGTCGCCCTGGAATATCCCCGAATAGCGCTCGATCGCTTCCATCAGCGCGCTGGCTTCGGCCTGCTCGGCATTGGAGCCCTTGCCGAAGCTGCCGCCGGTCAGTCCCGCCCTGAGTTCATTGACGTTGCGGGCCGGCGCGGAGAAATTATGCGCGGCGTAGAAGTTGGTGTTCAGTGGCAGATCGGCTTCGATCCGTTCGAGCCGCGTGACCACGCCGGTCAGGGGGCTCACGTGCTTTCGGAACCGCGCCACCGTGGCCCGCGACGACACCGTGCGGTATCCGCCGCTGGTCATGACCAGCTTGGCGCCGGGGCCAAGCTCGATCGGTAGCGGCGCCCGACGCGGGTCCCGCAGCTTCTTGCGGCCGCAGGTCGGACATTGCGGGCGCGCAGCGACGTAATGCTTTACGATGCTCGAGCCCAAGAGATCGTGACTGACGATGTGATCGTTCAACTCGGTGCGAAAGCCGGTGGCAATCGCCTTGGCGACCTCGAGGGCCGCAAACTGGATGGCGCCTTGTCCGACCGCGTTGCGCACCAGAGGCGAGGTGGCGACAGGGCGCGCGGGTCCCCGGTCAAGAAACCCCTTCACCTCCCGATTCCGTATCATGCGATCGAACAGGCAAGTCCAGCAGGCGCTCTCGCCGGGGCTGAACACGGGCCCCACCAGCGGAAAGGCGCCGGAGGGTTGAACGAGCAGCCAGCGCGAACGATCGGATACGCGCTGCTGGTTCAATTCCGCCAGTCGCCGCTCGAGATAGTCGTTCACCAGCGTGACAGTGAGGTCCGGCGAGCGCTTGACGATGCGAACGCCGAGTTCGCTCAGGGCGGCGCTGAACGCCGTCGCACCGTGCACGTCGATCGATTCAACACGCACCCGGCAATTTTCCAGATTCTGCTCGGCCATTCCGGACGGCAGGCCCAGGCTCGCCCAGTAACCCTCCACGGCGCCACCGGGAGAACGCGACGCTGGAACGACATAGCGTCGCTCAATCAGCCGCTTGAGGGCTTCCTCGATTTTGTCGGACGGAAAATCTTTTGCCAGTTCGCTGGCGAGTTCCCGAAAGCTCTTGCGGCCCTTCGCGATCGCGGACGCGAGCGCGCAATAGAGTTCGCCGTGAAGAAAGAACTTCCGGTCCTCGGAATAGAGACAGACGACATCCGGCGGCAGCACGTAGACGGTGAAGTTCGGCGCGAATTGCGGAATGTCGCCGCCAGCCTGCCGCGAAGCACTGGTCCCACGGCTACCTTTCATGACTTCACGCGCACCTGGCCGAGCGTTCCGGTTCGCCGGTGTAAAGCGTTTCCTTCGAGCACTGGGTTTTCCTCGTCGAGTTCACGCGCCGGCATTTCGCGGCCATATCGAGTCCGTTCCTGCGCCGCCGCCCGCAGATGGCTGCACCGCAAGGTAGAGATGGATTGGTTTGGTCGCAAAGATAGGCCGGGGTCGATCGTGTCGAACCCGGCCATGATGATCTTCGTTGGTCAATGCAATCGCGAAGCGGTCTGGTTCAGCAGATGCGGCAGGCGCCCCATGACAAGCAACAACCTCCGCCGCATCCGCATCCGCCGCAACCCCTGCAGGCCCGGCAGCCTGCGCAACCCCGGCAAGCCCTGCATCCCCGGCAGCCACCGCATCCGCGCCAGGCCAGCTGTAGGCCGCCCTTGGCAGACTCGGTGTTCTCCTTGTCGAAGACATAGAACGTCGCCAGGCTGACGTCGGCGATTTCTTCTTCACCGAGGGTAATGGCGTGACCCGGTGCAAGGCTCGGCGTCCGTGGCTGATCCTGCGGCGGCGCGACCGCGGCGGACGCACCCCCTACCAGTGAAAAGGTCAATCCGGCGGCCCCTAACACCGGTACAGTTTTCGTCACACGCTTGCGCTTCGAAGCTTGCTTCACCCGTGCCATAATGCTGCTTCCTCCATACCTTGTCGACGATGTTCAGAGTCCCGCGTTGAAATTGTACCCCTTGGAAATCCGCCATGCAAGGCTGGTTACACACGTTGATGTGACGGTGTGGCCTGCCGAAATTCCTTCATGTTCATGAACGAGACGTTCATGAAGTGCAGAGCACCGCGCAATCGAATCGCAACATCCATGCCTGTTGTGTTCGACAACTTCAGCACGATGGGAGAAACGTACCGGCGGGCGCTACGTTCCATCCCGCGCCTGGCAATGAATCAAGAATGCAAAGCCTCATCTGGAATGAAAGCGACGTGTCCACCCTTGCGGACAAATGCCGGCGCGGCTCCATGCTGCGCTGCGATTGTCCGTTGGCTTGAGCGGAGAAACCGACATGGTCCGGCATCCCGGACGTTTCGTCTGGTACGAACTGATAACGACAGACGTGGCGGGCGCCAGAGCATTCTACGCCGACGTCGTGGGCTGGGGCGCAGAGGACGCGTCGACATCGGCCCTGGCCTATACCCTGTTTACCTCGGAAGGATCTCCGGTAGGCGGACTCATGGATCTTCCGGAGGATGCGAGGAAAATGGGCGCGACGTCGAGGTGGATGGGGTACGTCGACGTCAACGACGTGGACGCCACTGCCGACCGGATCAGGCGTCTCGGCGGAGCCGTGTACGTGCCCCCGACCGACAGCAACATCGGCCGCATTTCGGTCGTTGCTGACCCGCAAGCGACAACGCTTGGTTTGATCAAGGGGTTGAAGCCCGTTCAACGGCGACACGCCGATCTGGACAAGATTGGGCGCGTGGGCTGGCACGAGTTGCTCGCCGCAGATTGGAAGGAGGCCTTTGCCTTCTATGGCGACCTTTTTGGCTGGCAGAAGGCGGGCACGGATATCGATCCGATCGACACCTATCAGTTGTTCGCCTCGGGCGGACAGACCATCGGCGGCATGTTCACCAAGCGGCCGGAGGATCCGGTCCCGTTCTGGCTCTTTTACTTCAACGTTGGCGATATCGACGCGGCCGCGGAGCGCGTGAAGACCGGTGGCGGCCAGGTCTTCAAGGGCCCGCTTGAACTACCGGGCGGTGGCTGGGTCGCCCGATGCAGGGACCCGCAGGGCGGCGCGTTCGCGTTGCAGGGAAGCCGAAGCCAGGATGGTTTCGGCTGGTCTACCCAGTGGGACGGGATTTCATCGCGCGGCCGGCTGGTCACCAAACCGCGCGGGTAGCGCAGCGGATCGAGAAGCACGCCGGCGGATTCTACCGGGAGGTGATCGATCCGTCCGGCGCCGGATCAGACCGCGACTAGCCGGCCTTGGCGGGTGCTGCCTTCAGCGGCTTGTCCTGCCGTTTCGACCAGGAGATGTAGTAGGCGACGACGGTCATGATTGCGATGCCGGTGATGCTGACGAAGATCTGCGCGAACAGCGAACCCGAACTCATCATCAATTCGAAATGTCCGACAAAGGACAGGAACACGCCGACGCAGAACACCGCGAGCGACTGCTGACCGCAGACGATCAAGGGATCGAATACCCGCCATTCCAGCCCCGGCCATTCCTTGGGCACGAAGCGGATCACCATGATCACGATGACCACGAAATGGATGAAGCGATAGGGCGCGAGGTTGGTCTTGTCGTTGGGGTTGAAGGTTGAATAGAGCCAGTGCGGGAACATCGCCCCGAAATCCGGAAACTTGCCGGCCATGGTCATGACAAGACCAAGGATCAGATAGGCGATACAAAACCACAGGGTGGCGCGCGCATTGATGATTCCGATCGACCTTCGCGCGCCGCCGAGCGCGCACCATGAGCCGAACACGAACAGCACCTGCCAGCAGTACGGATTGAAGTACCAGGTCCCGGCGGGATAGGCCCTGAAATTCCAGCCAAATTGCCGGGCGGCCAGCCACAGCACGATGGACGCCAGCATGGTCCAGTTGGGCTGGCGCAGCATGATCCAGAGGACCGGCGGAAACAGGCCCATCAGGACGATATAGAGCGGAAGCACGTCGAGATTAACCGGCTTGAATTTGAGCAGCAGGCCCTGCCGCAGGGTCTCGGTCGCATTGTCGACCAGGCCTGCGACGTTGAACTCGTTGATGATCTCGGAATCGCCGAACCGCAGCGCCAGATAGCTGATCGAGGCGATGTAGATGACGAACAGGATGATATGGGCAACGTAGAGCTGCCAGACCCGCTTGGTCAGCCGGGTGGCGCCGACGATGAAGCCGCGTTCGAGCATCATCCGGGCGTAGACGAAGGAGGCGGTGTAGCCGGAAATGAAGACGAACAGGTCGGCGGCGTCGCTGAAGCCGTAATTCCGCGTGGTGATCCAATTCACGACGTTGTCGGGGATATGGTCCAGAAAGATCGCCCAATTCGCCACCCCGCGAAACAGGTCGAGCCGCAGATCGCGGCCTTTTTCTGGAAGGGTTGCGTTGATTTTCATGGGCGCCGTTCGGACTGATACTTTCGAGAGGGATCGGGCGGCAGGACAGGGGTGTCAGCCGCGCATGCGGCCAAGATTGTCACACCGCAGCATAATGACTATACCGGTCAGGAAAATGTAGCATCCAGGGCAGGAATCACCGATCAAAATCCTGAAAGGTGTCTCTATACTATCCTGGCCGTTTCCACCACGCGCTTCCATGCCGCAGATCTCACGGGGCCGATCACCATGACCGCACGCATCTTTAAGCCCGCCAAAAACGCGATGCAATCGGGGGCCGCCAAGACCAAGGAATGGCAACTCGATTACGAGCCCGAGCAGCCCCGCGCCATCGAGCCGCTGATGGGCTGGACCTCTTCCGGCGACATGAAGCAGCAGCTCACCATCCGTTTCCACACCAAGGACGAGGCGGTGGCCTATTGCGAGCGCAAGGGCATCCCCTACCAGGTGATCGAGCCCAAGGAGCCGGCCCGCAGGCAGGCGGCCTATGCCGACAATTTTGCCTTCCGGCGCGCCGAACCCTGGACACACTAACGGCACGATCCCGAGGGCTATTCCCGGCCTCGCCCAGGGCAAAAGTTCTGGGTTGCGTAAGGCGGCGGCGCAATGACACCATGCCGTCCGCTCCGATGCGCAAATTGCGGCGCACAATAACCAGCAGAAGGCCATGCCGCTTCATTCCACGATCGACCCCGCTTCGTCCGATTTTGCCCGCAACGCGGACGCCATGCGCGCGCTGGTCGCGGAACTCCGGCAAAAGCTCGAGCAGGTGGCCGGCGGCGGTGGCGAAGCCTCGCGTGTCCGGCATACCTCCCGCGGCAAGATGCTGGCGCGCCAGCGCGTCGATCTGCTGATCGACCCGGGAACGGCCTTCCTGGAACTGTCGCCGCTGGCGGCCAACGGCCTCTATGGCGGCGACGTGCATTCGGCCAGCGTCATCACCGGGGTCGGGCGGATCTCGGGGCGCGAATGCGTCATCGTCGCCAACGACGCCACCATCAAGGGCGGCACCTATTATCCGATGACGGTGAAGAAGCATCTTCGCGCCCAGGATATCGCGCGCCAGAACAACCTGCCTTGCGTCTACATGGTCGATTCCGGCGGCGCCTTCCTGCCGCAGCAGGACGAGATTTTTCCGGACGAGCGGCATTTCGGCCGCATCTTCTACAATCAGGCGCAGATGTCGGCGCAGGGCATTCCGCAGATTGCCATTGTGATGGGTTCCTGCACCGCCGGCGGCGCCTATGTTCCGGCGATGTCCGACGAGAGCATCATCGTGCGCAACCAGGGTACGATCTTCCTCGGCGGACCGCCGCTGGTGAAGGCGGCGACCGGAGAGGTGGTGACGGCTGAAGAACTCGGCGGCGCCGACGTGCACTCGCGGCAGTCCGGCGTCACCGACCACTATGCCCAGAACGACAGCCATGCGATCGGGATAGCGCGGCGCATCGTCGCCACGCTGAAGCAGCCCGCGCGCGCGGCCCTGAATATGCGCGAGCCGCGGCAGCCGCTGTTCGCGCCGGAGGAGATCTATGGCGTGGTCTCTGCCGACGGCCGCAAGCCGTTCGACGTCCATGACATCATCGCGCGTCTCGTCGACGGCTCCGAATTCGACGAATTCAAGAAGCTCTATGGCCAGACCCTGATCTGCGGTTTCGCACATATCTGGGGCTATCCGGTCGGCATCATCGCCAACAACGGCATCCTGTTCAGCGAGAGCTCGCTGAAGGGCGCCCATTTCATCGAATTGTGCTGCCAGCGTAACATCCCCCTGGTGTTCCTGCAGAACATCACGGGCTTCATGGTCGGCAAGAAATACGAGGCCGGCGGCATCGCGCGCGACGGGGCCAAGCTGGTGACGGCGGTGGCGACCGCGGGCGTGCCGAAATTCACCGTCGTGATCGGCGGCTCCTACGGCGCCGGCAATTACGGCATGTGCGGGCGCGCCTACAGTCCGCGCTTCCTCTGGATGTGGCCCAACGCACGGATCTCGGTGATGGGCGGCGAGCAGGCCTCGATGGTGCTGAGCCAGGTCCGCCGCGACAACATCGAGGCCAAGGGCGAGACCTGGTCGGCGGAAGAGGAAGAGAAGTTCCGCGCGCCTATCCGCGCCCAATATGAGAGCCAGGGCAGTCCGTACTACGCCACCGCCCGGCTGTGGGACGACGGCGTGATCGATCCCGCCGATACCAGGCTGGTGCTTGGCCTCGGGCTGTCGGCGGCATCGAATGCGCCGATCGAGCCGACGAAATTCGGCCTGTTCAGGATGTGATGATGGATCGCGCAAAACTCTACCGGCGGTTCCGCACCCTCCTGATCGCCAACCGCGGCGAGATCGCCTGCCGCGTCATCCGCAGCGCGCGCGCGATGGGGCTGCGCACGGTCGCGGTCTTCTCCGAAGCCGACCGCGACGCCATGCACGTCGCCATGGCGGACGAGGCCGTGCTGCTGGGCCCCGCGCGGGCGCGCGACAGCTACCTCAACATCGACCGCGTGATCGAGGCGGCGCAAAAGACGGGGGCCGAAGCCATTCATCCCGGCTACGGCTTCCTGTCGGAAAACGCTGAATTCGCGCAGGCCTGCCTCGATGCCGGACTGGTGTTCGTCGGCCCGACCGCCGCCATGATGACGGCGATGGGCTCGAAATCCGGTTCGAAATTCCTGATGGAGCAGGCCGGCGTGCCGCTGGTGCCGGGCTATCATGGCGAGGCCCAGGACGAGGCCACGCTTGCGAAGGCCGCCGACAAGATCGGCTTTCCCGTTCTGGCCAAGGCCTCGGCCGGCGGCGGCGGACGCGGCATGCGCATCGTGCGTTCGGCCGCAGAACTTGCCGCCGCGGTGACGAGCGCCAAGCGCGAGGCCAAGGCTGCCTTCGGCGACGATCGCATGCTGATCGAGAAATTCGTCCAGAACCCGCGCCACATCGAGGTGCAGGTGATCGGCGACAGCCATGGCAATCTGCTGTCGCTGTTCGAGCGCGAATGCACCCTGCAGCGGCGGCACCAGAAGGTGATCGAGGAGGCGCCGTCGCCGACACTTGATGCCAAGCAGCGCGAGACGGTCTGCGCCGCCGCACGCAAGGCGGCCGCCGCGGTCGCCTATGTCGGCGCCGGCACCATCGAATTCGTCTCCGACGGCAAGGACGTGTTCTTCATCGAGATGAACACCCGCCTGCAGGTCGAGCACCCCGTGACCGAACTGATCACGGGCATCGACCTCGTCGAATGGCAGCTACGGGTCGCCTTCGGCGAAAAGCTTCCGCTCAGGCAGGACGAAATCAGGCTCAACGGCCACGCCATCGAGGCGCGGGTCTATGCGGAAAATCCGCACAAGAATTTCATGCCGTCGGTCGGCGGGATAAAGACCTGGCGCATGCCGGAAGAGCGCGACGGTCTGCGCATCGATGCCGGCTACCGCGAGGGCGATGCGGTCTCGCCGCATTACGACGCCATGCTGGCCAAGGTGATCGCGTGGGCGCCGACCCGGGCGGAAGCCATCGACCGGCTCAATCGCGGGCTCGAGAGCGCCGACGTCCGCGGCATCGTCACCAATATTCCGTTCCTGTCGGCGCTGGTGACGCACAGGGACGTCCGCGCCAATGCGATCGACACCGGTTTCATCGAACGTGAATTGGCCAACCTGACACCGTCGGCTCCGGCGCCGCGCGATCTCGAACTCGGCGCGGCCGTCGCCGCGATCCTCGGCGAGGAAGCCAGGCCGGCGCGCGCGGACGCGCACTCGCCCTGGCTGACGTCCGGCTGGATGCCGGTGGGCCGCCGGCAGCGCCTGTTCACGTTCAGGGATGGCCACGGCGGCGAACACCAGGTCAGCCTGCAATACGGCAATGGTCCGTCGACGCTGTCGATCGGCGAACGCGAAATGGCCTTCAAATCGGCGCCCAACGCCTCCGGCGGTTTGGATCTCACGCTCCACGGCATCAAATGCCACGTCGTCGCCGTCGTCGAAGGCCATGAGCTTTATTTGCGTACGCGCAACGGCCGCTTCGACTTGCATTGGGTCGATCCGTTCGGCGGCGAGACCGAGGAGCAGGTCGGCGAGGACAAGATCGTGGCGCCGCTGCCCGGCACCGTGGTGGCGCTGTTGGCCGAAGTCGGCGCGACGCTGGAGAAGGGCGCGCCGATCCTCACCCTCGAAGTCATGAAGATGGAGCAGACGTTGCGCGCGCCGTTCGCAGGCGTCTTGAAAGCGATCAAGTGCAAGGTCGGCGATATCGTCGGCGAAGGCGTTGAACTGGCCGAGGTCGAGCCGGTAGCCGCGTGAGGCCAGCCATGAGCGATACCGTGCGCATCGTCGAAGTCGGCCCGCGCGACGGCTTGCAAAACGAGAAGACGCCGGTCGGCGTCGCCGACCGCATTGCCTTTATCGAAGCACTTGTCGGGGCGGGCCTGCATACCGTCGAGGTCGGCGCCTTCGTGTCGCCGAAGACGATCCCGCAGATGGTGGATTCAGACCAGGTGTTGCGCGGTGTGGATCACCATCCCGACAGCGAATTCCATGTGCTCGTGCCCAACGAGAAGGGCTACGAGGCCGCGCGCGCCGCCGGCGCCAAAGTGATTGCGGTGTTCGCCTCGGCGTCTGAGGGCTTTTCCCGCGCCAATATCAACTGCTCGGTCGCCGAATCCATCGAGCGCTTCAAGCCGGTCGTCGAGCGCGCCAAAGCCGACGGCGTCAAGGTGCGCGGTTATATCTCCTGCGTGCTCGGATGTCCCTTCGACGGCGATGTGAAGCCGTCCGCCGTCGCCAATGTCGCGGACATGTTGTGGGAGCTCGGCTGCTACGAAATCTCGCTGGGCGACACCATCGGCGTCGGCACGCCGCTGAAAGCCAAGGCGCTGCTGCGCGTGGTGGCCGGTACCGTGCCGATCGCCAGTCTCGCAATGCATTTTCACGACACCTACGGCCAGGCGCTGGCCAATCTCTATGCCGGAATGGAGGAGGGCGTTCGCGTCATCGATTCCGCCGCCGGCGGTCTCGGCGGCTGCCCCTACGCCCCCGGCGCCACGGGCAATGTCGCGACCGAGGACGTGGTGTACATGCTGGAGGGCATGGGGATTGCGACCGGTGTCGACATGGCAAAACTGGTGGCGGCGACCAATTCCGTGAGCAAGTTGATTGGACGGCCGCCGGTCAGCCGCGTCGCGGCGGCCTTGAATTCGAAGGCGCGAACGACAAATCCCTAGCGCAGCGAACTTGATTGCTCCGTCGTTCTCGCTCCTCGCAACGATGAGAAGAAGCGAGCGTTTTTATCGCCCCCCGTCCGGCCCCATCACCAGATCCGGCAGGGCCGTCGAAATCCCCGGCACGAAGCACAGCACCACGACCGCCAGCATCATCAGGAGCACGAAGGGCAGCGTGCCCCAGATCACCTCGCTCAAGGGAATATCCGGCGCGACGTTGCGGATGACGAAGATGTTCAGGCCGACCGGCGGGTGAATGAGTCCCATCTCCATGACGATGGTCATGACGATGCCGAACCAGATGATGTCGAAATTCGCCGCGCGTAAGGGAGGCAGGATGATCGGCGCAGTCATCAGGATGATCGAGACCGGCGGCAGGAAGAAGCCGAGCACGACCACCATGACCAGGATCGCCGCAAGCAACTCCCAGCGCGGCAGCTGCATGGCCACGATCCCTTCCGCGACCGATTGCGAGATGTGCAGATAGCTCATGACGTAGGAATAGAGCAGCGACATGCCGATGATCATCATCAGCATGGTGGATTCGCGGATGGTCGATTTCAGGATCGGCGCGAGATCCGATGGCCGCCACACGCTGTAGATCAGCGCGATCAGCGCCAGCGCGAGCAGGCCGCCGAGCCCTGCGGTTTCCGAAGGGGTGGCGAAGCCGCCATAGAGCGCGATCATCACGCCGGTCAGCAGCAGCACGAACGGCAGCACCCGCGGCAGCACGTTGAAGCGCTCGGCCATCGTGAACTCGTCGCGCTGCAGGATCGCCGAGGAAGCGCCGGTCTTGGCGTAGAGCGCGCTGGCGGCGGCGTATTCCTTGCGGAAGCGGATCACCGCGTAAACGCCGAACAGGGTGACCAGCAGCAGGCCGGGGCCGATGCCCGCGAGGAACAGTCGGCCTAAGGATTTTTCCGCGGCCACCGCGAACAGGATCATGGTGATCGACGGTGGCAGGAGAATGCCGAGCGTGCCGCCGGCGGCGATGATGCCGGCGGCGAAACCGCCGGAATAGCCGCGCTTGCGCATCTCGGGGATGCCGGCCGAGCCGATCGCCGAGCAGGTGGCGGGCGAGGAGCCGGCCATCGCCGCGAACAGGGCGCAGGCAAATACGTTGGCGACGCCGAGGCCGCCGGGCACGCGATGCAGCCAGGCATGCAGCGCCGAATACAGATCCTGTCCCGCCCGAGACTTGCCGATCGCCGCTCCCTTCAGGATGAAGAGCGGGATCGACAACAGCGTGATCGAGGCCATTTCCTCGTAGACGTTCTGGGTGACGGTATCGAGCGAGGCCGCGGGCATGTAGATGCCCATGAACACCACCGCGACCGCGCCGAGCGCAAACGCGATCGGCATGCCCGAGAACATCGCAACCAGGGTGGCAAGGCCGTAACTGATGCCAATTCCAACCACGGTCATCGGCGCGCCGTACCGGTGAGGGGAATGAGGATCTGCAGCAGGATCTGCACGCACAGCAGCGTCATGCCGATCGCCATCAGGGCGTAGGGGATCGCCAGCGGCGGCGACCACATCGAGTTCGAGACCTGGCCGTCGGCCCAGGCTTCATGCGTGAGCGTCCAGGATTTCCAGGCGAAGAACGCGCAGAACAGGAAGCTCGCGAGATCGACCAGCCACAGCCGGATGCTGTTGGCCATCGGCGACAACAGGCCGACGAAGGCCTCGATGCCGATATGGCCGCGCTGACCCTGCACATAGGCCGCCGTCATGAAGGTCGCGCCGACCAGCAGAAACACGGCCGCCTCGTCCTGCCAGTAATTGGCGCTGTGGAACAGCGCGCGGCTCAGGACGCTATAGCTGAGGATGCCGCAGGCGGCCACGAGCGCCAGCGCCGCGAGAGCAACGATGATGATATTGCAGACGTCAAGCCCGCGCTCGACCGCCGCCACGAGCGGGTTGCTCGCGGCGGCCTTCGAACGGTCAGGCTGATCCCCGACCGGACCATGCATCATGCGGCGACGTCGGAGGCGAGCTTCAACAGGTTGGCCGCGGTCGCGGTCTTGGCGCCGTAGTCCTTCCAAGCGGTATCCCGCGCGATATCGCGCCATTTGCCGACGGTGGCGATATCGAGCTTGGCGATCTTGCAGCCGGCCTTTTCGTATACCTTGGAAACCTCGATATCGTCGTCCTGCGCGCCCTTCTTGCCGAACGCTTCCAGCTCGGTGCCGACCGCGAGGATGATGTCCTGGTGCTTTTTCGGCAGGCCGTCGAAGATCGATTTCGACATCATCAGCGGCTCCAGCATGAACCAGTAGGAGGCGCCGGCGCCGGAGGTCAGCGCCTTGGAGACCTCCTCGAGCCGGAACGAGATCAGGCTGGTGGAGGAGGTGATGCCGGCGTCGCAGGCGCCGGTCTGCATCGCCGCATAGATTTCGTTCGACGGCACCGACAGCACGGACGCGCCCGCGGTCTGCAGCACCATGTCCATCTCGCGCGAGCCGCCGCGCACCTTCATGCCCTTGGCGTCTTCCGGCGCGACGATCGGTTTCGAGCGGCTGGCGACGCCGCCGGCCTGCCAGACCCAGGTCAGGAGGATGATGCCCTTGTCGGCGAGAAAGTCCGTCAGCGCCTTGCCGATCGGATTCTTCTTCCAGGCGAGGCCCTGATCGTAGGTCGCAACCAGGCCGGGCATGAGGCCGATATTGGTCTCCGGCAATTCGCCGCCCGCGTAAGGCATCGGATAAAGGCTGATATCGAGCGCGCCTTTGCGCATCGCCGAGAATTGCGCGTTGGTCTTGATCAGCGACGAGTTCGGATAGATCTCGGCGGCAATTTCGCCGCCGCTGCGCTTTGCCACTTCGGCGGCAAACATCCGGCACAGCCGGTCGCGGAAATCGCCCTTGTCGATGGTGCCGCCGGGAAACTGGTGGGAGATCTTCAGCGTGGTCGCGGCATGGGCCGTGCCGATCCCGAAGCGCAGGATGGCGGGTGCGGCAAGCGTGGATACGAGAACGCGGCGTCTTGTGAGCATGGAAGTCCCCCTGAGCGGATATTGACTGGAATGGTTCGGGCGCCTTGCGGGCATACTAGCCCGTATTCACCCGAAATTTCTCTAGTTTGATAGTTGGAAGCCGAGCGTTAGGGAAGCTGACGTTAAGAAAGTCTTGCTTCCGTGCTGCGGCGCACCCTTGCCCAGAGATTCGACGGAAAAAAGACCGAATGGGGCTTTTTGGCGGGGTTCATTGCCGCAGGGGCCGGGGTCACGTCGAGTGGCCTTGCCAAAAAATTTTCAGGTCGGGGGTAACAAACGAGGCCGCGGGACCGTCCTGAACCTTAGCGGCACCCAGTCGCTTTCAACCGCCTTCAAAGGGAAGACCATCCAATGACCATCAGCACCCGTATCGCGCTCGGAATTTCAGCCGCCGCCCTTTCGCTCAGCCTGGCGCTCGCGCCGGCCGCCTTCGCCCAGGACAAGATGGGCAAGGACGACGGCATGAAGCACGACTCCATGTCGAAGGATTCGATGAAGAAGGACACGATGTCGAAGGATTCGATGTCGAAGGACTCGATGAAGAAAGATGACGGAATGAAGAAGGACGACGGGATGAAGAAGCACTGAGCACGGCGCTTCCGTTCTCGCGCAGGCTCGCCGATTCCGGCGGGCCTGCGACCTTTCTTGCCTGGCCGTCCGAAAGCGCCGGTTATTTTTTCTTCTTCTTGCGGGCCGCGTAGCGCGCGTCGCGCGCGGCCTTGCGTTCGGCCTCGAGCGCCGCTTCGCGTGCCGCGGCTTCTTCCTTTTCGCGCGCGAGCTGGGCTGCGGCTGCGGCGGCCGCTTCTTCCTCGCGGCGCTTCTGCTCGGCCTTGGCGGCTTCACGGACGAGCTTGGCCTTGGCGCGCTCCGCGGCCGCCGCTTCGCGCTCGGCCTGCCGCTGCTTGACCGCGGGATCGTCGGGACCCGGCTGGCTCCGGAACTTGCTCAGAATGTTCTGCTTCGCCTGTTGCGCCGCCTTCTGCCGGTCCGCAAAGCTGGGTTCCTTGAATCCACTCATTGAAATCGCCTTGTCGCTTTCTCGTTCGTTGTGAGGTGACCGGCTTTGCGCCAGATCACATGATGGCAGGGAGGTGCCGCCTGCGTGACCGGGAGCGGTGTACAACCGCCGGAGCCCCTATGCCACCGAAATAGGGGCGGAAGAGTGTGTCGGCGGCTATTTTTTCGTGCGGATCGGTCGCAACGGCTCCCGGTCCGGTGGTGCGATGTTGCAGGTCCAACCGTTCGGCGTTTTCTGACAATGATCCGGTCTTCTTCGCGGTTGGAAATCGATTCCGAATTTGCCGGGTGACATTTCTGGCAAAAAGCAACCAGTGAAGAGGGCGCCCGGCTTCACAACTGGCTGATAACTACTTCCGCTTCAACCGCTCGCCAACATCTCCGGAACAAGCGCCAGGCAACGTTACAGGCCGCCGCTTCTCTCAACACATTCCAGAATGGAGTTTAAGATGTTGACGTTGACGAAACGCAGTTCAGCCGCCATCGCTGCAACGCTCGGGATCGCATTTGCCGCGTCGCTGTCGCTTCCGGCGCTCGCCGATACCGACTCCCCGAAGCCGGCGACGCAGAGCCTGGCCGCGGCCATGCTGCGAGCCGGCGATCTGGTCCGGGTGCGTTCAGGAGGGCCGTTGATGACCGTCACCAGCGTTCAGGGCGACCAGGTGAATTGCTCGTGGACGGACTGGGACGGACGGCTCGAGTTCCAGAGCTTCCCGATCGGTGCGCTAAACCTGCCCCTGATCATGCCTCGCACGGATTGGCGTGCTGCCAGAGACGCGATGGCGGCTGATCGAGACTAGCGAACGTATTGTCGATTGCGGTCACTTTCGATCGGCGGCGGGTTTAGTGCGATGGTGGAGAGCGGCCCGTCGTCGCCGGTACGCGGCTTGCCTGCGGAGTTGAGCCTCTCGCTTCGCGCCCGGGATATGAGATAAGTTTACCTGACCGAATGGGCGTTGCTGACGCGGTCATGGTATTGACGAGCCGCCGCGGTTCGCTGCGTGGCATTATTGTTTCCGGATTCTTCTGGCGATGACCGATCCCGAACAAGGCGGCAGCCGGCGCGGCGCCATCGCGGGCCTCGCGATCGCGGTGGTCCTTCTGGCGGTCGGGCTGTGGCTCGCCCGCGAGCTGACCGCGACCAGCAAGATGCAGGATTGCCTGATGTCGGGACGAACCAACTGCAACGTGATTCCGGCGCAGTGAGCCCGGCCATCATGGATTTGCCGCGCTTGGTCTGTGTAACGATCGCGGTCCCACGGCGTAACTCGATCGGGAAGGGCGCTGCGCCTGCTCGGGAATTGACCTGACCTGAATTTGTGGTTTTTCGGCGCAACCGGTGATCGGCTGACGCCCGACAAGGATGTTGGATATGTTGGATACGAAGAAACTCCTGAGATGTTCTCTGACCGTCGCGGCGCTCGCGACCGCAATATTGGGCTCCAGCGTGCCGGTCTTTGCGCGCGGCGGCGCGGCAAATATCATGAATTCCCCCGGCTACCAGCGGCGGCTCCAGGAATCGCGGCAGCAGTTGTCACAGCCCGATGTGCAGTCAGCCTCCGCCCATCGCGGCCACAAGGCACGGCACCACCATCCGCATTGACCGATGTCGGCCTCAAGGCGCGATCGTGGCGGCTGCCCAAGCGGCGACACAAATTGGCTCGATCTTACTGATTTGTAACGGGACAAATTGCGCAAGGCCGATCAGCAATAGCCGCTGTCGGCGTAAGGCAACGCAGACAGCGGCCGTGCGTTCGAGCACCACGGCATGACGAACGAGGGGGTGTGCGAAGATGCACGCATTCAGCCGATCCAGAATCATCTTTCCCTTGGTTTCCGCCTTGGCGGTGTTCGCGCTTTCGGCGCGCGCCGAAGAACCGGCGCAACACCCCGTGAGCGGCGGAGCGGTTCAGGGCGCCAAGCCGCCGCCGGGAAGCGCGGTTCAGGCGGTCAAGCCGGTTCCCGGACATCCGCCCGGGCCGGTGGCCGGCCGGGGGCCGCAGGATACTCATCGCGGATCACCGGCTGCGCATGTGGCCCGCGGCGCCTTGCCGACACATAATTTCGGCGGACATGCCTATCGCGGCCGCCTCGCCTGGGAAGGCGGGCGCTGGCATCATGAAGTCCACGATGGACGTGACGGCTGGTGGTGGGACGTCGGCGGCATCTGGTATTACTACCCGCAGCCGATGGAAGGTCCGCCGACTTATATCTCGGAGGACTACGCCGACGATATCGGCCCCTACGGACCGCCCGTCGCTGACGGTTATGCCCCGCCGCCTCCCGGCGCCTACGCACCCCTCCGCCGGATCCGGCCGCAAGCGCGGTGGGCGGCGCCATTGTGGGCGGGCTGCTCGGCGGCCTTCTGACGGGACATGCGAGCGGCGCGGCTGCTGGCGCCATTGCCGGTGGCGCGACCGGAGCGATCGTCGGCGCGGAGGCCGCGTCACGGCCCGGTTATTATCTGGCGCAGGGCAATTGCTACTATCGCTATCCGTCGGGACAGTACGTCCAGGCCGATCCGCGCGCCTGTTATTGAACCAGGAAGAACAGCCAAGACGCGCCGGTGCGTGTTTCTTGCAACGCCAGAGCCCTGCTGGTTCACGCCAGCGGGGTTTTCTGTTGCGAGCCTGTCGCTTCGTCCCTTTAATGCCGAAGGGTAGTAATTTTGGCGGGGAGAGGAGCGACAATGAAAAAGATTGCGGTGGCTGTCGTGGTCGGTATCGCCTTGACACTTGCAGCCTGCGGAAGGGATCCGGGGCCGAAGGGCGACACCGGTGCGCAAGGGCCAGCCGGGCCACAGGGCGCGCAGGGAGTGCAGGGCGTCCCCGGGGCTCAGGGTCAGGCGGGTCCTCAGGGGCCACAAGGGCCGCAGGGCGCGCCGGGGGCCAAGGGGGACAAGGGTGATGCTGGACCGTCCGGTGACTCCGCGATTCGATCGGTGCAGGCGGATGGCGCGGTCAGTTGCGAGGCCAGCGAGACGCTTGTCTCCGTCTTCTGCCCCGCCGGCGGGGCGCCAGACGGCGCGAAGTGCGGCACCACGCCGACCATCGGTCTTTGCCTGAAGAAGCCGTAAGCGGAGCTACGATCGCTGAATGGCCTCTGCTTATTGCTTCGGGACGCGCCGGTCGATCCTGGCCCGAGCGACTGATTAGGTTTCAGCAAATCGAAGCGCGGCGGTTCGCGCTTCGATATTTTTTGCGGCAGTGCGGTAGCCCGAGCCGCGGATCGCGGCACAAACTTGTCCTGCCGCTGCGAAATCTCCTTGGCGTCGCCATCATTTCGAACGGGGCTCATGCAACATACGATCTTGGGTTGTGTGGGTTGCGTGGAGTAAAGCCGTGGGGACTGATCTTCAAACCAAAGCCGAAAAATACCAGACCAAGGCCACCCAGTGCGAGGAGTGGGCCCGGCAGGCCGCCGAAGGGCCCCAGCGGACCTTCTTTGAGGTGCTTGCCAATTACTACGGCGAGCTCGCCACCAATTTCCGGCAAGTCATCGAAAAACGGAAGGTCGCATAGCCGAAGGGCAGGCGATCGCCCACTGGGCGCCAGCACGGCGAAGGCGGGAGAGGGCGGAGCTATGGAAAAACGTCGCCGTAGCAACCGTTTTTCAACCATCTTGGTGCATTCTGGCGGCCATGGGAACTCGGCCTGACCATGCCGGAATGAAAGCGTCGATCGCGAAGGAACGACGCGCCGCCCTGCTGGATGTTTGGCTCGAGCTTCTTCAGAAGATCGAGGGCCCGCGCAGACGCCGCGCCGCGGAATTTCGGCGACGGCAAGGCAATCCGATCCGCCGCGCCCCGAGCAGGAGTTCGCAGCTCCGCTCCCTCGGTGCAATCCGGTAATAGGTCCCGACAGCCTCGGACGTCGTCAAGACGCTCTCGTCCGCAGAACCCCGCTTGCCGTCGAGCTGAACAATCAGGCGATACCTATCGTGTTTGCCTCTCTTGGCAGGTCGCCTCACAAGTCGATCACGATGTCGCCCCTGGGCTGGCTGCAGCAGATCAGCGCTGTGCCGTCGGCGGGCGGCTCAACCGGATCCGGCTCGTAGCCGACCGCGCCGACGATCAGCCCGGTCTCGCAGGTGTGGCAGACCCCGGTCCGGCATGACCATCGGACTGGGACGTCGCACGCCTCCGCAAGTTCGAGCAGGTTGTGAAACGCGGAGCCCCAGCGGACACTGAGGTTGCTCCGCGCGAACGATACCAGCGGCCCGTCGCCGTGACGTCCCTCCGGCGGATGCGGTGCCGGGCGCGGACCCTGGGCCATACCGGGCGTGCTGGACGGACCCGATCCGAAAATCTCGGTATGCACGCGATTGCGGGCGACTCCCCAGGCTTCGAGGCCCGTGGTGAGCTCGCTCATGAAGGGCTGAGGCCCGCACAGGTAGAAGTCGGCATCGCGCGGTACGCCCAACTCCCTGAGCACGCCCACGTTCAAGCGTCCGGCGGCATCGAAATCGAGCGCCGGCCTGTCTGTGGCACCCGGCGCGCTGTAGCGGATGTGGCTCCGGCTGCGCGGAAGCGCTTCAAGCAACGTTCGTGTCTCCGCGGCAAACGGGTGCTCGCCGCCGTCGCGCGCGCCGTAAATCCACCAGACCTCTCGCGGTGACGCGCCCGCGGCCAGGGCGTGGAGCATGGCGAGCACGGGCGTGGCTCCGATGCCGGCGCTCAGAAGAACGACGGGGCCGCCGCCCGAGCCCAGGGTGAAGCTCCCGCGCGGCGCGCTCACGTCCAGCACATCCCCGACCAGGACTTGTGTCTCGATGTAGGCCCCCGCCGCGCCATGGGCTTCCCGCTTGACGCTGACGCGATAGCGAGCCTCGCCTGGCTCGTCCGACAGCGAGTAGCTGCGCAGCAGCACCGGCGCGGTGGGCGCCGGCTTCAGCCGAAGGACGATGAACTGGCCGGGCAGTGCGGTTGCCAGGGGGTTGTCGTTCGTGGGCTCGAGCGTCAGCGAGGTCACGCTTCGGCTCTCGCGGTCCTTGCGGGTCACCCTCAGCGGGCGGAATCCCGGCCACGCCGGCGGCGGACCGGCCGCCGGGGAGAGCCCCGGATTGCCTGTCGCTGCGCCGTCTCCCTGCGGGCGATCGAGCAGCGCCTGGAAGGAGGCGCGCCAGCCCGCGCTCAGCGCGGGGATGCGCAGCGCCTGCTCCAGCCGGTTCCTGGGATGACCAGGCTTGTACAACAGCGCATTGACCTCGGCGACGGTCATGCGCTCGGGCCCCTCGGCGACCTGCACGATTTCGTCGCCGGCGCCGACCTCACCCTCCTCGATGACACGAAAGTAAAAGCCGGGTCTGTCGTGCGCGACGAGGAGGGCGGCCATCCGCGGCTCGTTCATGCGGATGCCGACCCGATAGCAGGTGACGCGCGGCTGCGTCACTTCGAGCACCGCACCCCCGATCCGGTAGCGGTCGCCGATGCACGCTTGGTCGTCGGACAGTCCGTCGACGGTGAAGTTCTCGCCGAACTGCCCATAGGTTGAATCGCGGCGGCCAAGCTTTGATTGCCAGAAGCGATAGGAGTCGATCTGGTAGACAAAGACGGCCCGCTGCTCGCCGCCGTGCCCTGCCAGATCGCCCTGGCCGTCGCCATCGATGTTGAGACGCCGCACCATGCGCCGGCCCTCGACGGGCGCCTTCCAGATGCCAGTGTGAACCGTCCCTCCCCGCCAGGCGATATCGCGCGGCAGACCCACATTGATCGAAAGCAGACGAGCCATCGCTCATGCTCCCTTGCCAGCGAGAGAGGACCGGGCTTCCGGCGTTTCCCGGAGACGATACGCAAACGCAATTGGCGATCTTCTTGTAATCCCGTTCATTCGGACGCTGTCAGTCGGCGCCTGATTAAGCACGCTTGTTGCTGCTCATCGGAGCGACATCCCGCGAGGGAAACCGCTACAACCGCCGCGGCTGTTGCGATCCTCATTTTCCTCCGATCCATCATTTCAGTCTGCGTCGACGCTCTGGATGGGTAGAGAGATTGCGCCGTCCGGTGTGAGGTCGAACGGCCTTTCCTTGATGGTGGCCCGAACTATGCCCCCACCAAGCCGCCGGTTTTTTCGTGGCAGGTGCACCAGCCGCTCCCCCAGAGAGTATGCAAAGAAAAATCAGCAGCGGAATGACTTTCATTTTTTCCTCGGGGAGAGATCAGGTGCTCCACGGCGCGGCGCGAGTGAGGATGGGCACGCGGCCATTCAAGCGCGGCCGTATCCCACAGGCAAATCGCTCTATGCATTGGGCTCGGAACAAGCCTGACCTACTGCAGCTCGGGGGTATTGAGCTGCCACCGTCACCACCTGCGGACGCATCTGCTTCAATTGGCAGAAGATCAATCTCAGCCAAGTGTTCGCCGGCCGGACCGTCGGGATCAAATAAACCGACGAGCAAATCCCTTCGGACCGAAAGGGTCACCCAAGTCGGCGGTATAAACCGTAACCCATGTGTCCAGAACGGACATCG
The DNA here is from genome assembly GCA_963831585.1 of uncultured Alphaproteobacteria bacterium. Lineage (GTDB taxonomy): Bacteria > Pseudomonadota > Alphaproteobacteria > Rhizobiales > Xanthobacteraceae > Bradyrhizobium. Next base: position 89,170 of record CAWHRA010000037.1, on the reverse strand, counting down.
TGTGAATGGCGATCCCAGCAGGATTCGAACCTGCAACCCACGGAGTAGAAATCCGTTACTCTATCCAGTTGAGCTATGGGACCGTTGGCCGGGTTATACCATTGCCAATATGAAAAATCCGCTTCCCCGCCAAGCCGGTTCCGAACCCTTTTCCCGCGCCATGCGACAAAGGCTCGGAGGTGGACCGTCGGTCCGCCCTTGACGCCATGCTACGGCGCGGCCCGGGGCCATGGCGGCAGGCTTCGACAAATGTTGTATGCGACCTTTTCGCACCACCGTTCCATCGCCATGAGTCCGTCACCTTTTAGCGCCCTTCTGCATCATACGCGGCGGTCGTTCGCTGCCCTAGGAGCTCCCCATGATTGGTTTGGTTCGCGCCGCAACACTTTGCGCAGCGCTGGCGCTCGGCCTGGTCTCGGCGCAGGCCGCCGATAAGGCCTTCAGGCGGGACGATCTGGCGGATTCCGCCATCAAGCTGGAAGCCCAGATCAAGAGCGAGGCGGGGCCCGTCGCCAAGACCACCGCCACCCTGAAGACGGACGCCGACGCCGCGTTCAAGCGCAGCGATTTCCGCTCGGGCCTGCAGATCCTCGGGCAGATCGCCGCCATGGCGCCGGAGGACAGCGGCAACTGGCTACGGCTGGCGCGGGTCATCTTCCAGATCGTGCCGAAGGACTCCAGCGAGCAGACCTTCCTTTTGGAGCGTGCCTCGACTGCCGCCTATATCGCCTATCAGCGTGCCGGCAATGCCGGCGAGGAGGCCGACGCGCTCGCCGCGCTCGGCCGCTCGATGTCCGACCGCAAACTGTGGCGGCCGGCGCTGGATAGTCTGAGGTTGTCGCTGGACCTGCGCGAAGTCGCGGACGTGCGCGGCCAATATGAGAGACTGCGTGACGAGCACGGTTTCAGGCTGCTGGATTACAGCGTCGATTCCGATTCGGCTTCGCCGCGCGCCTGTTTCCAGTTCTCCGAGGAACTCGCCAAGCGGACCGACTTCGCTCCGTATCTGGCGCTCGCCGGCAACGACAAGCCGGCGCTGACCTCCGAAGGCAAGCAGCTCTGCGTCGACGGGCTCACGCATGGCGAGCGCTACAACATCAATCTGCGCGCCGGACTGCCGTCCTCCGTGAAGGAAGGCCTGCCGAAATCGGCCGAATTCAACATCTACGTCCGCGACCGCAAGCCGTTCGTGCGCTTCACCGGGCGCGCTTATGTGCTGCCGCGCACCGGGCAGCGCGGCATTCCCGTGGTCAGCGTCAATACGCCCGCGGTGAAGGTCGACGTGTTCCGGATCGGCGACCGCAACCTGATCTCAACCGTGATCGACAGCGACTTCCAGCGGGCGCTGAGCCGTTATGAGCTTTCCAGCCTCGGCGACGAGCGTGGCGTCAAGGTCTGGTCGGGCGAACTTGCGACCGCGACCACGCTCAACCAGGATGTCACGACGGCGTTTCCGGTCGACCAGGCGCTGGGCGACCTGCAGCCGGGCGTCTATGTCATGACGGCGGCGCCGAAGACCCCCGGCAGCGATGACGAGTCCTCGCTGGCGACGCAGTGGTTCATCGTATCGGATTTTGGCGTCACGGCGTTTTCCGGCAATGACGGTATCCATGTCTTCGTCAATTCGCTGGCGACGACGGACGCGGTGGCGAAAGCCGAAGTGCGGCTGGTCGCGCGCAACAACGAGATCCTGGCGACCCGCAAGACCGATGAGTCCGGCCACGTGCTGTTCGAGGCGGGGCTGGCCCGCGGCGAGGGCGGCCTGTCGCCGGCCATGGTCACGGTGAGCGGCGAGAAAGCCGACTACGCCTTCCTCAGCCTGAAAACCAACGCGTTCGACCTGTCGGATCGCGGCGTGGACGGGCGGGAAGTTCCGGCGGGCCCCGACGCCTTCGTCTACGCCGAACGCGGCGTGTACCGCTCCAACGAGACGGTGTACCTGACGGCGCTGTTGCGCGACGGCCAGGGCAATGCCGTCACCGGCGGCCCGCTGACCCTGGTGATCGAGCGGCCCGACGGCGTCGAGTTCCGCCGCGCGACGCTGCCGGACCAGGGTGCGGGCGGCCGCAGCATGGCCTTGACCCTCAATCCCGCCGTCCCGGCCGGGACCTGGCGGGTCCGCGCATTTACCGATCCCAAGGGCCCGGTGACCGGGCAGACCACCTTCATGGTCGAGGATTACGTCCCCGAGCGGCTCGAATTCGACCTGTCCGCCAAGGACAAGCTGATCAAAGCTGATGCTCCCGTGGAGCTTAAGGTCGACGGTCACTTCCTCTATGGCGCGCCCGCCTCCAGCCTGCAGCTGGAAGGTGACATGCTGGTCGCGCCGGCCTCGGAACGGCCCGGTTTTGCCGGCTACCAGTTCGGCGTCGCCGACGAGCAGACCGCGAGCAACGAGCGCACCCCGATCGAAGGCCTGCCCGAGACCGACGCCAATGGCGTCGCGACCTTCCCGGTCAGCTTGGCAAAGCCTCCGTCCTCGACGCGCCCGCAGGAAGCCCAGATCTTCGTCCGCATGGCGGAAGCCGGCGGCCGCGCGGTCGAGCGCAAGCTGGTTCTGCCGGTAGCCGCTGCAACCGCGATGATCGGCGTCAAGCCGCTATTCCAGGGCAAGAGCATCGCCGAAGGCGACAAGGCCGGTTTCGACGTCGTGTTCGTGTCACCCGATGGCAAGCCGCTGGCGCGCGACGGCTTGAGCTACGAGTTGTTGAAGATCGAATCCCGCTATCAATGGTATCGCCAGAGCTCGCCCTGGGAGTATGAGCCGGTCAAGTCGACCAGCCGTGTTGCCGACGGCGATCTCGCTATCACCGCCGACAACCCGGCACGGATCACGCTGTCGCCGCAGCCGGGCCGCTATCGGCTCGACGTCAAGTCGGCCGATGCCGATGGGCCGCTCACATCCGTGCAGTTCGACGTCGGCTGGTACTCCGACGGCAGCGCCGATACCCCGGACCTTCTGGAAACCTCGATCGACAAGCCGGAATACCAGTCCGGCGACACCATGGTGGTTTCAGTCAACGCGCGCTCGGCCGGCAAGCTCACCATCAATGTGGTCGGCGACCGGCTGCTGACGACGCAGACGGTCGACATCAAGCAAGGCACCGCCCAGGTCAAGATTCCCGTCGGCAAGGATTGGGGCACCGGCGCCTATGTGGTCGCGACATTGCGCCGTCCGCTCGACGTGGCGGCCCAGCGGATGCCGAGCCGCGCCATCGGCGTGGAATGGTTCGGGATCGACAAGCAGACCCGCACGCTGCAGGTGAATTTGTCGCCGCCGGCATTGGTGCGTCCGAACTCGACGCTGAAGCTGCCGGTCAAACTCGGCGGTCTCAACCCCGGCGAGGACGCCAAGGTCGTCGTCGCGGCGGTCGATGTCGGCATTCTGAATCTGACCAACTACAAGCCGCCGGCGCCGGACGACTATTATCTCGGCCAGCGCCAGATGACGGCCGAGATCCGCGACCTCTATGGGCAGTTGATCGACGGTATGCAGGGCACGCGCGGCCAGCTCAAGACGGGCGGCGACGCCGCCGGTGCCGAGCTGCAGGGCAGCCCGCCGGCGCAAAAGCCGCTGGCGCTCTATTCCGGCATCGTCACGGTTGCCGCCGACGGCAGCGCCGAGATCAGTTTCGACATTCCGGAGTTCGCCGGCACCGCGCGCGTGATGGCGGTGGCCTGGACCGCGACCAAGCTCGGCCGCGCCACCACCGACGTCACGGTGCGCGATCCCGTGGTGCTGACGGCGACCTTGCCGCGATTCCTGCTCAACGGCGATCACGGCACCATGAGCTTTGATCTGGACAACGTCGAAGGCGCGCCCGGCGACTACACCATCAACGTCAAGATTTCGGGACCGGTGAAGGTCTCCGGCAATCCCGCCACGACGGTCAAGCTCGCAGCGAAACAGCGCAGCTCGATGTCGCTGGCGCTGGATGCGGGCGGCGCCGGCACCGCGAATATCGACATCGATATCAAGGGTCCGAACGGCCTGGCACAGGCGCGGCATTACGCGCTTGACGTCAAGCCGGCGACGCAGATACTGGCGCGCCGCTCGGTCCGGACGCTTGCGAAAGGCGAAAGCCTGACGCTCACCTCCGACATGTTCTCGGATCTGGTGTCGGGCACCGGCGGCGTCTCGCTGTCGGTCAGCATGTCGACGGCGCTGGATGCGGCGACCATCCTGAAGGCGCTGGATCGCTATCCGCACGGCTGCTCGGAGCAGATCACCAGCCGCGCCATGCCGCTGCTCTACGTCAACGATCTGGCGGCCGGCGCCCATCTTGCGATGGACACCGAGGTCGATCAGCGCATCAAGGACGCGATCGACCGGCTGCTGGCGAGGCAGGGTTCGAACGGATCGTTCGGGCTGTGGTCGGCCGGCGGCGACGATGCCTGGCTCGACGCCTACGTGACGGACTTCCTGACCCGCGCCCGCGAAAAGGGTTTTGCGGTGCCGGATGTCCTGTTCAAGAACGCACTCGATCGTATCCGCAACTCCGTGGTGAATGCCAGCGAGCCGGAGAAGGACGGCGGGCGCGATCTCGCTTACGGCCTCTACGTGCTCGCCCGCAACGGCGCTGCGCCGATCGGCGATCTGCGTTATCTCGCCGATACCAAACTGAACAATCTGGCGACGCCGATCGCAAAATCGCAATTGGCGGCGGCACTGGCGCTGGTCGGCGACAAGGCGAGGGCGGAGCGGGTCTATGCCGCGGCGCTGGAAAGCCTCGCGCCGAAACCGGTGCTGCAATTCGGCCGGGTCGACTTCGGCAGCGCCTTGCGCGATGCCGCAGCCCTGGTGTCGCTGGCGAGCGAAGGCAATGCCCCGAAGGCGACACTGACGCAGGCGGTGGCCCGCGTCGAAGTCGCGCGCGGGCTGACGCCCTACACCTCGACCCAGGAGAATGCGTGGCTGGTGCTGGCCTCGCGTGCGCTGGCCAAGGAGACCATGAGCCTCGACCTCGATGGCTCGGCAGTAAAGGCGGCGCTCTATCGCAGCTACAAGGCCCAGGAGATGGCGGGCAAGCCGATCAAGATCACCAACACCGGCGAGGCGCCGGTGCAGGCCGTGGTTTCGGTCAGCGGCGCGCCGGTCACACCGGAGCCCGCGGCATCGAACGGCTTCAAGATCGAGCGCAACTATTTCACGCTCGACGGCAAGCCGGTCGATATTGCGAAAGCCAAACAGAACGACCGCTTCGCGGTGGTGCTGAAGATCACCGAGCCCAAGCCGGAATACGGTCACATCATGGTGTCGGATTATCTCCCCGCAGGTCTCGAGATCGACAATCCGCATCTGGTGTCATCGGGTGATAGCGGTACGCTCGACTGGATCGAGGACGGCCAGGAGCCGACGCACACCGAATTCCGCGACGATCGCTTCACCGCGGCCATCGACCGTGCCGCCGACGCCAAGTCGGTATTCACGGTGGCCTATGTGGTTCGCGCGGTATCGCCCGGCAAATACGTACTTCCGCAGGCCTATGTCGAGGACATGTACAACCCCTCGCGCTACGGCCGCAGCGGCACCGGATCGGTCGAGGTGGTTCCGGCGAAATGAGCGAAGCAACGGCGATAGCTCCGGTGTCGGACCGCTGGCGTAGGATCAAGCTGATAGCCGCAGCATCCGCCGCGGCTTGCCTGATCCTGATTGCTGCCTTCGCGGGCTGGGCCGTTTCGCTCGGTCCGTTGCCGCTGGCTCAGGTGCGGCAAGTCTCCACCACGATCGTCGACCGCAACGGCAAGCTGTTGCGGGCTTACGCCATGGCCGACGGCCGCTGGCGGCTGCCGGTCGACGCCAGAACCAGCGTCGACCCCGGCTATCTCAAGCTGTTGCTCGCCTATGAAGACCGTCGCTTCCGCGCTCATGCCGGCGTCGATCCGCTCGCGCTCGGACGCGCCGCGTTCCAGCTGGTCACTCGGGGGCATATCGTGTCCGGCGGCTCGACCATCACCATGCAGCTGGCGCGGCTACTGGAGCCGCGGCGCGAACGATCGGTTCAAGCGAAGCTGCGCCAGATGGTCCGTGCGCTCGAACTCGAGCGGCAACTGACAAAGGACCAGATCCTCGATCTCTATCTGACGCTGGCGCCCTATGGCGGCAATCTCGAGGGCATCCGCGCCGCCTCGATCGCCTATCTCGGCAAGGAGCCGAAGCGGCTGTCGCTGGCGGAAGCGGCGCTGCTGGTGGCGTTGCCGCAGTCGCCGGAAACCCGCCGGCTCGATCGCCACCCCGAAGCCGCGCGCGCGGCGCGCAACCGTGTGCTCGATCGCATGGTCGAAGAGCATCAGGTATCGCCGGAAGACGCGGCGCAAGCCAAGGCGGCGCTGGTGCCAGGGCTGCGCAAGCCGATGCCGATCCTCGCGCCGCATTCGGCCGATGCCGCGATGGCGACCGTGAAAGACGAAGACGTCATCAGGCTGACGCTGGACGCGAGCCTGCAAAGGGTCCTCGAAGCGCTGGCGCGGGACCGCGCCCAGGCTTTGGGTGCGAACATCTCCGTTGGCATCCTCGTGGTCGACAATGCCAGCGGCGAGGTGCTGGCGCGGGTTGGCTCGCCGGATTATTTCGACGACAGGCGGGCAGGGCAGGTCGACATGACCCGCGCGGTACGCTCGCCTGGCTCGACGCTGAAACCGTTCATCTATGGACTCGCCTTCGAAGACGGTTTCGTCCACCCGGAAAGCCTGATCGACGACCGCCCGATCCGGTTCGGCTCCTACGCGCCCGAAAATTTCGACATGACCTTTCAGGGCACGGTTCCCGTGCGCAAGGCGCTGCAGCTCTCGCTGAACGTGCCCGCAATCGCCTTGCTGGATCGCGTCGGCGCCAGCCGTCTGACCTCGCGCCTGAAGCAGGCCGGCACCAGCCTGGTACTGCCGAAAGACGAGGCGCCGGGGCTTGCGATGGGGCTCGGGGGCGTCGGCGTCACGCTGCAGGACCTCGTGCAGCTCTATTGCGGGCTGGCAAGGCTCGGCAATACAACGCCGCTCCGCGAGATCGCCGGCCAGCCAAAGCGCGATTCGCTGCGGCTGATGGACGAGGTCGCGGCCTGGCAGGTCGGCAACGTGCTGATCGGCTCGCCGCCGCCGGAGAACGCCCCCCACAACCGGATCGCGTTCAAGACCGGCACGAGTTATGGCTATCGCGACGCCTGGTCGGTCGGCTTCGATGGCCGCATGACCATCGGGGTCTGGGTCGGCCGCCCCGATGGCGCGCCGGTGCCCGGTCTGGTCGGCCGCGCCGTGGCGGCGCCGATCCTGTTCGATGCCTTCGCCCGGTCTGGCAAACTGCCGGTTCCGCTGCCAAAGCCGCCCAAGGGGACGCTGGTGGCGAGCAACGCCAAGCTCCCGCTGCCGCTGCGCCGGTTCCGTGCCGTGGGGGAACTGGTCCGGACCAGCGGCGAACAGACGCCCCACATACAGTTCCCCCTGAACGGCTCGCGGATTGAAATCGCCGGTTCCGGCGCAGAGGCCTCCGCGGTGCCGGTCAAGGTAGCCGGCGGGGTCCTTCCCATGACCATGCTGGTGAATGGCGTGTCCGTGGGCGAGATCGACGGCCGGCGCCAGCGCCTGGTCGATCCGCCCGGCCCGGGGTTCGCCAGATTGACCGTTATCGACGCCACGGGCGCGGCGGACACAGTTGTCATCCGAATTCAATAGGGGGCAGCTAAGCGGTTGTCGGGATAGCGGTTTCGGCGTATGCGGAACCAATGGTCGAGACCTATGCCCGCCCCCGATTTGGAGAGCCGCGCGAGCCGAAGAACCGGGCTAATCCGGGTAGCAGGTTCGTCGGCGCGATTGATTTTGTCTCAGGCAGTCACCTGCGTGCCGTGGCCTTCCTCGTGTTGTGCGGCCTCGTGCTGTTTCTGCCGGGATTCTTCAACATCCCGCCGATCGACCGCGACGAGGCGCGGTTCGCGCAGGCGACGAAGCAAATGGTCGAGACCGGCGACCTCGTCGATATCCGCTTCCAGGATGAAGTTCGCTACAAGAAGCCGGTCGGCATCTATTGGCTGCAGGCAGCAAGCGTCGAGGCCGCTTCCGCGCTTGGCCTGCCGCACGCGCAGGTCCGCATCTGGCTCTATCGCGTACCCTCGCTGATCGGCGCGATCGGCGCGGTGCTCCTGACCTATTGGACCGCGCTGGCCTTCGTGACCCGCCGCGGCGCCATCTTTGCCGGTCTCATCATGGCCAGTTCAGTGCTGCTCGGCGTCGAGGCGCGGCTCGCCAAGACCGACGCCATGCTGCTGCTCATGGTGGTTGCAGCGATGGGCGCGCTGGCGAGGGTGTATCTGTCCTGGCAGCGCGGCGAGGATCCCGAGCATCCGCCCTGGTCGTGGCCGCTGATATTCTGGACCGCGTTGGCCGGGGGTATCCTGCTCAAGGGGCCGCTGATCCTGATGTTCGTCGTGCTCACCATCGGCGCGCTGGCGATCCTCGACCGGTCGACCGCATGGCTGCGGCGGCTGCGTCCGCTCTGGGGACTGATGTGGATGCTGGTCCTGGTGCTGCCGTGGTTCGTCGCGATCTTCTGGCGCGCAGGCGATGCCTTTTTCGCGGATTCGATCGGCGGCGACATGCTGAGCAAGCTCGGCGCGCAGGAATCCCACGGCGCGCCGCCCGGACTCTATCTGCTGCTGTTCTGGGTGACGTTCTGGCCGGGCGCGCCGCTCGCAGGCATGGCGGCGCCCGCGATCTGGCGGGCGCGGCGCGAGCCCGGCGCGCAGTTTCTGCTGGCATGGCTGATCCCGTCCTGGATCGTGTTCGAACTGGTGCTGACCAAGCTGCCGCATTACGTGCTTCCGCTCTACCCGGCGATCGCGATCCTGACCGTCGGCGCGCTGGAGCGGCGCGTGCTGTCGCGCTCGTGGCTGCGGCGCGGCGCCGCCTGGTGGTTTGCCATTCCGGCGATTACCTCGGTCATCGCGGTCGTCGGCGCGATCACGCTGACGCGTCAGCCGGTGTTCCTGGCGTGGCCGTTCGTGGCGGCGGCGATGATCTTCGGGCTGTTCGCGTGGTGGCTCTATGACGACAATCGCGCCGAACGCTCGTTGTTGAATGCCGTGGTCGCGGCGATGTTTCTGGCCTTTGCCGTTTACGGCGTGGTGTTGCCGGCGCTGACGCCGGTGTTTCCGAGCGCGGAGATCGCGCATGCGCTGCGCAACGTGGTCTGTGTCGGGCCGAGGGCCGCCGCGGCGGGCTTTCACGAGCCGAGCCTGGTGTTCATGACCGGTACCGAGACGCTGCTGACGGACGGCTCCGGCGCTGCGGATTTCCTGGGCCAGGGCAGTTGCCGTTTCGCGCTGGTGGAGCAGCGCTCGGAACGCGCATTTGCCGCGCGCGCCGAAGCCATCGGCTTGCGTTACAACGTCGCCACCCGCATCGACGGCTACAACATCTCGCAAGGGCGCGCGATCTCGATTGCGATCTTCCGCTCCGAAGGCACGGAGTAAGATGTCGCTCCCGGCCGGCGTCGGCCATCCCCCGGGCTATTCTGCAAGCCTGTTCGCGCTGGCGCGAATCTCGCTTTGGCAGATCGTGCGGCCGCCGTCACATTCGCGGCGCGCCGAGGCGGCGCGCCGACTGGCACGGCACAGCCTCCTGATCACGGCGATGGTCAGCGCCGCGATCATCGCGCTGATGGCGTGGCTCGATGCCCAGGAGATCGGCTGGATGCCGCCGCGCGGCACGCCGAGCCTTTGGCCAGTCCGCATCCTGACCGATTTGGGCAAGGACGCCTATGTATTGTCCCTCTTGGCCGCGATGGCGCTGATGGTTGGACTGGTCGCCGCAGGCCTGCGGGGAACCTCGCGCGCGCAATGGCTTGGCTTCGGCTTGCGCCTGCAGTTCGTGTTTTTCGCGCTGTTGGCGCCGCTGTTTGCCGGCGAAATGATGAAATGGGTGGTCGGGCGCGGCCGGCCGTTCGTGGGAGGCCACGCCAATCCCTTCAATTTCGCGCCGTTTGCCGGAACCGAGGCCTATGCGAGCTTTCCATCGGCGCATGCCATCACGGCCTTTGCGCTGGCTTTCGCGGTGTCCGCGCTGTGGCCGCGTGCACGGGCGGCGATGATCGTCTATGCGCTCCTAATCGCCGCCAGCCGCCTGGTGCTGCTCGCCCATCACCCGAGCGATGTGGTCGCGGGCGCCCTGGTGGGCGTGGTCGGCGCCATGGCCGTGCGCTACTGGTTCGCCGCGCGCCGCCTCGGCTTCGCGATCCATCGCGATGGCAGAATTGTGCCGCTTCGGAGCATTTCGGGGCATCGCAAAAGGGTTGCCCGGAGGGCTTCGGCCCCATAAGAAGCGGACGCTAAAACCGCCGGACGGCCAACGTCGCCGGGGGATGGCCCACTCCAACGGCGAGCGTTGATTTGCCTGCTTCTGACACAGCCGCGGTGGTCGTTTCCATCGTCGTTCCCGTGCGCAACGAGGCCGAGAACATCAGCCCGCTGATCGCCGAAATCGCTGCCGCCCTCGACGGCCGTTGGGTGTACGAGATCGTCTACGTCAACGACGGTTCGACGGACGTCACCGCTGCGCGCCTTTCGGCCGAGATGAAGAGCCGGAGCAATTTGCGCCAGATCCGTCACGCCGCCTCCGCGGGACAGTCGGCAGCCGTGCGCAGCGGGGTGCGCGCCGCGCACGGCGCCATCGTGGCGACGCTCGACGGCGACGGCCAGAACGATCCGGCGTTCCTGCCGGAGCTGATCGCGGCGATCGATGGCGGCGGCGCGCGCGTTGGCCTTGCCGCCGGCCAGCGAGTCGGCCGCAAGGACACCGGCTTCAAGAAGATCCAGTCGCGCATCGCCAACGGCGTACGCAACGTCGTTCTGCGCGACGGCACCCGTGACACCGGCTGTGGCCTGAAGGCGTTCCGCCGCGAGGTGTTCCTGATGATGCCTTATTTCGACGGGCTGCATCGTTTCCTGCCGGCGCTGGTGCGCCGCGAGGGCTACGAGATCGCCTATGTTGACGTGGTCGACCGGCCGCGCCGTTCCGGCGTGTCGAACTACGGCTTCTTCGACCGGCTATGGATCGGCATCATGGATCTTGCCGGCGTATGGTGGCTGATCCGCCGCAAGAAACCGACACCTGTCGCGACCGAGGTGACCTCATGACCGAACTACTCAGCAGCCTCGGCAGCTACCTGCACGATGTCTTCGTCATCAAGTTCGACGCGTGGGTCGTGCTCGGGTTCTTCGCGCAGGCGTTCTTCACCATGCGCTTCGTGGTGCAGTGGATCGCCTCCGAGCGCGCCCGCAAGAGCGTGATTCCAGTGGCGTTCTGGTTCTTCTCGATCGGCGGCGGGATCCTCCTCCTGATCTATGCGCTGTATCGCAGGGATCCGGTCTTCATCGCAGGCCAGGCGCTCGGCCTCGTGGTCTACACCCGCAACCTCTACTTCATCGTCGTCAACGGCCGGCAATCCTCCGCCAGCAACTGAGCGAGGCTACCGCGGCAGCGCCCGGTCTTCCGGGGTGAACCCTGTGGAGCATTTTGGCGACCAACAGGTATGAAACCCGTTCGATCGTGCCGGCGAGATTTGCGCACCTGCTGATCGTCCTGTCCGACGCGCTTGGGAATAACGACAAATGAGATCACCGCTCCGCCAGTTTATCGTTGGCTTGATCTGCATCGTGGGTCTCGGCCTTGCCGCAGAACCGGCCGAGGCGCAGACGCGCAAATCCACCGCCAATGAAATCGCAAGGATCCGCGATTGCGCGACGAAGAACGCCGACAATGTGTATGAGGGCGAACGGCAGTGCCTGTTCGGCCTCGTCGCCGAACCCTGCATGGGCAAGCCGGAGGAGGCCGCCCAGAAGGCGATTGTGGTCGAGTGCTATCTCGTCGAGAATTCGATCTGGGACGCTCTTCTCAACGAAAACTACAAGAGCCTGCTCGAGACGCTCGATGATGCGCAGACCGCCAAGGCGCGCGCCATGCAGCGCGCCTGGACGGCCTATCGCGACACCACCTGCCAGTTTTACGACGACAAGATTCAGGGATCGATGTCGATCACCATGCATGCCGCCTGCGTGACGCGCGAGTCGGCGCGGCGTGCGATGCTGCTCAAATTCTTCGCCCAGTTATAGACGCTCGCTGGGTTGCGAACGAGACCAGGGCTCGCGCCGTCCACGGGGCGAGCCCGCGCCATCGGCTATTTTGCGGCCGGCTGGAAAAATCGAAGTGCCTTCAGGGTTACCGGCGTCGGCGGTTAAGAGGCCCCGCGGGCCGGCACGAAACCGATTTTCCTGCGTTTTCGGGGGATTCCCGGCATTTCCGGCGGCAATTCGGGACAGGCGGGAGAAGCTCGGTAAAAGGAATTGAAACGGAACAGATACATTGCAAGCGGTCCCGCTAGGCAATTTCCAAGGAGTCTTCGGTAAAAAGGCAATAGGGATGCCGGGATCACCGGTGCAGAGCAAGGCGAAAGATCGACATGTTGATGAACCGTCGTAGAAGCGAACGTCATCTGTGCAGGCGGCTCGCGAAGATCCAGCTTGGGGGGTCGCTGCCGCGCGACTGCACGATCACGGACATCTCGGATGGCGGCGTGAAGGTCGTCGCCGAATTCATCGACATCCCCTCGGAGTTCACCATCATTCTGTCCGAAGGCCGCCCGCGCCAATGCAAGCTCGCCTGGCGGATCGGCTGTGAATTCGGCGCGCAGTTCGTCGATTAGACCGGAGAGGCGCTTCCAGCTATCGAGGCCGGCTGAGCGTGCCGGCGAGCCGCAACGGACCGGCACCGGCGAATTCGTTCGGCACGGCTGTGACTGCCAGCCAGGAGCAGGGCCGGGTTAACGGGAATTTAGGGTTAACCAGTGCATCTATGGTCGGTCACCGCCCATAGGTCAAAGCAAATGCTCCGGCAGTCGCTCCCGTCATACTGCTCCGCGAGACATGTTGCATCCATCGTATCGTCCGCGATCCTGGTGCTGGCGCTTTGCAGCTGCCAGACCGATGGCGCGTCCGACATCACGGGATCGCTCGGCGAGGAGGCCGAAGCAAGCCGTGCCGCCGATCCGCGGCGCGATCTCGATGCCCAGGGCGATCGCTATCGCGCCAATCCCGGGGATGCCGACGCGGCGCTGCAATACGCCAGGGCGTTGCGCGCCACCGGACAACGCGCCCAGGCGGTTGCCGTGCTCGAACAGGCGACGATTGCCCACGCGGAGAACAAGGCGCTGCTTGCCGGATACGGGCGCGCGCTGGCGGACAATGGCAATTTCGAGAAAGCCTTCGACATCCTCGGCCGCGCCCACACCCCCGACAATCCCGACTGGCGGATCCTGTCAGCCCAGGGCGCCGTCTCGACCAGCTCGGCCGATACGACGAAGCCCGGCAGTATTATGCAAGCGCGCTGAAGATCGCGCCTGACGACCCTTCCGTCCTGTCCAACCTCGGCCTGTCCTACATGCTTTCGAAGGATCTCCCCAAGGCGGAAGAGACGCTGCGCCGCGCCTATGGCCGCACCGGTGCGAGCCCGCGCGTGCGGCAGAATCTGGCGCTGGTGGTTGGCCTGCAGGGCCGGCTGACCGAGGCGGAAAGCATCCTGAAGGCCGATCGGCCGGCCGAGGAGGCGACCGCGAGCGTCGCGTATCTGAAGCGGCTGCTGTCCCGCAAGGAGGGCGCCCGCGCGGAGACGGACAGCAAAAAGGCGGCCGTTGCCGGCCGCCCCGAATGACGTCAGGCGAAAGCCTAACCTGCGCGTAGCTTCCTGAGGATCGGCGCCAGGAACGAAGACCGCGGCTTCTTGGCGTCGCTGCGGCCGGTCAGCCGGTTCGCCATCTGCAGGAACAGACCGGTGGTGCGGTGACGCCCGGAGATTTCCGCAATCATCTGGCCGTTATTGGCTGCCGTGCCGAACAATTTCGGGTCGAATGGAATGGAGGCGATCGGCTTGCTTTCGATGGTCTTGGCAAAACCCTTCGCATCGATTTCCGGACGCTTCGGCATGCCGACCTGATTGAGACAATATAGCGGTGGCTGATCATTGGGGCGCGCCGCCTTCAGCAGGCTGATCATGTTCTTGGCATTGCGCAGGTTGGCGAGGTCGGGCTCGGCCACGATCAGAATGTCATCCGCGCTGATCAGCGCGCGCCTGGCCCATCCCGACCATTGATGTGGAACGTCCAGCACGATGCAGGGCGTCGTCATGCGCAGCGTATCGAAGACCGCATCGAAGGCCTGCTCGCCGAGGTCGTAGACGCGCTCCAGCGTCGCCGGCGCCGCCAGCAGGCTGAGACGGTCGGTGCATTTCGCCATCAGCCGTTCGATCAGCGCGGTATCGGGCCGGTCGGGCGAGAACACCGCGTTGGCGATGCCCTGGACCGGATCCTTGTTGTAGTCGAGACTGGCAGTGCCGAAGGCGAGGTCGAGATCGATCACCACGGAATCCAGCGCGAGATCGCGGGCGATCGCCCACGCCACATTGTGTGCGACGGTCGATGCGCCAACGCCGCCCTTGGCGCCGACCACGGCGATGATCCGGCCGACGGCGATGGCCTCCGACGCGGAAAACAGGCTGCAAATCGAGCGCACCACATCAAGGGCAACCACCGGCCCGATGACATAGTCGTTGACGCCACGCCGCACCAGTTCGCGATAGGGCGCGACATCGTGGGAGCCGCCGATCACGACCACACGGGTTCCGGGATCGCACACGGTTGCGAGCTCGTCGAGGCCGGCGAGAATATCGCTGTTGGCTTCGGTCTCCAGGATGATCACGTTCGGGGTAGGCTGGGTGTGATAGGTATCGATGGCGGCAACGATGCCGCCCATCTTGACGGTGAGGTGGGTCTTGGCGAGGCGGCGGTCTTCGCCGGCCGCCTGTACCGCGGCGGCGGTTTCCGTCGTCGCGCAAAAGGCCTGAACCGACACGCGGGGTGCCGGAGAAATGTAATCGTTCGCCTCCGGCTCGTTGTCCGGCTGCTCTTCGTGGGTATGGCGGGCGCTGATCATTTGCCTGTATCGCTGAGTTTGGCTTTTTCTGCGTCGGGGTAGGTGGTCGCGGTCGGCTCGCCCTTGCGATATTTCTCGAACGCCTCCGAGCGCCGTATCGTGTAGGCGGCGGTTTCAGACCGGGGCTGCTCGAGGTCGGCCGGATTGTCGATCATCGCGGCAAGGTTGCGCTGGTAGGCGCAGCCGAAATTGTAATAGGACTTGTTCTCGGAATAGCCTTTGTTCAGGAGCGAGGGGCCGAGATCATCCGGCCACATCCCGCAGGGTCCGGCGACCGCCGCGATCCTCGTATAACTCAGTCGGATCGTCGCGAGCGTTCGCGGATCGTCCGGATGATAGTGATGCAGCGTAATTCCGCGGGGAGGCACGCCGCCCGCCGCAAGGAGTGACCGGATCTCGCCGAAGGCACTGGCCGCGGCCCGAGCGTTCGGCGTATCGACCGGCACGTCGGCCACGATCGCGCCGGTGCCTTCACGAACCCATGTCTGCGCCAGCCCGAGGACGTCCGCGCGCTGCGGAGTGGAGAGGCCGCCGCGGGCATGACCGACGAAGATCACGATCGAGCGGTTGGCTTCCTGGACCGCGATGGGGTGGCGCAGGCGGTAATCGTCGGGAATGCTCGCCGTCACCGCTTCGCCACCGGTGTAGTTGCACGCACCCAGGACGACGGAAAGGCTGGCGAGCGCGCCAAGCAGGCGCAGGCGTCGGTGGCGATCGGCCGGTGTCTTGTTTGTCATCGTTCTGTCCTCGTCCCCGCTAGGGCAGTGCCGTCTCAGTCAATGATGAAACCGAAATTGGGCTGGTAGTTTCCGACCTGTTCGACGCGACCCGCGGTGCCGTATATGCGATTGATCTGGGCCAGCAGCGTCGATTGGGCGTCCGTCGCCGGCGCAAACCCGTCATCGGGACGCGACAGCTCCTTCTGGGCAACGGCGCGAACGATGTAGGGAGTGACGATGACCATCAGTTCGGTCTGGTGGTTGACGAAGTCCTGGCTCCTGAAAAGCGCCCCGAGAACCGGCAACTCGTCGATCCCCGGCAATCCGTTCACGGCCTGCTTGGTTTGTTCCTGGATCAGGCCCGCCATCGCGATCGAGCCGCCGGAGGGGATTTCAAGCGTGGTCTCCGCGCGGCGGGTCTTGATCGAGGGAATCGTCGTTCCGCCCTGACCGCCGGTCAAAGCGTTCTCTTGCGAGATTTCCGACACTTCGGTCATCACCCGCAAGGAGATCCGGCCCTCCGTGAGCACCACCGGCGTGAAGTTGAGCGAGATGCCGAACTTCTTGAAACTGACCGTCTGGACGCAATTTCCGATCGTGCCAGTCGTCGCGGTTTGGCAGGTCACGCCGGTCGGGATCGGAAATTCGCCGCCCGAGATGAATGTCGCGGACTCGCCGGAGATCGCCGTCAGGTTCGGCTCCGCCAGCGTCCGCACCACACCTGCGCTCTCCATCGCGCGCAGGGTGGCCTGGACGGACGGCGTCCCGGCTTTGGTCAAGGCCGCCCCGAGCAAGCCGTTCTCGGGAACGAGAGGTCCGTTGTTCGCGGTGAACGGGGTGGTATTGTTGAAGTTCACGACCGCGGTGCCGTAGTTCATGCTGGCCGAGAGATCGACGCCCATCTGCTTGATGATGTCCCGCCGCACTTCGGCGACCGTGACCTTCAGCATCACCTGGTCACGACCCCGCACGAGGATCGAGTTGACGACCTTGTCGCCGCCGCCCACCAGCCGCGCCGCGATATCGCCCGCCTGCTGCGCTTCGACCGGACTCGCGACCGAGCCGGTCAGCACGACGCCGTCGCCAACGCCTTCGATCTGGACGCCCGGCAGGGATTGCTGCAAGGCCGCGCGCACGCCGTTGAGGTCGCGCTTGACCGCGATGTCGTAGGACGCAACCTGTTGACCGTCGGAATCGAAGAACACGACGTTGGTCTGGCCGACCGTTTCGCCGATGATGTAGGCGCGCTGCGGCGAGCGGACGACGGCGTTGGCAATCTTGGGGTCGGCGACCAGCACATCCTTGATGTCGCGCGGCATGTCGACGATCACGGATTTGCCGATGCCGAGCGAGAGAAAACGTGTCTTCGCCGCTCCGCCGGCGGCCGGCATGGCCTTCGAATCGGCAGCCACGACCGGCGTCAGGACCGGACTGAGCGCCAGCGCTGCGACGGCCGAAAACGACAGGGCGCTGACCAAAAAGGTTCGCATCGCCGGCTGAAATCCCCCGCTCTTCATGTCGGACGTCCTTTCGATCACTTCTGTGTCGTCGTCGAACTTTGGATGCCGTAGCGAACCACGTTGACGGTTTCGCCTCGCTTCGGAGACTGATCTGTTTCGGTCTTGTTTTCGGCCATGTTGATGTCGGTGATGCTGCGCAGCGCCAGCGACAGCGTGCCGGTCTGGCGCGAACGGGCGAGCGTTTCCGCCTGCTCGGGCCTGAGCTCGAGCGTGACGGTCTTGCCGACCACGCTGTTCTGGCCATCCTTTTCCTTCGGCGCCTGATCGATCGCGAGAACGCGAATGTTGGGCAGGATGATTTCCGAGTTGACGACGTCGGGCGAACCCGGAAGTGCAGCATTCCGCTCGCGCTTGGAGAGAATGACGTCGACGCGATCGTTGGGCAGGATGAAGCCGCCGGCGCCGGTTTCCGGAGAGATTTCGGTCGAGACGGCGCGCATGCCGGTGGGCAGGATCGCCGCCATGAAGCCGGAGCCGTTGGCCTTGACCAGCTTCGGCTCGCGGATCGGCTCGCCCGCGATGAAGGGGGCTCGCGCGATCGAGCCGGCGATCTGGGTGGTTGCCTCCGGACGGTCGCTGCGGCGGATGAAATTGTTGCTGGCGGCGCCGGCGGGCCAGGCTTGCCACTGGAGATTGTCAGCGCTGACGGTCTGGCCAAGGCCGATGTCGGACTTGGCGACCAGGACCTCCTCGGTCTGCAGTTTTGCAACCGGTTCGACCGGGGCGGACTTGTTATTGTCCGAGCCGCTCGCAAGATAGGCGGCCACGCCGCCCGCACTGAGGGCGATGGCCAGGACGACAATACGCGCTACATTCATACGCTTACTAGCTGCTTTACGCCGGGATACTTGAATTCAATGCTGGCGGCAGCTTCCCCCGCAGCGATGACTAAGCGGTAAAAGTATAAGTGAACTTGCAGTGCGGGCCCGTTTACCGAAACGAAGGAGGGGTTTTGTCCTCATGGTGAACGGAGGGTTAGCAATCTGCGAAGGAATCCGTAGAATTCCGGGGCCGGCGAATGCCGGCGTGGCGTCAGGCGGGTGAGGTGAGGGGCCTCGGCGAGGCGCTTGATCGCGAGACGAGCCATCGCCGCCACGGCTCGAAGCACTGGCCGCGACGAAGATCGGCCGCCCGGTACGACAGCGACTGTATCCGACGATAACGGACTGAGGCCCGAGCGTGAGCCTTACGCGTTGACGCCGCCGGCCGCGTTGAAGGCCGCAAATCCGCGCGCGAGGTCGGCCTTGAGATCCTCGACATTCTCCAGGCCGATATGGAGTCTCATGGTCGGGCCGCCCGGCGCCCATTTGGTGGCGGTGCGATAGCTGTCGCAGTCGAATGGAATGACCAGGCTCTCGAAGCCGCCCCATGAATAGCCCATGCCGAACAGTTCGACGGTGTCGAGCAGGGCGTCGACGGCTTTTTGCGGCGCCGGCTTGAGCACGACGCTGAACAGCCCGGACGCGCCGGTAAAGTCCCGTTTCCAGATCGCATGGCCCGGATCGCTCTCCAGGGCAGGGTGCAAAACCCTCGCGACTTCGGGCCGTGTCGCCAGCCATCGCGCCATCTCCAGCCCGGAGCGATGATGCTGCGCCAGCCGCACCGCCAGCGTGCGCAGACCGCGGATCGCCAGGAACACGTCATCCGGTCCGGCGCAGACGCCGAGCAACTGGATCGCTTCGGCCACCAGCGGCCAGGCCTTGGCATTGGCCGAAATCGTGCCGAACATGATATCGGAGTGGCCGCCGATATATTTGGTCGCGGCCTGCATGCTGATATCGACGCCCTGTTCGAGCGAGCGGTGAAACAGTGGGGTTGCCCAGGTATTGTCATCGATCACTAGCGCGCCGCGCGCATGCGCGACCGAGGCGATCGCGGGGATGTCGGGCATTTCGAAGGATTGCGATCCTGGCGCCTCGACCAGTACCGCCCTTGTGTTTGGCTTGAATAGCCCGGAGATGCCGTCGCCGATCAGTGGATCGAAATAGCTGGTTTCGACGCCATAGCGCGCGAGCAGGCCGTTGCAGAAATTGCGCGTCGGGCGGTAGGCATTGTCGCAGACCAATAGATGATCGCCTGCTTTCAGCACCGCAAGCAGCGTCGTGGTGATCGCGGCCAGGCCCGAAGGCGCAAGCCCGACGCCGGCGCATTGCGGGCCTTCCAGCGCCATCAGCGCCTGCTGCAATGCCTTCGTGGTCGGGGTTCCGCGGCGGCCATACTGGAACTCGCCGCGATGGGCGTGCAGATCGTCAGCGGTCGGATAGAGCACGGTGGAGCCGTGAACGACCGGCGGATTGACGAATCCCTTCTGAGCCTTGGTATCGCGCCCGGCCGTCACCAGAGTGGTTTCTGCCTTCCGCGGCGGCGATACTCCATCATCTCCTGAGGATTTCATGCGTTCGTCACCAAAGACCTTTTGCCGCAGCCACGTACGCCCTTTTGTTGAGCAGATCCGCCGGGCGGCGACACGGGGCGGATTTGTTAATAACAGGACCTGGAAGAGGGCCGTCAACCCCTTGACCCCGGTCGCCAGTCGTTCTGTGATGCAGCCGAGCTATTCAGTCGCTGCACGTTGAGGGGCCTGCCGCGATCTTCGATCCATCGTCTGACCGGCCTGCGCTAAACTGCCTGTCATACCGGCATTTGCGGCGGTGGATCACAGGATTGGCCCTTCGGCGTGCACGACGACGAGCAAATGTTCCCGGACGACCCTTGAAAGGCTTTGCCATGAAACGCGTATCCCTGGTTTTCTCCCTTGCTTTCGCCGCGGCTTTCTCGACCCAGGCCGCTACAGCGCAAACGCTCAAGACGGTCAAGGACCGGGGCATGCTGTCCTGCGGCGTCAGCCAGGGTTTGCCGGGTTTTTCCTCGCCGGACGACAAGGGTAACTGGACCGGCATCGACGTCGACGTCTGCCGCGCGATCGCCGCCGTCATCTTCAACGATCCCACCAAGGTCAAGTTCGTGCCGTTGTCGGCCAAGGATCGTTTCACCGCCCTGCAATCCGGCGAAATCGACGTGCTCTCGCGCAATACCACCTGGACGCTTTCCCGCGACACCTCGCTCGGCGCCAATTTCACCGGCGTGACCTACTACGACGGCCAGGGTTTTCTGGTGAAGAAATCGCTCAAGGTGAATTCCGCCCTCGAGCTGAACAGCGCTTCCGTCTGCGTGCAGACCGGCACCACCACGGAGCAGAATCTCGCCGACTACTTCAAGAGCAACAACATGAAGTATGAGGTGATCGCATTCGGCACCGCGGACGAGACCGTCAAGGCCTATGAATCCGGACGATGCGACGT
Source organism: uncultured Alphaproteobacteria bacterium (assembly GCA_963831585.1). GTDB lineage: Bacteria > Pseudomonadota > Alphaproteobacteria > Rhizobiales > Xanthobacteraceae > Bradyrhizobium. The sequence continues at coordinate 68,663 of CAWHRA010000037.1, read as the reverse complement.
ATTCACCTCCGACGTCTCGCAGCTCTATGCCGAGCGCCTGAAACTTGCCAATCCGGCCGATCACGCCGTGCTCCCTGAAGTGATCTCGAAAGAGCCGCTCGGCCCGATGGTGCGCCATGGCGACGATCAATGGTTCGATCTCGTGAAGTGGACGCTGTTCGCCATGGTCGACGCCGAAGAACTCGGCATTACCCAGAAGAACGTCGACGACATGGCCAAATCCGACAAGCCGGAGCTCAAGCGCGTGTTCGGCACCGACGGCAATCTCGGCGAATCGCTCGGCGTCACCAAGGATTGGGTGGCGCGGATCGTGAAGGCGGTCGGCAACTACGGCGAAACCTTCGATCGCAACGTCGGCGCCGGCTCCAAGCTCGGCATCGCCCGCGGCCTCAACCAGCTCTGGAACAAGGGCGGAATTCAGTACGCGCCGCCGATCCGCTGATCGCCGGCCGGCTGGCCTGCGGCGATGAGCATCGAGCCCCGACACGCGCCGTCGCAGTTTGCCGCCAAGCTGCGGCACGCTCTCGGCGGCCGCGCGGGCTGGAAGGGGTTTTTCGCCCAGATCGTGTTCGTCGCCGCCCTGGCCTGGATCGGCTACGAGATCGTCGCCAACGCCCGCGCCAATCTTGAGGCGCAGCGGATCACCTCCGGTTTCGGATTCCTGAACAACACGGCGGGTTTTGACGTCAGTCAGAACCTGATTCCGTATTCCGGATCCGACACCTATACGCGCGTCTTCTTCGTGGGTCTGCTCAACACGCTGCTGGTCTCGATCATCGGCATTTTCTTTGCCACCGTGATCGGTTTCCTGGTTGCGCTGGGCCGGCTCTCGCCGAACTGGCTCTTGTCGCGGATCGCCGGCGGCTATGTCGAGGCGATCCGCAATGTGCCGCTCCTGTTCCAGATCCTGTTCTGGTATCTGGCGGTGCTCGGGGCGCTGCCCAATCCAAGGCAGAGCATCTCGCTGTTCGGCAGCTTCTTCCTCAGCAATCGCGGACTGGTGATTCCAAAGCCTGTCGGCAATCCCGGTTTCGAGCCCTTTGTGATTGCCGCGCTTGTCGCAATCGTTGCCGCCATCGGGTTGTGGCGTTACGCGCGCCGCCAATTGTTCGAAAGCGGCAGGGTGATCAGGATATGGCCCTACGCGCTCGGCCTGTTGGTCGGATTGCCGCTGGTGTCCGCGCTGGTCTTCGGCGCGCCCGTGACGTTTGAAGTGCCGGTTCTCAGAGGCTTCAATTTTGCCGGCGGCTCGCGCGTCATTCCGGAGTTCGTTGCGCTGACGCTGGCGCTGTCGACCTACACGGCCGCCTTCATCGCCGAGATCGTGCGCGCCGGCATCCTGTCGGTGCACAAGGGGCAGATGGAGGCGGGATCGTCGCTGGGGCTGCAGCGGGGGGCGGTGCTGCGGCTGATCGTGATCCCGCAGGCGATGCGGGTGATCCTGCCGCCGCTCACCAACCAGTACCTCAACCTCACCAAGAATTCGTCGCTGGCCGTGGCGATCGGCTATCCCGACCTGGTCTCGGTATTTGCGGGGACCACGCTCAGCCAGACCGGGCAGGCAATCGAGATCATCGGCATCACCATGGGCGTCTATCTCCTGATCTCGCTGGTAACGAGCGCGATCATGAGCTTCTACGGTTGGCGGATCGGGCGGAGCATGGGTGGATGAGCGACATCACGTCATCCGCTTTCGTTCGCGACGCACTCGTTTCCGAGCGTCCCGCGCCGATCAAGACCACCGGCTTCGTCGGCTTCCTGCGCACGCGCCTGTTCAATTCGCCGACCAACATCCTGCTCACGATCGTGAGTGCGCTGCTGTTGTGGTTCATCGCGGTTCCCGGGATAAGATTTCCTGCTGGTCGATGCGGTCTGGAGCGGCGCCGACCGCAACGCCTGCCTTGCCGAAAATGCCGGACATCCGGTCGGCGCATGCTGGCCGTTCATCCAGGCAAAGTTCAGCCAGCTGATCTACGGCTTTTATCCGGAGCCGGAGCGCTGGCGGGCCAACCTGACTTTTGCCCTCGCCGCGATCCTGCTGCTGCCCTTGCTGATTCCGCGGTTGCCCGCCAAGGGCCTCAATTCCGGGCTGCTCTTCCTGGCATTTCCGGTCGTCGCGTTCTTCCTGCTGCATGGCGGCGGGCTGCAGGGATTCGGCGTCAGCTGGACGGCTGGAATCCTGTCAGGCACCAACGACAGTCTCGGCGAGGCCGGCCGACAACTCGTCAATGCCGGACAGACCGCCGCTGTGATCGGCCCGCTGCTGTGGGCGCTCGGCAAGCTGATCGTCCTGCTCAGTGCCGGCATCTCCTGGCTGCTTTGGCCGCTGATCTGGCTGCGCGATCAGATTGCGATGTCCGGCCAACCGGTGTGGCTCGACCTTGCGGTGACGGCCGCGATCGTTACGGCCCTGCTGTTCTGGGTCAGCGGCGGCACGCGGTCCGGCTGGCGCTCCTTGATCGGCAGCCTTGCGGCTTTTGCCGGCATCGGAATCGTGATCGCGGTGATGGGACTGGACCGCGGCGGATTGCCTGTCGTCGATACGCGGCTGTGGGGCGGCCTGCTGGTGACCCTGGTATTGTCGGTCACCGGCATCGTCGCCTCGATGCCGGTCGGCATCGCGCTGGCGCTCGGCCGGCGCTCGACGATTCCGCTGATCCGGATCTTCTCGATCATCTTCATCGAATTCTGGCGCGGCGTTCCGCTGATCACGGTGCTGTTCTTCGCCACCTACATGCTGCCGCTGTTCGTGCCGACGGGTTTTACCGTCGACGGCCTGGTGCGGGCCCTGATCGGTATCGCGCTGTTCGCCGGCGCCTACCAGGCCGAGGTGATCCGCGGCGGCCTGCAGGCGATCCCGCGCGGACAAGGCGAGGCGGCGAGTGCGCTCGGCCTGTCCTGGTGGAAGACGACGGCGCTGATCGTGATGCCGCAGGCGCTGCGCCACGTCATTCCCGGCCTCGTCAACAGCTTCATCGCATTGTTCAAGGACACCTCGCTGGTCCTGATCGTCGCATTGTTCGATCTGCTGGGCTCGTTGCGCGCCGCGTTCTCCGACCCGGTCTGGGCGACGCCGACCACGCTGTTCACGGGCTTTGCCTTCACCGGCATGATCTATTTCATCTTCTGTTTTGGCATGTCGCGTTATTCGCTGTTCGTCGAGAACAGGCTGAACGCACACCGGCGTAATTGAGTAGCTCACCATGACCGACAACTCGATCGTCAACATCATCGGCCTCAACAAGTGGTACGGGGATTTTCACGTGCTGCGCGACATCAACCTCGATGTCGCGAAGAGCGAGCGCATCGTGATCTGCGGCCCGTCCGGCTCGGGCAAATCCACGCTGATCCGCTGCATCAACGCGCTGGAGGAATTCCAGGAGGGCCGGATCGTGGTCGATGGCATCGAACTGGGGCCGAATCTGCGGCGCGTCGACGAAGTCCGGCGCGAGGTCGGCATGGTGTTTCAGAGTTTTAATCTGTTTCCGCATCTGACGGTGCTGGAGAACTGCACGCTGGCGCCGATCTGGGTGCGCAATGTCCCGAAGAAGGACGCCGAAGCCGCCGCCATGAAATACCTGGAGCGGGTGAAGATCCCGCATCAGGCCAACAAATATCCGGGACAGATGTCCGGCGGCCAGCAGCAGCGCGTCGCCATCGCGCGCGCGCTGACCATGAACCCGAAGGTCATGCTGTTCGACGAGCCGACGTCCGCGCTCGATCCCGAGATGGTCAAGGAAGTGCTCGACACCATGGTCGACCTCGCCAGGGAGGGCATGACCATGCTGGTCGTCACCCACGAAATGGGATTTGCCCGCGAAGTCGCCAACCGCATCGTGTTCATGGACGCCGGCCAGATCATCGAATTGAACACGCCGGAAAACTTCTTCGCCCATCCCCAGCACGCGCGGACCAGGCTGTTCCTCAGCCAGATCCTGCGGTGACCGCGAATCCACTTTTAAGTTTCGCTGCAAGCTGCTGGAAACCATAGCCCTTCAGCACCGGCCCCGTTCATTCCGTCGAAAGCAATGGGGGCCCTTTTGGCGTCAAAAGGAATGGACCAATGCTGGGTTTCCTGTTCGGTTTCAATGCCCGCCTCGGCCGGCTGCACTACTTCCTGGCCACGATTGCACTGGCGATCATAATGACCGCCATCTGTTACGGCATTGCGACTTATTTCTTTCAGTCGACCCCGCGCGGGATGCTTTCGCCGGAAAACCTGCTGAAGTTCTGGCCGACCATCGTCGCAATCATGTTTTTCGGCTGGGCGAGCTTCACGCTGCAATCGATGCGCATCCGCGACATTGGCTGGGATCCGGTCTGCGTGATCCCTCTATGGATCGCGATCGCGATCGTCGACAAGGTCGTGGCGGGCAAGATCCCGGCCTGGTCGGTCGGCGACGACCAGCACGGCACCATCGTCGGCGCGCTGATGAATTTGGGAATGCTTCTGGCGCTGCTGTTCTGGCCGGGCGGCGACCATGAAGAGCCGACCTATGGTGGCACGCCGAGCAAGCCCGACAGCTCGTCAGCAAGGGCGGACACTGGGGCAGTCGTTGCGGCACGTATCGCGCGTGCGACAGGGACCCAATTCGGCCACCGCAAATACTGACGTCCGGCCGCGGTCACACCTTCATGAAGGGCACGTCGATCTCGCTCTTCTTCCTTTCGAGCCATTCCGGCACCGGAAGGTTTTTCGAGCGCATGAAATTCGGATTGAACAGTTTCGACTGATAGCGGTTTCCGGAATCGCAGAGAATGGTCACGATGGTCTTGCCCGGACCGAGCTGCCTGGCAAGCCGGATGGCGCCGGCGACATTGACTCCGGTCGAACCGCCGAGACACAGGCCTTCGTGCTCGAGCAGGTCATAGATGACCGGCACGGATTCCTCGTCGGGAATCAGAAAGGCGTCGTCGACCTTGGCTGTTTCGATCACGGGCGTGACGCGGCCTAGCCCGATGCCTTCGGTGATCGAATTGCCCGGAGTTGATTTGGCATGGCCGTGCTTGAACAGCTCATACATCGCGAAACCCGGCGGATCGGCACAGGCGTTGACGATGCCCGGGTGCTTTTCCTTCAGATAGCGGCTGGTGCCGGCCAGCGTGCCGCCGGTGCCCACCGAGCAGATGAAGCCGTCGATCTTGCCGCCGGTCTGCTGCCAGATTTCCGGCCCCGTGGAATCGTAATGGGCCTTGGCGTTGTCGAGGTTGTTCCATTGATCGGCGAACAGCACGCCGTTCGGCTCGGTCTTGCGGAGCTGTTCGGCGAGCCTCTTGCCGACATGCTGATAATTGTTGGGATTGCTGTAAGGCAGCGCCGGCACTTCGATCAGCTCGGCGCCGCATAGCCGGAGCATGTCCTTCTTTTCCTGGCTCTGGGTTTCCGGAATCAGGATCATGGTGCGGTAGCCGCGCGCGCTCGCCACCACGGCAAGACCGATCCCGGTATTGCCGGCGGTCGCTTCCAGCACGAGGCCGCCGGGCTTGAGATCGCCGCGCTTCTCGGCTTCGAGGATCATCCATTTGCCCGCGCGGTCCTTGACCGACTGGCCGGGATTCATGAACTCGGCCTTGCCAAGGATGGTGCAGCCGGTCGCTTCGGAAGCGTGCTTCAGTTTGATGAGCGGCGTGTTGCCGATCGCTTCGACGACGTCGTTGTTGATTCTCATGTCAGGAAAAGCGCCAGTCCGTTGCCAAATCTGGCGACGACCCTAGAGCGGCCTCATCCAAAGTGGAAGCTGGTTTTGCATCGCTTTTCGCAGTGCAGCTATTTCGACTTCGCGAACACCACCTGGCGCACGTCGATATTGCCCGACAGGAAGCCGGCCTCGCAATAGGCGAGGTAGTATTCCCACAGACGGCGGAACCGGTCGTCGAAACCTGACGGCATCAGGTTGGGCCAGGCCGCGCGGAAATTGCTTCGCCAGATCGCCAGCGTCTTGGCATAATCTTGTCCGAAAATGCGTTCGCGGATGACGGGAACACCGAACCGCTCGCCCAGCGCTTTCAGGATCTGCGGCGAAGGCAGCATGCCGCCGGGAAAAACGTAGCGCTGGATGAAATCGACCTCGCGGCGATAGGTCTGGAACAGGTTGTCCTGGATGGTGATGGCCTGGATGCCGGCAAGCCCGCCGGGCAGCAGCCGGTCGCGCAGCTGCGAGAAATATTTCGGCCAGAATTGCTCGCCGACCGCCTCGATCATCTCGATCGAGGCGATGCGGTCGTACCGGTCGCGCTCGTCGCGATAGTCCTGCAGCCGGATTTCGACGTTGTCGGCAAGGCCCGCTTCCTGGATTCGCCGCTGCGCGAAGTCCCGCTGCTCCCTGCTGATGGTGAGCCCGACCACCCTGGCGCCGAAGGTCTTTGCCGCAAATTCCGCAAAGCCGCCCCATCCGCAGCCGATCTCCAGCAATTTCTGGCCGGGCTGCAGATCGATCGCCTCGGCCAGCCTGCGGTATTTGTTGTTCTGCGCGGCCGCGAGATCAGGGGTGTGATCCTCGAACAGGGCCGAGGAATAGGTCATGCTCGGGTCGAGCCACGCCGAGTAGAAAGCATTGCCGATGTCGTAATGGGCATAGATGTTGCGGCGCGCCTGGCGTTTGGTGTTGCGGTTGAACCAGTGCCGGACGATCTGGACGAAGCGTATCAGCGGCTTGTCGCCGAGCATTGCCTGGATCAGGTCGTGATTGACGCAGAACAGATAGAGGAACTGCGTCAGGTCGGGCGTGTCCCATTCGCGGTTCAGATAGGCCTCGGCTATTCCGATGTCGCCGCCGTTCAGGAGCCGCCACGCGAAGCCGAAATTGTATAGCGTCATGGAAGCGGACGGGCCGGGCTCCAGGCCGCCGAGCCTGATGATACGGCCGTCCGGCAGCGTCACGTCGAGCATGCCGCGCTTGAGCCTCGAGCCGAAGCCAAGCGCCAGCCGTACAATGCGCGGCAGATCGGAAAGCACCGTCTCCACGTTCTCGGGGGTTACAGAGATCAACGCAGACATGTACAGACCCATCGCGTGCCATGGCTCTGTGTCCGATACCTTGGTGCGGGCCGATTTACCCTAGATCCGCCCTTCAATGGACCAGAGCGCTTCCCCGCGGATCCGGCTTCCTCCTGACTGCCGCGGGCAATGCTCCTCCAGTATAGTCACTGCCTTTGCCAACCGCCAAGATGGTAATCGCGGTTGCGGCGTTGGGCGCTGCACCAATCGCGCGCCCCTGAGCCGCAGCCGGAAGGCCCCCCAATGCATCGCCGCGGCGATCGTGAAGGTGACGAACGGCAGCGCCAAGAACGCGCACAACAGCCCGGCATTTGCGCCGGCGAGACGCGGAAATGATCGCGCATCGCCATCCCGATAAAACGCGAAACAGCCTGTCCTGCCGCCGCCGGAGGCCGCCATCGCTGAACTCGCCAGGCTTCACGGGGAGCATGTAAGCGTGGATGTTGTCGAACGTGTTGCGCATGTCGCAGATGACAAGCGGCAAGCGCCGCCTCGCCCGCCCGCATCGGCGGTTGAGCGAGATACCATGCACGGCGAGGGAAGTTTTCAGCCGCGGCCAAGTCCGCGCCGCGCCAACAGCCACATGAAATGTTGGTAAGTTTCCCGCATCCCCGGGAATGCCTCAATTGCAAAAAACCCGATAAAACGGGAGAAACTTCGGAGTTCCTGTTGCTGATTCGGTGCCCTCAATTGATCGGCACCGCAGGGGACAGAGCCGGAACAGGACTGTCCGCACCATCATCGCCCGGCTAATATGACGGACGGGATCCCTCAGAAAGCATCACCCCTCGTGGACGCACGGCGACCATCCCTCCTGCAGCATGATCCGCGAATCGGTCCGGCGGTTTTCGCAATGCCGCGCGCCGGGCACCGGTCCGGCGGAGGGATGACGTGAGCCGGGCACTGCCGGATGTTGTCACCGAGCGTCTGCCTGTCGCCTTTCACGGTCTCGGTCGGGCGGCGAACTGGCTCGCAGCCGTTTGCATGGTCGCCAGTTCCTGCGGCTGCGTCCTCACCCAGGATGTGCCGGATCCGGCGCTCGACATTCCCAACGCCTACAAGGCTGCGCGAGCGAACGATTCCGACGCGCTGCCGACGCTGGATTGGTGGCAGGGATTCCGTTCGCGGGAGCTGACCGATCTGATGGAGGAAGCCCAGACGGTCAATCTGGACATCGCCGCCGCGGTGGCGCGAGTTCAGGCAGGCCGACGCGCAGGCGCGCGTGGCGGGCGCGGCGCTGCTGCCGAGCCTCAGCGGCGCAGGCCAGGAGACCTATTCCCGCACCTCGGGCTCGAGCTCCAGCGGACTGACCAATGGCGGACGCGAGGTGGTGAACTATTCTTCCTCGCTCAGCGCCAGCTATCAACTGGATTTCTGGGGCCAGAACCGTGACGCGCTGCAGGCCGCCGAGGAGACCGCCATTGCCAGCCGCTTCGATCGCGAAGTGGTGGCGCTGACGACGCTCACCAGCGTCGCTACCGCCTATTTCCAGGTGCTGGCCTCGCAGGACCGTATTCGCACCGCCGAGCGCAACATCGCCAGCGCGACGCGCATCCTCGATGCGATCAAGGAGCGCTTCAAAGCAGGCACCGGCACCGATCTCGACGTCGCGCAGCAGGAAAGCGTGGTCGCCAATCAGCGCGCCGCCGTGCCGCCGCTGCGCCAGACGCTGGACCAGAACATCAACGCGCTGGCGCTTTTGGTGTCGCGGCCGCGGGAAAGCGTGCGCATCACCGGCGGCTCGCTCAATCAGGTGGCGTTGCCGCGCGTCACGCCGGGCCTGCCGTCGGAGCTGTTGACGCAGCGGCCGGATATCAGGCGCCAGGAAGCGCAACTCGCATCCGCCACCGCCAATGTCGGCAGCGCGCGGGCGCAATTCTTTCCCACGATCCAGCTCACCGGGCAGGGCGGCTACCAGAGTTCGGCACTGGTCTCGCTGTTCCAGCCGCACGCCGCGTTCTTCAGCATGGTCGGCAGCCTGACCCAGCCGATCTTCGACGGCGGAAGGATCCTCGGCAATTTCGAGCTCACCCAGGCGCGGCAGGACGAATTGCTGCAAGCCTATCGCAAGACGGTGATTTCGGCTTTTACCGATGTCGACAACGCGCTTTATTCGATCAAGCAGACCACCGTGAAGCTGCGGCTGCAGCGCGAAGTGGTGGCGGCCTCGCGGCGGGCCTTTCAATTGTCCGAGCAGCAGCTTCGGGCCGGCACCGCCGACATCGTAACTGTGCTAAATACGCAACAGACGCTGTTTCAGGCGGAAGACGCGCTGTGGCAGGCGCAACTTGCCCAGCTATTGGCGTATGTCAGCGTTTACCAGGCGCTGGGGGGCGGCTGGGAGCCGAAGATGGAGAAGCCGGTCAATGCTCTTTAAGCCGGATTTGAACGGGACCGCGAAGGCGGCCGGCGACCACGTCGCTAAGGTCGCTTCGCGCGCGCGCCGCCGCACCGTTTCGATTGCCATCACGCTTCTGATCCTCGGTGGCCTTGGCTACATCGCCTGGACCTCGCTGGAGCAGAAGCAGGCCGCCAGCCGCGCCGCGCGTCCCGATCTGCCGGTTCCGGTGCTGGCGGCGACGCCGCAGGTCAAGGACGTGCCGGTTTATCTCGACGGCGTCGGCGCCGTGCGGGCGCTCAACACCGTGACCGTGCGCTCGCAGGTCGACGGCAAGCTGATCGCGGTCAATTTCACCGAAGGACAGGACGTCAGGAAGGGCGACGTGCTCGGCGAGATCGATCCCGTCATCTACAAGGCGCAGTACGATCAGGCGGTCGCCAAGAAGGCGCAGGATGAGGCGCAACTCGCCAATCAGCGCCTCGATCTGAACCGCTATCAGCAATTGGCCGCCTCCAACGCCGGCTCCAAGCAGCAATACGATACGCAGAAAGCCGTCATCGCCCAGCAGGAGGCGCTGGTGAATTCCGATCAGGCGGCGATCGACAACGCCGCGGCAACGCTCGGCTACACCAGGATCATCGCGCCGCTGTCGGGCCGCGCCGGGCTGCGGCAGGTCGATCAGGGCAACATCATCCACGCCGCCGACGTCACCGGGCTGGTCATCATCACCCAGCTGCAGCCGATCGCGGTGCAGTTCAGCCTGCCGCAGCAGCAGATCGTGCGGGTCAATGCCGCCTCGGACAAGGGGGCGCTGGCGGTCGATGTGTTCGGTAATGACGGCACCACGGTGATCGATACCGGCACGCTGAAAGGCATCGACAACCAGGTCGATCCGACCACCGGCACGCTGAAACTGAAGGCCGAGTTCCCGAACGCCAGTTTCCAGCTGTGGCCGGGACAATTCGTCAATGTGCGGCTCAAGGTCGACACGCTTTCGAAAGCGGTCGTCGTGCCGACCTCGGCGGTGCAGCGAGGACCGGCGGGAACGTTCAGCTATGTCATCGGCGCCGGTGACATCGTGACGGCGAAGCCGGTCGTGGTGACGCAGCAGAACGAGACCGAGGCGGTGATCGCGAGCGGACTGGCGCCGACCGATCGCGTGGTGACGACCGGCTTCGCCAACCTGTCCGATGGCGCCAAGGTCATCATCGGCAAGGACAACCAGACGCCGACGGCCGATCTCGCGCCGCGCAAGAAGGGCAGCCGGGGACCGCAGGGCAAGGAAGCTCAGGGCAAGGACGGGAAGGGCGAGCACCGCGGCAAGAAGGGGGAGGGTGGTCAAGGCGAAAGCGCACCCGCGCAGGGAGGCGAGCAGTCGGGCAGCGGAGCGAAGTCGCAGCCATGACCCAAACCATCGTTGTCTGATGCCTGACTTCACAAGCGTGAGCGCGAAAGCCCATGAGCGTCTCTGAACCGTTCATCCGCCGACCGATCGCAACCTCGCTGCTCGGCGTGGCGCTGTTGATCGGCGGTGCGCTGGGCTACTGGGCGCTGCCGGTATCGGCGCTGCCGCAAGTCGACTTCCCCACCGTGCAGGTGACGACCCAGCTTCCCGGCGCAAGTCCCGATGTGATCGCCTCGCTGATCACGGCGCCGCTGGAACGCCAGCTCGGGCAGATTCCGTCCCTGTCGTCGATGACCTCGACGAGTTCGTTCGGGGTCAGCCAGATTTCGCTGCAGTTCGATCTCAATCGCGACATCGACGGCGCCACGCAGGATGTGCAGGCGGCGATCAATGCCGCGGCCGGCGTGCTGCCGAGAACGCTGCCTTATCCGCCGACCTACGCCAAGGTGAATCCCGCCGACGCGCCGGTTCTGACGGTGGCGCTGACCTCGGAGACGATTTCACTCCGCGCCATGAGCGACCTCGCCGACACCATTCTGGCCCAGCGGCTGAGCCAGATTTCCGGGGTCGGACGCGTCTCCGTGCTGGGCGGCCTGAAGCCGGCGGTGCGGGTGCAGGCCGACCTCGCGCGGCTCGCCGCCTACGGCATCGCGATGGAGGATTTGCGCAACGCCATCGCGGGCGCCAATGTCTCCGGACCGAAGGGGTCGCTGGACGGCGCGCAACAGTCCTATACCATCGCCGCCAACGACCAGATCGCCGCCGCCGACGCCTACAGGCCGATCATCATCGCCTATCGCAACGGCGCGCCGGTCACGATCGGCGACGTCGCCCAGATCGTCGACGGGCTGGAGAACGATCGCACCGGCGGCTGGTATCAGGGCACGCCGGCCGTCATCATCGATATCCAGCGGCAACCCGGCGCCAACGTCATCGAGGTGGTCCGCCAGATCCGTGCCGAAATTCCCAAATTGCAGCGCGCGATTCCGGCCGGAGTGAAACTCACCGTGGTCAGCGACCGCACCGACACCATTCGCGCTTCCGTGCATGACGTGCAGTTCACGCTGGTCCTGAGCGTGGTGCTGGTCACGCTCGTGGTGCTTTTGTTCCTTCGCTCGCTGCGCGCCACCCTGATTGCCGGCGTGGCGCTACCGCTGTCGCTGATCACCTCGTTCGGCATCATGTATTTTTCCGGCTTCAGCCTCGACAATCTGTCGCTGATGGCGCTGACGATCGGCACCGGTTTCGTGGTCGATGACGCCATCGTGATGATCGAGAACATCGTTCGCCACATGGAGAACGGCGAGTCCGCGATGGAGGCTTCGCTGCGGGGCGCCAGCGAAATCGGCTTTACGGTGATTTCGCTGACGGTGTCCCTGATCGCCGTGTTCATCCCGCTGTTGTTCATGTCGGGGCTGGTGGGGCGCATGTTCCGCGAGTTCGCGCTGACCCTGACGATCGCCGTTGTGACCTCGGCGATCGTATCGCTGACGCTGACGCCGATGATGTGCTCGCGGCTGCTGAAACATGCCGGCGAGGAGATGGCGGTCCCCGGCCTCGCCGCGATCAGCCGCTTGATCGACCGCATGGTCGATTTCTATCGCCGCACGCTGTTGTGGGTGCTTCAGCGCCAGCGTGCGACCCTGCTCGTCACCTTCGCCACGCTGGCGGCAACCCTGATCCTCTATGTGGTGGCGCCCAAGGGCTTCCTGCCGCTGCAGGACACCGCCTCGATCACCGCGGTGACCGAGGCCGGCCCCGACGTTTCCTTTGCCGAGATGCAGAGCCGGCAGACCCAGGCGGCGAATGCGATCAAGGCCGACCCTGACGTCACCGGCGTCGTCTCGGTGATCGGCGCGGGTTCGGTCAACCCGACGACCAATGTCGGCCGGCTGGTGATGACCTTGAAACCGCGCGGCGAGCGACGCTCCGACGTTGCCACGGTGATTAGCCGGCTGAAGCAACTGACGGCGTCAATCCCCGGCCTGACGATCTACTTCCAGCCGGTGCAGGACGTGCAGATCTCGACCCAGTCGAGCCGGTCGCAATATCAGTACACGCTGACCGGAACCGATGCCGCGCTGGTCGGACTGTGGGCCAACAAGCTCGTCGCCGAGCTGCGCCACGACCCGCTGTTCCGCGACGTCTCGTCGGAGGCCCAGGAGGGCGGCTTGCGCGCCGCGCTCGATATCAATCGCCAGCGCGCCGGCCAGCTCGGCGTCAACCTGCAGGGGGTGACCGACACCCTCAACGACGCCTTCGCGCAGCGGCAGATATCGACCATCTACGGGCAGGCCAACCAGTACAGGGTGGTGCTGGAAGCGCTGCCGATGTACCAGCGCGATCCCTCGATCCTCTCGAAGCTGTATCTGCCCGGCGCGCTCGGCGCCCAGGTGCCGCTGTCGGCGGTGGCGACGCTGACCCGCACCACCGCGCCGCTGGCGATTTCGCACCAGGCGCAGTTCCCGGCGGTCTCGCTCAGCTTCAATCTGGCGCCCGGCGCGGCGCTCGGCGATGCCGTCGACGAAGTCAAATCGCTCGAAACCCGCATCGGCATGCCCGGCAGCATCGTCGGTGTGTTCGCCGGCGACGCCGCCGAATTCTCGAAATCGCTGGCCGGGCAGCCCTGGCTGATCCTGGCCGCGCTCGTGACCATCTACATCGTGCTGGGCGTGCTCTACGAAAGCTACATTCACCCGATCACCATTCTCTCGACGCTGCCCTCGGCCGGCGTCGGCGCCATCCTGGCGCTGATGCTGTTTGGGCAGGATTTGTCGGTGATCGGCTTGATCGGTATCATTCTCTTGATGGGCATCGTCAAGAAGAACGCGATCATGATGATCGACTTCGCGCTGGAAGCCGAGCGGCATCAGGGGATGTCGGCGATGGACGCCATCGTGCAGGCCTGCCTGCTGCGTTTCCGCCCGATCATGATGACGACGCTGGCCGCCTTGTTCGGCGCACTGCCGCTGGCGGTGGAAAGCGGTACCGGCGCCGAGCTGCGGTTTCCGCTCGGCATTTCGATCATCGGCGGGCTGCTGTTGAGCCAGTTGCTGACGCTGTATACGACGCCCGTGATCTACCTCGCGCTCGACCGGATCAACCGCAGCATCGAAAAGGCGGTGCCGCCGGTCGGCGAGGGATTGCCGTCGCCGCCGGTCGCGGGAGCCACCGAGGGGATGCAGTAATGGCATCGCTGTCGATCTCGGAGCCGTTCATCCGCCGGCCGGTCGGCACCACGCTGCTGGCGATCGGGCTGTTTCTGATCGGCGTCGTGGCGTATCATTTTCTCCCCGTCGCCTCCGTTCCCAATGTCGACTTTCCCTCGATCCGGGTCTCCGCCACGCGGCCCGGCGCCGATCCCTCGATCATGGCGGCCACCGTCGCGGCGCCGCTGGAGCGGCGGCTCGGCGAGATCGCGGGCATCGACCAGATCACCTCGACGAGTTCGCTCGGCTCCACCAGCATCCAGCTGCAATTCGCGATCGGCCGCGACATCGATCGCGCCGCGCGCGACGTCCAGGCCGCGATCAACGCCTCGCTCGCCGACCTGCCGACCGACCTTCCGACATTGCCGAAATTCCGCAAGGCCAACACCGCCGCCGCCCCGGTATTCGTGCTGGCCCTGACCTCGAAGACGATACCGACCAGCGCGATCTACGACGTCGCCGATACCGTGATCGCCCAGCGCATTTCGCAGGTGCCCGGTGTCGGCGACGTCACCGTCAGCGGCGCCGACCAGCCCGCGGTGCGTATCGCGCTCAATCCGGTGGCGTTGTCGAACGCCGGGATTGCGACCGACGACGTCCGGCTCGCGATCATCAACGCCAATCCGCTGGGGCCGGTCGGCATCTTCAATGGCGGCCGGCAGAGCGAGACCCTGTCGATCAACAAGCAGATGCGGAGCGCGGCCGAATTCAGGGATATCCTGATCAAGAGCTCGAACGGCAACTTCGTCCGGCTCTCCGACGTGGCCGACGTTGCCGACTCCGTCCGCAGCAGCCGCTCAATCGCCTGGTTCAACAAGCAGCCTGCCGTTCTCATTCAAATCACCAAGCAGGGCGACGCCAACGTCATCGACACCGTGGACCGCGTGCGTGCGCTGATCCCGAAACTGAAGCAGTGGATTCCCGGCGGCATCGAGATTTCCACCCTGGTCGACCGCACCGGAACCATCCGCGCCAGCGTCCAGGACATGCAGTTGACGCTGCTGGCCACGGCTATCCTGGTCATGCTGGTGGTGTTCGCGTTCCTGCGGCGGCTGACGCCGACCATTGCCGCGGGCGTATCGGTGCCGCTGGCGCTGGCCGGCACCTGCGCCGGCATGTGGCTTGCGGGATTCTCGATCGACAATCTGTCGCTGATGGCGCTGGCGATCTCGGTCGGCTTCGTGGTCGACGACGCCATCGTGATGATCGAGAACATGTACCGCAATCTCGAACATGGCATGCGGCCATATCAGGCGGCGCGGGAAGGCGCGAGGCAGATCGGCTTCACGGTGCTGTCGATCAGCCTGTCACTGGTCGCCGCCTTCACGCCGCTGATCTTCATGGATGGCATCGTCGGCCGGCTGTTGCGGGAATTTTCCCTCACCCTGACCTTCGCCATCGTGGTTTCCACCGTGGTGTCGCTCACGATCACGCCGATGATCTGCGCCCATTACGTCAGTGAGACGACCTCCGCGAGCGCCACCCGGTTCGATCGCATCGTCGAAGGCACGCTGTCGCGCATGGTGGCTTTCTACGCGTGGACGCTGCGCGCGGTGCTGGGCTTTCCGTTTCTGACCCTGCTGGTGTTCTTCGCGACCATCGCGCTCACCGTGACGCTCTATATCAAGACCCCCAAGGGATACTTCCCGGTGGATGATTCCGGCTTCGTGATCGGCGCGACCCGGGCGTCGGCCGATATCTCGTTCCAGTCGATGCTCGGGCTGCAGCAGCAGCTCGCCGACATCGTGATGGCCGATCAGGCGGTGGCGGGGGTCGGATCGATCCTGAGCGGCGCCGGCGGCCCGTTCGGCGGCGGCTCCAACCGCGGCATCATGTTTATCAGCCTCAAACCGTCTGCGGAGCGGGAGGGGCTGACCACGGCGCAGGTGATCGACCGCCTGCGCAAGAATCTTTATCGCGTGGCGGGAATCCGCCTGTTCATGTTCGCCGCGCAGGACGTTCGCGCCGGCGGACGTCAGACCGATTCCGGCGACTACCAGTACACGCTGTCGAGCACCGACCTCGATCTCCTGCAGAAATGGGCGCCGATCGTCGCCAAGCGCATGGAGACGGTCGAGGGCATCACCGACGTCTCCAGCGATCGCGATCCCGGCGGATTACAGCTTACGTTGAAGATCGACCGCCAGAAGGCATCGATGCTGGGCGTTCGCGTCCAGGACATCGACAACGCACTCAACAACGCGTTCTCCCAGCGACAGATCTCGATCGTCTACACCCAGCGCAACCAGTACATGGTGGTGTTGGAGATCGACCCGAAATTCCAGAGCGACCCGTCCAACCTCGAGCAAATCTTCGTGGCGGGGGCGAATGGCACGCAGGTGCCGCTATCGACCGTGGTTCATTACCAGCGCGGCCTGTCGCCGCTCGCCGTGTTTCACTCGCAGTCGGTTCCGTCGACGACCGAATCCTTCAATCTCCTGCCGGGCGTGCCGCTGCAGGTTGCCACGTCGAATATCCAGCGTGCGGTGGAGGAATTGCACATGCCGGAGGGCATTCGCGGCAGTTTCGATGGCAATGCCGGCGACTTCAACAAGACCAGCGGGCACATGCCGCTCCTGATCCTCGGCGCGCTGGCGGCGATGTATATCGTGCTCGGCGTGCTCTATGAGAGCCTCGCCCATCCCCTGACCATCATCTCCACGCTGCCGTCGGCGGGGCTCGGGGCGCTGCTGGCGCTGCAGGTGACCAACACGCCGCTGACCGTGATCGCCTTCGTCGGGATCATTCTCCTGATCGGAATCGTCAAGAAGAACGGCATCATGATGGTCGATTTCGCGCTCGACGCCGAGCGCAACCGCGGCCTGTCGTCGGCGGACGCCATCTTCGAGGCCTGCAGTGCCCGGTTCCGGCCGATCCTCATGACGACAATGGCGGCGCTGTTCGCCGGAATTCCGCTGGTCATCGCCACCGGTCCCGGCACCGAGCTGCGCCGGCCGCTCGGCATCACCATCATCGGCGGCCTGTTCGTCTCGCAGATCCTGACGCTGTATACGACGCCGGTGATCTATCTGCTGATCGACCGGCTGCGGCGGCGGCCCGGGCCTGCCGCGATCGCGGCGCCCGCAGAATAGCTTTGAACCGCGGCGCGGCGCGGCGTATAGCGAGCCCATGTCAAAACATCCCGAGCCGGAGACGGGCACCGCCATTGCCGAGGCGATACCCGACTGTCCAAGCTGCAACAAGCCGATGCCGCTGTGCATCTGCGACAGCATCACGCCGATCGAGAACCGCATCTCGCTTCTGATCCTGCAGCATCCGCAGGAGCAGGACAGGGCGCTCGGCACGGCACGGCTGACCGCGCTGCATTTCAAGGA
This sequence comes from uncultured Alphaproteobacteria bacterium, assembly GCA_963831585.1. Taxonomy (GTDB): domain Bacteria; phylum Pseudomonadota; class Alphaproteobacteria; order Rhizobiales; family Xanthobacteraceae; genus Bradyrhizobium. Next base: position 51,376 of record CAWHRA010000037.1, on the reverse strand, counting down.
TGCGGTCGTGAAGATCGGATTGTCGTGGCCGAGCCTGTCCAAGGCGCTGGGACGGCAGGTCGCCGATCCCTCGCGCTGGGCGGTGCTTTATCTCGGTTCCGCCAAGGTCGCTGATCTCGACACCGATGCCGACATCGTCGCCATCAATCGCAAGGGCGAGATTGAGGATCATCAGCGCGCGATTCTCAGGGATATCGAAGGCATCGTGTTGCTCGACGGCACCTGGAGCCAGGCCAAGGCGCTCTGGTGGCGCAATGCGTGGATGCTGAAGTGCCAGCGCGTCATCCTCGGCCCAAAGCTCCCGTCGCGTTATGGCAAGCTGCGCCGCGAACCGCGCCGCGACGGCCTGTCCACCATCGAGGCGGCGGCGATGCTGCTGTCCTCCCTCGAAAAGCGCCCCGATATCGCCGAGACGCTGCATGGCAGTTTCGAGCGGCTGCTGGCGAAATACCGCGAGGCGCAAGCCGTCCTGCCCGAGCTCGCGCCGAAACCGCGGCCGAAGCGGGACTTCCGGCGCCGCAAGCGGGCCTGAGCCTCCCGGCGCCCTTGGTTGCCTATCCGCGGGAGGCCGTATAAGAGTTCGCCCCCATGGGGCCACGTGGCGGAGTGGTTACGCAACGGTCTGCAAAACCGTGTACACCAGTTCAATTCTGGTCGTGGCCTCCAACTCCATGCCGTTGACTTCATGGCATTATTGGGTTCCCGGACGGGTTCCGTCAAACCGGCCGGCAGTCGATCGCGGGTGCGGCATGGCAGCCTCGGGCTACCGCCTCGTCTGATTGGCGCCCGGGTGCTCGCAAAGGTTGGTTTGCGGAGGAATTCGCGCTACCGTCCACGTTTATGGGCGGTGCGCACGAGTTGGGCGCATAGGGGAGATTTGAGGGGATGTCGGACGTCGCGGCCAGACCAACGGCAGGCGTTGGCTCCAGCAAGGCCCGACCGTTTTCGCTTGTCCTGTTGTCGACCGCCCTCGTGCTCGTGGGGCTGACCTATTACGGCGTGATGCTCATCCTTGCATCCGCGCCGCATCTTCAAAGTCTCGATCGAATCTCATTGCAGCAGGCCGAACAGATTAGACGGCTGGGCGACGACGTGGCGGCGCTGAAGGCGGCGAATGCCGAGCTGCGTGCGCAGCTGGCCGTCGTGCCACGCCTTCGCGATCGGCCGGTCGACCGATCTGGTGTTGTCGCCAAGCCCGTCGCCCGGAAGTGAGCGGCCTGACGGCCGTCGGCAAGCGCCTGGCCTGATCCGAGGTCCGTTCGTTTGACTTCGCGGGATCGTTTTTCCGTCTCCGGGCGTTAACGCATCGCCAAATCCGGAGGGGGCGATGATCGAACTGTTCGAGGTGACGATCATAATTTGCACCGCCTGGATCGCCGTGTCGGCGATCGTACGATGGCGGAGGCGGTGATGTGAATTGGTGCCGGGGTCGCGTGGCCGTCGCCCAGCCGGTCCGCTACGCGGCTGCGTGCCTTGGTCCTGACGGTTTGCGCCGGTAGTTTTGGCGGCTTCGCCAGACTAGGGGGTTGGCCTATGCCAAAAAAGGGAATCACCGGTCACGACGGATGGGTCATCACCGAAGCACTGGCTACGGCGCTGGTGGCGCTGGAGCAGCTTCCCCCAAAGCACCAGCCGCGCACGCATATGGAGGATATCCGGAAGCTCCTGGCGGCGGGCTCGGCGCCCGAGAGCGTCAACCTGCATCTGGCGCAGGCGAAGTGCAGGCTATTCCCCGACCTCGATCCCGAAGTTATCTATTTCGAATACGGGCTCGGCGACGGGCAAGGCTGAAGGGCGAGGCTGAAGGGCAGCGCCGAAAGCGGGCAGTACTCGAAATCGCAGCAATATAATCAGTGGCTTGCGCGGACAACCGGTGAGGGCGGAACCACCCTCGGGTGCTCGCGTCAGCAGCTCGCGTACCAGCCTTCGGGAAACGGAATCAGCGGCCAGGGCTGGCGGTTGTGCAGCTCGTTGTCGTTGGCGGCGTCCGCCGGCTCGTCGAACAAAGGCAGATTGGCCAACAGCGGCAGATTGGCCAAGAATTGTTCCTGCGGCGCGGGTTCGATCGCCATTTTTACGGCCTCCAGCAATCGGTCGTATTCTGCTTCGCTCATCGCGCCCTCCGGTATTTCGAGGGCGTAGGGTCGCAAAACTCTTCTGTTTCCAAATTGAACGGATCGCTCAAATTTTATCGATCGAGCGATCGCGGCCGATTTGGTTACCGAAGTGTTGTTCCCCGCGCGAACATGTAGACCGGGCGGCCCGGCCGAATTGTGAGAAAAATCACAATTGGCCGACAATCTTTCCGATCCCGGCTTTTCGGTCCTCGCCGGGGCTTTCGACGGCGCTGCCATCGAGCGCAAAGCGGCTCCACCGTAGTCGTCCGGTCTAGGATCCAATCCGCGATTCGCTTACCCGTGACCGGCGCTCGCGCTAACACGCGTGCTCCCGTTTCCAGCCCTGCGGGGGCGGAATGGTCACGAGGCCCGGGCTCCTAGGCACACCGGGCCTCGTGTCCTACCGGCGAGCGACAAGCCTCAACCTTCAGCCCCCATCGCGCGACGCCCGAACCGGGAACCGGCTGCAACGTCGATCCGCTGGGCGAGGTCCATCAGTTTGCGACCTGCGCACGCCGCTCGCGTGATCCGCGCTTGCAGCAGATCAACAACGACCTCCTGGACACTCTGAGGCCGCGGCTGCAACTCGTGGCCAGCAGGTAACCGCGCACTGACGGCGCTGGCGGGTCAGCATCGATCCCGCATTTCTATCGAGAGTCCGATCCAGCGGATGATCCCACCGAACCTGATCAATACGCAAACATGACCCAGACCGCGGTGCCGCAGAGCGCAACAAACCAGGCAAGCGAAAGGAATACAAGCACGTCGTCTCGGGTCATGGTCGGCTCTGCCAGATGATGCTGGTTTAGCCGCGAGATGGGATACCCCGCGGGACTGCTGCGTTACCGGAACAGCCGCGTCCACGTCTTGCTATTGCTCGCCAATGATTTGGGTATTGTCGCCGAAAAGCTGCCGGCTCTATTGTCGACGGTTCAAGCTATCGGTCATCCTAGCGCCGGGACGGCACGGATGACCGGAATTGTCTCGGGTTCATTCCGGTCCATCGCTTGAATGCATTCGTGAAGGAGCTGATCTCCCGGTATCCCAGCAGCCACGATATCTCGGAAACCGGCAACTCGGGATCTCTGAGATAGCGTCTGGCGAGTGCAGCCCTGAATTCCTCGAGTATTCCGGAAAAGGTCAGGCCCTCGGCAGAAAGCGAGCGCGACAGGGTACGACCACTGAGACCGAGATGGCGTGCAACTTCAGATGTTTTGGCTTTGCCATGCGGAAGCAATTGCGGGATCACACGTTCCACATTGGCGCGAACGCTGCCGCGCTCCGGTTGCCGCTCGGCCAGCGCTTCATCCGCGTATTGTCGCAGCAGTTTGTTCAGATAGGTGTCGGCCCCGACAACCGGAAGAGAAGCGAGATGTTCCGGAAAAACTATCTCGTCGGCATCGGAACCGAATTCAACGTCGCTCCCGAGAAACGTTTTGTATTCCGCGGGCGTGCTGTCGCGATAATGCCTGACCGTCAATTTTCGTGGCGCCAGCCGGGTGTCCGTTATTTGCCGGCATATGCGCACCAGTGCGGTCAGCCAAAACTCGATCTGATGCCGATCCGAACTTCGCTCCACGCTGACGTAATCAAGCGCGATAACCGTCGCTCGATCCGAACGGAAGTGAAGACAGACGCCTTCATTGTTGATCCTGCTGTAGCGCTCTGCGTTGCGAAGCGCATCCGCCAGCTGCTCTGAGGATGCCATGACGTAATAGAGCAGACCGATCTCGCGCGGGTCGAAACTGCGCGCCAGATGAAATCCGAGAAATTCATCTTGAAGTTCTCGTGCTGCCAGGTCCAGGACCCTGATTTGGGCATGCACCTCAAGGCGAACGGCCGGATCCTCCACATGTTCGACGGTCAAGCCTGCCTCTGACAACACAGCTGCCGTGTCCTTGCCGGCTTCACGCATTCGGGCGATCGCAAGACGGGCGATCCCCCCGCTGGCGCTCGGTATCGAACGCAGGTCCTTGGGGTTGGTCGAGCGCATGAGGACGGCTCCTGCTTGCGTGCCAGTCGACGCGGGGCGTGTGCTGGCCGAGCGATATGGTGTCCGTGGTTGTCTCCCGAAATGTCTTTACGTATCGCAGCGACGATGATTGCGCCGGCTCAAATGAAGGCTATTTCGATACGACAGCGGTTGTCCCCGTCAAGTCCTCACCACCGCTCGGCAGAGTGATTTCAAAAGTACAACCCTTTGAGCTTGTTTCGGTGAGCCGCAAATCACCTCCGTGATCCTCGATAATCCGCCTCGAAATGGAAAGTCCCAATCCCATTCCGGAAATTTTCGTCGTAAAAAATGGATCAAATATCTGAGTTTCGTTTTCGGTAGCGATGCCGGGTCCAGTATCCTGGACGCGAAGTGAGACCACCGATTTTTCGTCAGAGGCCGTTATCAGTCGAATAGCTTTCATGGTCGCGGGGCCAATTGCGATTGCGTCAATCGCGTTCCTGACCAAATTCAAGATAACCTGCTGAAGCTGGACCGGGTCAGCCCTTACTTGCGGAACGTCTTCCTGCAATTCGGCTGAAATAGATACGCCGTGAACATGCAGGTCGTTCTCAACCATTCTGAGCACTTCCCGAGCAAGGCGGTTGATTTCAACCATCGTCTTTTGAGGAGGGCTCGTTTTGAACAGCGCGCGAATGCCTGCAACTATTTCATTCGCGCGGCTATTGTCGTTCTTAATGTCCGTCAGACAGGAACGTAATTCCTCGACGTCAATCGGCACTACCTTTAGACACTCCAACGCTGCGTCGCAGTTCAGGGACATGGCGCCGAGCGGCTGGTTGATTTCATGTGCGATCGCGGCTGTCGCGGCTTCCACACTCAAGAAGCGGTGGGTGCGTTCGCGCCGCTGTAAAATGATCACGCTGACGAGACGTGAATAGAGGAACATTGTTTCGACGAGCAACACGCTCAGCAACGTGCAACTTGCGACCAGAATGAAGCAACGCGCCGCGTACCAGCCGACAGTAAATCGTACCGAGCTGCCGATGATCGCCACCAGGAAGTTTGGCATGTAGGCGAGCAAAATCACCATCAACCATAAATCGAGGATTGTACGTCTGCGAAATAGGAGCACGATTAGCGCGGTAGCACCCCATAGCCAAAGCGCGAGGTTGATCTGATTGCCGAGCCGCGTCTGATACCTGACGTCGGTGGTGTAGAAGCTCGGGAGATATTCCGTTTTCGTCGTTACGATCCAGGTCAGCCCGGCTATCACCGCAAGGACGCCGGCAACGGTGATAGCAATGGCGATCTTTGCCGGTCTGCCCGGAAGTCTCGCGGCGCTCGTCGTGTCCTTGGACAAGGTATAGGCGAGGATCGCCGCCGGAAACGTGGTGTGCCAAAGCACGTACATCCAAGGTGGCGTGTTAAATCCGTCGCCGATCAGACCAGCGGCGGCGTACCCGCCCGGAAAGGCCAGCGTCTGCAGGAACGCGAACGATCCGCTGAATATGTAACCACTCGCAAGTGCCAGAAGGGCGCGCTGAGGCTGGATCGAGAATTGAGCGAACAGAAGGGTTGCCGTGACAAGATCGACCACGCTCACGACGGTCTGCAAGACCGGGATGAAGGCATCAATTCGGCCGACCTGTGTGCTCGCGAACGGGGCAATGACGACCGCCGCGGCGATCAAAACGATGGCGACCCCGACTGCCGTCGTCCGTTGCCGGTCGGTCGCCGGCATCGTCGCGATCACCAACGGGAAGTCTTCCGCTTGTTCTTGATGAACTTTCATCGCCGTCCATCCTGAGCATCAACATTATCTGCTCCGGCCTCGCCGAAAGAAAGGGCGCGCGATGGTGAAGAACAATAGGGCACGGCCCAGCCATGGTGTGAGTTCAGGGGAAGTGACGGGCCGTGCCCGAGCTGCCTCTTTGGGGGGGCGCCCGATTGAAACCAGCACCCGCCAACCTAGTCGATTGGCACGAACCGTTCGTCCCACTGCGCCGCAAGGTTCTTGATCTGCTCGAAATTCAGGATCGCCGGTTCACTCGCGCGGACGATTGTTGTCCGCTTGCGTTCCTTGGGCAGCAACGTCATCGCGCGCAATACTGCCGCGCGCAGTTTCATCGAGCCGTGATCTGTGAGGGTGACGATTTCTTCCGGGTCAAAGGTCATGGGTCCACGCCTACACTACCGGCTGGCCCGCAAAGCCAGCACACGCGCCCCGAATGCCCAACTCTCCAGATAGACCAACTTGGTTAATAGCCGGTTGCTCTACCGGCTGATGTCCTGCTTACGCATTTCATGGCACTCGCAGGTCAATCCTGGCTCCGGCTAGTGGCCGAACGCACCTGTCTGAACCAGCCGGGGCTCGGCCGCTTTGCCTGAATCCGACGAAAGTGAGGATAGTGACCAATGGCGCGCCGCGAGGTCGCGGTGGAAGTAGTGCGAGACCGTGAACTGTTCGGGATCATCCGCAGCTGATCGCGCGAGCCGCAGGCCGAACCCGGCAACTTGCATGCGGGCCTGATCGGCAATGGTTTGCTGTGCGGTCATTAGACACCGCGCCAGGGCGAACTTGTCTGACGATCCAGCGTGCCAGAGGGCGCGCTGGGCCACGATGCACCCCGGCGCGCTGCCGGAACGGCTTTCCGCGTGGCGGGCGGCTTACGCCCCATGAAATATCTTTGATTTTGCTGGTGTCTTGGCTCCCCGGGCTGGATTCGAACCAGCGACCATTCGATTAACAGTCGAATGCTCTACCGCTGAGCTACCGAGGAATAGGGCGAAAACCGTGTTCGCACGCGGCAGCGTATAACAAAGCCGTTACGGCTTGCAAAGGACGAAATATCCATCTCCGGTCGGGCACCGGAGGGGCAGGGGAACTGGCTGTGCCGCAAGGCTTTGTTGTCGCTGACGCCCCGCCGGGACCGGCTGCGCCGCGTCTTGCCGGCTCCGGCACTGCTCCCGCCGCACCGCCGACCCGGCGCCAAAAAGACGCATTCCGAGTCGACCTTTCCTGCCGCCGAGGCTCACCATGGAGGTGATTCGATGCGCAATTTTCCGACCGATCTCTCGATCCCGATGCCTTCGGTCGTCCCGGACGACGCACCCGCGATGAGCGATGACGAATGCCTGGTGCGGCTGGCGAAGGTGGTCGAGGAGCACGATTCCGAACATCTGGACGAGGTGGCAAGGCTGATCGCCCGGCTCGCGGTGACGATCGAATGATCCGGTTATTTGCGAACCGGAAGCAGCTTTGGAAGACAGCGGATTGAAGGCTTTACCCGCGCAAACGGCGTTGCGTTTTGGTGAAGTTTGTACCAGAGATGACGCGGTTCCTACTTCTTTCCCGCGGTCACCGTCCGCACAACTCCTGGGGTCCGTCAATGTCCGGTTTTGCCACCGCGCGCCAGAAAATGGTCGATGGTCAGGTGCGCCCCAACGACGTCACCGATATCCGAATCATCGATGCCATGCTTGCGGTGCCGCGCGAGGCTTTTGTCCCGCCGAACCAGAGCGCGCTGGCCTATCTCGACCGTGACCTGGATATCGGCGAGGGCGCCTCCGCCAGGCGCTTCCTGATCAAGCCGCAAGTGCTGGCAAAGATGCTGCAGGCGGCCGAGATCAAGGAAACCGACAAGGTGCTGGTGGTAGGGACGGCGCCCGGATACGCGGCGGCCGTGGTGGCGCGGCTTGCGGGACAGGTGGTTGCGACCGAGGGCGACCCGGGACAGCAGGCAAAGGCAAAGGCGGTGCTCACCCAGCTTGGGCTGGCAAACCTTAGCTTCAAGGCTGCCGCTCCGGCCGACGGCGAGCCGGCAAACGCGCCCTATGACGTGATCGTCCTCGACGGCGCCACCGAGGTCGTGCCCGAACGCCTTTACGGTCAGCTCAGGAACGGCGGTAGGCTGGTCGGGGTGTTCGCCATGACAAAGCCGCCGCGGGCCATGATCGTGACACACTCCCACGATGATTTCGGGAATCGGGCGCTGTTCGACGCGTCGGTTCCGGTGCTGCCTGGCCTCGAGCGCCTGCCGGCGTTCGTTTTCTGACCCCTCCGGGCCGCTTCCGGCTGTTAAAATACCGTTCTGAATCAGAAGTGTGGCCCGGATGCTGCACGTGCAGAGTTTCCGTCGGCTTGAGCCGGGGCGGGGTTCCGTCCCGCTTGCGCGGGGAATAAGGTGCCTGCGGGATACTGACTCGAAACGAAGCGGTAAGCCGGCTTGAGTATGCTCGGACTGGCGCACGTCATGAATGGATTACTTGGGATGCGTGGGTTGAAGTTGGTTACCGGAGCTGCGGCTGCGGTCCTTCTGATGACATACATGGGCCCGGTGCCCGCCCTCGCCGACACGATCGAGGCTGCGCTGGTGCGCGCCTACCAGAACAACCCGCAGCTCAACGCGCAGCGCGCCCAGGTTCGCTCCACCGACGAGAACGTGCCGCAGGCGCTGTCGGGCTATCGTCCGAAGGTCGCGGTCACCGCCAGCGCCGGTTATCAATATACGGACACCCTCCTCAATACCGGCGGCACCAATGCTCTCACCGGGGGCCCCACCGTCACCTCCTCCATCAATCACGGCACCAATGCGCCGCGCAGCGCGAGCCTCACCGTTACGCAGACGCTGTTCAACGGCCAGCAGACCGCCAACAAGACCCGCGCCGCGGAGAGCCAGGTCTCCGGCTCGCGCGAGGCGCTGCGGTTTCTCGAACAGAGCGTGCTGCTCTCGGCCGCCACGATCTACATGGACTATTTGCGCGACTCCGCGATCGTCGAGGTGCAGAAGAGCAACGTTCGCGTTCTCGAACAGACCTTGAAGCAGACGCGCGATCGCTTCAACGTCGGCGAAGTGACGCGCACCGACGTCGCGCAATCGGAGGCGCAGCTTGCCGCCGGCAATACCCAGTTGCTGGCCGCCCAGGCGACGCTGACCACGACAAGAGCGAATTTCCGCCGCATCATCGGCAATGAACCGGAAGCGCTGGCGCCGGGCTCGCCGGTCGATCGCTTCCTGCCGGGAACACTTCCTGCCGCGGTCGAATTGAGCCTGATCGAGAATCCGAACGTGACGGCCGCGATGTTCGGCATCGACGTCAATTATCTTCAGGTCAAGGTCAACGAGGGCGCGCTGCTGCCGACGGTCAGCCTGCAGGCCGCGGTGCAGCAATCCTACGAACAGACCATGACGGTCTTCCGCTCGTTCGGCGCTTCCGCGATCGCCCAGGTTACCGCGCCGATCTATCAGGGCGGCGCCGAATATTCCCTGATCCGCCAGTCCAAGGAAAACCTGGCGCAGCAGCGCCTCGTGCTCGAGCAGACCCGCGACCAGACCCGAGCCAATACGGTGACGGCCTGGAGCCAGCTGGTGGCCGGCAAGGCGCAGGTCGCATCGGCCCAGGCGCAGGTGACGGCGTCCGAAATCGCGCTCAACGGCGTGCGGGAAGAGGCCAAGGCCGGTCAGCGCACCACGCTCGACGTGTTGAATGCGCAGCAGGCGCTGGTCAACGCGCGCGTAGCCCTGGTCACCGCGCAGCACGATCGCGTCGTCGCGTCGTATGCCGTGCTGAGCGCCGTGGGGCGGCTGTCGCCGCAGGTGCTCAACCTGCGCACCACCGTCTATGACCCGAGCGTGCATTATCAGCAGGTCCGCGACAGCTGGTTCGGTGTCCGCACGCCCGACGGACGCTGATCGCCTGATCCGCCAGCGTTTGCGTCGAAGAGCGGTCGCGTTCGCAGGACGCGCGATCGATAACAGCGAAGCCTCGTTTTACGTCCACGTTGCGCTCTGGCTTGTCGAGGAGCGTCTGATCGCTTCCGCACGCCGCCCGCACGCTCGACTCGCCTGGCACGAGGCCGGGCTTCGGCCCGAGAACAGGCTTTGGCAATTCGTGTGCCGGGCGTTGCTTGCAATCAAATGTTGTCGTGCCATACCTTTGCCCCAGGCAGCTGAGCGATTCGCGCCGCAACCGGCGTTCTAAGGCCGCGACGCTTCGGTGCCCTGAGCGGGGGCGGGATGCCGCACGATGTCGTGCGGCGCTTGATCTGGGGACAAGTCTGGCTTGTGTGATGAAAATCCCGGCCTCCATATCCGGAATCAGCAAATTCCCTTTTGCTTGGTGTAAAACGCATGCAAGGGCGTTGATGATGTGGAGTCGGAAATGACGCAGCCCGCAAAGGCCCAAGAACCCTCGATGGAGGAGATTCTGGCGTCGATCCGTCGCATCATTGCCGACGACGAAGCCAAACCGCCGGCTGCCGAAAAACCCGTTGTCGCGGCCGCCCCGGCAAAGCCGGAAAAGCCCCCGGCCGCTCCGCCAGCGAAGGCGCCTGCGATGAAGGAGGCTCCTCCGCCGGCGGCTCCTCCTGCGCCGCCGCCCGCGGCCAAGGCACCTGCGCCAGCTCCGAAAGCGGCGCCACCTCCGAAACCGGCGCCACCTCCCGCGCCGCCGCCGCCCGCGCCGGCGGCCGCATCCAACAGCCAGGACGACATCGATGCGCTGCTGAACGGCCTCGATGAGGTGACCACGCCCGAGGAGATCCGGCCGCCGCTGCCCGAGGCCGACGTGTTCGAACTCACCGACGAGATGGCGGTGGAGGTCCCGGAGCCGGAACCGCCGCAGCCCGCTTTCAGGAAAGTCGACCCGCAGGACGATGTCGAATTCGCGGAAACCGCCGCGGCCCGGTATCGGCAACCCGCGTTCGAGCCGCCGGCGCTGGAAAGCAGTTCGCCGTCACAGCCGATCCTGTCGCGCTCGACCGTGTCGGCGGTGGAATCGGCGTTCAACACGCTCGCCAACACCGTGCTCAGCAACAACGCGCGGACGCTGGAAGACCTGGTCAAGGAAATGCTGCGACCGATGTTGAAATCCTGGCTCGACGACAATCTGCCCGGGCTGGTGGAACGGATCGTCAAGGCGGAAATCGAGCGGGTTTCCCGCGGACGGTAATGGGGCCGTGACGGCCCGGATCGAGCCGCCCCATCCGGCTTTACCCCGCGCGCGACCTGTCGCCTCGACTTTGCCGAGTTGACTTGGCGCGCGCGTGCGGCTTTCTAGAGCCCGATCCGGAAAAGCACCCCTTCGGCCACGATCCGGGGGCGGAAACCTCTTCTCCGAAAAGATCAACTTAAACAAAAAGATAGCGCTGGGCCCGAATGGACTTTTCCAGCGCGTTTCATAGCCAGATTGCGCCGCCATGATCGAGAAGAACTACCAGCCCGCCGACATCGAAGCCCGCATGTCCCTGATCTGGGAGGACAGCCGCGCGTTTTCGGCCGGGCGCCCGGACCGCCGCGACGCCAGTCCGTTCACGATCGTGATCCCGCCGCCGAACGTGACGGGCTCGCTGCATATGGGCCACGCGCTCAACAACACCCTGCAGGACATTCTCTGCCGCTTTGAGCGGATGCGCGGCCGCGACGTGCTGTGGCAGCCCGGCACCGATCACGCCGGCATCGCCACCCAGATGGTGGTCGAGCGGCAGTTGATGGAGCGGCAGCAGCCGGGCCGCCGCGAGATGGGCCGCGAGAAATTCCTCGAGCGCGTCTGGCAATGGAAGGCCGAGAGCGGCGGCGTCATCATCAACCAATTGAAGCGGCTCGGTGCGTCCTGCGACTGGTCGCGCGAGCGGTTCACGATGGACGAGGGGCTGTCGCGCGCCGTGATCAAGGTGTTCGTCGAGCTGCACCGCGAAGGCCTGATCTATAAAGACAAGCGGCTGGTGAACTGGGATCCGAAGCTACAGACGGCGATCTCCGATCTCGAGGTGCAGCAGGTCGAGGTCAGGGGCCATCTCTGGTATCTGCGCTATCCGCTGGCCGGCATCACCTTCAATCCCGAGGATCCCCTGAGCTACATCGTCGTAGCCACGACGCGGCCCGAAACCATGCTCGGCGACAGCGCGGTCGCGGTGCATCCGGACGACGAGCGCTACACGCATCTGGTCGGCAAGCACGTGATCCTGCCGCTGGTCGGACGCCGGATTCCAATCGTCGCCGACGAATATTCCGATCCGGAAAAAGGCTCCGGCGCGGTCAAGGTGACGCCTGCCCACGACTTCAACGATTTCGAGGTCGGCCGCCGCCACAGCCTGCCGCAGATCAGCGTGCTCGATCAGGAGGGGCGTATCAACCTCGTCGACAACGAGGATTACTTGCGCGGCTTGCCGGAAGGCGCCCAGCAACTGGCCGAAGAGTTGCAGGGCATGGACCGCTTCGCCGCGCGCAAACTGATCCTGGCGCGGCTGGAGGATTTCGGTTTCCTGGAGCGGACCGAGCCGAACACGCACATGGTGCCGCACGGCGATCGCTCCGGCGTCGTCATCGAGCCCTATCTGACCGACCAGTGGTACGTCGACGCGAAAACGCTGGCGCAGCCGGCGATCGCGGCGGTGCGCTCGGGCGCGACCACCTTCGTGCCGAAGAACTGGGAAAAGACCTATTTCGAGTGGATGGAGAACATCCAGCCCTGGTGCATCTCGCGCCAGCTCTGGTGGGGTCACCAGATTCCCGCGTGGTACGGTCCCGATGGCAAGGTGTTCGTCGCCGAGACCGAGGAGGAAGCGGTCGGCAATGCGCTCGGCTATTACGTCGAGCAGGAGGTCATCACGCCGGAGCAGGGACGGGAGATGGCGCTCGACCGCAACAAGCGGGCGGACTTCATCACCCGCGACGAGGACGTGCTGGACACCTGGTTCTCGTCGGCGCTGTGGCCGTTCTCGACGCTGGGCTGGCCGGACCAGACGGCTGAGGTGAAGCGCTATTATCCCACCAACGTGCTGGTGACGGGCTGGGACATCATCTTCTTCTGGGTGGCGCGGATGATGATGATGGGCCTGCATTTCATGAAGGAAGCGCCGTTCTCCACCGTCTATATCCACCGCCTGGTTCGCGACGAGAAGGGCGCGAAGATGTCGAAGTCGAAAGGCAACGTCATCGATCCCCTCGGCGTCATCGACGATTATGGCGCCGACGCGCTTCGCTTCGCGCTGGCGCGCGGGGCCGCGCACAGCCATGACATCAAGCTGTCGCCGCAACTCGTGGAGACCAACCGCAATTTCGCGACCAAGCTGTGGAATGCCTGCCGCTTCGCCGAGATGAACGAGTGCGTGGCGCCGGCCGGCTTCGATCCGACCAAGGCCAGGGATACGCTGAACCGCTGGATCGCACACGAGACCGCGCGCGCCACCCGCGAGGTCACCGAAGCCATCGAAGCCTACCGCTTCAACGACGCCGCGAATGCGATCTATCGCTTCGTCTGGAATGTCTATTGCGACTGGTATCTCGAGCTCGCAAAGCCGGTGCTGATGGGCGAGGAGGGCAAAGGGAAGAATGAGGCCAAGACCGAGACCCGCGCCATGGTGGCGTGGGCGCGCGACGAGATTTTAAAGCTGCTGCATCCCTTCATGCCCTTCATCACCGAGGAACTGTGGGCGGTGACGGCCAAACGCGACGGGCTGCTGGCGCTGGCGCCATGGTCGCGCAAGCCCAGCGACCTCACGCCGGAGCAGATGGTGCTGATGTCGACCGTCGGCCCCAACGATGCCCTGATTCCGCCGGTGCTGCTGGCGTTCGACGCCGCGGAATTCAGCGATACGTCCGCCGAGGCCGAGATCGGCTGGGTGGTCGATCTCGTCACCGCGATCCGCTCGGTGCGCGCCGAAATGAACATTGCGCCGGCGACGCTGACGCCGCTGGTGCTGGCGGGCGCATCGGCCGAGACCAGAGAACGCGTGCCGCGCTGGAGCGACGTGATCAGGCGGATGGCCCGGCTCGGCGATATCTCCTTTGCCGACCGCCCGCCGGAAGGCGCGGTGCAGCTTCTGGTGCGCGGCGAGGTCGCGGCCCTGCCGCTCAAGGGCGTGATCGACCTGTCGGCCGAGAAGGCGCGGCTCGACAAGGAGCTGGCAAAGGCCGAGGCCGACATCAAGCGCGTCGACGCCAAGCTTTCCAACGAGAAATTCGTCGCCAACGCGCCCGAAGAAATCGTCGAAGAGGAAAAGGAAAAGCGCGAGGCCGCCGAAGCGCGCAAGGCGAAAATCCTGGAAGCGCTGGAACGGCTGAAGAACGCAGCGTAGGATATCGGCGGCTTTATCCTTCGAGACGCGGCGAAGACGCCGCTCCTCAGGATAGGTGCTTCAAGGCGAAGTGGCGGACCAGGTCGATGCCTTCTGGGACGCCGGCATCGCCGCCGGCGGCAGCGATGACGGCCCGCCCGGCCTGCGCCATTATCACGCCTCGTACTATGCTGCGTTCCTGAGGGATCCCGACGGTAACCGCATTGAGGCGGTCTGCCATTATCCGGTCTGAGGAGAGGCACATTGCGCGCAGGGCAGCCCAGTCGAACCGCACTCGGCGCGGCCGCCTATCGCGCCGTCCATCAGATGCTGGAAGACGGCGTAATCTTCCACGATCCCTATGCTCTGCAAATCCTCGACGATGAAACCCGCGCCGGCCTCGACGAGATGGCGGCCGACGCCTCGCGGCGGCCGATGCGCCTCTTCATCGCCGCGCGCAGCCGGTTTTCGGAAGGTGCGCTGGCGGCCTGCGTGGCGCGTGGCGTCCGGCAGGTCGTCGTGCTCGGCGCCGGGCTGGACACGTTTTCGCTGCGCAACCCGCACGCCGGCGTCCGCGTGTTCGAGGTCGACTATCCCGCCACCCAGGAATGGAAGCGCGAGCGGCTGGAGCAGGCCGGCTTCGCCATGCCTGATACGCTGACCTTTGCGCCCGTGGATTTCGAGCGGCAGAGCCTCGCCGATGGACTGGCGGCCGCCGGCTTTCAGGCCGATCGCCCCGCGTTCTTCCAGTGGCTCGGCGTGATCCCCTATCTGACCCGCGAGGCGATCGCGCAGACGCTCGATTTCATCGCGCGGGTGCCGGAATCCGAAGTCGTGTTCGACTATGGCGAGCCGTTCGAGAACTATGCGGAAGAACGCCGTGCCGGCGTAATGGCCGTTGCCGAAAGCGCGGCCGCGCGCGGCGAGCCGTGGCTCAGTCAGTTCGATCCGGCCGAGATATCGGACATGCTGCGGGCGGCGGGTTTTGGCGTGATCGAGGACCTCGGCATGGCCGCGCTCGCCGAGCGCTTTTACGGCCCATTGAAAAAGTACGCCAGGACCGGCCCCGGCGCGCATGTGGTTCGGGCGCGGCGGTGAATGCTCGTGAAAGCCGCAACCGTATGGTGATTGCAAGCTGCAACTGATTTGCCCGACGGGCAAATCAGCGGGCGGTTTTGCGGGGGGCGTGTCCAGCCCCTTTTGAAAAAATATTCTGATTTTCAGAAGTCGCAAATCACTTTATATCCGCAGCCGTCCACCCCACACGAGGGGCGTATCGCGATCGTCACGGACGCGGGGCTGGATGCGATGGACGCAGGCGGCGCTTTTGACGAACAGCGCCAAGGCGGACGGCGAAGTCGTGTGGTCCTGACGCCTCGACGCTGGCGTCAAGTCGGCAGCTAAGGCGCTGCCGATGACGGTGACAAAAAAGCCCGATCACCGGGGAGAGCTCGAAGTAAGCCGTAAACCATTGCGTGCGGGGATGCCGGGTGATTTCCGGTGCGACCGCTGTGAATACTCGTGTGCATTCTGCACTACCACTTCGCACACGAGGCTGCGGGTGCACTGGGCACCCGGCATTCCCGCGCGCCCTCTCTTTGGGGCGGAAGGTTTTGCACAACTCGGGCATATCGTGCCGCGAGATTGCGAACGTCATGTCTAGAAACCGTCATTGCGAGAAGCAAAGCGACGAAGCAATCCAGCTTTCCGCTGTGCGGAGAAATGGATTGCTTCGCTCCGCTCGCAATGACGGACTCACGACCTGAGCGTCAAAACGGCTTGCTCAAAAATTTCGATCCCTTCAGCCCATATCGCCACGGTAACTCAACGGCTTTGGTGAGGCCGATCCGCACGCCGGCAACGATCTCCGGTTTCTCCTTGCGCGCATACAGCGCGATCGGCGGCGCATCGAGCGCCAGTCCATTATGCGCGATGGTGATGCCGAGCGCTTCCGTGAGCTTTCCCGGCCCCGAGCACAGTGCGCGCTCGTCCTGCAAATGCCGCCGCCTTCGCATCGCGGGAATACCATGCGTCGGCTCAAGCGCGCGGATCAGCACGGCGCTGGCGGAGCCCGCTTTCTCGCAAACGAAATTGACGCACCAGTGGATGCCATAGGAGCGATAGACATAGGCAAAGCCGGGCGGGCCGAACATCACCTGGTTGCGCGGCGTCGGCCCGCTGAAGGAATGCGCGGCCGGCTCGGTGTGATGATAGGCCTCGACCTCGACGATGATGCCGCCGACGCCGTTCACCAGCAGCGTCACCCCGATCAGGTCGGGCGCGACCTCATGCACGCTGCGGCCGAAGAAGGCGCGCTTGAGCGGCTTGCCCAATTTTGGTGCGGTCGGGGTTGGGGAAGTGCGGTTTTGATCCATTCCAGATCAGGGGTCTGCAAATCGGTACTGGAGGGGGGTAAATGCGTCGGGAATGGCAATATGCTAAAGCACGGGGGCCAACAAGCCGGGCGGTTGCGATTCCCCTTCAAGCGGATTAGCTAAGCCTTTCAGGGATATGGATATTCCATGGTCGTCGTCGTCGATACAATTTCCGCCAATCCGCTGCGCCCGCGTCACCCGGAAAAGGTGAACCGGCCGGATTCGCTGTCGCCGCCGAAGCCGGACTGGATCCGGGTTCGCGCGCCGACCACGCGCGGCTATGCCGACACCCGCAATATCGTCAAGGAGAATGGCCTCGTCACGGTGTGCGAGGAGGCGGGCTGCCCGAATATCGGCGAGTGCTGGGACAAGAAGCACGCCACCTTCATGATCATGGGCGACACCTGCACCCGCGCCTGCGCGTTCTGCAACGTCAAGACCGGGATGCCCGGCGCGCTCGACGCCTCGGAGCCGGAGCACGTCGCGGAAGCGACCTTCAAGCTCGGGCTCGCCCATCTCGTGGTCACCTCGGTCGACCGCGACGATCTCGCCGACGGCGGCGCCGAACATTTCGCCAGGACCATTCGCGCCATCCGCGCGCGCTGCCCGGCCACCACGATCGAGATTCTCACTCCCGACTTCCTGCGCAAGGAAGGCGCGCTGGAAGTCGTGGTCGCGGCGAAACCCGACGTGTTCAACCACAATCTGGAAACCGTGCCGTCGCGTTATCTCAGCGTGCGCCCGGGCGCGCGCTATTTCCATTCGATCCGGCTGCTGCAGCGGGTCAAGGAAATCGATCCCACGATCTTCACCAAGTCCGGCATCATGGTCGGGCTCGGCGAGGAGCGTCACGAAGTGCTGCAGGTGATGGACGATCTGCGCTCGGCGGATGTGGACTTCCTGACCATCGGGCAATACCTGCAGCCGACCCGCAAGCATCACGCGGTCATGCGCTATGTGACGCCGGATGAATTTTCGGGCTACGAGAAGGTCGCCTATACCAAGGGCTTCCTGATGGTATCGGCGAGCCCGTTGACCCGCTCGTCGCATCACGCCGGTGACGATTTCGCCAGGCTCAAGGCGGCGCGCGCGGCCAAAACCCGCTGAAGCATTAGGTCGATGCCGAAATTCAACTCCAGGCGCCTGGTCAAGCACAGCGCCCCGCAAGATGTTCGATCTGGTCGCCGACGTCGAGCGCTATCCGGAATTCGTGCCCTTGTGCAGCGCGCTGAAGGTGCGCCAGCGTACGCCGAAACCCGACGGCACCGAGATCGTGATCTCCGAGATGACGGTATCGTTCAAGCTGGTGCGGGAGACCTTTACGACGCGGGTGACGCTGGACCGGGCGAATCTGAAAATCCTGGTCGAATACCTGCAGGGGCCGTTCTCGAATCTCGAGAACCGCTGGACCTTCGAGCCGAAGTCGGACACCTCCTGCGAGGTCGGCTTCTACCTCAGTTACGAATTCAAGAGCCGGATGCTGGCGATGCTGATGGGCACGATGTTCGACACCGCTTTCCAGCGCTTTGCGGCGGCGTTCGAGAAGCGCGCGGACAAGATCTATGGACGGCCGGGATTGGCGAACCGGAGTTGAGCAGGCTGCAGGTCGGTCACGGGCGAGGCGGCCGGCGCCGCTTGACCGCGCTGCGCCTGGGCGAGCGCGCGACGCGAAGCCGCAACCGGCTGGTGGCTTCGCGGCGCGGTTTTGGAACTGCCTGCGGTCCCCGCGCCAGTTCCATCAGCATCCGAAGCGCCTCGACGACGGAGCGGGCGCGCACTGCGCTGCGGCCGATCGCGCCGAAACGGCATTCGCGATGCAGGATGCGGCCGTCGCGGGAGGCGACCGCGAAATGCACGAGGCCGACCGGCTTGCCCGGCGTGGCGCCGCCTGGCCCGGCGATGCCGGTAATGGAGACGGCGAGGTCGACGCCGGCGCGCTCCAGCGCGCCCACCGCCATCGCGGTCGCGGTTTCCTTGCTGACGGCGCCAAAACTCTCGAGCGTCGAGGCCTTGACGCCGAGCATCGCCCGCTTGGCCTCGTTGGAGTATGTGACAAATCCGCGGTCGATGACGTCGGAGGAGCCGGGAATGTCGGTGAGCGCGCCGGCGACGAGGCCCCCGGTGCAGGATTCCGCGGTCGCGATGGTCAGCTTGCGCATCCGGCATAGATCGAGCAGCGAGCGGGAGAGGGCGCGGGCGTCGCTGCCGCTCATGTCAGTCGCTCCAGCCTTTATCGTCCCAGGGGAGACGGATGGTCGCGCTCGCGGTGGCGGCGATGCCTTCCTCGCGGCCGGTGAAGCCGAGGCGTTCGCTGGTGGTCGCCTTGACGGCGATGCGCGAGATGTTCACAGCCGTAATCTCGGCGATGCGCGCGCGCATGGCGTCGCGCAACGGTCCGATCTTGGGCCGCTCGCAGATCAGGGTCACTTCCAGATTGGCGATACGTCCGCCGCGCGCGGTGACGCGATCGACCGCGTATTTAAGGAACTGGTCGGAGGAGGCGCCCTTCCATTTGATGTCGCTGGGCGGGAAGTGCGAGCCGATATCGCCGTCCGCCAGCGCGCCGAGGATGGCGTCGACCAGCGCGTGCAGGCCGACATCGCCGTCGGAATGGGCGAGAAAGCCGCGTGTGTGCGGCACACGGACGCCGCAGATCATCAGGTGGTCGCCGTCGCCGAAGGCGTGCACGTCGTAACCGGTCCCGGTCCTGACATCGCCAAGCAGGCTGGCGAGGCGGGCTTCTTCGCGGACAAAATCTTCCGGTGTCGTCAACTTCATGTTCGCAGGATCGCCTTCAAAGGTCGCTACCGTCAATCCCGCCCATTCGGCGAGGGCGGCGTCATCGGTGAAATCGCTGCGGCCCTCGCGCGCCGCGCGGCGGTGGGCATCGAGAATCGCATCGAACCGGAACGCCTGCGGCGTTTGCGCGATCCGCAGCCGCGCACGCTCCGGCGTGGCTTCGACGTTTCCATCTGCGTCGATCAGCTTGACGGTATCGTTGACGGCAATCGCCGGGATCGCCGCGCCGGTGTGGCCGGCGGCCTCGATCGCGCGCGAGATGACGGCCGCGGAGACAAAGGGGCGCGCGGCGTCGTGGATCAGGACGATGTCGGGCTTCTGGCCGGCGAGCGCTTCGAGCCCGGCATGCACCGAGGCCTGCCGCGTCGCTCCGCCCTTGGCAGGAGGCTCGTGCGCCAAGGCGCTGACGGCGTCGTTGAACATGGCGGTATCGTCGGGATTGAGCACCGGCTGCACGGCAAACACCTGCGGATGGCGGCAAAACGGTTCCATCGCGCGGAAAATCACGGTCTGCCCACCGATCGAGCGGTATTGTTTCGGTCCGCCCGAGCCGGCCCTAAGGCCACGACCGGCGGCGACAAGGATGGCGGCGGTGCGCGCAGATTTCGGCATTGCACTCAATTACTGGCGATTCTGGGTTGCTGAGGGAGCACGGCTAGGGTCGGCGCACTGCCCATATCATGCCGGGAACGCAAAAACAGAGTGATTCCCAACGGCTGTGGGAAAAGCATATTTTGCTGCAGTGCACTTGCACAATTGCGAGAACTGTCTAAACTGTAGGCATGGAACTTGACTGCACAAGATTTGTGCGCAAAATGCGCTACGACCGGAGCGATGAGGCGTCGGTCAAAGAAACGAGAAGTCCGTGACCGGCTCGGAAATATTGCCCTCTAAGCCGTTGAAAATAGGCGGTATTACTGTCGCCAATCGCGTGTTTCTCGCGCCTATGTCCGGCATTACCGATGCGCCGTTTCGGCGTCTGACCGCCGCGCTCGGGGCCGGACTCGTTGTTTCTGAAATGACGGCCAGCGATGATCTCGTCAACGGGCGGCCGATGTCCCTGCTGCGATGCGAGGCAGCGGGAATAGGCTCCCACGTGGTCCAGCTTGCGGGTTGCGAGACCAGATGGATGGCGGAGGGCGCACGGATCGCCGAAGGCGGCGGCGCCGAAATCATCGATATCAATATGGGCTGCCCCGCCCGCCATGTGACCGGCGGCCAGTCCGGTTCGGCGCTGATGCGCGATCTCGATCATGCCTTGCGGTTGATCGAGGCGACGATATCGGCGGTGAACGTGCCGGTAACGTTGAAGATGCGGCTCGGCTGGGACGAGCGCTCGCTCAACGCGCCTGAATTGGCACGCCGCGCGGAGGCGGCGGGCGTGCAAATGATAACGGTGCATGGCCGCACGCGCTGCCAGTTCTACAAGGGCGTCGCCGACTGGAGCGCGGTGCGCGCCGTCAAGGATGCGATCGGCATTCCGCTCGTCGTCAACGGCGATATCACCTCGTTCGAAGATGCGCTGTCCGCGTTCGAGCAGTCCGGCGCCGACGCCGTCATGGTTGGCCGCGGCGCCCAGGGGCAGCCCTGGTTGCCCGGCCAGATCGCGCGCCGGCTCGAAACCGGTGTCGTCGAGACGCCGCCGTCACTGGCCGAGCAGCTCAACCATGTTCGCGCGCTTTATGAGGAGATTTGCAGCCACTATGGCTTGCGGATCGGTCTTCGCCACGCACGCAAGCATCTTGGCTGGGGACTGGAGGCGGCCGCCCGATGCAGCCGTGCGCCGGCGGCGACGCTCAAGACATGGCGCGCGAGAATTCTGACGTCGGAAGACCCGGCTGGCGTGGATCGATCTCTCCAGGACGCGTTTGACGACTTTGCATGGAGCGCTGCTGCATGACTTCAGCCGCAGAACACCGCAGGCCGATGCCGTCCGACGGCGATGCCATCCTCAATGCCTTGCCCAATCCGGTGCTGCTGGTGGCGCCGGACGGCAGGATTGTCGATGCCAATATGGCCGCGGAATCGTTTTTCGAAATCTCGACGCAATTCCTGCAGCGCCAATCGCTGCGGGAACTCGTGCCGTTCGGCAGCCCGCTGCTGGCGCTGATCGACCAGGTGCGATCGAGCGGCTCGCCGGTCAACGAATACAAGGTCGATCTGGGCACGCCGCGCATCGGCGGCGATCGCCAGGTCGACCTTCACGTCGCGCCGCTGACCGAGCGGCCCGGCCATATCGTCGTGATGCTGCAGGAGCGCACCATCGCCGACAAGATGGACCGGCAACTGACGCATCGAAGCGCGGCGCGTTCGGTGATCGCGCTGGCCGCGATGCTGGCGCACGAAATCAAGAACCCGCTGTCGGGCATCCGCGGCGCGGCGCAGCTGCTGGAGCAGGCGGCTTCCTCGGAAGACCGCATGCTGACCCGGCTGATTTGCGATGAGGCCGACCGCATCGTCACGCTGGTCGACCGCATGGAAGTGTTCGGCGACGACCGGCCGGTGGCGCGCGGTCCGGTCAACATTCACAGCGTGCTCGATCACGTCAAGCGGCTGGCGCAATCCGGCTTTGCCCGCAACATCCGCTTCGTCGAGGACTACGATCCGTCGCTGCCGCCGGTGCTGGCCAATCAGGACCAGCTGATTCAGGTGTTCCTGAATCTGGTGAAGAATGCCGCCGAGGCAGTAGCCGATCTCGGCACCGACGCAGAAATTCAGCTCACCACCGCGTTCCGGCCCGGCGTGCGCCTCTCGGTACCGGGGAAGAAATCGCGGGTGTCGCTGCCGCTCGAATTCTGCGTCAAGGACAACGGGCCCGGCGTGCCCGAGGACCTGTTGCCCAATCTGTTCGATCCGTTCGTCACCACCAAGCCGACCGGCAGCGGGCTCGGTCTCGCGCTGGTCGCCAAGATCGTCGGCGATCACGGCGGCATCATCGAATGCGAATCCCAGCCGCGGAAAACCATCTTCCGCGTGCTGCTTCCCATGTTCAACACCGCAAAGCATCTCGACCAAAGCACTCGCGATGACGTTCCGGGGACGCCGTTGCATGCCTCACAGGACGCAAGATGAGGAATAAGAAATATGCCCGCAGGTAGCATACTTGTCGCCGACGATGACACGGCGATCCGCACGGTATTGAACCAGGCTCTTTCGCGCGCCGGATATGAGGTGCGGCTGACAGGGAACGCGGCCACGCTGTGGCGCTGGGTCAGCCAGGGCGAGGGCGATCTGGTCATCACCGACGTCGTGATGCCGGACGAAAACGCATTCGACCTGTTGCCGCGGATCAAGAAGATGCGGCCGAATCTTCCGGTCATCGTGATGAGCGCGCAGAACACCTTCATGACCGCGATCCGCGCGTCGGAGCGCGGCGCCTACGAGTATCTGCCGAAGCCGTTCGACCTCAAGGAGCTGATCGCCATCGTCGGCCGCGCGCTGGCGGAGCCGAAGGAGCGGGTCGCCAACCAGGTCGACGAATCCGAGTTCGATTCGATACCGCTGGTCGGCCGCTCGCCGGCGATGCAGGAAATCTACCGGGTGCTGGCGCGCCTGATGCAGACCGACCTCACCGTGATGATTTCCGGCGAGTCCGGCACCGGCAAGGAACTGGTGGCGCGGGCGCTGCACGACTACGGCAAACGGCGCAACGGTCCCTTCGTCGCCGTCAACATGGCCGCGATCCCGCGCGATCTCATCGAATCGGAACTGTTCGGGCACGAGCGCGGCGCCTTCACCGGCGCCAATACCCGCGCCTCCGGCCGCTTCGAGCAGGCCGAAGGCGGCACATTGTTTCTCGACGAAATCGGCGACATGCCGATGGAAGCCCAGACCCGCCTGTTGCGGGTGCTGCAGCAGGGCGAATACACCACGGTCGGCGGCCGCACCCCGATCAAGACCGACGTGCGCATCGTCGCCGCTTCCAACAAGGATCTGCGGATCCTGATTCAGCAGGGCCTGTTCCGCGAGGATCTGTTCTTCCGCCTCAACGTGGTGCCGCTGCGGCTGCCTCCGTTGCGCGAGCGGATCGAGGATTTGCCCGATCTGATCCGGCACTTCTTCGCGCTGGCCGAAAAGGACGGGTTGCCGCCGAAAAAGCTCGATACGCTGGCGCTGGAGCGCATGAAGCAGCACCGCTGGCCGGGCAACGTGCGCGAATTGGAAAATCTGGCGCGACGGCTGGCTGCGCTCTATCCGCAGGACGTGATCACCGGCTCGGTGATCGACGGCGAACTGGCGCCGCCGGCGGTGACCTCGGGCGGCAGCGTCCAGCACGGTGTCGACAACCTCGGCGGAGCGGTCGAGGCCTATCTGTCGTCGCACTTTTCAGGGTTCCCCAACGGCGTGCCGCCGCCGGGCCTTTATCACCGGATCCTCAAGGAGATCGAGGTGCCGCTGCTCACCGCCGCGCTGGCGGCGACCAGGGGCAATCAGATCCGGGCCGCCGATCTGCTCGGGCTCAACCGCAACACCCTGCGCAAGAAGATTCGCGACCTGGATATTCAGGTCTACCGCAGCGGTACCTGAGGGTTCCCAGCACTTGGCCGTGTTTGGAGGGAAGCCGCGACATAAACGCGTGGGCAGCTCAATTCATGCGCCGCGGAATTGTCGTAATTTAGCAACATTGTGATATGAATGCATCAGTCCGCTGCTGCGGACACCAGGCCTTCAGCTCACACCATTGCCGGAATGACCAGCGCAGACACCTCGGCCGCATCCTTCGCCCCGTCGTTTGTCGAATCCAAGGGGCGGTCCCTCTGGAGGTTCGTGGCGCCATTTGTGGTCGCGGTCGCACTGCTGTCGGCGCTGCTGACCTTCGTCGTGCTCACCGGTCTGACCCGGATCGAGCCGACCCGCGACGTCGTCATTTCCTTCATGCTGATCAATGCCGCGATCATCCTGCTGTTGGTCGGCATCATCATCCGCGAACTCTGGCAGGTGGTGCAGGCTCGCCGCCGGGGCCGGGCGGCGGCGCGGCTGCACGTCCAGATCGTCGGCCTGTTTTCCGTGATCGCGGTGCTGCCGGCCGTGCTGGTGGCGATCGTCGCCAATGTGACCATCGATCGCGGCTTCGATCGGCTGTTTTCAGGACCGACGCGCCAGGTGATTCAGAACTCGCTGACTGTTGCACGGGCGTATCTCTACGAGCATGCCGAACTCATTCGTGGCGACATCATCGGAATGGCAGCCGATATTTCGCACGGCCGGCCGCTATACGACCAGGACCGCGGCACGTTTCGGGAGCTTCTGACGGCGAGCGCCGCCTCGCGCAACTTGCCGGGCGCGATGTTGATCGACAAGGACAGCAAGATCCTGGAGACGGCGCAGACCGGGATAAGCCAGACCTTTGCCGCTCCGCCGCCGGAATTCCTCAAAAATGTCAAGGAAACCGAGCCCGAGATTTCGGTGTTTCCCGAAGGCAATTACGTGGCGGCGGTGATCCGGCTGCGCGCCTTCAACGACACCTTCCTCTACGTCGCCCGCCTGCTTGATCCGCACGTGGTAGCCCAGGTCAACGAGACGCAGGCCAGCGTCGCCGAATATGCCGAACTGGAATCGCGCCGGCTCGGCATGCAGGTATCGCTGGCGCTGATGTTTGCCGTGATCGGGCTGACCATCCTGATGGCCTCGGTTCTGATCGGTCTGAACTTCGCCAATTGGCTGGTCACGCCGATCCGGCGGCTGATGAGCGCCGCCAATATCGTCTCCACCGGCGACCTTCACGTGCAGGTGCCGGTGCACAAATCGGAGGGCGATCTCGCCCAGCTCGGCGAGACCTTCAACAAGATGACCCAGGAATTGCGCACCCAGCGTGACGAACTGGTCAACGCCAGCGACCTGATCGACAGCCGCCGCCGCTTCATCGAGGCGGTGCTGTCGTCGGCAAGCGCCGGTATCATCGGCGTCGATGCCTCGGGCAGCGTCGGCATTCTCAACCGCTCCGCCGAAAAACTGATCGGTCACGCCGAATCGGAAACGCTGGGTCATCCGCTGTCGGACGTGCTGCCCGAGCTCGACGACATGATGAAGACCGCGCGCGAGGGCACGCAGCGGCTGGTGCAGGGCCAGATCACGATTCTTCGCGACGGCCATGAGCGCAATCTGTCGGTTCGCGTCAGCGCCGAGCAGACCAGCCAGTCGCGCGACAGCTACATCATCACGCTCGACGACATCACCGAACTGGTTTCCGCGCAACGCACCTCGGCATGGGCCGACGTCGCCCGCCGGATCGCACACGAAATCAAGAATCCGCTGACGCCGATCCAGCTGTCCGCCGAGCGCATCCGCCGCAAATTCGGCAAGGTCATCACCGAGGACAAGGCCGTTTTCGAGCAATGCACCGACACGATCGTGCGGCAGGTGGACGATATCAGGCGGATGGTCGATGAATTCTCGCGCTTCGCGCGAATGCCCAAACCGGTGATCGAAGGCGAGGACGTCGCCGATACCGTGAGGCAGGCGGTGTTCCTGATGCGGGTCGGCCATCCCGACATCGATATTGAGGCCGACATCAAGCAGGATCCGTTGCGGGCGCAGTTCGACCGGCGGCTGATTTCGCAGGCGCTGACCAACATCATCAAGAATGCCGCCGAGGCCATCGAAGCGGTGCCGCCGGAGGAGTTGGGGAAGGGACGTATCGAGGTGATCGCCGCGCGCGAGGACGATGACATCCTGATCGACGTCGTCGACAACGGCATCGGCCTGCCGAAGACGAGCCGGGCGCGCCTGCTCGAACCCTACGTCACGACGCGCGAAAAGGGTACCGGGCTTGGATTGGCGATTGTCGGCCGCGTGCTGGAAGACCATGGCGGCCGGATCGAACTGCATGATGCCGCCGACATCAGGCCGGGCCAGCGCGGCGCCTGGATGCGGCTGCGCTTTGCGGTTTCGGGCCACGCCAAGGCCGAGGGAAAGGACGCCGCGCCCGAAACAAAAGCGCCGGCTTCCGAAACCATCGGCGCCCCTGACGCGACTAATCCAGACGGGACCTCCGGCGCAAACACCAATGAAACAAGAACCGAAGCCGCAACCGGCAACTGACAAGACAGGCGTGACCCATGGCAAGTGATATTCTGATAGTCGACGACGAAGCAGATATTCGCGATCTGGTCGCGGGCATTCTCGACGACGAGGGATTCACCACCCGTACCGCGCGCGACAGCAATTCGGCGCTGGCGGAAATTGCCAACCGCCGCCCGCATTTGGTGTTCCTCGATATCTGGCTGCAGGGCAGCAAGCTCGACGGCCTGCAGTTGCTTGAGCAGATCAAGCGCGAACATCCCGATCTGCCGGTCGTGATGATCTCCGGACACGGCAATATCGAAACCGCGGTCGCCGCCATCAAGCGCGGCGCCTACGACTTCATCGAGAAGCCGTTTAAATCCGACCGTCTGATCTTGGTGGCGACGCGCGCGCTGGAGACATCCCGGCTGAAGCGCGAGGTGAAGGAACTCAAGCAACTTGCGCCTGCAGCAAGCATTTTGACCGGGCGCTCCGCCTGCATGAACCAATTGCGCCAGACCATCGAGCGGGCCGCCAAGGCCAACAGCCGCATCCTGATCGTGGGTCCGTCCGGCTCGGGCAAGGAACTGGCGGCACGCACGCTGCATAATCTCTCAGGCCGCGCCGAAGGACCCTTCGTCGTCATCAACGCCGCGGCGATCACGCCGGAGCGCATGGAGGTCGAACTGTTCGGCATCGAGCACTCCAACGGCGAACATCAACGCAAGGCCGGCGCGCTGGAAGAAGCCCACGGCGGCACGCTCTTCATCGATGAAATCGGCGACATGCCGCGCGAAACCCAGAACAAGATCCTGCGTGTGCTGGTCGATCAGACCTTCCAGCGCTCGGGCGGCACCACCAAGGTCAATGTCGACGTACGCATCGTCTCCTCGACGGCGCGCAACCTGGAAGAGGAGATCACCGAAGGGCGGTTCCGCGAGGATCTCTATCATCGGCTGTCGGTGGTGCCGATTCGCGTCCCGCCGTTGTCGGAGCGCCGCGAGGACATTCCCGAGCTGATCGACTATTTCATGGATCAGATCTCGGCCGCTACCGGGTTACCTAAACGGCAGATCGGCCAGGATGCAATGGCGGTATTACAGTCCCATGTCTGGCCGGGAAACGTCCGCCAGCTGCGCAACAATGTCGAACGCGTCATGATTCTGGCCGGCGGCGGGCCGGAAGTGATTATCACTGCCGATATGCTGCCGCAGGACGTCGGTTCGATGGTGCCGGCGATGCCGACCAGCAACAATGGCGAGCATATTATGGGATTGCCGCTGCGCGAGGCGCGGGAAGTGTTCGAGCGCGACTATCTGATCGCCCAGATAAGCCGTTTTTCGGGCAACATTTCGCGCACGGCCGAGTTCGTCGGCATGGAGCGTTCCGCGTTGCATCGCAAGCTCAAGGCGCTTGGTGTCGGTTGAGTGGATATCGTCTAGATATGCATGTAGGTGCTGAGAAAAAGTGCCTGCTTTCGAGGCTTTTTCAGAGAATTGCGCTGTGTTTCCATGTCAAGCCTGCGAACCGGCTTGCCTAAAAAGCGCGCCTGCCTTCTAATCATGCCGCCGCACCTCCCGGAGGGGGATCTCAGGGGGAGTGCAGGCAACTGGGAGACGTTCCGAAAGAGAGCTGCAACCGGTTCAATAAAAAAGAAACCAACAAGACTGCGGGATAAAAACAATGGCGGCAGACCGCGCACAAAACCTACAGGACACCTTCCTTAATCACGTTCGCAAAACCAAGACGCCACTGACGATCTTTCTGGTCAATGGAGTGAAGCTGCAGGGCATTGTCACCTGGTTCGACAATTTCTGTCTGCTGCTCAGGCGCGACGGTCATTCGCAGCTTGTATACAAGCATGCGATCTCGACCATCATGCCCGGCGCTCCGATCCAGTTGTTCGAAGGCGGCGAGGACGCTCCGGCTTGAAAGTGATCTGATTGGAACCCCGAAATATCGAAGGGGGTGCCGACCGTCCGCGATCGGCAGGGGATAATTCGAGCGGGCGGGTGATCGTCATCGGCCCGTATCTGCGAATGCGCCGCGGCGATCCCGATGCGCAGCAGGATCAGCGTGTCCTGCGCGACACCGAGGCGCGGCTCGAGGAAGCGATCGGTCTGGCGCGCGCCATCGATCTGACGATTGCGGATGCGCTGATCGCGCCGGTCAGTCAGATCAGGCCCGCGACCTATCTCGGCAAGGGCAAGGTCGAGGAGATCACAGGCCTCATTGCCGGCCACGACATCGAACTGGTGGTGATGGATTGCGCGCTGTCGCCGATCCAGCAGCGCAATCTCGAGAAGGCCTGGAACACGAAGGTGCTCGACCGCACGGGACTGATCCTCGAGATCTTCGGTCGTCGCGCCAAGACCCGCGAAGGTGCGCTGCAGGTTGAACTGGCGCATCTGAATTATCAGCGCTCGCGACTGGTGCGGTCGTGGACGCATCTTGAGCGCCAGCGCGGCGGCTTCGGTTTCATGGGCGGCCCTGGCGAAACCCAGATCGAGGCCGACCGCCGACTAATCGGCGAACGCATCACCCGCCTCGAGAATGAGATCAAGAAGGTCGAGGCCACGCGGCGGCTGCACCGTGCCGGTCGGCAGCGGGTGCCGTATCGTGTGGTGGCGCTGGTCGGCTACACCAACGCCGGCAAATCGACACTGTTCAACCGCCTCACGCGCGCTGACGTGCAAGCCGCCGACATGCTGTTTGCGACGCTGGACCCGACCTTGCGTGCGCTGAAACTGCCGCTTGGCGGCAAGGCGATGCTGTCGGACACGGTCGGCTTCATCTCCAATCTGCCAACGCAGCTGGTTGCGGCGTTCCGCGCGACGTTGGAAGAAGTGCTGGAGGCCGACATCATCCTCCACGTCCGCGACATCTCGCACGAAGATACCGAAGCGCAGCAGCGCGACGTCGAAACCGTGCTGCGCCAACTCGGGATCGATCCCGATGCCGGCCAGCGCATTCTCGAAGTCTGGAACAAGATCGACCGCTTCGACGCCGACGGGCGCGAGAACCTGAAGAATATCGCCGCGCGCCGTCCGCCGGAGCGCCCGTGTTTCCTGGTTTCCGCCGAAACCGGCGAGGGGATCGATGCGCTGCTCGCCGCGATCGAGGCGCGGCTGGCGGCAGCGCGCACGACGCTCGTCCTCTCGATCGACGCCGCCGACGGCGCCGGCATCAGCTGGCTGCATCGCAATTCGGAAGTGCTCAACAAGGAACTGCACGACGGCCGGTTCGATATGACGGTTCGGGTTGACGAGACCAAGCGCGACATCGTCGTCAACCGCTTCGACGCCGTGCCGCACGCGGTTTCGTGACTGGACTCACTGACGGCGATTCCCTTCGGTCGTAGCTGCGGCCGACGGCGGACGAGGCTCTTCGGCCTTCGCCTCATTCCACAGCGCGTCCATCTCGGCGAGCGACGCGCTTTCCAGCGAACGACCCTGCGCCGCCAGGGTGTGCTCGATGTAGGCAAAACGGCGTTCGAATTTGGCGTTGGTGCCACTCAGCGCAGTCTCCGGATCGGCGCCGACGTGGCGCGCCAGGTTGACCAGCGCGAACAGGAGATCACCGGTTTCGGCGGCGAGTTCTTGCGCGTCGCCGCGGTCGAGGGCTGCCTCGATCTCGTCGGCTTCCTCGCGGATCTTGTGCAGCACCGCGCGCGGATCGTTCCAGTCGAAGCCGACGCTGGAGGCCTTGCGCTGCAGCGCCATGGCGCGTGTCAGCGCGGGTTGCCCGGCCTTCACGCCCGACAGCAGCGATTTGCGGGTGGCTTCCCCGGAAGGACGCCGCGCGGCGCGCTCGGCCTTTTCCTCGGCCTTGATGCGGTCCCACGCTTCGGTGACATGGCCGGGTGTCAGCCGACCGTCCTTGTCGGCGAAGACATGCGGATGCCGCCGGATCATCTTGCGCGTGATCGCCTCGACGACGTCGCCGAATGCGAATGCATTTCGCTCCTCGGCCATCCGGGCGTGAAACACCACCTGAAGCAGGAGATCGCCGAGCTCCTCCCGGAGATCGTCGAGATCGCCGCGCGCGATGGCATCGGTGACCTCGTAGGCTTCCTCGATGGTGTAGGGAGCGATGCTCGCAAAATCCTGTTCGAGGTCCCAGGGGCAACCGCTGCCGGGCGTCCGCAGCGCCGCCATGATTTCGAGCAGGCGTGAAATATCGCGGGAGGGGGTCATGGCGCACCGGGCCTGAGGGGATTTGAGCTCTATATGCCGCAAGACGCACGCCAATCCCAGCAAAACGAGCCGGACAGGCCGGCATTTCCACCGATTGGCCCCCGGGGAAAATGGAAATCTTTTGCGAGCATCGTGGATGACAACCGGCGCGGACCAGTTCTCAAAGAACTTCTCGCCTTAAGCGCCGCGGCCTAACGCTCCAAGCTCGCCATCCGCCGTCGGAGCACGAGCATGCGGGTAAATTTTGCAGCGCAAAGTCCAAAAAGGAAAATTGAGGCGAGCGCGATGAGCCATTGGCTGGGATCGACGACCAACATGATGATGCCGCCGCCAACCAATGCTAAGGCACCAATTTCCAACCCCCAGAGCACCATCACGCTAAGCGCCTGCGCTTGGGAAGTCATGCTTTCTTCCAGGGACAGTCTTTCGTCCGAATGCTGCAGGCGGCGCAGCACATGCCAAATCCAGGCCAAGTAGAGCGTAGTGAGGAGCGCTACAACTGCGACGGGGATGACATAGCCTTCAAACGAGCCAGAGGCGATGATCAGCACCAGGGAGACGATCATGTAGCCTTTGACTTGCTGTCGAAGTCGCTGATAGTCCTGCTCCGAAGCGATTGAGTAGCCGCTGCCCAGCACCCCCCATGGGAAGAACAGCCTGCGCCCGTCTTGCGTGGTCTTGAAACTGCCGCTGATCAGACCATCAAAATAGCCCATGTCGGATTTCCCTCGAGATTCTTTCGTGGCCGCCACTTTACTACCTTGGCGGGCATTTCGCCGCAGATGGATACAGCCGTCAAGGGCAAGCGTAGGCTCCATTAGCAATAACCGATGCTTGCTGGCCACGGGTTATGTCAATTCCAAGCACTCCAATTGTGTGGTTGCAACCTTAGACGCGGGGCCAATCTGACGTTTTCGAACGTCCGTTAGCTTTTGACGCATTGATGACGTTGATGCGGTGAGTTAGTTAGAAATCATGAACGATGCGCTCAAATCCGAAACCGCGCTGGTGCTGTTCTCCGGAGGGCAGGATTCCGCCACCTGCCTCGCGTGGGCGCTTGAGCGCTTCGCGCGCGTCGAAATGCTCGGTTTCGATTACGGACAGCGGCATGCCATCGAACTTGAATGCCGCGAGCGGCTGCTGTCGGGCATCAAATCGTTGCGGTCGGACTGGGCGGCAAAACTCGGCGACAGCCATACGCTGGAGATTCCGACGCTTGCCGAAATCTCCGACACCGCGTTGACGCGCGATGTTGCCATTGAAATGGGCGCGGACGGGTTGCCGAACACCTTCGTGCCCGGCCGCAATCTCGTATTTCTCACCTTTGCCGCGGCGCTGGCTTACCGGCGCGGCATCGGCCACATCATCGGCGGGATGTGCGAGACCGATTATTCCGGCTATCCGGATTGTCGCGACGAGACCATCAAGGCGCTGCAGACCGCGCTCAATCTCGGCATGAGCAAGCAGTTCGAGTTGCACACGCCGCTGATGTGGCTGGACAAGGCCTCGACCTGGAAGCTTGCGAACGAGCTCGGCGGAACGGGGCTGGTCGATCTGATCCGCGAACACTCCCACACCTGCTATCTCGGCGAACGCGGCGCGCGGCACGACTGGGGTTATGGGTGCGGGGAGTGCCCGGCCTGCGCATTGCGCGCGAAGGGATGGCGCGAATATGAGGCGGCGACCGCCTAATTTGCAAAGTCCTCAGGCTGTAACACGATCGGCGAGCCGTGTGGCGTACGGTCGGCGGCATGGTCCCAGGCGTCGCGGTAGCGGTGCAGGGTTTCGGAAGACGCCACGCCCTTCGCCGCGACAAGCTTTTCGAGCGTCGCCAGCCAATGCCGGTAATAGGTCTCGCCATGATCGGGATCGCCGGCTGCCTGCGCGCGCTTGATCTCACCGGCGAGCGCGGCCGCCCATTCGTTCCAGGTGAACAATCCGCGCGCGTGCAGCGCCAGCGCCATGGCAAAGGCCTGGGCTTCCCAGGGTTCGCGAAACACCGGTCCGTCGGCGTCACGGGGAATGCCGGGCACGGCGCGGGCCGCGGCGTCGGCGGCTTGCGGATCGAGCGCCATCAGGCCGGCTCCAGATAGGATTCCCAGGCATCGACCGATGTCTTCACCGAGGCGTCGCCGTCGGCCCCCCATAATTCGCGACCGTCGAAGGTCACGGTGTAGAGCCATTGCGGATCTTCCTGGCCCATGGAGTTGGTGTCCGGAAACACGTGAACGCCGTGCAGCATCTCGACGGTGCCGACATGTCCGCGCACATAGCGCGGCAGCCGCGTATGGGTCGGCGGATGAATCATCCTGGTACGGACACGATCGCCAACGGTGAAGCGGGCGGGACCCTTGGGCTCGCGCTCGGTCGGTCCGCCCCGATGCAGCATGGCTGCAACGCCGTCGCGGGACAGCGTCCTCGCCACCAGCTTTGCCGGATGCAACGGCTTTGCGGCGTCGATTTCATCCGGCGCGACGAGGCCGCGCTCCAGCATCAACCGCTCGAGGCCGGCAAGCCAGATCTGGTAATAGCTCATGCCGAGATAATCCGCGGGCGGACGATCCTCGCGGGCGAAGCGCGACATGTCGATATTCCAGCCGCCGGGCATCGCCATTGCCAGCGTGATCGCGAAGGCGCGGCGCTCCCATTCGGCATGAAACACCGGCTCATCCGGTTCCGGCTGTACCGGACCCGACCATGCCACACCGCCCATATCGTGCGCGCCATCCATCAGGCGACCTCATGCGGCTGCTTCGGCAATCCCGTGCCGATCATGCTGTCGCGGGTGACGAGGTCGGCGAGGCGTTCCTCGCTCCAGCCTTCGGTGCCCTGCGGGCGCATCGGCAGCACGAGATAACGAATTTCCGCGGTCGAATCCCAGACGCGTATCTCGGTGCCCGCTGGCAGCTCAAAACCGAAATCCCGGAGCACGCCGCGCGGATCCTTCACCGCCTTGGAGCGATAGGGCGCCGATTTGTACCAGACCGGCGGCAGCCCCAGCACCGGCCAAGGATAGCAGGAGCACAGCGTGCACACGACCATGTTGTGGAGCGCAGGCGTGTTCTCGACGGCCACGATGTGCTCGCCCTGACGTCCGGCATAGCCGAGTTCCGATATCGCCGGCGTCGCATCCTTGATGAGCCGGGCGCGATAGGCTGGATCAGCCCAGGCGCGGGCCACCACGCGGGCGCCGTTGCGCGGGCCGACCTTGGTCTCGTAGGTCTCGATCAGAAGGTCGAGCGCGGCGGGGTCGACGTAACCCTTCTCGGTCAGGATGGTTTCGAGCGCGCGCACTCGCAATTCGGTCTCGGACAATTCCGAATGGTCGTGGTCGTGATGATGATGGTGGTCATGGCCGGTCATCTCCGAAGGATAGGCGAAATATTCAGGCGATGTCGAGACGCTGTCTGAGCGGGTAGTCGGAATTTGATTGCGATTTCAGCGATATCGCGTCGCCCCCGAGGGGCGATCGCGCGGCCGGGTGGCGGACAACCAGGACGATTCTGCCGATGCCGCGACGAAGACTCAGCTAGCCTCCGCGGATGGGGTTTAGGAGGCTAGGTGCCATTTTCGCCGCGACGGCGACTGTTCTGGCGTTGGTGGCGACGGGCCAGGCGCGCGCGGCCAATGGCGCCTATGCGGTCGATGCCGCCGACATCTCCGAGACCGGATCGTGCAAGGTCGAAAGCTGGATTTCGGCCGCGACCAATACCGATTTTTCGGCCGTGGCCAATCCTTCCTGCGTCGCTGATATCGTCAGGCCGGTGGAATTGAGCCTGCTGACCAACCGTTCGCGCAGCGAAGACGACTGGAGCAACATCCTCGCACCCAAGGCAAAGTGGAACATCGTTCCCACCGGCATCGGCAGGTTCGGTGTTGCATTCTATGCGGGCGGCCAGTTTGACGTGCTGACCGGCGAAAACCTCACAGCCTTTGCAGTGGTGCCGGCGACATTTCGGCTTTCCGAGACCATGCGGATCAACATCAACGGCGGCTGGCTCTGGGACCGCACGGTCGGCCGGCACTATCTGACATATGGCCTCGGTTTCGACTGGAAATTCACCGATGTCCTGCAATGGACCATCGAGGCATTCGGCCAGGCCGGCGCATCCGATATCCCTGGTGTCGTCCAGCCGCGGTTTCAGACCGGCGTAAGATACCGGCCTAACGAGATTTTCTCGGTCGATCTCATTTACGGCCACAACATCACGGGCGAAAATGCCAGCTGGTTCACGCTCGGAACCACCATCCGCTTTCCGGTGCCGGAGGGAAAACCTGCGCGTGAGCGGACCGGGCATTTATGAGCTATCGTTGGAAGAAATAACGCGCAGGGAGCAAGGGTGTGGCGGATTTTGTGACGATCGAAAAAGGCCTGGGGCCCGAAGGGCGCGTTGCCGTGGTGCGCTTCGACCGCGGCGACGGCATCAATGCGCTGTCGCCGGAAGCCTTGCGGCAACTCACCGATGCCGCGCGCAGCTTCGAGGATGATGCGGACACCTCGGTCGTGGTGCTCACGGGCGGCAAGGATGCCTTCAGCGCGGGCTTTGACCTCAAGGACCCCGAAGGCCGCGCGCGGCGAACCATGGATCTCGGCGCCTTGCGCCGGCATCTCAAGCTGGGGCCACGGCTGACCCACGCCTGGCACGAGATGGAGCAGATCACGATCGGCGCCATCGAAGGATTTTGCGTCGGCGGAGGCGTGGCGCTGGCGGTCGCGCTGGATTTTCGGGTGATGGGCCGCGATGCCCATTTGCGGGTGCCCGAGATCGGGCTCGGCATGAACATGAGCTGGCAGAGCATTCCGCGCATGCTGCATCTGATCGGACCGGCGCGGACCAAGCAGGCGGTGATCCTGGCCGACCAGCGGATATCGGCCGACGAGGCCTATGAATGGGGCCTGGTGGAGGAGGTGGCCGATCCCGGCCATGCCTTCGATGCCGCCATGGCGTTCGCCGCGAAATTCGCGGCCCAACCGCCATTGTCGGTCGCCATGACGAAATTGACCGTCAACCGGCTGGCGCACGCGCTCGACGATCTCGCCAGCCACATGGATGTCGACCAGTTCGCGCTCGCCAGCATGAGCGAGGATCACAAAGAGGGCGTGGCGGCGTTCCTGGAGCGGCGAAAGCCGAGGTTCAAGGGGCGGTAGCGATGCGCGTGGACGCTGGAGTAGCTCAAGACGATGGAGCAAGCTTCGTCGAGGCCAAATCTCCTGCTAGGGTTTTGTGCCGACCGGCTTGCGCTTGTCGGAGCAGTTAAACCTGACGGAGAGCCGATGCCCGCCAAGTTTTCGCGCCGACGCTTTGCGAAGCTCGCGGGTTTGTCCGCGGTCGCCATGTCGGTGGAGCCTGCAAAAGCGCAGAAGCGCGGGGCCAAACCAAAGAGGGCTCCCCGCGCCACCGCCAGCTTTCCGAACGGTTTCGTCTGGGGGACGGCGACGTCCGCCTATCAGATCGAGGGCGCCGTGCTTGAAGACGGACGCGGCCGCTCGATCTGGGATACTTTCGCCCATCAGCCGGGCAAGATCGAAGACGGCAGCAATGCCGATCAGGCCAACGATCACTATCATCGCTACAAGGAAGACGTTGGCCTGATCAAGGATCTGGGCGTCAAGGCCTATCGTTTCTCGATTGCGTGGCCGCGCGTGTTTCCGGACGGGGACGGCGCGCCGAACCCGAAGGGTCTCGACTTCTATGATCGGCTGCTGGACGAACTGCTGGCGAACGGCATCTCGCCTTATGTGACGCTGTACCATTGGGACCTACCGCAATCGCTGCAGGACCGTTTCGGCGGGTGGCAATCCAGCGAAACCTCCAGGGCCTTTGCGGACTACGCGGGATATGTCGCGGGGCGTTTGGGCGATCGTGTGAACACCATCTTCACGCTCAATGAATGCGGAAGATTTGTCGATTTCGGATACGGCCTCGGAATCGATGCGCCGGGCCTCAAACTGCCCCAGGCTGTTGTCAACCAGGTCCGTCACAACGTTGCACTGGGTCATGGGCTCGCCGTGCAGGCGATACGCGCGAAGGGTCGTTCGGGCATCAAGGTTGGTCCGGCCGAGAACATCGCCGCCTGCGTGCCGGCGATCGACACGCCGGAGAATGTGCGCGCCGCCGAGATCGCAACGCGTGAAATGAACGGAGGCTTCCTGAACGTGATCCTGGAAGGCAAATATACCGACGCGTTTCTCGCCTACGCCGGCAAGAACGCCCCGAAATATACTGCCGAGGAATTGCGGATCATCTCGTCTCCGATCGATTTCGTCGGGCTGAACATCTACGCGCCGCAGTTCTACGTGGTTGCCGCCGGACATGCGCCAGGATTCGATATCCTGCCGTTTCCGGCCTCGTTTCCTCACATGAATTCGGAATGGCTGAGGATCGGGCCGGAAACCGCCTATTGGGTGCCCCGGCTCGCCGCAAGAGTCTGGAACCTCGACACGATTTATATCAGCGAGAACGGCGCGTCGGCGTCCGATCTGCTGGCTCCCGATGGCAAGGTCTACGATCTCGACCGCATCATGTACCTCCGCAACTACCTGGCGCAGCTGCAGCGCGCGACGGCGGAGGGCGTCCCGGTTCGCGGATATTTTCTGTGGAGCCTGATGGACAATTTCGAATGGATATTCGGGCTCGAGAAGCGGTTCGGCCTGTACCACGTGGATTTCAAGACGCAGCGCCGCACACCGAAGCTGAGCGCATCGTTCTATCGCGACGTCGTCGCACGAAACGCGGCGGGGGCTTAGCCCGCGTCTCCACGAAACCGACATCGGGTCCGCCGCTGATCGCACGTTACAGATGTAACGCGATCACGGGATTCGGCAATCTTCCCACAACGCCCCCGGATTCTATAGAGCCTCGAAGACCGGATGCGCCCGACTCGGTTTCCACTACGACCCGGACTTGGTCCAGTTTTCCAGTTCCGACATCCGCATGCTGATTACGTTCTCACCGGGAGGCTTTGAGGGTTGTTTCCGGGAGCTTGTGGGAGCCGCGCCCGACCAGTTCGAGACGATAGCGACGGCTTGCGGATGCTCCGTCGTCGGCCCCGGCGTTTGGGCTTAGAACCATTCCAGCGTTGTCCGTCGACCCATAGTTGAGCTTCTGTCGGGTGTGCCAGCAATTGAGCACTCATCGCCGCGATGCGTACCCCGGCGTAAATTGGATCGTGCGATTTTGAAATCGCCGGCCTCATGATCGATGCATTACACTCGCGGATATGTGTGCTGCGGCGCAAGACGTGGTGCTCTATATCCCCGAAGCGGAGGTTAGGAGAACCGGGAAGATGACTGAAAGGCCGGCAACTCGAGTGACGAACCGTGGTGGCCAACCTGCGCGAGGTGGGACAAACGGGTTCGACAGAAACGGCATCGAGACGTTGGGCCGCACGGAACAAAACGCCGCCGTCGAACGCACCCAGCCCACCTGCCTCGTCGTCGAGGACGACCGCACGATGCGGCACCTGGTGGTGAATTATCTCGAGGAAAACGACATCAGGGCGATCCCGGCCACCGGGCGAGGGGAGGTGGCGGCGCTGCTCGCCGACGAAGAGCCCAGCGTCGTGATCCTCGACCTGCGGCTTGGCCAGGAGGACGGTCTCGACCTGCTTCGTGAAATCCGGTCGCGCTCCGATGTTCCCGTGATCATCACCACTGGCCATCGCCGCGACGAAATCGACAGGGTGGTTGGCCTTGAACTCGGCGCCGACGATTACATCACCAAGCCTTTCGGTCTGAGGGAGCTACTGGCACGCATTCGCGCGGTGCTGCGCCGGAGGGAGGCTGGACAGACGGCCGTCCAGCGAGATCCGGAACGAGGCCGCAGCCGGTTCGGCAGCTGGCAGCTCGATCGGCGCAGGCGGCGTCTCAGCGATTCCAGCGGCCCGGTTTCGCTGACAAAGGGCGAATATGCCTTGCTGGTGGCCTTCCTCGACGCGCCGCAGCGACCGCTCTCCCGCGAACACCTCCTGCAGGCTACACGCATCCACGAGGATGTCTTCGATCGCAGTATCGACGTTCAGGTGTTGCGGCTGCGGCGCAAACTGGAGACCGACCCAAGCGCACCGCGCGTCATCCTGACCGAACGCGGCGTCGGCTACGTGTTTGCGCTTCCCGTCGAAACGCTTTGAATGCGCCTGGCGGTCGCTGAACGGCGTACCCTCGACGATCGGTCGCCGCGAGACCTCCAACTCCCTCGCCGGGACATCGAGCAGATCGGGAGGCATGGAGATCGTTGTCAGTGATGCGGTCGTGGTCGCCGGCCCTGGGCCGGCGACAACATTCGGAGGGGATGTTTGCATTCAGGCCGGTGACGCCGGCCAATTTGCGCGCGCGCGCCCGGCCGTTGTGGCTCTGCTTGGCATTGCTGCCGCTGGCGGGCGGCGCAGTCGCGCAAGTCGGGAATTCCGATACATCCGCCGCCAGGATGTCGGCCGATCAGGAACCGATTACCCCCATTCCCCCGCCGCCCAAACTCGATCCCCTCAAGCTCAAGCTCGGTGAGCGTCTGTTCGGCGACCCGCGCCTGTCCGGCGACGGCAAGCTCTCATGCTCCTCATGCCACGATCTCCATACAAATGGCGCCGGCGCCGGCCGGAGGACCATTGCGCATGACGGTTCGGAGGTCCCTTTCGACACCCTCACGGTGTTCAATGCGGCGCTGAATTTTCGGCTGAACTGGGAGGGTAACTTCCGGGACCTCGGCGCGCATGTCGTGTCGTCGCTGGAAAATCCGACCAACATGCACACCAGCGTCGATGAAGTCCTTGGGAAGCTGAACGCGGACCCGGCGATGGTGAAGCAATTCCGCGCGGTCTACGGCCATTCGGCGGATCGCGCCAGCTTCCTGGACGCCGTCGTCACGTTCGAACGGTCGCTGCTCACGCCGGGAAGCCGTTTTGACCGTTGGCTAGAGGGCGATGTGTCGGCGCTCTCGGTCAAGGAAGTGGAGGGCTACCAGTTGTTCAAATCGCTGGGCTGCAGCTCCTGCCATCAGGGCGCAAACGTCGGTGGCAATCTGTTCGAGCGACAGGGGGTATTTCGGCGGCTGGTCGCCGGCAAGCCGGAGATCGTGCGCGTTCCCAGCCTGCGCAACGTGGCGACGACCTCGCCCTATTTTCATGATGGCAGCACGCCGACACTCAATGAGGCGGTGCGCAGGATGGCCGCGGCCCAGCTCGATCGAACGCTGCCGGATCAACAGATCGAATCCATCGTCGCCTTCCTGCAGACGCTGACCGGAACGTATCGCGGCGTACCTGTCGCAGGAGCGTCGCAATGAGGCTGGCACCGGTCGTGGCGATCGTCTGTTTCCTCGTCTTGCTGCTTACCTGGCTGTCGCTGCGCGCCATCAATCCGGAGGCAGAACTGTTCGATCAGGCTCTCGCGGAGATCGACCATTTCGCGACGATGGAAAATGCCTTGTACCGCGACATCTTCACCGCGCGCGCGGGCACATTGCGCAACTACGATCCGCTGGTTCGCGGAGATCGTCTCCCTGCGCAGTTCGCTCGATCGACTACGCAAGACGGCCGTGATCGATGCCGAGACGGCGGAAGCGGTGGATCGACTTGCGGCCTCCGTCGACCGGCAGGAAGATCTGGTGGAGCGGTTCAAGAGCGACAATGCCCTGTTGCACAACTCGCTTTCCTTTTTCGGGCGGTTCAGCGTGCGTCCCGTTTCGTCGGAGCTCGGGCCAGCCATCAGCTCCGCTGCGGCTGCGATGCTGCATCTGACGCTCGATACGTCGCCGGCGGCTGCTGGCGAGGTCGAGGATCGGCTGAATGAACTCGCCAAACAGGCTCAGGCCTCCGATAGCGATTCCATTATCCCGCTGCTGGCGCATGGGCGTCTGCTCCACGACCTGCTTCCCGCTGTGGACAATACCTTGAAAGCGATGCGCGCCGT
The DNA here is from genome assembly GCA_963831585.1 of uncultured Alphaproteobacteria bacterium. Taxonomy (GTDB): domain Bacteria; phylum Pseudomonadota; class Alphaproteobacteria; order Rhizobiales; family Xanthobacteraceae; genus Bradyrhizobium. Next base: position 10,966 of record CAWHRA010000037.1, on the reverse strand, counting down.
GCCGCGGAAAAGCGATCAGGACGCTCTCCGCTCGCTGGTCCTGGCGCGCCAACTTGCATCGCGGACGACAGCACGGCAGTTTCGCCGGGTACTCTACGCGACGTCGCTGCTTCTGGTCGGGTTCCTGGTTCACCTCGGGCTGCGGCTGCGCGCGCGAGCTAGGGCGCTGCAGCGGCGTGCCGCGCTGGAGCACGTGATCGCGGGCATCTCGATGCGCTTCATCAACGCGCCATCGCAAAATATCGATACGGAGATCGAACAGGCGCTTGCCGATATGGGACGGCGTATCGGCTCGGACCGAGCCTATTTCGTGCGGTCGGGTGCCGCACCGCTGTCGTACGTCTGGAGCAGAACGGGGAGGGGCTTTCCGCCGGGTTGGCCGGAGGGGGCGCCGGCTCTTGCGGCCCGGTTCGATCCGGTCGTCGATGGAATTATCCAGATTCCAGGCGTCGACTGGCTGCCGACGGGCGAAAACAAAAGCGCATGCCTCGCGTTGGGGCTGGAGGGGTGGGCGTGCGCGACCAGTGCCAGCCCGGACGGTGGCAGCTTCGCCCTCGGTTTTGATGCCGTCGGCCGGCCTTGTCACATTACGGCGCCGAACGAGCTCGGTCTCTTGCGGATGGCGCTCGATACCATCGTCTATGCGGTTCAGCGTCAGGCCATGGAAAAGGAAAGGGCACGGCTGGAGACGCGATTGCAGCAGGCTCGCCGGATGGAAGCGGTAGGTACTATCACCAGCGGCATTGCTCACAACTTCAACAATATCCTGGGCGGAATTCTCGGCCATTCCGAGGTGTTGGAAGATCGCCTCGGTTCGGACGCCCGACTATGCCCCAATCTCGATGCGATCCGCCGCGGCGCGGAGCGAGCGCGCGATCTCGTCGACCAGATCCTGGTATTCGGACGCCGCCGCGAAGCGCAGCGCAGGCCCGTGAGCGTGCGGGCCCTGGTTGCCGAAGCGGAGTCGCTGTTGAAGGTGTCGCTGCCGCCGGAAATCGAGTTTTCGATCCGCGAACCGTCGGCAGCCGCCGTCGTGTCCGGCGAACCGGAACAATTGCAGCAGGTGATCTTCAATCTCTGCAACAATGCGGCGCAGGCCATGGATAATGCCGGGCGCATCGAGCTCGAGGCGGAGATGGTCGATCTGACCGGCGCTCGCTCGCTCAGCCATGGCGAGCTTCAGCCGGGACGTTATGTGCGCCTTGTGGTGAGAGATTCGGGCCGCGGCATGGACTTGGCCACGCTGGCGCGGATCTTCGAACCCTTCTTCACCACGCGCCCGACCGGGAACGGCCTCGGATTGTCGACGGTCCGTGCGATCGTGCGCGAGCACGGCGGCAGGATGAACGTCACGAGTACGCCGGGCGAGGGCAGTCGTTTCGAGGTCTGGCTGCCTGGCCTGGCAACGGCGGAGCTCCCGGGGCAGGAGGGGGCGACGGCGCTTCCACTCGGCCGCGGTGAAACGATAATGCTGGTCGCTGACGATAATGCGCGACTGCTCAGAGACGAGGAGATGCTGGCCGCACTCGGCTACGAGCCGGTCGGCTTCACGGATCCGGAGGCGGCGCTGGCCGCATGCCGAGCCAGGCCGGAGCGCTTCGACGCGCTACTCATCGCCGATTTCGGCTCGGTCAAGGCCTCGCTCGAGCTGGCGGCCGCATTACATCAGGCCGCGCCCGGTGTGCCCGTCGTGTTGGAGACGAGATCGGCGGAAGAAATCGGCGCCGATAGTCTGGTGAACGCGGGTATCGCCGACGTCGTGCGCTGGCCGATGGCCGCCGCGGAAATCGCGGCGGCGCTTGATCGCTGCTCCCAGCTCAGGAAACGCGATGCGAAAGCGCCATCAAACGCGACGCGCGTTCGGCCAGCTTCTCGGCCGCAAACGTCGGACCAAAATCTGCGTAGTGCTCTCGAACCAGCGAAACCGCATGATCACGCACAACGTCGGGCAGGCGGTTGTTCGATGGCCGGCCACGCCGCCGGTTGGCAATCGCAGGTGCTCCGCCATCCCGGTAGCGCTTTAACAGCCGGTGGGTCTGCCGCCTCGTGAGGCGCATCAGATCGGCCGCCGCCGAAGTCGTCAGCCGGCCACCATCAAGCCGCGCCAGAACATCAATCCGATTCAGCTCTCGCTTGCTCATCAGCACCACACCCATCGGATCCCCAGCCTCCAAACCCCGTAAAGAGGTCGAAGACTGACATTCCAACTTTGCTCAGTGCTGACATTTTAGCTTTGCGCCTACATCCACGATTCGCATAAGGTATATTATGGAATATAGTATGGCGACGTTTCACTTCGCAAACCCAATGGAAGGATTCACTCCAACGTTCTGTTATCGCGTTCTTTTTTCTCGTCTGATTGAATCAAAGCTGCAAAGCCATACACAGCAGCTTCCGAACAGATCATAAGCGGCAATAGCCACAACCAAGTCCGTGCATCAGCGTCCAATCGATCAGACATAGTCAGCAAGACGACGATACAGCTCGCCACGATGACGACTGGGAGGGACAGGACGAGCAGCCTCAGCCTCAGCCTCAGCATGCTGTGCCTTATTTCTTGCTGGGCCGCGGCTTCACATGCCCCAGAATCAACGAGGCGTCGGCAAAATCCGCCAGGATCGACTTCTGTTGCGACGGGAGAAACGCGAGGTTACGCATTGTAATACCGATGATTTACCGCCGGCGGGCTTGCCACACCCGGTAAGCCGTCGCGGATGCTAGCATATGGCGCCGCGCCGTAGGCCGCGCTTGCGACGTACGGCTCTCGTCAGCCCTGTCAGCGGGTATTCTGGAATCTTCGTGCGCTGCCCCAGATTATGCCGCCATCTATTTGAAAATAAATACAATTATCTGCCATTTGGGCCAGCCCGGCGGCTCTGGTGGGGGTAGTCGGCCGGATCGCTCCGGAGCGAGGTCAGGATCAGCCTTTCCTAGATTGTTCTGCTGTTGCCGCCATCCGCGAGATGCTGCAAAAGCCCGCTCACGAGATGGCAGATGACCCGGCGGCGTCAGGTCCGTAAGGTGTCGCCGCAAGAACAATAATCTCAAGGGAGATCGAGATGAGCTTTTCACGACGCGCGCTGCTCAAGGCATCGGCCGCCTCGGCGGTTCTGGGCGGCATCGGCGCACCGTTGGTGGCGCGCGCGCAGACGGCGGAATTCACCTACAAATACGCCAACAATCTTCCCGACGCCCATCCGATGAACGTCCGCGCCAAGGAGATGGCGGCGGCGATCAAGACCGAGACCAGTGGCAAGGTCGATCTGCAGATTTTCCCGAACAATCAGCTCGGCTCCGACACCGACATGCTGAGCCAGATCCGCTCCGGCGGCGTCGAATTCTTCACGCTGTCGGGCCTGATCCTGGCGACCCTTGTTCCCGCCGCCTCGATCAACGGCATCGGCTTCGCGTTCCCGGACTACGACACGGTCTGGAAGGCGATGGACGGCGATCTCGGTGCCTACGTGCGCGGCGAGATCAGCAAGTCCGGGCTCGTCGTCATGGACAAGATCTGGGACAACGGCTTCCGCCAGACCACGTCATCGACCAAGCCGATCAACGGCCCCGACGATTTCAAGGGTTTCAAGATCCGCGTGCCGGTGTCGCCGCTGTGGACTTCGATGTTCAAGGCGTTCGATGCGGCGCCCGCCTCAATCAATTTCAGCGAGGTCTACTCCGCCCTGCAGACCAAGATCGTCGAGGGCCAGGAAAATCCGCTGGCGATCATCTCGACCGCGAAGCTCTACGAAGTGCAGAAATACTGCTCGCTGACCAACCACATGTGGGACGGCTTTTGGTTCCTGGCCAACCGCCGGGCGTGGGAAGCGCTGCCTGCGGAACTGCGCACGATCGTTGCCAAGAACATCAACGCGGCCGCGGTCAAGGAGCGCGAGGACGTCGCCAAGCTGAATGCCGGCCTGCAGCAGGAACTGGCGGGCAAAGGCCTCGTCTTCAACAAGCCGGATGCCGCGCCATTCCGCGACAAGCTCCGCTCGGCCGGGTTCTATGGCGAGTGGAAGGGCAAATACGGCGAGCAGGCGTGGGCGCTGCTGGAGAAAGCCGCCGGCAAGCTGTCGTAACGCTTTCCGTCAAGGGACCGTCATGGCTGCTCGCGCCGAAGGCTCCATCGTGGCGGCCGGCGAGGCGATGTCCCCTCGCCGCCGTTCACGCGCGGCGTCGCTGGAAGCAACGCTGGCGAAGGTGGTTGAGATCGCGGCGGCGCTATTGGTTGTCGCCGAGATCGTCATCCTGTTCGCCGGCGTGGTGGCGCGCTACGGCCTGCGCAGCCCGCTGATCTGGTCGGACGAACTGGCCTCGATCCTGTTCCTGTGGCTCGCGATGCTGGGCGCGGCGGTGGCGTTCCGCCGTTCCGAGCACATGCGCATGACGGCCGTTGTCGCCAGCGCCGGTCCGGCGATGCGGGGCTATCTCGAAGTGGTCGCGACCTGCGCCGCGCTGGCCTTTCTGCTCATGATCGCCTGGCCGTCCTGGGAATACGCCTATGAAGAGAGTTTCATCACCACGCCGGCGCTGCAGATTGCCAATATCTGGCGGGCTGCGGCGCTGCCGGTCGGCATTGGCCTGATGGCGCTGTTTGCGCTGCTGCGGCTGGCTCGGGCCGGCGATCTCAAGGTCGTGCTGAGCGCCGTACTGTCCGTTGGCTTGCTAATTGCGGTCTTTTGGCTGGCGCAGCCCTGGCTGCGTCCGCTCGGCAATATCAACCTGGTCATCTTTTTCGTCGGCGTCGCCGGCTTCTGCGTATTCGCTGGCGTGCCGATCGCCTTCGGTTTCGGGCTCGCGATCTTCGGCTATCTGGCGCTGACGACGCGGACGCCGCTGATGGTGCTGGTCGGGCGCATGGACGAGGGCATGAGTCATTTGATCCTGCTGGCGGTGCCGCTGTTCGTGTTCCTCGGCCTTTTGATCGAGATGACCGGCATGGCGCAGGCCATGGTGGCGTTTCTGGCCAGCCTGCTCGGCCATGTGCGCGGTGGCCTCCATTACGTGCTGGTCGGCGCGATGTATCTGGTCTCGGGTATCTCGGGCTCCAAGGCCGCCGACATGGCTGCGGTGGCGCCGGTGCTGTTTCCGGAGATGAAGGCGCGTGGTGCCCGGCCCGGCGATCTCGTCGCCCTGCTCGCCGCCACCGGCGCGCAGACCGAAACCATTCCGCCGAGCCTTGTGCTGATCACGATCGGCTCGGTGACCGGCGTGTCGATCTCTGCGCTGTTCACCGGTGGCCTGTTGCCGGGCGTGGTGCTGGCGATTACCCTGTCGGCGCTGGTATGGTGGCGCTACCGCGGCGAGGATTTGAGCCACGTCAAGCGCGCCCGGCCCGGCGAGATCGTCCGCGCCTTCGTCGTCGCCCTGCCCGCGTTGGCGCTGCCCTTCGTGATCCGCGCCGCCGTGGTCGAAGGCGTCGCTACCGCGACCGAAGTGTCGACCATCGGCATCGTCTATGGCCTGGTCGTCGGGCTTCTGGTCTATCGCCAATTCGACTGGCGGCGCCTCGTGCCGATGCTGATCGAGACCGCCTGCCTGTCCGGCGCCATCCTGCTGATCATCGGCACCGCCACCGGCATGGCATGGGGCCTGACCCAATCGGGCTCTTCGCGTGCGCTGGCAGCCGCCATGACCGGCCTGCCCGGAGGTTCCGCTGCCTTCATCGCGGTATCGATCGCGGCGTTCACGATCCTGGGCAGCGTGCTTGAGGGCATTCCGGCGATCGTGCTGTTCGGCCCGCTGCTATTTCCGATCGCGCGGGCCGTCGGCGTGCACGAGGTCCATTACGCCATGATCATTATCCTGGCGATGGGCATCGGATTGTTCGCTCCGCCGTTCGGAGTAGGTTATTATGCTGCCTGCGCCATCGGGCGGGTCGATCCCGCCGAGGGCATCAGGCCGATCTGGGGTTACCTGCTGGCGTTATTGGCAGGCCTGATCGTGGTGGCGATCTTTCCGTGGATATCGATCGGATTCCTGTAGGCGTCATCGAATAGGAGGTGGCCGATGAGTGGGAAACAGAACCAATACAACATCGGATTGGACAAGACGCCCGCCAACTACGTGCCGCTGACGCCGCTGAGTTTCCTGGCGCGCAGCGCAGCCGTCTACCCCGATCATGTCAGCACCGTCTACGAGGGTCGCAGTTTCACGTGGTCGGAAACCCATGCGCGCTGCCGGCGTTTTGCGTCGTATCTGGCGAGCCGCGGCATCGGCACCGGCGACACCGTGGCGGCGATGCTGCCGAACATCCCGGCGATGAACGAGGTGCATTTCGCGGTGCCGATGGCGGGCGCAGTGCTCAACGCGCTCAACATCCGGCTCGACGCGCCTTCCATCGCCTTTCAGCTCGATCACGGCGGCGCCAAGATTATCCTCGTTGATCCCGAATTCACCGGCGTCATCTCTGAGGCGCTGGCGCTGATGCAGGGTGCAAAACCGTTCGTCATGGACGTCGATGACGAGGCTTTCCCGGGCGGCAAGCGGATCGGCGAAATCGAATATGAGGACGCGCTGTCGCTGGGCGATCCCGGTTTCGTCGCACGATTGCCCGAAGACGAATGGGACGCGATCGCGCTCAGTTACACCTCGGGCACCACGGGCAATCCCAAGGGCGTGGTGACCCATCATCGCGGCGCCTACCTCAATGCGGTTAGCAACATCCTTGCCGCCAATCTCGGCCAGCATCCGGTCTATCTCTGGACGCTGCCGATGTTCCACTGCAACGGCTGGTGCTTTCCCTGGACCGTCGCGGCCTCGGCGGGCATCAATGTCTGCCTGCGCAAGGTCGATCCCAGCAAGATCTTTGAACTGATCGCGAAGCATGGTGTCAGCCACATGGCCGGCGCACCGATCGTCTACAACACCCTGATCAACACGCCGGATGCGCCGAAGGGCGGAGCCGCCAAACGCGTGGTCGGCTTGATCGCGGGCGCAGCGCCGCCGGTCGCCGTGCTCGAAGGCGCCGAGAGCATCGGGATCAAGCTCACGCATGTCTACGGCCTGACCGAAGTCTATGGCCCGGCGTCGGTCTGCGCGGAGCAGCCGGGTTGGGACGAGCTACCGGCCGACCAGCGCGCGCGACTGAAGCGCCGGCAGGGCGTGCCCTACCCGCTCGAGGAAGCTGTCACCGTGATCGAGCCCGAAACCATGCAGGAGGTGCCGCGCGACGGCGAGACCATCGGCGAGGTGATGTTCCGCGGCAATATCGTGATGAAAGGCTACCTGAAGAACGAGAAGGCCACCCGAGAGGCCTTCGCGGGCGGCTGGTTCCATACCGGCGACCTCGGTGTGCTCGACCAGCACGGCTATGTCATCATCAAGGACCGCTCCAAGGACATCATCATCTCCGGCGGCGAGAACATTTCGTCCGTCGAGGTCGAGGACGTGCTCTACAAGCATCCCGCCGTGCTGTTCGCCGCCGTGGTGGCAAAGCCGGACAGCAAATGGGGTGAGGTGCCCTGCGCGTTCGTCGAGTTGAAGGAAGGCGCGCGCGCGACCGAAGCCGAGATCATCGCCTTCTGCCGCAACCAGATGTCGGGTTTTAAGACGCCGAAAGCCGTGGTGTTCTGTTCCATTCCCAAGACCTCGACCGGCAAGATTCAAAAATTCATCCTGCGCAACCAGGTGGATTTCGGCCAAGGCGATTTCGGCCTGAGGAGATTTTGAAGGCCTGCGATTTGCGGCGCTGGCTGGCAGCGGATCCAGGATAGCGTCCATGTTCCGGCCGGCGTCGTTAGCGGCGTCCGCCGCAACTTTGGCCCCATTTATGCATCAAGAGAGACATCGAGACGGGAATCACATGGAGAAGGCCCATGCGGTGGACATTTCTGATCCTGTGTGCCGGTTTTTTCATCACTACGTTCGTGCTCTTCCTTGAGGATTATCAGATTACCGCCGGTGTCGAGCGACTTTCCGAAATGCGGGTAACGCGCGACTTGTCGCTCTCCGCCGACCCCAACCTGAGATTGGTGTCCGAGCAGAGCCCGTACATGCGGGACGAGCGCTAGGCGAGAGTTGGCAGAAGGCTTTGTCCACACCGTCGCCTGTTCCGGGCAAGGATAGCTATGCGCCCAGGGTCAGACGCATCCCGTCATGGGCCGGAATCACATTGGGCGGCAGGCTCTGGCGCAGCACCTCGTAGTCGAGGTCGGAATGCATGTTGGTGATAACGGCGCGGCGCGGCTTGAAGCGGTCGATCCAGGACAACGCGTCGTTGACGCTGAAATGGCTGGGATGGGCGGCGTAACGCAAGCCATCGATGATCCAGAGATCGAGGTTTTCCAGCTGTGGCCAGCTCTCACGCGGGATGTCGCTGACATCGGGCGTATAGGCGGCGTCCGCGATGCGATAGCCGAGCGCCGGAATATTGCCGTGCTGCAGGATGAAGGCCGACAGCGAAACCGAACCGCCCTTCCCGTCGATCGCGCGGGTTTCGCCGGCCTCGATCGCATGATGGTCGAGGATCGGCGGATAATCGCTGCCCGGCGACGACACGAAGCAATAGGAAAGCCGCCGCATGATATCCTTGGCGGTCGACTTGTTGAAGACCGGCATGCGCCGGCGCTGGTGCATCACGACGGAGCGGAGATCGTCGATCCGACGGGTCTGGTCGGCGTGCTCATGGGTCAGGAACACCGCGTCGAGGTGGTCGACATCGGCATCGATCAGTTGCTCGCGCAGATCGGGCGAGGTGTCGATCACGACCCGCGTCACGCCGCGGTCGGAAGTCCGCTCCGCCATCAGCGAGCAGCGGCGGCGTCGGTTCTTCGGATTTCGGATCGCAGGCGCCCCAGCCGAGTGCGGGACGGGGAACGCCGGCCGAGGATCCCGCAGCCCAGATTTGCGAGCGTGAGCGTCATGCCGCCGCTTTCTCGGGCGGCACCTTGGAGAACAGGCGGAAGAAATTCTCCGTGGTCAGCCGCGACATCTCCTCGAGCGACACGCCGCGCGTCTCCGCCAGGACTTTCGCGACTTCGACGACATAAGCCGGCTCGTTGCGCTTACCGCGAAACTTGCCCGGCGCCAGATACGGCGCGTCGGTCTCCACCATGATGCGGTCGGCCGGCAGCTCGGCGGCGAGATCGCGCAAGGCCTGCGATTTCTTGAAGGTGAGGATGCCAGTGAATGAAATCGAAAGCCCCAGCGAAATCGCTTTCATCGCCAGTTCCCGCCCGCCGGTGTAGCAATGCAGCACGGCGCGAAACGATCCCTTGGCCATTTCCTCTTCAAGGATGGCCCGCAAGCCTCGTCGGCGTCGCGGGTATGAATGACCAGCGGCAGGCCGGTCGTGCGGGCCGCCGCGATATGGGCGCGGAAGCCGCGCTCCTGGGCTTCGGGCGAGCCGTTGTCATAGAAATTGTCGAGCCCCGCCTCGCCCAGCGCCACGACCTTGGGATGGCGCGTCAGCTCGATCAGCTCGCTAGCGGGAATGCCGTCCTCCTCGTCGGCGTGGTGCGGATGGGTGCCGACCGAGCAATAGACGTCCGGATTGCTCCGCGATCTCGAGCAATGCGCCGAGCCGCCTCACCCGCGTGGAGATCGTGACGATGCGCCCGATGCCGGCGGCGGCAGCGCGGCCCACGATGCCGTCGAGGTCATCGGCGAAATCGGGAAAATCGAGATGGCAGTGGCTGTCGACCAGCATCGGCTCGGCCCGTTCACGCCGCCGGTTCGATGTAACGCGGGAACACCGGCGCCGGCGGAGGAAGCACGGTGCCCGGCAGGATCCGCCCGCCAAGCGCCGCAAAATTGCGCGATTTGATATCGTCGGGAATACCGAGAATGTCGAGCATCTTTGCCGACGCCGCCGGCATCGCGAATTGCGTCATGATGGCGATCTGACGGACGACTTCGGCGGTCACGTAGAGCACGGTGGCCTGTCGCTTCGGATCGGTCTTTGCCAGCGCCCATGGCGCCTCGCCCGCGAAATAGCGGTTGGCTTCCGCCACCACGGCCCAGATCGCATTGAGTGCCTGGTGAATTTGCTGGGTCGGCCATCGCAGTCCCTTGCCAGCGCGATCATGCCGTCGGCCTGCGCCAGGATTATCCTGTCGTCTTGTCGCCTGAATTCGTCCGGGCTCCGGCAGCACGCCGGCATATTGCTTGCCGATCATCGACAGCGAACGCTGCGCGAGGTTGCCGAAATCATTGGCGAGGTCGGCATTGACGCGCGCGACCAGGGCCTCGTGACTAAAGTCGCCGTCCAGCCCGAACGGCACCTCGCGCAGGACGAAGTAGCGGATGCGCGTCGACGCCGACTGGTCCGCGAGCAGGCGATGGGATCGACGACATCGCCGACCGACTTCGACATCTTGTCGCCCCTGTTGAGCATGAAGCCGTGGGCGAAGACCTTGCGCGGCAGCGGCAGGCCGGCGCTCATCAGCATCGCCGGCCAGTACAGGCAGTGGAAGCGGGTGATGTTCTTGCCGATGATGTGGACGTCGGCCGGCCACCAGTGAGCGAACGACTGCAGGTCATCCGGGAAACCGGCGCCGGTGATGTAGTTGGTGAGCGCGTCGAACCAGACGTAGATGCGATGGTCGGGATCGTCCGGGAACGGGATGCCCCAGTCGAAGGTCGTGCGCGACACCGACAGGTCCCTCAAGCCGCTCCTGACGAAGCTGACCACTTCGTTCCGTCGCGAGTCCGGACCGATGGAATCCGGCTGGCTCTCATAGAGCGCCAGGAGCTTGTCCTGATACGCCGAAAGCTTGAAGTAGAGCTCCGCTCCTCGACCCAGTCGACCTCGCTGCGGGCCGCGCCGCACATCGTCCTCGCCGACGGTGGTTTCGTCCTCGGCGTAATAGGCCTCGTCGCGCACCGAATACCAGCCGGCGTAACTGTCGAGATAGATGTCGCCGTTCGCTTCCATGCGCTTCCAGATTTCCTGGACCGAGCGATGGTGCTGCTCCTCGGAGGTCCGGATGAAGCGATCGAACGAGACGTTGAGGCGTTCATCCAT
>CAWHRA010000036.1:0-8420 GCA_963831585.1 uncultured Alphaproteobacteria bacterium | reverse complement strand
GGTCGATCGACCAGTTCCTGATGGGGACGACGAACCTGCCGCGGTAACGAACGACGACTCCCGGCAGGATTTTCGGGCTCATAGCCCGGCCTCAACCCGCCGACAGCCGCGAAAGCGCGCGGCTCAATTCGTGCAACTGGTAGGGCTTTCGAAGAATGGGAAAGTCGCCGCGCACATTCTGAAGCGCCTCGCTATAGCCTGTCGTCAGCAGGATCGGCAGTGCGGGATGCTTCTGCTTGATGGCGTTGGCCAGGCCGAGGCCATCCATCTTTCCTGACATCACGATATCGCTGAAGACGAGGTCGATGGCATCGCGATCGAGCACAGAAAGCGCGGACGCTGCATCCGCGACCCAACGGACGGAATAACCGAGTTGCTCCAGCAGGCCGGCGCTCGCGCTGGCGACGTCGGGATTGTCCTCGACCAGCAGTACCGTGCCGCTGCCCGCGGAGCCCGGCTCGACCAGCCCCGAGCCGGCTTCCTCCACGCTGCGCGGCAGATAAATCGTCAGCGTCGTGCCTTTTCCGAGCTCGCTTTCCACCGTCACCGTGCCGCCGGCCTGATGCGCGAAACCATGCACCTGCGAAAGGCCAAGCCCCGTCCCCTTGCCGACGGGCTTGGTCGTGAAGAATGGATCGAACACCTTGGCGACGACATCGGGAGGAATGCCCGTGCCGGTATCCTCGACCCGGATGGCCACGAAATCGCCGCTACGCGCATCGTCATCGAGGCGGGTATTGCTGGCCCGGATCGCGACCGTTCCGCCGCCGGGCATGGCGTCGCGCGCGTTGACCACGAGATTGACCAGCGCCGCCTCGAATTCCCCGGGATCGACGGTCACCGGCCAGACGTTGGCGTCGACATGGATGAGAATCTGCACGGAGCCGCCGAGCCCCGTGTCGAGGACGTCCCTCAGCGAATGAATGCGCTCGGAGAGATCGACCGTTTGCGGACTGACGCTCTGCCGGCGGGCGAAGGTAAGCAGCTGGCGCGTCAGCGATGCACCATGTTGGGAAGCTTTTTCGATGGCCTGGACCGCCCGCTGTCCCTTGACATCGTTGCCGGCGAGCCTTTTCAGGATGTGGATGTTGCCGGTGATGATCATCAGCAGATTGTTGAAATCGTGCGCGACGCCGCCGGTCAGCTGGCCGAGCGCGTCGAGCTTTTGCGACTCGGCGAGCTGCCGCTGAATTTTTTCCAGGTTTTGCTGGGCCTCGCGGCGTTCGGAAATGTCGCGCGTGATCTTGGCGAAGCCGAGAATATGACCATCGTCGTCGCGGATCGCATCGATCACGACGCTGGCCCAGAAGAAGGTGCCGTCCTTGCGGACCCGCCAGCCTTCCTCTTCGTAGCGGCCATGCTCCCTCGCCAGCCGCAAGGCACGCGCCGGCCGGCCCGCCGCCTGGTCGGCCTCGGAGTAGAAGCGGGAAAAATGCCGACCGACGATCTCTTCCGGACGATACCCCTTGATCCGCTGCCCGCCGATATTCCAGTTGGTGACGATCCCGTTCGGGTCGAGCATGTAAAGCGCATAATCCGTAACGCCGGAGACGAGCAGCCGGAACTGGTTCTCGCTGGCGAGGAGCGCCGACTGGGCATCGGCCCGCTCGGTAATGTCGCGCGTGATCTTGGCAAAACCGATCAGCTCGCCTGCTTCGTAGATCGCATCGATGACGACGGAGGCAAGGAATTTCGTGCCATCCTTGCGCAGACGCCAGCCTTCCGCCTCGAACCGGCTGTTCTCGCGCGCGGTTTGCAGCGAACGGGCCGGCATTCCCGCCGCGCGGTCTTCCGGCAGATAGAACATCTCGAAGTGCCGGCCGACGACCTCGGCGGCCTCATAGCCCTTGATGCGCCTGGCGCCGGCATTCCAGTTGCTGATAATGCCGCTGGGGTCCAGCATATAGATGGCGTAATCCGTTACCCCTTCCACCAGCAGCCGGAATCTGCGCTCGGTCTCGAACAGATTGCGCTGCGGGGTGGTTCTCCGGGCCATTCAGCCTCCTGCCATAACCCCCATAACGCACGAAACCGGGCCCCGTTCCAGCCCCCGCGCTGGCGGCAGCTACGAAGGATGGCTAACGGAAGGTCAATTCTGCAGCCTTACGCCCAGCATCACCACCGTCGAGGCCGAGCTCGCCAGCGGAACGTTGGAGTCGAGGATGTCGCGGCGCAGCGTGCCCTTGAGCCAGAGGTTGCGGGTCATCTTGTAGATGAGATCGCCCTCGAGCGAGTAGGTTTTGTCGGTGCGGCCATCGCCCTGATAGTCATAGGTGCCGTAAGTGAATTTGCCGATCGCCGTGAGCCAGCGGCGGAAATCGTGGTCGGCCTCGAAAGTGTAGGTGTGCGTCAGCACGCCGGAGACGCCGGGCACGGTGGTCTCGTCGATCGAGGTGGTCGAATAGAATTTTGCAGTGGTCAGGGGCGTCGCGGTCCAGGTCAGCGAGGCCGAGGTCAAGAGGCCTTCCAGCCGGTTCAGCCTGGGATCGACATAGTCGCGCATGGCGTAGCCGACCGAGATGTCGCCGGTCAGCAGCCGCGTGAACTCGAACGTGGTGCCGGCCTTGGCATAACCACCGGAGGAATCGCGCTGGAAGTCAGAGCGGTCGAATCGCAGATCGTGCACGCGGCTGTCGCCCTCGATCTCGGCGAACGGTTTCAGGCCCGGCAACAGATCGTAGCTGACGCGGCCGATGCCGCCGAACTGGTTGAAGTTGCGGTCGTCATTGCTGGTGACCTCGCCGTCGGTGAGCTTCGAGTTGGCATAGACGGTGCGATCGACGGTGCCGCCGGCCGCGAGATCCAGCCGGTTGAAACTCTGGTCGATGCCGACGGTGCCGCCGAGCGTTGTATAGATCGGATATTTCGCGAGGCCCGCCTGGATGTTCGGGCTGCCGGGATTGTCGGTGGAAACCCGCAAGCGCGCCTCCCCGGTCAGGCGGGTGTCGCGGGTGACGTCGAGGCGGCCGTCGACATGGCCGGTGAAATCCGGCCGGTCGATATCGGTCGGCACCGACGAGATGGTGCCATCGGCCGGCAGCGGGAAGCTGTTGCCATAGCCGGTGAACGATCCCCGCAGATCGGCGACGAGCGCGTGACGGTCCCAGTTGGAGACGGCGAGAAATTCCGGCGCGATGACGTAGAGCGGCGACCCCTTCGGCACGAAGGCGCGGCCGGGATTGGTGTCGTAGCCGCCCGAGAGTTCGACCGCCGATTTGATCAGAAAGCTGCCGGCATAATCGCCGACCGCGCCGAATGGATCGTCGTCGACCCTCAGCCGCTTGCGCGGCGGCTGGCCGATGACGTTGCCGGCCATCGCAGGCGCGATCGGCGTCTTGTTGGCGGTCTCGGAGGGCGGAACAGACAGCCGGATCCGACCGTTCGACATCGGCAATGCCGTCGAGGCCGCCGTCGCCGGCGCGCCCGGACCAGCCGCGGGCTTCGGTTTGGGCTGGCCTGGATAGAGCACAGGCTTCTTGCGCATGCGATTGAGGGAATCGAAGCCGGTCACTGAAGCGCCGTTGGCGGCGGGCAGGCCGTAGGTCGGGATCTGGCCGATCCGCGACGGCGCGGGCTTGTCCTTGTCGCGAAGTTTTGTATCGGGATCGGCGGGATCAGTGGCGCTGGCGGTGTTGTCGCTCACCTTGCGCAGCGGCGAGTCCTGCGGCCGGACAAACCCACCGCGCTCGGGGCGGAACAGGTCCGAGGTGACGGTCTGGGCCTGCGCCGGGGTCTCCTCGCAGGCGATCAGTGCAAGGCATGGCAAGAGCGCGCGGAAGAGCGTCGCGCGCCTGCGGCGGCGCCTTGCTGGACCCGACATCACAATGAAAATACCCCAACCAATTCATACGCTTGGCGAGCGGGTTCCACGCAAGCGCGGAAAACGTCGTTAATGGAGTTAAAACAATTATGGTTAATGAGCCGTTGAGAACCGCCTGGCGCGTCGCATCGCCAAATCGGCCGTGCTAAGGAGAGGTCCGCGCGGCCAAGCCCCGCTCCCTTCGGAACCAGACATGGCCAATTCGAAACCGCTGATGGCACAATCATCCGGGACAGACGCCGCCGTGCAGTCGGCCTTGCGCACCCTCGATGCCGGGATCAACGGCGTCAGCGCGATCGCCGCCGCCCTGCAGGGTACGCTCGGGCCGGCCTTTACACAGGCCGTCGACACCATCCGCGAGGCCAAGGGCCGTGTCATCGTCACCGGGCTCGGCAAGTCGGGCCATGTGGCGCGCAAGATCGCCGCCACGCTCGCTTCCACCGGCACGCCCGCCTTTTTCGTGCACACGGCCGAAGCCAGCCATGGCGATCTCGGCATGATCACCGCCGACGACGTCATCATCGCGCTGTCGTGGTCCGGCGAGCAGCCGGAGATGAAGAACCTCGTCAACTATTCGAGACGTTTTGCCATTCCGATGATCGCCATCACCTCCAATGCCACCTCCCCGCTCGGCGAAGCCGCGCAGATCGTGCTGGAACTGCCAAAGGCGCGCGAGGCCTGCCCGCATAACCTGGCGCCGACCACCTCGTCGCTGATGCAGGCCGCGATCGGCGACGCGATCGCGATCGCGCTGCTCGAAGGCCGCGGGTTCACGGCGCTCGAATTCGCCAATTTCCATCCCGGCGGCAAACTGGGAGCGATGCTGAAATTCGTCCGCGACATCATGCATACCGGTGACGCGATTCCGCTGAAGCCGCTGGGCACGAAAATGTCGGACGCGCTGGTGGAAATGTCGGCCAAGGGATTTGGTTGCGTCTGCATCGTGGACGAGGGCGGCGATATCGCCGGCATCATCACCGACGGCGACCTGCGCCGTCACATGCGGCCCGATTTGATGACGGCCGTCGTCGACGAGGTGATGACGAAAAATCCCAAGACGATCGCCCCCGGCATGCTCGCCAGCGAAATCATGCGGGAGAGCGTCGATTCCTCTCGGCCCGCGGTGTCGGTGCTGATCGTCGCCGAAGGCAGGAAGCCGGTCGGCATCGTGCACGTCCACGACGTGCTGCGCGCGGGCGTGGCGTAGCCACACACTCTCACGTCGTCCCGGCGAACGCCGGGACCCATACGCCGCGGCGGTCATGAGAAAGGCGGTGCTCGTTGCCTTTCCTTGTCGCATACGGCAACAACGAACATTTGTGGTTATGGGTCCCGGCATTCGCCGGGACGACGGAGATAACTAGGCCGCTTTCGGAAACCGCGCAGCCTTTTCCTCCAGCGGCAGCGCCAGCCCGTTCGCCAGATACGACACGGTGCGATAGAAGCCGCAGAGCAGGATGATCTCGAAGATCTTGGCATCGTCGTAATGCGCCGATAGCGCTCCGAATTCGGCGTCGTCGAGCGTGGCGCGGCTATGCAGCGCATCGACCGCCGCGATCAGGGTCTGTTCGGCCGCCGACCAGCACGGCGCGTCGGCGCCGCCCAGCACGGTGGAGCGGACCTGCTCGTCGGTGAGATGCGCGGCTTGCGCGAAGGTCGCGACGTGGACGCCCCATTCATATTCGCACCCCGTCAGCGCGCAGGTGCGGTCGATGACGATCTCGCGCTCGCGCAACGAGAGCGGCCCCTTGTCCAGCAGGCTGCCAGCGCGGAACTTCTCCCAAGCCCGCGCATGGCCGGCGACAACGCGAAACAGCGTGAGCGGTGGCGCGCCGCGCATGATGCGGTCGAACTGTCTCTGGGTTTCCGGATCGTAAGGCGGCTGCAACGGCGCAATGCGTGACATGACGAACTCCTGTGCTACAATAAGCGTAGCAGTATGCTACATTATCCGTAGCGGACCGCAAGGGAGCTTCCGATGCCGAAACAGGCCGCGCCATGAAAAAAGCCGCACCCAGACGCCGCGTGCGCGGCTCAAGGACCGGCCGGCCGATCATGGTGCTGCTGGACCTGTTGGGCCGGCGCTGGTCGCTGCGGATCCTGTGGGAACTGCGCGAGCAGCCGCTGACGTCGCGCGCGCTGCGCGCCGCCTGTGACGAAGCCTCACCGACCGTGCTGCAGGCGCGGCTGTCGGAGTTGCGGGAGGCGGGCTTTATCGAGCTTGTTCCAGGCGTCGGGTATGGGCTCACGGGGCTCGGCCGGGAATTGAACGAGACTTTCCTGCCGCTGCATCGCTTCGCGAAACGATGGAGCAAGCGCGGCGGCTAGGCGGCCAATCGTCGTTGCGATGACGCTGCCTTCGCAAGGACGCCCTCTTCTCCCTGCGCCAGTTCTTCTACGCCATCGCCACGGTCAGGCTGGCGCCGTCGGCCTGCACGATCCGGACCCGGCTGCCGGCGGGCGCGTCGGGGCCGGCGACGCGCCAGATGGTGTCGTCGATCCGCACCGTGCCGGAGCCGTCGATGATCGGCTTTTCCAGCGTGAACACCCGGCCGACCAGCGCGTCTGCGCGCTTGTTGAGGAACGGATTGCTCGCGCTCGCTGCCTTGCCGGACAGCGCGATGCGCCGCCACAGCGGCACCGCGCAGGCGGCGAAGATCGCAAACATCAGGATCTGCGCCTGCCAGGACGGATTGATCAGAAACGACAACAGCCCGACCAGCAGCGCGGCGAGCCCGAGCCAGAACAGGAATACGCCGGGCGCGAGCAATTCCAGCGCCATCAGCACGATGCCGAAGATCAGCCAGTTCCAGGTGCCCAGTGTAGAGAACATCTCGCTCATCGATCGGCCTTCTCATTCTGGAGCATGATCTTTTCGGAAAACCGGTATCCACTTTTCCGGATCATGCTCATTACGACGTTCGCGGCGTCACCGGCGGCGGGGTCGGACCCGCCGGCGGCACTGAGGAGCGGCGCGCGGCGGCCTGCGCCGACATGGCGCTTTCGCCGAACGTCGCCTTCGCGATCTCGCCGATGCCGGCGAGCGACCCCAGGATGCTCATCGCCTCGATCGGCAGCATGACGATCTTCTGGTTCGGCGAGTCCGCCAGCTGGCCGAACGCCTTGATGTATTTGTCGGCGATGAAATAGTTCAACGCGGCGACGTCGCCCTTCGCAATTGCCTCGGAAACCATCTGCGTCGCCTTGGCCTCGGCTTCGGCGGAACGCTCGCGCGCCTCGGCGTCACGGAAGGCCGCCTCCTTGCGGCCTTCGGCTTGCAGGATCTGCCCCTGCTTGGCGCCCTCGGCGCGCAGGATTTCCGATTGGCGTTGGCCCTCGGCCTGCAGGATGTCGGCGCGCTTGACGCGCTCGGCCTTCATCTGCCGCCCCATCGCCTCGACGAGGTCGGCGGGCGGCACGATATCCTTGATCTCGATGCGGTTGACCTTCAGCCCCCACGGCGACACCGCCGCATCGACCACCCGCAACAGCCGCTCGTTGATCTCGTCGCGATGCGACAGCACCTGGTCGAGGTCCATCGCGCCCATCACCGAGCGAATATTGGTCATGGTGAGAACGATGATCGCCTGGTTGAGATTGGCCACCTCGTAGCTCGCCTTCGCCGCGTCGAACACCTGGAAGAACGCCACGCCGTCCACCGTCACGGTGGCGTTGTCCTTGGTGATCACCTCCTGCTCCGGAATGTTGATCACCTGCTCCATCATGTTCATCTTGCGCCCGACCCGATCGAAATAGGGGACGATGACGTTCAGCCCCGGCGACAGGGTGCGGGTGTATTTGCCGAACCGCTCGATGGTCCAGTCGTAGCCCTGCGGCACCGTCTTGACGCCGGCCAGCAACGTGAAAATAACCAGCAGCACCAGCGCGATGGCGAAAATGTCAAACCCGCTCATGACCCCTCCAATGCCCGGCACGAAACGCGCCCGGGCGCACGCTTGTTAGTCTGCACACCGGCCGCGCCGGTTCAGTCCGCGCTTTTCGAACAGAGGTAAGGCGGGGTTTGCCGGCCGCCAGATGCATGGCGGCAGAATCCCGGCGGAAAATCCCGCATCGTTAACGCTAGATCCAGCCCTGCAGCTCGCGCAGCACCAGTTGACGGATGACGTCCATGCCGGGCTCGCTGTCGTTCAGGCATGGGATGAAGCTGAATTGCTCGCCGCCATTGTGTTTGAAGATCTCGGCGTTTTCCTGCGCGATCTCTTCCAGCGTTTCCAGGCAATCGGCGGAGAAGCCGGGGGTTATGACCGCGATGCGGCGCACGCCTTCCTTTGCCAGCCGCTCCATGGTCTTGTCGGTGTAGGGTTTCAGCCACTCGTCGAAGCCGAAACGCGACTGGAAGGTCAATAGCAGTTTCGACGCATCGAGGCCCATCCGCTTGCGCAACGCCTCCGTGGTGGCGATGCATTGCGCCTGGTAGGGATCGCCCTTGTCGACGTATTCCTGCGGCATGCCATGGAACGAGGCCACGATCAGCTCCGGCGTAAACGGCAGGGTCTTGAGGTGCGTCTCGATCGAGACCGCCAGCGCCTCGATGTAATCGGGGTCGTCGTAATAAGGCGGGCTGACCCGCAGAATCGGT
>CAWHRA010000035.1:0-79597 GCA_963831585.1 uncultured Alphaproteobacteria bacterium | reverse complement strand
GGGATAAGGGTTTTGAGTTGATCGCAGAATAAAAAACGGAGGCAGGGATGCCTCCGTTTTTGTTTTTGGCGCCCAAAGGAACTGCGGATGGCCACTTGGCTTCGCAACCTGTTGGACCCGCTTTGCACGACATATCGTTTTGACGATGGAAGCGTGATGAAACGAAGCAGCCGGGAGTCGATCACGTACCAAGGTGTTGGCGATCGAGTTGATATCGAGTTTTATTGCAACGGATCGGATGGATACGAGTATCGCCTGCCGAAGAACATCATTGGCGAAGACAAGGTTGGTTTGATCCGGAAGGTCGAGGAATATTGCTGGAGGAAGGGATACAAAATCGCGGCAAGCCACTAGGGCTTCGCTTGGTGCCGCAGCCCGCGGGGGGCATAGAGAAGCGCACCGGTTTGGCATAGCCGGTCGGTTACGCTTCGCTAACCCACCCGACGATTTCGCCCGGCTACTGCCGCTTCCTGTCCTGCGCATTCGCCGCCGCGGGAGTCGGGCCTGGCCTGCTGGGCGGCGCCTCGGCCGGCGCCTGCTGGGCGCTGTTGCTGGCGCCGAACAGAACCCGGGTCGGGTTGCGGTCGAAATTGACCACGGCGCGGCTGATGTCGCCGAGCGTGCGGCGGCCATCGGCCATCAGGGCGCCCGAGCGCTTGTCGAAATCCTCGGCCAGTTCGCGGATCGATTTCACGGTCAGCAGCAGTTCGCCGCCGTCCTTGCCGCCGGCCAGCGTGTTGAGGCCGAGCATCAGATTGTCGGCCTTGCCCATCACGCCGTCGACCCTCGCCATGACGTCGTCGATCTTCTCGGAATTGCGCGCCAGCGAGTTGGTGAAGGTTTCGAGATTCTTCAGCGAGTTCTTCACCGACTGCTGGTTGTCGGCGACCACCCGGTTGATGTTCTGCAAGGTGCCGCGGATCGCCTCGGTGACGTCCTGCAGCGCGTTCGGATCGGCGGTCAGCGTCGGCACGCCGTCCTCGTCCAGCGGCACCGGCGGGGCAGCTTCCTCGCCGCCCTTCAGCGAGATCGCCGCGACGCCGGTCAGTCCCTGGAATTCGAGGCCGACCAGGGTGTCTTTCCGGATCGGAGCGTTGTTCTCGACCATGGCGAGTGCGACGACGCGACGCGGGTTGTCCAGCTTCACGGACATCACCTCGCCGACCCGGATACCGTTGAAATTGACGCTGCCGCCGTTGCGCAGGCCCGCGGCCGGGCCTTCGAACACGATGCGGAGCGGGCTGCGCGCCTTGGTGGTGTGGAGCGACTGGAACCAGAGCACGAAGCCGAACGCCGCGGCAATCACTGCCAGCGTGAACGATCCGATCAGGACGAAGTTCGCCCGCGTTTCCATGTTGACTAACTCCGGTGCTAACCCATGACCGCGCGGGCGCGCTTGCCGTGGAAGTAGGCCCTCAGCCAGGGATGCTGCGAGGCCTGCATGTCGGCCATCGATCCTGCGGCAATGATCTTACCGTTCCCCAAAACGGCAATACGGTCACATGCGGTATAAAGGCTGTCGAGATCGTGGGTTACCATGAAAACCGTCAGTCCCAAAGTGCGCTGCAGGGTCCGGACCAGTTCGTCGAAGTCGCCGGCGCCGATCGGATCGAGCCCCGAGGTCGGCTCGTCGAGGAAGACCAGTTCGGGATCGAGCGCCAGCGCGCGCGCCAGCGCCACGCGCTTGATCATGCCGCCGGAGAGCTCCGAGGGGAAACGGTCGGCCACTTCGGGCCGCAATCCCACCATGCCGAGCTTTGCGACCGTGATCTCGTCGAGCAGTCGCTGGCTGACGTTGAGATATTCGCGCACCGGGAACTGGATGTTCTGCCGCACCGTCAGCGAGGAAAACAGCGCGCCCTGCTGGAACAGGATGCCCCAGCGCCGCTCCACCCCGCGCCGTTCGGTGGCGTTGGCGGCATCGAGATCGACCCCGAACACCTCGATGCGACCCGATATCTTGGGGACGAGGCCGATGATGGTGCGCGTCAGCACCGACTTGCCGGCGCCGGAGGGACCGACAAAGCCCAGGATCTCGCCGCGCTTCACGTCGAGATTGAGCCCGTCCAGAACCTTGGTCGAGCCGAACTGCACCGAGATGTCGCGAACCCGGATGATGGCGTCTTGCACTTCGCCCGCCATCGTCACATTCCGATCGAGGCGAAGAAGATCGCGAACACGCCGTCCATCACGATGACGAAGAAGATCCCCTTCACCACCGAGGAGGTGGTGTGCTGGCCGAGCGATTCGGCGCTGCCCTCCACCGCCAGCCCCTCGACGCAGGCGACGATGCCGATCACCGCCGCCATCACCGGCGCCTTGATGATGCCGACGGTGAAGTGATCGATCGAGATGGCGTCGCGCAGCCGAAGCAGGAAGGCTTCGGGATCGACGCCGCCATAGAGCCACGCCACCAGCCCGCCGCCATAGAGCGCGGCGATGGCGCCGAGAAAGGCCAGGATCGGCAGCGCGATGATCAGGGCCAGCATCCGCGGCAGGATCAGCACCTCGATCGGGTCGAATCCCATGGTGCGCAGCGCATCGATCTCCTCGCGCATCTTCATCGAGCCGAGTTCGGCGGTGTAGGCGCTGCCGGAACGGCCCGCCACCATGATCGCCACCAGCAGCACGCCGATTTCGCGCAGCACCAGCACGCCGAGCATGTCGACCACGAAGATATCGGCGCCGAATTTGCGGAAATGGAAGATGCCCTGCTGCGAGATGATGCAGCCGATCAGGAAGGTGATCAGCACCACGATCGGCACCGCGCGCCAGCACACCTGCTCCAGATGATGCACCGTCGAGGTCAGGCGGAAGGCCCTCGGGTGAATCAGGACCCGGCCGGTCGCGGCCAGCACCGCGCCGAGCATGTCGATCAGGCCGACAATGGTGCTGCCGATGCCGGCCATGCTGCGGCCGATCTGATCCAGCATCCCCGTGATCGTCACCGAATTGGTGTCGATCGCGGGACTTGCCTTTACCCGGCGCACCTCGTCGACCAGGCTCGAATAGTTGGCCGAGAGGCCCGCGATCTTCGCCTCCACGTCGCCATGGGTCAGGCTGCGGCGCAGCCGCTCGATCAGCCAGGCGCCGAAGGTGTCGAGTTTGGAGACTTGCGAGACGTCGATGAAGATATTGGGCCGGGTTCCCCCCAGCTTTTCGGCGTCGGAAACAAGCTGCTCCAGGTCGGGCGCAAAGCGGGCGGTCCAGGAACCGGCGGCGCACAGCGCAAGCCCGTTGCCCCGTGCAATCCGCTCCAATGTCGGGTCGCCGCTCAATTGGCCGCCTCCCGCGCCGCTTTTCCGCACTTCATCGAGAATGGAAATGGCAAATCCCCGCCGCTGCCTTGTCGAGCATACCCCTAACCAGCCATACTTGGTTGCGCCGGGCAAGCATACGGTTCAGAAATTGCCAGATATTAAAATGACTTCGAGCCAACCCTCAATGCTCTCGGCGAGAATCGAACGCTGGCCGATCGCGGGTTCCTTCACCATCAGCCGCGGCGCCAAGACCGAAGCCGTGACTGTCGTAGCGGAGGTCAGCCGTGGCGGCCATACCGGGCGCGGCGAATGCGTGCCCTATCCGCGCTATGGCGAGACGCCGGAAGCGACGCTGGCAACGCTGGAGGCAATGCAGGAACCGCTCTCGCGCGGGCTCGATCGGCAGGCTTTGCAGGCGGCGATGCCTCCCGGGGCCGCCCGTAACGCGCTGGACTGCGCGCTGGTGGATCTCAAGGCCAAGACCAGCGGCAGGCGCGCCTGGGACCTGCTCGCTCGCCCCGCACCCAAGGCCTGCATCACCGCCTACACCATTTCGCTCGGAACCCCCGAGGTCATGGCGGCGGCGACCGCCAAAGCCGCGCACCGGCCCCTGCTGAAGATCAAGCTCGGCGGCGACGGCGACGGGATGCGGATCGCCGCAGTGCGCAAGGCGGCTCCCGATTCGGAGCTCATTGTCGATGCCAACGAAGCCTGGACGCCGGACAATCTCGCGCAGAACCTGCGGGATTGCGCGGAAGCCCGCGTGACGCTGGTGGAACAGCCGCTGCCGGCGGGCCGGGACGAGGCGCTCGGGCGCATCCGCCGGCCGATTGCGGTGTGCGCCGATGAAAGCGTGCACGACCGCGCCTCGCTGGGCGGACTGCGCGAGCGCTACGATGCCGTCAACATCAAGCTCGACAAGACGGGCGGGCTGACGGAAGCACTCGCCATGGCGGATGCCGCGCAGGCGCTGGGGTTTGAGATCATGATCGGCTGCATGGTCGCGACCTCGCTGGCGATGGCGCCGGCAATGTTGCTGGCCCCACAGGCCCGCTTCGTCGATCTCGATGGTCCCCTGCTGCTGGCGCGCGACCGCGACGGCGGACTACGCTACGACGGCAGCCTGGTCTATCCGCCGGAAGCAACATTATGGGGGTGATCGGCCTGCCTCGGTTCGGCTAAAGCGTTTTCGAGCGAACTGGATACCGGTTCGCGTAAGGAAAACGCGTCAAAACAAGAATCTAGAGCCGGCGTCGCGCCAGCCACATCACGACGGCGCCTGACAACGCCATCGCGGCCATGACGTAATAGACGCCCTGCCCGTGCCGGGCATAGACCGCGCCCGACAGAATCGACGCGCTCGAGGTGACGATGCCGCTGCAGGCCGCGTAATAGCCCTGCCCCCGCGCCATCACCTGGGCCGGCACATGACGCACCAGCAATCCCATGGTGCCGACCTGGGTCATGCCATAGGTCAGCCCATGCGCCAGCTGGACCACGGCCAGCACCGCCACCGAAGGCTCCTGCGCCGTGATGAGCCAGCGCGTCACGCCGGCGAGCCCGCCGATCACCACCAGCACGGCCGGGGAGAAACTAAATCGCGGCGACAGCGCGAACACCACGATCTCGGCGAGCACCCCCAAGACCCACAGCCCGGCGATCGTCAATCCGCCGAGGCCAGCGCCCTGCCAGGTGATCGAGGCAAAGGTGTAGTAGGCGGCGTGGCTGCCCTGAATCAGCGCCGCCGCAAAGATGATGGCGAGAAAGCCGGGGTCGCGCAGCAGCGCGCCGGCGCGGTGCGGCGTCGCAGCCGCCGGCTTCGGATTATCCAGCGGCTGCAGCCCTAGGCTGACCAGCGCGCCGAGCCCGGCCATGGCCGCGATCACCCAGATCAAATGCCGTGGCGCGATCACGTCGACCAATAGCCCGCAGACCAGTGCCCCGACCACGAAGGCGGCCGAGCCCCACAGCCGCAACGGCCCGTAATTGAGGCCGTAGCGCGCCACGCCGCGCAGCGCATAGGCGTCAGTCACCGGCACCATCGGGGTCCACATGCAGGCGGTGACGGCATAGGCCGCGAATACCAGCGGGGCCAAGTGCTGGGTGCCCACCGCCACAAACCCGAGCGCGGTGACAAATGCGGTGAGGATCATGGCCGCGCGGAGCGACTGGCGTCGTTCGGCCAACCCCGTCACCAGCGGCAGGACCGTAAACCGCGTCACCGCGGGAACCGCCGTGATGATCCCGATCCAGGAGGCCTCGATCCCGACCGCCTTCAGCCAAACCGGGAAGAACGGCAGGTGAGTGCCGACCAGGCCGAACGCCGTACCGTAGAACAGCGCGAGCCTCACCGCGAATTGCTTTGAAATACCGTGGGATACGATGGGGATTTGTGATTCCAGTGGCATCAAACCAATTGCAATTCGGTCGATATCATGGTGATCGTTAGCCTAACGCGCGATGATTTGCGCGATGAGTTTGACATGGCTGACGAAGTATTCGCCCTATCGCCGATCTCCGCCCGCGCCAACCTGCCGGGCGAGGAGGACTATGAGGCGATCAGCCATGCGTTCATGGAGACGTCGCGCGGCCGCTGGTTTCTCGGCGAATACGCCAAGCGCAACCGCAACGCCGACACCCGCATGGTGCTCGACGCGGTCGCCCGGATCGAGCAAAGCGTCGCCGCGCAGAAGCAGGCGGCCTCCGACGACCGGCTGGCCGAGGCGCTGGCCGCGATCCGCCGCGCGGTCTATGAGGCCCAGGCCGCCGCAGCGGCGGCCGTACAAAATCTCGGGCTGGAGGAAAATCTGGCGCCGGTCCGCAAGGGCACAAGGATCGTCAAGGAGATCAGCTGGCGCTGGCGGGAAATCGGCGCCGACAGCCGGATCTGCGACCTCCTGGATTCGCAGGTCGCTGCGATCGACGATGCCTGCGGCCAGATCGCGTCCACCAGCCCGCAGGCCGCCCTGATCGCCGCGTTCGATCTGATCAAGGCGCGGATCGCGGCGCTGGAGGACCGGGATACGGCCGCTCCTCAGCCGGCCCCCGGCGAAGCGCCCCCGCGCCCCTCTTCCGCCGCATCGGATGCGATGCCCAACTCGTTTATCGAGGCGGCAGCAGAGCCCGCGGCGGCAAGCGAGCCCGAAACCGCGATCGGCTTGCCGGTGGAAGTCTCTGATGAACGGGCTGAACCTCTTGATGAAAGGGCTGAGCCTCCGGACGTGGCGGCTGGGACTGTCGAGCCCCCGGAAGAAGCTGCTGATGCGACCCTGGAGGTCGCTGACATCATGGCTGAGACGCTTGATGCGGCGCCTGAGGTTGCCGACGAAAGTCGAGATGCGGCAGAAGCTTACGACGAAGCCTTGCTGGATATGGTGGCCCTCGAAATGGGCGCGCCGGATCCGATCGATATCGATGACACCCTGGGTAAGATCGCTGATGAAATCGATGCGATGGAGCTGCCCGAGCCGCCGTCGGTCAAGCCGGTCATCGTTGCCCGCGAAATTGCGCCGCCGGCCCCGCCGGCGCCACCGCCGGTTCAAGCTTCACTTCAACCTGCCCCGAAACCCGATGCCGGACCTTCAATCGGCTCGACGATCCTCGCTGGCGGCCTGCTGCAGAAACCCAAGCCGCCGGCTTCCGACCCGCTGGCGCCGATCCGGCGCATGAGCCAGGCCGAGAGGATCGCGCTGTTCTCCTGATCCTAATCCTGAAGATCAGTTGATCAGCCGCGCGTAGAGGTCCGCGTCGACGTTGCCGCCGGACAGCACGATGACCACGGTCTTGCCGGCCGCCTCGATATGGCCGGCCAGCAGCGCGGCAAGGCCGACCGCCCCGCCCGGCTCGACCACGAGTTTCAGCTCCCGGAACGCAAACCCGACCGCGGCGCCCACCTCCTCGTCGGAGGCCGTGATGCCCTGCGACAGCAGCCGGCTGTTGATCGCAAAGGTGAGTTCGCCGGGGATCGAGGCCATCAGCGCGTCGCAGATGGTGCGGCCCTTGGAGGCGTGCGGTTCGCGTTTTCCAGCACGCAGCGAACGGGCATGGTCGTCGAACGCCTCGGGCTCGGCCGACATCAGCATGGCCTTGGGATAGCGCGCCTTGACCGCGGTCGCCACGCCTGCCACCAGCCCGCCGCCGGAGGCCGGCGCCACCACGATATCGGGCGCGATGCCCAGAGCGGCCATATCATCGCAGATCTCCAGCCCCACCGTGCCCTGGCCGGCGATCACGAACGGATCGTCGTAGGGGCGCACCAGGGTGGCGCCGCGCGGGCCCGCGATGTCGCGGGCGATGGCCTCGCGATCCTCGCGGTCGCGGTCGTATAGCACGACCTCGGCGCCATAGGCCTTGGTCCGCTCGCGCTTGGACAGCGGCGCATCGGCCGGCATCACGATGGTCGCCGGCATGTTCAGGATCCGCGCCGCCGCCGCCACCCCTTGCGCGTGGTTGCCGGAGGAGAACGCGACTACGCCACCGCCGCGTGCGCTTTCCGGGATCGACGACATCTTGTTGAAGGCGCCGCGGAACTTGAACGATCCGGTCCGCTGCAGCATTTCCGGTTTCAGGAACACCCGGGTTCCAACGCGCTCGTCGAGCGCGGGCGAGGATAGCAGTGGCGTCCGCACCGCGAACGGCGCCAACACGCGCGCGGCAGCGTCGATATCGGCGGAATTGGGCATCTGGAAATGCTGGGTCATTCCTCCCTTTTAGCGCCGACCGCAACAGGCGGGCAAGCCGCCTCAGCTTCACGCTCAGGCGACCAGGCCCGGATGTTCCGTCGCGAACGGGACCGCATCGCTGTTCGCATCGAGCGAGCGGATATCGGCCATGTTCTCGATGAAGGCGCGGGCCGAGGCTTCCCAGGTATGGCGAGCGGCAAATTCGAGGCAGCTCTGCCGGGAGACGTTCAGCGCTTCGAGACACGCAGAGCGAAGATCGTCGTTCAATACACCAACCGGCGCGGTGCCGATCACGTCGCGCGGCCCGGTCACGGGGAAGGCCGCCACCGGCACGCCGCTCGCCAGCGCCTCCAGCAGCACAAGACCGAAGGTGTCGGTCCTGCTCGGAAACACGAAAACATCGGCGCCGGCATAGGCCTCCGCGAGCGCCTCGCCCTGCCGCGATCCGAGAAACACGGTTTTCGGATATTTCCGCGCCAGCGAGGCGCGCGCCGGCCCGTCGCCGACGATCACCTTGCTGCCGGGCAGATCGAGCTCGAGAAACGCCTCGAGATTCTTTTCGACCGCGACGCGGCCGACGCAGAGGAACACCGGCGGCGGCAGTCCGAGATTGACGCTACGCGGATGGAACAGGCGCGCGTCGACGCCGCGCGGCCACAGCACCACGTTGCGGAAGCCGCGGCTGCGCAACTCGGCCGCTAAGGCCGGCGTCGCCGCCATCACCGCACTGCTCGGCCGGTGGAACCAGCGCAGCGCCGCCCAGATCCAGGATTCGGGGATCGGCAGGCGCGCCGAGATGTATTCGGGGAACCGGGTGTGAAAGCTCGTGGTGAACGGCAAGCCGTTGTTGCGGCAATAGCGCCGCACCAAAAGTCCGATCGGCCCTTCGGTGGCGATATGAATGCTGTCGGCCCGCGCCTCGGCGATCAGGCGGGCGATCTTGGCCTGATAAGGCAACGCCAGCCGCAGGTCCCGGTAGCTCGGCAGCGCGAAGGTGCGGAACGATTCCGGCGTGAGGAAGCTGAACTCGACGCCAAGCGTGGTCGCGGCTTCCGCCGTCATCGCCAGCGTGCGGACCACCCCGTTGACCTGGGGATGCCACGCATCGGTCGCGACCAGGATGCGCATCAGGCGGCACGCGCCGCGACGGACGCGACGGGAACCGCCTTCCGCAGCGGATCGGTCCAGGTGATGATCTCGAACCGGCCGTCTTCGTGCTCGACCAGCGCGGTGCAGCTTTCCACCCAGTCGCCGCAGTTCATGTAGCGGATGCCGTGCTCGTCGCGGATGGTGGCGTAGTGGATATGGCCGCAGATCACGCCGTCGGCGCCGTGCCGCCGCGCCTCGGCGGCGAGCGTCTGCTCGAAGGCGCCGATGTAATTCACGGCGTTCTTGACCTTCAGCTTGGCCCATTGCGACAGCGACCAGTAGGGCACGCCGAACATGCGGCGAAAGAAGTTCACCAGCCGGTTCATCTGGATCGCGAAGTCATAGGCCTTGTCGCCGAGATGGGCGAGCCAGCGCGCGTTCTGCACCACGAGATCGAAGATGTCGCCGTGGATCACCAGATAGCGCCGCCCGTCGGCGCCGGTATGGATGGTGTTCTCGACCACATCGATGCCGCCGAAATGGGTGCCGTAATAGTTCCGCAGGAACTCGTCGTGATTGCCGGGGACGTAGATGATCTTGGCGCCCTTGCGCGCCTTGCGCAGCATCTTCTGCACGAAGTCGTTGTGCGATTGCGGCCAGTACCAGTTGGATTGCAGCGCCCAGCCGTCGACGATATCGCCTACGAGATAGATGGTGTCGGCGTCGTGGGTGCGGAGGAAGTCCAGCAATCGGTCAGCTTGCGAGCCGCGGGCTCCGAGATGGACGTCGGAGATAAACAAAGTGCGAAAGCGCCGTTCCGGCAACTCGTCACTCATAGCGTCATTCCCATGCGCGAGCAGCTAATGGATTCCCGTGACAGCGTGATGACACGGCACGCTCCGGGCATGACCTGCCCATCGCCCGACCGCGGCGGCGACGCCTTGTTCAGAACAGGGATGGTTAATTTGGATGATCCGGCCGCCCGGCTTCACCACGTGGTGGCAGTCGGACAGCACCGGCTCTGAATCGAGAGCGGATTCCCTCATGCCCCATCCCGCAAGGCAGGCAGCCCCGAATCAACCCTTCGCCTGCGCTGATTGCCGAAATAGCAGCGCCGTGCGACACGCGAGCGACAGGCGCAGGTGGAGACGGCGGCAATTTCTTGTCGCAATTCGCAGCGACGAAGGCGGGCACGCACAGGGAACTGCATTTTTTCAGACAATATCGTTCAAACACGGCTTCGCGATCTCGCGACTGAATACGTCCGAGTTTTGCATCTCATTTCTCGCCCTCTCAATCAGAGGGCGCAGGGAATGCCGGGCGCCCGATGCGCCCGATAGCCGCGTGTGCAATGGTAGTGTGAGAGCGCACACGCGTTAGTCAGGTCACACCGGAATCACCCGGCGTTCCCCGCGCAATGGTTTACGGCTTATAGCGCGCTCTCCCCGGTGACCGGGCTTTCTTGCCACCGTCGCTCGCGAAAATTGCTTCCGCGAACTTGATGCCAGCGTCGGGGCATCAGGACCACCCGGCTTCGCCGTCCGCAAGAAAAGCGCCCTCGTCTTTGGCGCCGCTTGCGTCCACCGCATCCTGTCCCGCGTCCGTGACGATCTCGAGCCGCCCCTCCAGTGGGACAGGATGCGCGGGTTATAAAGGTGCTTTGCGCCTTCGGAAAATCAGAATATTTTTGCAAAGGGGGCTGGACAGGCATTTCACTGATTTGCCCGTCGGGTTGTCGCATGCCGGCGGATTGGGGCTAAGACCCGCAATCCCAACGTCGACCAGGCACGTCAGAGGTCCGCTCGTTCCCCACCAGCGGCGGAAACTCGGACATACCCAAAACGGCCTCATGGAAGCTTTGGCCTCGCCAAGCCGCACCTTCGTTGTTTACGATCCAATGAACCGTGTCCGTTGGAACCTGGACCCTTTGAGACTGCCATGGGGATAAAAAGCCATAGCGTTGGACCCGCAGCTCTTGCCCTCGGCCTCTTCTTCACGCCGCCGGCTTCCATCGCCATCGATGCGATCACCAACATGCTCGCGCCGCTCGTTTCAGCCGCGATCGGCCAATCCGGCTTCATTTCCCCTGCAATGGGTCAGCCGGGCGCACTCACGAAAAAACAGTCGGATGCACTCGACGCATACAACACGGCAGTGAAAAACTTCGAGTCGATCCTGGACCAGCGGCGCGCGCAGATCAGTTCGAATGAACGGCTGCCGAACTTGCCGGGGCAAGCACTCTACCTCGCGCGCATCAACATGATGAGCGCATACAAGGACCTCACCGACGCCCTTCCATCGAAAATCGGAAGGCCCAATAAACTGGGAATCCCTCCGGCGTATTTTGACGCCGACAGTGAGCCGCTGGCCGATGAGTACAGGAGACTTTTCGATCTCATGGAGGCGCCTCCCGCCAACGCGCAGAAATCA
The DNA here is from genome assembly GCA_963831585.1 of uncultured Alphaproteobacteria bacterium. Taxonomy (GTDB): domain Bacteria; phylum Pseudomonadota; class Alphaproteobacteria; order Rhizobiales; family Xanthobacteraceae; genus Bradyrhizobium. The sequence continues at coordinate 68,136 of CAWHRA010000035.1, read as the reverse complement.
GATACTCCGTTCAAGGACGTGGTCGATCTGGCAATTGCAATTGCGCGAGCCAGGGGCCTTGATGCGACGAATGCGGAAGTGGCAGGTCGTATCAGCCTTGGGCTGTTTTTCGCCGAGACAAATGGCAATCAAAACGTGGGGAATGCGCGTTCGAACAAATACAAGGGAAGTCTGCAAACGGGCCCATCCGAAGATCAGAATGGTCGAAGGAAGTGGGCGGCGCTGAAAACGTCGATAGCTGCCCTTGATCCTGCCCTGAGCCGTCGCGACGACAGGGAAGAGGCGCGGGTTGGCAATCTGGACCATCGGTTCAACCACTGGACCGCCGTGCGAGATGCCCTGATGAGCGAACACGCGGACATTTTCCCGCAGGTAGCGGCGATCGTGAAAACACTGCCAGATCCGATCGATCAAATGAAGTTCTTTGAACTCATCCAGATCGTTCCCACCCCGACCAGGTCCGCACTCAAGTCAGGCAACCTGGTCAACTACAGAATTTCCGACCCGACGATCATGCGATATCTGCGAAACAACAGCATCTTCGCCTTTGGACAAGCCGACAGGGCAAGAACATCCGCAACCTTCCGCGAAATTCTTGATGCCATGTGGCTCTTCAATTCCAAATTTGAACGAGCACTTTCCAAATTCGACGAGATCAAGGCGCAGAAAAAGGGGTGAAGTCGGCGGATCGGGCTGTCACCGCGTCATCAGAGCGGGCCGAGGATGCCCCATCGAGGATCACAGAATTCCTTCACGGCCGCCGTGACACCGCTGCTGATGATGTCGCGGCGCTCAGGCGAGTCCATCTTCAGCTCTTCGTCGCGGTTGATGATCGAGCCCGCCTCCAGCAGGGCGGCAGGCATCCGGGTGGTCTTGAGCACGATCAGCTTATCGTAGCTATAGACACCGGTCTCCTTGTCGAGCAGCGGGTGCTGGTACCGACCCATGATGGCCTGGGTATATTGCCGGGCATATTGCAGGCCCTCGGCCTTCATTTCCTTGCCGACCAGTTCGGCAAACAACAGGCTGGTCTGGAAGTCCGGATTGTTGCGGGAGACGAACACGGAATAACCGCTGAAGCGGTCGTAGAAATGACTTTTCCTGCCCTCGAATTCCCAGTTCTCGAGAAATGAGTCGGGGACGGAGTCGTGGTGGATCGACAGGAAGAGATTGGCGTGCAGATTGTTGGCGGCGGCGACCCGCTTGGCGAGGCTGGGCCTGGCCTTGCCTTCGGTCAAGAGCAGCCTGGTCTCGGCAAAGCCTTCGGCCTTCAATTTTTCCTCGATGCGCCGCGCAAGGCGCAGATTGAAGACGAACTCGGCGACGTTGCGCGCGCTGATCGCCCCTTCTGATTCGGCGGTGTGTCCCACATCCAGGACGATCCGGAATTTGGAGCGATCGCACAGTGTTGCGGCCGGTTTCAAGGCGGAAGGGCTCAGGGCGACCGGCCCCAGGGCGGCCAGCGTTACAGCGTGGGGCCTCGGCGAGATAACGTGCTTTGACGGGCGTTTTGACGTATGCGACAGCCGGCCGGCATCGCCGGCCTCGATTGGCAGCAGCGCCATTGCGGCCATCGCGGCGATGATGGTGCGGCGGCGGGCCAGAACTCCTGCAGCGGTACTGCGGAGAACACCGATACACGCGCGACGCTTCATGTACATCCCCCCGAAGGCCATAATCCATTATAGGGGATCAGGTGGCGATACGGGAAGAGGCCGGTGACGTCCGTTTGCCTCCGACAACTGACGTTACCCTTTGCAGTCGTCATGCCCGTTTCGTGCCACGTCCGGACTCTGATACCGTAGCCGCCAATCTCGGTTTGTGCCTGTGGGACGGCTCAGAAGCAGCTTGCGGCGCGTAAGGCCATCAGGGGCCAAGCCCCTTTGGTCCAATGCAGGGCCCCGCCTGATCCGCCATCTTGCCGAAGGCGAGTCCGCGCGACACATCCATGGCGTTCGCGGAGCGGTCGGATAAAGAATTGCGTTAGTTCGGGCGGTGCAACGCGGCCTGCACGGTGCGGCCCATTCGCCCCGACGACTTGGCCGGCGCTTGCTCAAGGCACGTGCTATGTGCCTGTCAATCGTTTCGCTCGTCGGTTTAGGGCTGCCCCGCATCCATCTGTTTGTGGAACAGATCCGAATTAGCAGCGACGTACTCCGCCCAAAGCTGCATCATTATTTTCTTGACCTGATCCAGATCGTACTGGCCGCCGCCAACAGCAACCACATTTCCGAGCTGACCGAGATGGATGCTCCCCGAATAAGGATCGCCGGCGTGCGGTGCAAAATATGTGTTCGTTGGTTTATGGAGGATGCCCTGCGGCGTGATATTGAATTGGTCGCGCCTGGTCAGAATGCTCGCCATGGAGTTTCTCCGTTGGACTGAGACCGCCTGGTGCGGCTCCTTCTATCGGCGCAGCGGCTGTCGGTGTGCCAACTCCCGGCAGCGCAGGTCCCTGGGGCTAAACAGGTCTGTGGGAATTAGTTCCGCAACGATGAATGCGACATTTTGGTGAGCCTGGGCGCCGGAACACCTTTCAGCACGTGCTGTTATTTTTGAAGTGCGGACTGTGACCTTAACGATGCCGACAGAGAAACTCTTTTGGACCATGCGCATCGGTGCCGCGGTATCGCGCGTAAGATTCGAGCATGCCGAAACCGTCGAACTGCCGATCGCAATGGCGCAAGGATGTAAGATTGGTGCAAAGAGGAAGAGCGGAAACTGCGAAGGGCCTAAATCGAGACCCTGAGGACCTCAATGAAACTGATGCATCGATTCAAGGAACTGGCGCGGGAAAACCGTCCGCAAGATCCCTTCCTGGATGGCACCGGCCTTCGCTTCGAAACGATTGAGCACGGTGGCGAATATCCTGACACCATGCCGCAGGCGATCAAGCTGATCGATGCTGAGGGGCGCTCGTGCATCTATGTGCCGATCACGCAAAACGACAAAGTGGTCGACAGCCAATGTTTCACGTTCGACGCGGAAGATGATTGAAAGCTCAGGAACAGATACCTCGCGTCGCCGGCACCCGATCCTGTGACAAGGTGCCATCGATGCTCGGCGACCGCGACCGCCCGACCTGTACATCCGAGGCCGGGCTGGTCGCTGCTGCGCCGATCCTTCTCCGCGCAACCTGAGCATTATTCAAGACGCACAAATTGGCAAAAAAAGGCCGGTGTGTTTCGCGCGGCGATAACCGATGCACCTAGCAGGCGAGATACTCGCTTGCTGCATCGCAAAATTTGAATCCGCGGATTGGTAAGTCGAGGGCAAGTTGCTCAAAAATTTAACCTGTCTTTCGTCGGAGACCGAACAGACCGAAAAAGCTCGTGGCCTTAAATTTTGCCGTCATGGGCCAAGCTCAACGACCGACTTGTCCCCACTGCGGGGCCTACCTGACGCTGACGCTGCCTCCGGGCGGCAACGGCAAGCGCATGTTCCAATGCTTGGACTGCGAGGGCCCCGACCCCCTGAAAACGGATAGGACAACAGGCTGGTTGAAGAGCGAGCTTCAACCGCCGAAGTAGATCACAATCTTTTCACGCGCCACCACGTTGTCGGTGGTCAATTCCGAACACAGGTGATTTACGTTTCAGGGTAATGTGGCTGGCCATATCAGGGCTGTCCCATGTCAGAGCATTCCACGTATTTAAGAAGTCAGGCCGACAAGTGTCGCCAACTCGCCAACGATATCGGCGACGTTCAAACGCGGGAAGAACTTCGGAAACTGGCCGCCGAATACACAGAGCGCGCGGTGGAGATCGAAAGCAAAGAGTAGCACAAGCCCCAAGCGGCCCGACGCGCGCCGGGCCCAGCCAATACCTTCAGGCTTGGAGGAACCAGCGGCATGGCCGGTTAGGTGCTGATCGACATTGATGGCAAAATTGTCGCTGCTTCCGGTGGAACCCAATTCCCTTGCCTCGAATTAAATAGGCCTCGCGTACCGCTCCACGTGGCGCGACGATGAGTATCCCCCTGTAGCTACGGCCTCAGCCTCCCCTGGCTGGGGCCGTTTTCTGACTCACGTCTCCTCCAATCACCCCGGGCTTGTGGCTTCTCGTCAGTTTGCGGAGTGCCGCTTTTCGAGCAAGGTCTTCACGTCGTCACTCATCGGAACGCGCCCTTACTGCATCTGCACGGAGGAACCTTCCGCGACGATCTCCATTTCCCTTTAAGAATTAAGCATCGTGTAGCGAGGAGGAATTGAGAATGGCCAAGCAGATCGTGATGGATCACACTGGCGACACCCGACACGTCTACGACACCAACGATCCAGTGGCGCTGGCCAAGGCAGAGGCAAGGTTCAGAAAGCTGACCGGACGGGGTTTCACCCCCGCCGTTCGAATATCGACCGGCGAGATGACGGTAATCCGCTCATTCGACCCCACCGCCAAGGAGACGCTGTTCTTGCCCCGTCTGGTGGGTGGCTGACCGGCGGTCCTATGCTGCGGCGCTTCGCGGGCCGACCGGCCTCGCGGATTCACGCACTGCGCGCACTCTATAAGAATTTTCTCCGGGATGACTGCCCGGCCACCCGCGCGTTACGCCTCTTGCGCAGCTGGCTGACTCCTGAGCAGCGCGCCCAACTCGACGCCGAAGGTTACTTCGAGGTCATCGGCTCACACACCGGCAAGCGATACCGCATCTACTATAAGACCTCCACGAACGTGTACGAATTGGACGCAGGTGGAGAGCCGGTCGTGGGCTGGTGCTTCAGCCCCGTTCCCAAGGTGCCTGTGGGTGACGTCATGCTGGCGCAAAAGATCGCATTAGAGCTGCGGGAGCTCAACACGCTTGCACTGGCCAACAACTTCACGACGGCTAGATGGCCTCCGAGCACGGAATATCCATTCAACCGAGAGTCCTAGAAACGGCGATCAGCTGCGGCGGCGCCGTTGGTTGACGCGAACAAAGCAAACGCTCCATGTTCATACCCGCGGCCCGCCGGTCCGCAGCGCGATTAATCCGCCAAGCCGCCCGCCTGAGCGGTACTCGCGTAGCACCAATCATCGTCCGTCGCGAGCTTCCGCTTTTTGTGGTGCGATGGGGTCGGCGGGGTACACGATGAACTCGGCAGTTCGTCCTCTGAAGTGAGAGACAATTTCAGCCTGAGCGAGATTCTCCCAGCGTTCGGCATCCCCTAGATGCTTCCACTTGTGTTCAGGGTCGAACACCGCACGTTGTCGGCAGATAGAAGCCATGTCGCGATAAGTCTGAACCTTCTCCATTGCCCCGCCCTCCTCGCTAACTTACTCACAACAATATTTTTTTCTTTGCGTCGGAGTCATTACGATTATGAACTAGAACCGATTTTCTGAGTCGGTCAGGTAGACAGCTCCTTTTCTTGGGAATTGAAGGCGTTTTGTGCCGAAAGCGGACCCGAGCTTCGACATGTTCCGTGGCGTCCTCGGGACATGGCTCACCGGGAGTGTGATGGGCGTTCCGGAGGACGCTTCACCCCGATGAAGAGACCTCACGAAGGGCTGACCTTGGGGACGAAAAGCGCCAAGCACCCAGACATCCAGGATTACGTCAGGATCGCCGATCCGGCCTTGTTTGCCTGATGAAGTGCGCAAGCGCCGGCCCGATTTCATGAGGACTGTCTTCCTGTAGGAAATGGATGCCTCGAACAGTTACTTCCTGTTGGTTTGGCCAGGAACGGCAGAAGTCACGTGATCGTCCGATCAACAGCGACCCGGGCTCGGCGTTGATGAACAATTTCGGCAGCGGACTTCGGAGCAGCCATTGCCCGTAGTTTTCGAAGATTTTCACTACGTCGGCGGGTTGCCCGCCAATCGGCAGCTCGCGTGGCCAGACAAGCGTCGGCCAGCGCGACTCCGGCTCAATAAATGGAAGGCGGTATGCATCCATCTCGGTTCTGGTCAGAGTGCGGATGACGAGCTTCGGCAAGAGAACCTCGATGAAGGCATTCTCGTCGAGGATCATGCGCTCACCCTTGTTGGAACGGAGATCGCGAAAGATCTGCGCCCGACTGGAGGGAAGGTCTTCCCAGTCGCGCGGCCGGACCATCGCCTCCATGTAAGCGATCGCGCGTACCCGCTCGGGATGCCTTGCAGCCCAATGAAAGCCGAGGGCGGATCCCCAATCGTGCACCACCAGGGTAACGTTCCGACGCAAGTCCAGCGCCTCAAACCATGCGTCGAGATAACGTGCATGGTCCAATAGGCGGTACGCGCCGCCTGGAGAGGCGGCTGACTGGCCCATGCCGATCAGGTCTGGTGCGAGGCACCAGCCAAGGTCGCTGACGTGGGGGAGGATGTTGCGCCAAAGATAGGATGAGGTCGGATTTCCGTGGAGGAAAACAATCGGGTCCCCACCACCAACGGTGACGTAACTCATCTCGCTGTCGCGGACGTTTACACGACGACGAGCATGCTTGTCTTCGGCAGAATTCCTGTCCGGCACGGCATTGCTCCTCTCGCGATCGGAGGCGCACCTGGATAGGCGCCCTCTCACCTGGTTGCGATCCCGAGATCAACGCGCCTCAACCACTCAGGTTCAGCGCCTGCAAATCGACAGTTCGGTTCCAGCGGTTTTGGATTCTTGATCTCGCCGCTCAAGCGACTGGAGCGATCATTGCTGCAAGTCTGCAACGGGGTCACAAGCGGACATGTCGGCCCGATCGTTTGGCGTCAGTTCCTGCTCGGGAACAGGCATTGTGAGCGGCAAACGCGCTCCATGGCGGCGCGATGCTGCGCCTAATAAAACCGGTGGAAATGATGGATCGGCCCGTGGCCGTGGCCGACCGCGAAGCGATCGGCGGCGGCGATCGCTGCGCTCACCCAGGCCTTGGCATTGCGCACGGCGGTTTCCATGTCCTCGCCTTTTGCGAGGCCTGCCGCGATGGCCGAGGACAGCGAGCAGCCGGTGCCGTGGGTATTTGGGGTGGCGATGCGCGGCGCCGGGAGCGCGACGACGCGGTTTGCCGTGACGAGATAGTCGATGCTCTCGGCGCCCTGCCCGTGGCCGCCCTTGATCAGCACCGCCGGACAACCCAGCGCGAGCAGCCGCCTGCCCTGGCCCTTGATTTCGGCCTCGTTCGCGGCGACCGGTTGGTCCAGCAAGGCTGCCGCCTCGGGAAGGTTCGGCGTGATCAGGGAGGCGCGCGGGACGAGTTTTTTTCGCAGGGCCTCGACGGCGTCCGCCGCCAAGAGCCGATCGCCCGAGGTCGCCACCATCACGGGATCGAGCACGACATGTTTCGGCTTCCAGCGCGCCAGGCCTGCGGCGATGGCGTCGATGGTGGCGAGCTGCGCCACCATGCCGATCTTGACGGCGCCGACGGCGAGATCGCTGAAGACCGCATCGATCTGCGCGGTGATGAAGTCCGGTGGCACCTGGTGGATGCCGGTGACGCCGCGCGTGTTCTGCGCGGTCAGCGCCGTCATCACGGAAGCGCCATAGACGCCGAGCGCGGCGAAGCTCTTGAGGTCGGCCTGGATGCCGGCCCCGCCTGAGGAATCCGAGCCGGCGATAGTGAGCGCGATCGGCGTCGTCATCGCCCTGCCTGCCGGATTTGAGGCTGTCGCATCAGAACCATGTCCTGTCCTAGCGCGGCGTGTTATTGCCAGCAAGTTATTGAACGCTATATTGAACCCCGAAAAGCGCCTTCCGGAGACGACAGCGATGGTTCCCTTCTTCGTCCAGTTCAAATGCAAGCTCGGCCAGTCCTACGCCGTCGCCAATGCCCTTGCCGAGGCCGAGATCGCCTCCGAGATCTACTCCACCGCGGGCGATTACGACCTCCTGGTCAAGTTCTATGTCGACAACGACACCGACATCGGCCATTTCATCAATGAGAAGGTGCAGGTCATTCCCGGTATCCAGGACACCCACACCATCATCACCTTCAAGGCGTTCGGCACGGGCTAGCGCACGCGCGAGCGCCCCGCTTTCGCAACTGGAGTGCCGATCCTGCCCGAACTGACCGTGACTTTTGAGCGGCTGAAAGCCTTCATTGGCGAAGCCATGACCAGGCTCGGCCTGCCCGAGGCTGACGCCATGACGGTCGCGGCCCTGATGGCAGAAGCCGACCTGCAGGGGTCGGACGGCCACGGCGTGAGCCGGCTGCCGCAATATGCCCGCCGCATCGAGGCCGGCGGTTTCAACGTCAGGCCCAACATCCGCGTCGTGCGCGAGCAGGCGTCCACGGCGCTGGTGAACGGCGACAACGGCATGGGCCACCTCGTCATGAAGCGCGCCACGGAAATTGCGATCGAAAAGGCGCGCACGACCGGCATCGCCTGGGTCAACTCGCAATACAGCAACCATGCCGGCCCCGCCTCGCTCTACGCGACCATGCCGCTCGCGCACGACATGATCGGGCTCTACTTCGCGGTCGGCAACGCCAACCATCTGCCGCCCTGGGGCGGCCTCGACATGCTGCTGTCGACCAATCCGATCGCGGCCGCCATACCGGCCGGCGAGGAGAAGCCGATCGTCCTCGACATGGCGACGACGGTTGCGGCCTATGGCAAGGTAAAGACGAAGGCGCTGCGCGGCGAGATGATGCCGGAGGGCTGGATGATCGATCGCGAGGGCAAGCCCCTGACCGATCCGAAGCGCGCCGACGAAGGCATGCTGCTGCCGCTCGGCGGCATGGAGGCCGGCTACAAGGGCTATGGGCTGGCCATGATCATCGGCCTGCTGGCGGGCACGCTCGGGGGTGCCGCGATGGGGCGCGACGTGATCGACTTCAACCATGACGACGACAGCGTCACCAATACCGGACAGGCGATCGCTGCCATCAACATCTCGGCCTTCGGCGATGTCGCCACCTTCAAGGCAAGCGTGGACGCGCTGGTGCGCGATTTTCGCAATAGCGAGCGGATCAAGGGCGTGGATCGCATCTACGTGCCGGGCGAGCGCAGCCACGCCACGCGGGCGGCGCGGGCGCGCGACGGCATCCCGGTCGCGCCGGCGCTGCTGCGCGGACTGGACCAGGTCGCCGGCGAGCTTGGAATTGCAAAGCTCGCATAGCCGGAGCGCGCGGCAACGGATCGCCTGGGGCGTGCACTCACTCATACGAATCCACTTATTGATTTTCTTCGGGAAAGACGTTTTGGAACCGTCAGTCGAGGGCGCCATCTGACCGTTGAGCATTGCGCGGAGGTCCCATGGAAGATGCTGCAAATCGGATTGTGGACCATTATGAACGCCATGCGCTGTCATGGGATGCTGACCGCCGTGCTTCCGGTTGGGTCGACAAACCCTTTATCGAGCGCTTCCTTGGTTTCCTTCCACGGGGCGCGACTGTTCTTGATCTCGGCTGTGGGGGCGGTTCGCCGGTTGCGCTTCACATGGAGGCGCGGGGCTTTCGCGTCATAGGCGTGGACAGCTCCCCGACGCTCATCTCGCTATGCCGGACCAGGATGCCGGATCAGGAGTGGATTGTCGGCGATATGCGGTCGCTGGCCCTTGGCCGGCGATTTGACGGGGTGTTGGCCTGGGACAGCTTCTTTCATCTCGGGCACGACGACCAGCGGACCATGTTTGGCATATTTGCCGCGCACGCGGCGCCGGCCGCCATTCTGATGTTCAATGCCGGCTTCGGTCACGGCGAGGCCGTGGGCTCGTATCGAGGCGATCCCCTGTACCATGCCAGCCTCGATGCGTCCGAATATGAGGCCTTATTGGCGCAATTCGGTTTCGAACTCATCGAGCATTCGATCAATGACCCCGCAAAGGGTGGCCGGATTTTCTGGTTGGCCCGGAAGCTTGGCGGAAATGCGCATCCATGAGTACGCGTCCTAGGCCGCGCGTTCCGCCGCCAGCGCGCCGGCAAATTGCGGATAGGTCTCGGCGAGTTCGCTGGTGACGCGGCCGCGCAGCAGCGCCAGCGTCTCGGCGTCGGGCTCGGCGGTCATCGGGACGTCGGCCGGTTCATCATAGTCGAATCCGGTGTTGGCCCGCACATCGGCGGCGGACACGCCGCGATGCACGCTTCGCAACCGGAAGCGTTTTTGCGATTTGTCGAAATCAAACAGCGCAAGGCCCGTCAGCAGCGCGTAAGGTCCGCCATTGCGCACAATGCCGTCGCTGACGCCGGGTGCGCTGATAAAATCGACCTTGTCGACGAACACGCGCGGCGAATGCTCCTCGCGAAACAATATCACGCGCGGCACGACGTAATAGAGGAAGGCCGAGCCGAACGAGCCCGGCCAGCGGACGTCGGTTTGCGGATAATCGCCGGTCCCGACCAGGTTGATATTGCCCTGCCCGTCGATCTGCCCGCCGCCCAGGAAGAACGCGTCGACCCGGCCCTGCGCGGCGCAATCGAACAGTTCGACCGCGCCGTTGGTGAAGAAATTATGCTCGCGCGAGCCGAGCACGACGATGCGCACCCGTTCCAGCCCGCGCGCTTCGTTGCGCGCCCGCAGCAGCATGGCGCCGGCCGCGGGAATCGGCGACGAAGCCCCGACGGCAACCAGCCGCACGCCCGCGAGCAGGTCGGCGATGGTCGCGATCAGGATTTCGCGCCGGCTTGCCGGGCCAGCGCTCACGCCACCGCCTCGAGGTGCCGCGCGAAGCCGTCCATATAGGCGGCAAAGCCTTCGGCCGATTTTGCCATTCGGGCGTAGCGCGCGATCTCGGCATCGTCGGCGGGATATTCGCCCCACAGCCCGAGCGGCCACGCGCCGCGTCGGGCTTGCGCGATCGCCGTGACGTAGAGCGCGGGCAGCACGCCGGCGGCGGAATTTTCGTCCGCCAGCAGCGAGGTCTCGGTGATGCGCTCCACCGTGACCAGGGTGGTCCTGGCGGCATAGGCCATGGTGGCGAGCTCGCTCTGGCGGCCGATCCTGACATTGCCGAAGCGGTCCGCCTCGGGCGCATGGAACAGCGCGACATCCGGCCGGATCGCGGGCACCACGACGATCGGGTCATCGGCCGCGAACGGATTGTCGATGATCTTCCAGTCGGCCCTCGCCTTCATCAGGTCGCTGCCGATGATGCCGCGGATCGGCATGAACGGCACGCCCTTCTGGCCCGCGACAAGACCGGCCAGCAGAGCCGGACAGGTGGCGTCCATCAGGCGGAACGCGCCGGCGCGCACGCCTTCGGAGAAACGCGGCGCGCCGCCCGCCTCGCCGAGCGTCACCGCGCTGGTCTCAATCGATCCGACCAGCCCCTCGCCGATCAGCATGTCGGCCTGGATGCCGCTGATCGGCACGCAAACGAGTTGGAGATTTTTCGGACGCCTGGCGATGATCGCGGCGGTTGCCGCCATCGCGACCCCGGCATGGTCGGTCGGAATCGCAAGCGACATGCCGTCGCGCACGGCCGCCGCCAATGTTTCCAGAGAAACAATCTCTCCCATGGCATCCTCCTGCGGCTTCGCCCGGACTTTTTCGGACCGGCGTCCGGTTCGCCGGAATTTGGCAGGAAGAGTAATCCTTAATCGCGGCGACTGTCACCTGAGCCGACTACGGTGCACGCCCCCGGGTCAGGATTTGTCGCCGCTCTTCGCAGCCTTCTTCGGCCGCGGCGGTCCCTCGACCGGCGGCAGCGATTTGAGATATTCGGCGATTGCGGCGCGGTCTTCCGGGCTCAGTTGCGAGCTGTTCTTGATCACGCGCGTCATCAAACCGCTGGCGGTGTCGCCCTCGGGCAGTTCGCCGGTTTTGAGGAAATAGGCGATGTCCTTTTCACTCCAGTCGCCCAGCCCCTTTTGCGTGATGTTCGGCACCCAGCCCTCGCCTTCCGGATTGGGCCCGCCGGCAAAGCGCTGCGCGGCGACGATGCCGCCGAGCAAATTCCGCGGGCTGTGGCACTCGGCGCAATGGCCGAGGCCGTTGACGAGGTAGGCGCCGCGATTCCAGCCCGGCGAATGCGCCGGGTCCGGCGTGAAGGGCTTGCCGTCCATGAACAGCCATTTCCAGATTCCGATATTGCGCCGGACATCGAACGGAAACGGCACGTCGTGACCGCGCACCTTGCCCGGCACCGGTTCAAGCGTTTTCAGAAAGGCGAAGAGGTCGCGGATATCGTCGGCCTTCGCATGGGCGTAGGACGTGTAGGGAAAGGCCGGAAAGTAATGAGTGCCGGCCGGCGAAATGCCTTGCGTCACCGCGCGGACGAAGTCGGCCTCGCTCCAGCGCCCGATGCCGTCGGCCGGATCGGGCGAGATGTTCGGCGCGTAGAACGTCCCGAATGGCGAGGCGATCGCCAGGCCCCCGCCGAGTTTCAGCCGGTCGGGCTGGTCGGGCACGGCATGACAGGAGGAACATCCACCCGCGTTGAAGGTTGTCTGTCCGTTCGCGAGGTCGGGCGTATAGGCCCTTTCCGTCACCGCCAGCACGAACGGGGTAGCCGTCAGCCACCAATAGACGCCGAAGCCGGCGGCGCAAACCAGAACCAGGCTCAGGAAGACCCGTCGCATTCACCGATCCGTCACCGACCAACTTAAACTAACGGCCACTATGGCGAATATTCGAACCTCGCGCTGCCTGAAAATTTGAGGCGTTTAAACGCGTTACGGGAATAAAACCAAACCGGCATTGTTTTGAGACTGGCACCATAAACGCCAACAGGGAGAGAACCATGTCGAAGACCAAGACCATGCTGGCCATGCTTGCGCTGGGCACGACCGTTGCGTTCGCCGGACCCGCCTTCGCCGAGAAGATGAAAGCAACTCTCGACGGCAAATCCGAGGTGCCGCCGAACGCCAGCGCCGGCGCCGGCACCGCCGACATCGACTACGACGCCGCCAGCAAGAAGCTGAGCTGGAAGCTGACCTATTCGGGGCTGACCGGCCCCGCCACCGCCGCCCATTTCCACGGGCCGGCTGAACCCGGCAAGAACGCCGGCGTTGCGGTCGCGATCCCGAACGCAACCACAAGCCCGACCGAGGGCAGCGCCACGCTGACGGATGCCCAGGCCGCCGACCTGATGGCCGGCAAGTACTATGTCAACGTCCACACGGCGGCCAATCCGGGCGGCGAAATCCGCGGACAGGTGACGAAGTAATCTTTTGTCAATTTTCGAATATCCGCATAGCCAGCTTGCCGCAGCGGCGCTTCGTACGCGCAACTCGCAGGATCATGGCGACCAGCAAGTTCATGACGAAAAAGGGTGGCTCGCCTCGCGGCGTCCACCCTTTGCTATCGGAGCCACGCCTGATGTTGGGGTCAGACGCGCGGCCTGCACGATCTATTTCAGTTTGACCCGGTAGGTGTCGTGACAATCGGAGCACTTGGCCTGGATCTGGTCGTAGGCGACCTTCAGGCTGGCGACATCCTTGATACTGCCCTTGACGCTGGCGAGGGTCTTGGCGACGGGCGGCACCTTCGAGTCGAAATCGGCCTTGTTCTGCCAGATCTTCTGCAATGACCCGTAGCTCGCGTTCACCACGTCTTCCTTGGGATTGGTCTCGAAGACCTTGGGAATCGTGACCACGCTTTCCTCGAGCTGGGCGATGGCGGCGTTGACCGCCTTCTGATCGTAGGGAATCTCGCCCTTCGTCATTTTCAGGATCACGCCGTACATGCTCTTGCCCTGCGCCCGCATCAGGTTGTCCTGCTTGACGGCGATATCCTGCTGCGCCATCACAGCGCCGGCACCGAGCAACAAGGGTCCCGCGACAACAACCATTCGTATCATCGGCCAATTCTCCGTTTCGAGACGCGTTTCCAAACGATGCCGCGCACCCGTTTGACCGGGCCGCGGCTCATCAATCCGTAGAACTCCCCGCGCCGCCTTTCATTCCCGCGCGCGGGGAAATATCAGAGGAAATATCAGAGACTATGCTGGCGCTGATGCTCGCGGATCGCAATCCAGACCCGCTCCGGAGTCGCGGGCATGTCGATGTGATCGATCTTGTATTCGCGCCACAGCCCCTCGATGATCGCGTTGACCACCGCCGGACAGGAACCGATCGCGCCTGCCTCGCCCGCGCCCTTGACGCCCAGCGGATTGGTCTTGCAGGGCACGTTGTGGGTCTCGAACACGAATGAGGGACCGTCGGCCGCGCGCGGCATCGCATAGTCCATGAAGGTGCCGGTGACGAGCTGGCCGTCCTTGGCGCTGTAGACCGCCTGCTCCATCAAGGCCTGCCCGATCCCCTGCATCGCGCCGCCATGAACCTGGCCGGCGAGCAGCAGCGGATTGAGCGTCACGCCGAAATCGTCGACGATGACGTAGTTGACGATTCTGATGATGCCGGTCGCCGGGTCGATCTCGACCTCGGCAAGATGGGTGCCGTTCGGATAGGTGCCATCGGCCTGCGTGAAGGTCGCGCTGGCGTTCAGCTTCGAGGGATCGACACCCGGCCGCTTTGCGACGTCGGCAAAGCTCACCGAGCGATCGGTGCCGGCGACGCGGATGGTGCCGTTACTGATCTCGAGATCGCCGCTGCCGGCTTCCAGCGCTTCGGCGGCGATCTCGCGCAATTTCTTGCCGAGCTCGCGGGTCGCCCGCTCGACGCTGACGCCGCCGGTCGGAATCGATGCCGAGCCGCCGGTGCCGAGCCCGGTGGCGACCTGGTCGGTGTCGCCCTGGATGATGTGGACGCGTTCGGGCGGCAGCCCGAACTGCTCGGCGACGAGCTGCGCGTAGGCGGTCTGGTGGCCCTGGCCGCTCGACTGGGTGCCGATCAGGATGGTGACGTCGCCATTGGGATCGAGCTGCACCTTGGCGGTCTCCTCGCCCATGGTGCCGCAGACCTCGACATAAGTCGCGAGCCCAATGCCGCGCACCAGACCCTGCTTCTTGGCGGCCTTGGCGCGCTTGGGAAATTCCTTCCAGTTGGCGATTTCCATGGCGCGCTTCATGTGCGCGGTGAAGTCGCCGGAATCGTAGACCTTGCCGGTCGCGGTCTTGTAGGGCATCGCGCGCGGCGAGATGAAGTTCTTGCGCCGGATCGCATCCGGCGTCATGCCGAGCTTGCGCGCCGCCGCATCGACCAGACGTTCGACCACGTAGGCGGCCTCGGGGCGCCCGGCGCCGCGATAGGCGTCGACCGGCACGGTGTTGGTGAACACGGTGCGGACGCGGCAATGGAACGCCTGGATGTCGTAAAGACCCGGCAGCATGCCGGCGCCGCCGTGCGGAATGTAAGGCCCGAAGGTCGACAGATACGCGCCCATGTCGCCCATCAGGTCGACGTCCATGGCGAGGAACCTGCCGTCCTCGGCCAGCGCCATCCGCGCCGTGGTGACGTTGTCGCGGCCCTGCGCGTCGCCCATGAAATGGTCGGAGCGGTCGGCGGTCCATTTGACCGTCTTGCGCAGCTTGCGCGCGGCGACCGCGATCAGCGCGTATTCGCGATAGGGAAACAGCTTGGTGCCGAAGCCGCCGCCGACATCCGGGCAGATCACCCGCATCTTTTCCAGCGGCATCTTCAGGATCATGCCGCCGATGATCTCGCGCAGGCGGTGGCTGCCCTGGCTGCCGATCGTCAGGGTCAGGTGATCGCGCTTGGCGTCGTATTCGCAGACCGCGGCGCGGGTCTCCATGAAGTTGGTGACGACGCGCGGATTGACGATGGAGATTTCGGCGACCGCATGCGCCTTGGCGAATGCGGCGTCGGTGGCTTTCTTGTCGCCGATCGGCACGTCGAACAGCACGTTGCCGGGATGATCGGGCCAGACCTGCGGCGCGCCCGGCTTGACCGCCTGCACGACGCCGACCACCGCCGGCAGCGGCGTCCAGTTGACCTCGATCGCCTCGATCGCGTCGCGCGCCTGATCGACGGTGTCGGCGACCACGAAGGCGACGGCATCGCCGACATGGCGCACCTCGCCAGCCGCGAGGATCGGATAGGGCGGGCCGGTGAACGGATCGACTTCGAGATTGAACAGGCAGGGCAGCGAGCCGAGATCCCTGACGTCCTCGCCGGTCAGGATCAGCGCCGACCCCGGGCAGGCCGCGGGCGCGGGCAGCGTTGATGGTGAATTTCGCATGCGCATGCGGCGAGCGCAGCACCAGCGCGTGCAGCGCCGGCTGCGGCGCGTGATCGTCGGTGTAGCGGCCCTTGCCGCGAATGAGCGCATCGTCTTCCTTGCGCAGGACGCTTTGACCGACGCCGAATTTGATGGGAGCCATCGTATCTCCGTTTTACCCGGTAGTGATTTCCGGCCCATATTGCAGCGGATCGCGGGGCAGCGCAAAGGGTTTAGCTGCGCACCAGCGACCCCAGCCAGCGCCTGCCGAACAACAGCAGGATCGATCCGGCATAGACGATGGCGCCGACGACGATCAGCACCAGGAGCATGGCCTCGTCGCGAAAGGCGCTGAGCTGCGCAAGGTGCGGCGCAGCAAGCCTTGCGGTCAGCCACAGCGCCGCTGCCGAGCACGACGCCGCAGCCCGCGAACTTCGCCAGCGATCGCGTCAGGGCGCGATCGAGATCGAGGTAGCCGGCCCGCACCGCAAAGCCCAGCACCAGCAGAAGATTGATCCAGGCGCCGACCGCGGTCGCGAGCGCAAGCCCGACCTGCGCCAGCGAGCCGACCAGCGCGATCTTCAGCGCGACATTGACGGCGACCCCGGTCAGCGCCGCCTTCACCGGCGTCGCCGTGTCCTTGCGGGCATAGAAGGTCGCGACCGCGCTGCGGATCAGCACGAACGGGATAAGCCCGATCGCATAGGCCGCGAGCGTCGCCCCGGCGGCGGCGGCGTCGGCCTTCGAGAACGCGCCGCGGGCGAACATCGCGCGCGTGATGACGTCGGGCACGGTCAGGAACGCGGCCACGAACGGCACCGAGAACAACAGCGTAAAATCGAAGGCGCGGCGCTGCGACGCCATCGCGCCCCGCGTGATCCTCCGCCGTCAGCCGCCGCGACATTTCCGGCAGCAGCACCGTGCCGATCGCGATCCCGATCACGCCGATCGGCAACTGGTTGAGCCGGTCGGCATAATACAGCGCCGACAGCGCGCCCGCCGGCAGGAAGGTCGCGATGATGGTGTCGGCGAACAGCGCGACCTGCGTTCCCATCGAGCCGACGGTCGCCGGGCCCGAGCGCGCGGAAGAAGGCGCGGACGTCCTCATCGAGCTTCAGCGGCGCAAAGCGCGGCAGGCCGCCATGGCGCGCGAGATCGCCGGCGAGCAGGAAATATTGCAGGAAGCCGGAGATCAGCACGCCCCAGGCGGCGGCGTGGCCGGCGGTCGGGAAAAACGCCGCCAGCGCCAGCGTCGTCATCATCGAGAGGTTGAGAAAGATCGACGCGGCGGCGGCGCTGGCGAAGCGGTGCATCACGTTGAGCATGCCGCCATAGAGCGTCACCAGCGTGATCAGCAGCAGATAGGGAAAGGTGATCCGCGTCAGATCGATCGCGAGCCGGCGCTGCTCGGCATCGTCGGTGAAGCCGGGCGCGAGCAGGCTCATCGCCTGCGGCATGAACAGCCAGGCGACCACCAGCAGAACCAGCTGCGACAGGAACAGCAGCGTGAAGATGCGATCGGCGAACAGTCGCGCCGACGTCTCGCCACGCTCGCCATGGACATGGGCATAGGCCGGCACGAAGGCGGCGTTGAACGCGCCTTCGGCAAAGATCGCGCGGAAATGATTGGGCAGGCGCAACGCCACGAAGAACGCGTCCGCCACCGGACCGGCGCCGAGGATCGCCGCGAGCATGATGTCGCGCGCAAATCCGGTCAGCCGCGAAAGGAGCGTATAGCCGCCGACGGTGAAGATACGACCGAGCATGCGCCGCTTCTATCAGCATCAGGACGGCGACATCAAAACGGCGAAATCAGGCTCGAGATGCGCGCCGCGCACAGCCTTGATGATCCGCTCCTGCGTCGGCTCGTCGAGATAGGCATGCATCGGCAGGCTGATGACGTCGTTCGGACAGCCGCTCGCAGACCGGCAGGCCGCCATCGGCGACCGGGAAATCCCGATAGGCGGTCTGCTGATGCATCGATTTCGGGTAATAGATCGCGGTCGGAATGCCCTGCGCCTTCAGCGCCGCGGCAAAACCGTCGCGATCGCAGCCCTCGCGGCAGCCGGATGGTGTATTGCGCCCAGACCGAGGTGCAGCCGCTGGCGAGGCGCGGCACGGTCACGACATTGCCGAGGCCCTGCGCGTAGCGCTCGGCGACCTTGTTGCGCGCGGCGATCTCGTCCTCGAAGATTTTCAGTTTCTCGATCAGGATCGCGGCCTGCATGGTGTCGAGCCGGCCGGTCAGCCCGAGACGGACATTGTCGTATTTGTCCGAGCCCTGGCCGTGGACGCGGATGCTGCGCAGCGCGCTCGCGAGTTCGGCATCGTCGGTGAAGATCGCGCCGCCGTCGCCGAAGCAGCCGAGCGGCTTGGCCGGGAAGAAGCTGGTCGCGGTCGCGAGGCCGAAGGTGCCGAGACGGCGGCCCTTGTAGCTGGCGCCGAAGCGCCTGCGCGGCGTCGTCGAGCACGAACAGGCCCTCGGCTCTGCCGCGATCGCGCGCGATGGCGTCATGGTCGGCGCTCTGCCCGAACAGATCGACCGGGATCACCGCGCTGGCTTGAGGCCGAGCCGCTTTGCGCGTGGCGATGCCGCGCTTGAGCGACGCCGCGTCGATGTTGAAGGTCGCTTCGTCGACATCGACGAACACCGGCGTCGCGCCGGTCAGCGCCACGGCCTCGCCGGTCGCGCAAAACGTAAAGGACGGACAGAACACCGCATCGCCGCGGCCGACGCCCTTGGCCATCAGCACCATCAGCAGCGCATCGGTGCCGCTGGCGCAGCTCACCACATGCTTGGCGCCGCTGAACGCGGCGAGCGCCGCCTCGAGCTCGGTCACTTCCGGACCATTGATGAACTGGCAATGGTCGAGCACGCGGGCGACCGCCTCATCGATGGATTTGCCGAGCCGGCGGCGCTGCGCGGCAATGTCGATGAAGGGAACGGGATCGGGACGCAGATGCTGGTTCATGGAGCCTTGCAGGGATTGAGAGCGGGACACGCGCGCGACTAGCCGACGACACGCCGCGGCCCCTTGCGCGCAGGCGAGGTCGCGGCGGGCCTGGCCGGTGTTTCCAGGCAGCGGATCGCGATTTCGAGGCTGGCGACGCCTTCGTCGCCGGTCACCGCCGGCACGCCGCCGGTGCGCACGGCGTGAAGGAAGGCGATCAATTCGGCGCGCAGCGGCTCGTCATGGCCGACCGGCAGATGGCGCATCGAGTAGCTGCCGTCCGGCTTGAAGCCGAAACATTCGGTGACCTGACGGGTGAGCAGATCGCCCATCACATACTTGCCGCGGGTGGCGACGGTGACGTTGCGCGCCTTGAACGGCGTCAGCCAGTTGGTGTTGATGTGGGCGAGCACGCCGGAGGCGGTGCGGAACTGCAGCAGCGCGATATCCTCGCGCTCGGCCACCGCGCTGGAGAGCTGCGGCTGCACCTCGACGATGTCGGACTCGGTGAACCAGCGGATCAGATCGATGTCGTGCACGGCGAGATCGATCACCACGCCGACATTCGACATGCGCGGCGGAAACGGTCCGACCCGCGTGATCGCGATCGACAGGATGTCCTCGCCCGAGATCGCCTGCTTGATGGCGGCGACCGCCGGGTTGAAGCGCTCGACATGGCCGACCATCAGCGTCACGCCGGCGCGGTGCGCGGCGGCGACGATCTCCCGCCCCTCCTCGACCGTGGAGGCGATCGGCTTTTCGACCAGGATGTGAATGTTGCGCGCGATGCAGGCGAGCGCGATCTCGTGATGAAGATGCGTCGGCGCGGCGATGGTGACGCGCATCGACGCCCTCGGCGATCAGTTCGTCGAGGCTCTCGAAGGTGCGGCAGCTCGTCATTTCGGTCGCCCGCGTCCGGTGCGCCGGCAAGGGATCGACGATGCCGACCAGCGTGACATCCGGCAAGCCGGCCAGCACCCGGGCATGGTTGCTGCCCATCACGCCGGCGCCGATCACGCCGACGCGAAGCGCGCGCTTCGCCTCGCCTTTCACGCCCGATATGGACCCTTTTGAACTCATGTCGTCATCCCCACCGTCGTCTTCGCAACCCAATATCCCCGGGGGCTCTCCTAGCACGTCGCCACAGGTGTGGCGAATGCCGAGAGCCGATCGCGGACACGTTTTGATTCAAAAAATTACAGTGGACCGGCACCTGATTCGGCATCGAACATGGCCCAAAATGAGCCGATTCGAGGGTCGAACGGCCACCAGCCGGATTGCGCTAGCTGCGCTGGTAATCGTCCTCGATGCGGATGATGTCGTCCTCGCCGAGATAGCTGCCGGTCTGGACCTCGATCAGTTCCAGCAGGATCTTGCCGGGATTTTCCAGCCGGTGGATCGCGCCGATCGGGATGTAGATCAATTCGTTCTCGTGCACGGTCTTGACCAGTTCGTTGACCGTCACGCGCGCGGCGCCGCGCACCACGATCCAGTGCTCGGAGCGATGGTGATGCTTCTGCAGCGACAGCCGCCCGCCGGGCTTCACCACGATGCGCTTGACCTGATGACGCTCGCCCATGTCGACCGACTGATAGGAACCCCAGGGCCGTGCACCTTGAGATGATCCTCGGTCACCTGCGGCGCCACGGTCTTCAATTTCGCGACCAGCCGCTTCAGCCCGTTGGCATCCTTCTGGCGCGACACCAGCACGGCGTCCTGCGTCGCCACCACGACCAGATCGTCGACGCCTTCCAGCGCGACCAGCGCCCTGTCGGTCGAGACGTTGCAGTTGCGGGAATCCTCGAACACCGCCATGCCTTGCGCGGCATTGCCCTCGCTGTCCTTGTCCGACAGTTCCCACACCGCATGCCAGGAGCCGACGTCGGACCAGCCGCACGTGACCGGCACCACGGCCGCGCGCGAGGTCTTTTCCATCACCGCATAGTCGATCGAGATCGCCTTCGCCGATCCGAAGGCGCCCTCGTCGAGCGTGACGAAGCCGAGATCGCGCCCGGCCTTGGCCACGGCATCGGTGACCGCCTGCACGCTTGCGGCATCGACGTTGCGGTATTCATCGAGCAGCACCGAGGCGCGGAACATGAAGTTGCCGCTGTTCCAGAGATAGCCGGCCTTGATGTAATCGGCCGCCGTTGCCGGATCCGGCTTCTCGACGAATTTCGCAACGCTGCGAACCTCGCCGGAAATGACCTCGCCCGGACTGATATAGCCGTATTCGGTGGCGGCGACGCTCGGGCTGAACGCCGAAGGTCACGATGCGTCCGGCCTGGGCCGCCACCAGGCCCTGGCGGCAGGCGGCGACAAAAGCATCGGTGTCGCGCACCACGTGATCGGCGGCGAGCGCCAGCACCACCGCGTCCTGGTCGCGCGTTTGCGCGAAGGCAGCGCCGGCCGCGATCGCCGGACCGGAATCCCGCCGCATCGGCTCCAGCAGCACATCGGCCTCGAGCCCGATCTCGGCCAGCTGCTCCAGCACCATGAAGCGATAGGCCTTGTTGGTGATGACGATCGGGCGCTCGAACAGCGCCGCATCCGACACCCGCAGGAGCGTGTCCTGGAACGTCGAACGCGCCCCGAACAAGCGGCAGGAACTGCTTCGGGTGGACCTCGCGCGAGGCCGGCCACAGCCGCGTCCCGGCGCCGCCGCACATGATCAGTGGAATAATTCGTCCGTCCATCGGCGCCTCAAACCTTGTAGTGGTCGCGATACCACGCGACGAAATCGCGAATGCCGTCCTCGATGGAGGTCTGCGGCCTGAAACCCGTGTCGCGCATCAGATCGCCGACATCGGCGAAGGTTTCCGAGACATCGCCAGGCTGCATCGGCAGCATATCCTTAATCGCCGTGCGGCCCAACTCCTGCTCCAGAAGCGCCACCACGTGCATGAGCTCTTCCGGCTGGTGATTGCCGACATTGTAGATCCGCGCCGGGGCCACGCCGGCCTCCCGGTCACCCTGGGGAACCTGATCGATCAGGCGCTGTATAACACGGGTGACGTCGTCGATATGGGTGAAGTCGCGGCGCATCTTGCCATGGTTAAAGAGCCTGATCGGCTTGCCCTCGACGATCGCCTTGGCGAACAGGAAGATCGCCATGTCCGGACGGCCCCACGGCCCGTAAACGGTAAAAAATCGCAAGCCTGTGGCCGGCAGGCGATAGAGATGGCTGTAGGAATGGGCCATCAGCTCGTTGGCCTTCTTGGTCGCGGCGTAGAGACTGATGGGATGATCGGTCCTGTCATCGACCGAAAACGGCAGTTTGGTGTTGGCGCCGTAGACCGATGACGACGACGCATAGACCAGATGCCGGCAGTCATTGTGCCGGCATCCCTCCAGGACATTGAGAAAGCCTTCGAGATTGGCGTCGGCGTAGGCATGCGGATGGTCGATCGAATGGCGCACACCGGCCTGGGCCGCGAGATGGACCACCGTCGCAAACCGGTGCTTCGCAAACAGCGCCCCGATCGACGGACGGTCCGCAAGATCCATCTGCACGAAACCGAACTGCGCATGCTCGCGCAGCAGATCGAGCCGCGACCGCTTCAGGGCCGGGTCATAGTAATTGTTGAGACTGTCCAGGCCGAGAACATGACGGCCCTCGGCCAGGAGCCGGCGGGCGACGTGAAAACCGATAAATCCCGCCGCACCCGTGACCAAAATTGTCTGATCCGACATCGTATCCTCAGGGGGCACGGGTTCGGCTCCGCCGCCCCTGCCGCAGCCTGTTTACCCGCCGTATGGAGGGTGTCGCAATACCCAGTTGTGCGGCTATTGCCAGATCGGCTTTAAAACCATACCAAGGCGGCGAAGTTCGGCGCCCGGCGTCGGGTTGCGCAGTTTTTGACCATCCTTTCTCAAACCTGAAAAAGCGCGGGCGAGATGCGCCGGATCCTGTTTTCGACGATAAAGATACTGATCTCGCTGGCGCTGCTCTATCTCGCGCTGCGCAAGGTCGATCTCACCGAGCTTGCCTCCCGCGTCAACAATCTTGCGAGCCTCGGCTGGATCGTCGTCGCGATCGCCGTGACCTTCCTGCAGATCTTTGTCGGCGTGTTGCGCTGGCGCAGGATCAGCGCGGAATGCGGCGCCCCGCTGGGGCTGGGGCAGGCGATGCGGTTCAACCTGATCGGAACCTTTTTCAACCAGACGCTGCCGTCCTCGATCGGCGGCGACGCGGTGCGGCTCTGGCTGGTCGCACGCGGCGGCGCCGGATGGCGCGCGGCGACCTATTCCATATTCGTCGACCGCGCCATAGGGCTGATCGCGCTGGCGATCATCATCGTGGCGAGCCTGCCGTGGAGCTACAATTTGATCGGCGATCCGCACGGCCGCTCGGCGCTGTTGTTCGTCGATTTCGCAGCACTTGCCGGCGGCGTGGGATTTCTCGTGCTTGGCGCACTGCCATGGCCATGGCTGAAGCGCTGGTGGGGAACGCATCATCTTCATGCCTGCGCCGTGATTGCCAACCGCGTGATCTTCAGCCGGAAGGACGGGCCTGCGATCGCGGTGCTGTCGATACTCGTCCACGTGCTGGCCGTCGTCATCGCCTGGTGCGTGGTGCAGTCGATCACGGCGCCCGTGGTGTTCGGTCAGATTTTCCAGCTGGTGCCGCCGGTCATGCTGATCACCATGCTGCCGATCTCGATTGCGGGCTGGGGCGTGCGCGAAGCCAGCATGGCGCTGGCGTTCGGATATGCCGGGCTGTTGCCCAACGAGGGCGTGAACATCTCGCTGCTGTACGGCGCCGTCACCTTCCTCGTCGGTGCGTTCGGCGGGCTGGTCTGGATTTTCAGCGCCGAGAAGGCCGCCCGGGGCTCGGCGCCGATCGAGGTTCCAGAGTAACCGGCCGGCATTGGATAGAATGGCGATTTCCCCATTGCTCCCTTCGATCGTTGCGGTTGTCGCCGCAGCCCTGCTTTCGGCCGGCATCATCTGGGCCATCCGGCCCTGGCTCCTGCAATATGCGCTCGCCAGGCCGAACGCCCGCTCGTCGCATCGCGTTCCCACCCCCCAGGGCGCCGGCGTCGCCGTGATCGCGGCCACGTTGCTGGTGGCGGGCGCCGTCGCGGCACCGGCGGTGAGCATTCCGCCCGCGATCTTCGCCGCGGCGCTGTTCATCGCCATGGTGGGGCTGGCCGATGACATCAAATCCATCCCGGTGCTGCCGCGGCTGTTGCTGCAGGGCGCGGCCGTCGCGGCCGTCCTTTTTACCACGTCGGACGAGGTCAGAATCGTTGCGGCCTGCCCGCTCTGGGTCGAGCGCGGCCTGCTTCTGCTGGCCGGCCTCTGGTTCGTGAATCTCGTCAACTTCATGGACGGGCTGGACTGGATGACGGCCGCGGAAGCCGTGCCGATCACCGCAGCAATGGTGCTCTTGGGCTGGTTCGGCGATTTTCCCACAGCGGCGAGCATCGTCGCGGCCGCGCTGTGCGGCGCGATGCTCGGCTTTGCGCCGTTCAACCGCCCGGTGGCAAAGGTCTTTCTCGGCGACGTCGGCAGCCTGCCGATCGGCCTGCTGCTCGGCTGGTGCCTGCTGCAGCTGGCCTACAGCCATCACATCGCCGCCGCGCTGCTGTTGCCGCTCTATTATCTCGCCGACGCGACGGTGACGCTGCTGCGCCGGATGATCCGGCGGGAGCCGTTCTGGGCGGCGCATCGTTCGCATTTCTATCAGCGCGCGACCGATAACGGCTTCCCGGTGCTGCGCGTGGTGAGCGAGGTGTTCGCGCTCAATGTCGGCCTGGCGGTACTGGCGATCGTCTCGACCCGGACGCAATCGGCCGGCATCGATGTCGTCCTGATGATCGTCGGCGGCCTTGCCGTGGCGCAGGCGATGTACCGGTTTTCGAAGCCGCGCGCCGCGTAAGGCGACTTCATCCGGCGTTGCGCTGGAGTTCGGCGATCATGGCGGAGTAGCTGGCCATCGCCGCGGCGAAGTTGAATCGCCCCGCGATCCCGGCGGCGCGCTCGGCCCGATCGGGATCTTCCGACGAAAAGGCCAGACGCACGGTCCTGGCAAGTCCGGCGGCGTCACCGGGCGGGGTCACCCAGCCGATATCGTGTTCGCTGACGGTGAGCGCCGCCTCGGCGTCGGGTTCGGAAACGAGGATGACGGGCCGGCCGACCGCAAGCAGATTGTAGAACCGGCTCGGAACCGATACGCCGGCGACGTCCTTGCGATAGGGAATGAGCCAGACATTCGCGGCGGCCAGAAACTCCTCGAGATGATCGTCCTCGACGCGGTCGAGCAGCGTGACATTTGCAAGGCCGGCTTCGGCCTGCATTTCCTTCAGGCGCTCGAAACCGATCCCCCAGCCCGAAAGCAGGAAATGGATATCCGGATCGTCGCGCAGCAACCGCGCCGCCTCGAACACGATCAGGGGATCGTGGGTAAAACCGAGATTGCCGGACAGGCCGACCAGGAAGCGCGCGGCATGCCCGCGGCGATAACGGTTGTCGGACCGGAGCGGCCGGACGCCTGCGGAAAGCGTGGCCCAGTTCGGAATGAACCGGATCTTGTCGCGGGTCAGGCCGCCGTGGCGCAACAACAGCGGCTCGGTGTCGCGCCCGATGATGACGACGACATCCAGCGCGCGAAACATCAGCGCATTGGCGAGACGCATCGCCCTGGCCGGAATCGACGACGACTTCAGAATCCCGGCCATCTCCAGCACGTCGGGATAAAGATCGTGCATGATCAGCGCCGATCGTGCGCGCTTCAATTTGGCGGCGGCGGCAACCGCGTAAGGCAACATGAAGGGAGCGGTGACCGTCAGCGCCACGT
Source organism: uncultured Alphaproteobacteria bacterium (assembly GCA_963831585.1). Classification (GTDB taxonomy): domain Bacteria; phylum Pseudomonadota; class Alphaproteobacteria; order Rhizobiales; family Xanthobacteraceae; genus Bradyrhizobium. Next base: position 42,481 of record CAWHRA010000035.1, on the reverse strand, counting down.
CTCCGCGCCGCAACGTCCTCAACGTCGCGAGGAAGGCGCGGATCGTGAAGGACGCCTCGGCCACGGCGCGCCTGATCAGCGCCCCCTTTGCCGCCATCCGGTTCCTGATCTCGACCACGAGCGGACGCTTCGCGGAAGCCGGCCCGGGCGTCGCCGATCCCGCCCATCCCGAAAGCACCAGCACCGGCCGCTCCGCCGCCAGATGTTCCGATATCTTCGACATGATGGCGGCTGTCGTGCCGGGATCCGGCGGATAATGCTGGCTGACGACGACGACTTTTGGAGGCTCAGGCATCAATCGCTTTCAAGATGGTCTCGCACGGCCGTCCGCAATCGGCGCAATCCGTCAAGCGGCGGTTGAGCCGAATTCCGGGACCGCATCCTTCAACACGGCCTTGATGGTGGTGCGGTCGTCCCTGGCGATCGCCTGCTCGAGCGCCGCAATCCATTTCCGCAGCGCCTGCATCGGTGGATCGCTGGGCTTGGCGGCCATGATGCCGGCGACGCCGATCTCGATGGTCGGCTCCTCGCTGGCGAACAGGATCTCGTTGAGCCGTTCTCCCGGCCGCATGCCCGTGAAGACGATGTCGATGTCGTGGCCGGGCTCCAGGCCGGAAAGCCGGATCATGCGCTCGGCGAGGTCGACGATCTTGACCGGCTGTCCCATGTTGAGCACGTAGACCGAGACGTCCGGATGCGCCGGCGCCAGTGCGTGAGTGGCCGCGGTAATCACGAGATCGCAGGCCTCGCGGATGGTCATGAAGTACCTGACCATGTCCGGATGCGTGACCGTCACCGGGCCACCCGCCTCGATCTGGGCCTTGAATTTCGGCACCACCGAACCGTTCGAGGCCAGCACGTTGCCGAACCTCACCGAGATCAGGCGCATCCGCTGCGCGGCGCCCGGGGCCGACTGGGACGCCAGATCATGATCGAGCGCCTGGCAATACATCTCGGCAAACCGCTTGGTCAGACCCAGCATCGAGACCGGCTCGATCGCCTTGTCGGTGGAGATCATCACCATCGCATCGGCGCCCGCGGCCAGCGCCGCGTCGGCGACGTTGATCGATCCGAAGATGTTGGTCTTGACCCCCTCGCTCCAGTCGCGCTCGAGAATCGGCACATGTTTGAGCGCGGCGGCGTGGAACACGATATCCGGCTTGAATTCCTTCATCAGCCGCATCATGCGCTCGCGATCGCGAATGTCCGCAATCCGGCCCTCGATGACGGCGCCGGTCTGATGCGCCGCCAGCGCCTCGGTGACGGCGTAGAGCGCAGGTTCCGAATTCTCGATCACCAGCAGGCGGGCGGCGCCGAAGGTGGCGACGCGGTCGCAGACCTCCGAGCCGATCGAACCGCCGCCCCCGGTGACGATCACCGCCTTGTCCTTCACCAGGGCTTCGAGGCGGGCGTAGTCGATGTTTTCGCTGGGGCGCAGCAACAGATCCTCGACCGCCACCGCCGTTAGTCGCGGCGCCTCCCCGCTCTCCAGCGACGGCAGGCGGCTGACGATCACGCCGAGCCTGCGCGCCCGCATCAGAACTGATTCGGGCCGGGCGTCCGGCTCAAACGCCGACGGTGTCATGACCACGCGCGCGATCGGCTTGTTGCGCCGCACGAAATCGGCGATCACGCCCTCGATATCGTCAACCCCGCCGAGCACCGGAACATTCCGGATCAACTGGCCGCGATCGGCGGGCGACGGCGACAACACCCCGACGGGCCACAAATGCTTGACGGCGCCGCTTTCAATTCCGCGCAGGATTATTTCGGCATCGGCCGCCCGGCCGACGAGAAGCGCCGGCGAGGCCCCCTCGGTCCGGGCGTGGTAGCGGGTGCGCGAATAGCGGAAATAACGGTAGGCAAAGCGCAAGCCGCTCAGAAAGAACACCTCGAGAAACCAGTAGAGGATGATGGTGATCTTGCCGACGAAGAACGGCGTCTGGAGATTCGGCGCCACCAGCCTGCCCTGAACATTGGGCGCGACAAAAATATAATCCAGCACCAATAGCGCGAAGGTCAGCACGGTCGCGACGCGCAGGATGTTCAGCGCGTCCGGAAGGGAAATGAAACGCCACTTCGTGGTGGTCAGGTTGAAGAGGTAGCAGACCACGACGCTGAAGGCGACGAAATAGGGCAGAATGCGCAGCAGCAGCGGCAGGCGATCGAAAAAGGCTTCACCCTCGAAGCGCAGATAGAAGCTTGCGAGCACCGCCAGCGTGGTCGCCAGCGCGTCGTGCGTTGCGATCAGCAGGTTGCGCATGGTCAGATTTGAAAAACGCGTCATTTCACTGACCGGTTACAAACAAGCTTGGGATTCGTCGGCTGCGAAGCCGCTGATAGCTCATCTCGCTCCCGCATGCCAGCCGTCATGGTTCGGTGGAATTTGTCGTTCCGGGGCCGCATCCTGCCGGCCGCCCCTCAGCACCATGCCGCCGGCGACCCCTACCCCCAGGACGTACATCCATCCCTCATTGAAATCGAATACGTGAGAATTGAACAGCGACGTGAAAATATTCTGCACCACCACCATCAGGCCGATCCAGGTGGCAAGCCCCTCGCCGCGGAACAGCAACAGGTGCAACAGCCACATCGAATATAGCACGACGACGCCGGCCACGCCCCACTGGATCGCGACATTCAATGTCTGGTTGTGTGGATTTGCAATGATTTCGGCACCCGCGCCCAGCTGGTCAACGGCAGCCTCCGCGAAGAGCGAGCGAATCGTGCCGGTTCCATGCCCGATCACCGGCGCCTCGGAAATGAACCGCAGGGATTTTTGCCAGAAGACCAGCCGCAAGCCCAGCGACGTCGGGATATTCCGTTCCTTGTAGAGCTGATAATCTCTCCCAAAGGTTTCGACCGTCCAGCGCAGTTTCGGCGATGTCGCCCACGCCAGGCCGATAGCGACAACCGTCACGCAGGCGATGGCCACGACGCTGCGCCAATTCAGGTGAAGCAGCGCGAAGACCGCCAGCATGATGGGCATGGTGACGAGCGCGGTCCGCGATATCGTCACGAAAAGCATGTTGACGACGAGACCGAGCGAAACCGCGACGAGCAACGCCGCCAGCCAGGCTCTATTGGCGCGCCACAGCGTGATGGCGGGATAGGCCAGCACCACGGCGCACAGCGCGAATTCCTGGCTCTGGTCGATGTAGTTCTTCACCGGAACGCCATATTCGGCGCCGGACTTCAGCGCGAGCCTCGGATCGAACGCGACGATCCAGGACATCACCATCAACAGCACGCAGGACACCAGAAAGGCCGTCAGCACCTGCAGTCCGCGCGCGGAACGTTCAAAATGATAGAGCAGCACCGGCAGCATTAGCAGTTTCGTGGTCGGGCCGACGGAGTACAGGCGAGCGCCCCACGGCACGTTCGACCACAGCGTTCCGATCACGGCGAGCGCGAACAGCGCGATCGGCAGGGCACAGATGGGACGCTTCAGCGATTGCAGGAAGCCCCTGAAGTCAAGGAAGGGCGCCATCGAGACCAGCAAGGCTGCCGCGAAGATCGAGACCAGCGAGGTCGACCACGGCAGCGTAACGGCGATCAGGATCGCGAAAACGTCGGAGCTCGTCGACCACGCGGCCGGGTCCCGCCACCGCTGCCGCAGCCGCCACCACCATGCCGGCCCCAACTCCTTCGCCAGCGCGCTCACGCCTGGTCTCCGCGTGCGCGCTTGACCAGCGATGTCGTGCTGAAGCCGGGCAGGATATCGACCAGCAGCACTTCGCCGCCGCCGGCTTCGACGATCTCGTGGCCGACGACCTGCTCGCGCGTGTAGTCGCCGCCCTTCACGAGCACGGTCGGCCTGATCCGTGCAATGAGTTCGAGTGGCGTGTCTTCCTCGAAAATCGCGACGAGATCGACCGCCTCCAGCGCCGCCAGCACTTCCGAGCGCGCACGCTCGTCCTGGACCGGACGCCCCTCGCCCTTCAGCCGCTTGACCGATGCGTCGCTGTTGAGACCAACGATCAAGCGGTCGCAGGCGGCGCGCGCCGCGGTCAACACCTTGACGTGGCCGGGGTGCAGGATGTCGAAACACCCGTTGGTAAATCCGATCCGCAAGCCCTGCTTGCGCCACTCCAGAAGATGCCCATCGAGATCGCCGTCCGCAGCGACGATCTTCTCTTCGGCCGCCAGGAACGCATGCGGCAGGATCTTCCGTCGCAATTCCCCGGAGGTGACGATGGCGGTGCCCTTCTTGCCGACCGCGACGGCCGCCGCCGCGTTCGCCATCCGCAGCGCGGTTTCCCAATCGGCTCCCGCGGCCAGCGTCACCGCCAGCGCCGCCGCGACGGTGTCGCCCGCGCCCGAGACGTCACGGACCTTCACCGGATGGGCCGGAACATGGACCACCTCTCCGTTGCGCGGCACCAGCGTCATGCCGTGCTCGCTTTGCGTCACCAGCACGGCCTCGCAATCGGCAAGCTGCATCGCGTCCTGCGCTGCGGCGGCGATGCTCTCCTGCGTATCGGCGCGGCTGCGGGTCGCCTCCGCGAACTCCTTGCGATTGGGTGTCAGCAGCGTCGCGCCGCGATAGATCGCAAAATTGGCGCTCTTGGGATCGACGATGACGCGCTTGCCGAGTTTTCGCGCGGCATCGATGATGTTGCGGATCACGCGTGCCGTCAGCACGCCCTTGGCGTAGTCGGACAACAGCACGATATCGGCGCGGGCGAGCTGCGGCAGGATGGCGTCGATCAGCTTCTGCTCGATGCCGGCGCTCGCGGGCTGGGCCAGTTCCCAATCCGCGCGCAGCATGTGGGTGGAGAAATGTTCGGAGACGAAGCGCACCTTTCGCGTCGTCGGCCGGGCGGGATCGCTCACCAGAACGCTTTCGATGCCGCTTTCCCGGGAAAGCTGCATCTTCAATTGCGCGCCGGCGTCGTCCTCGCCGATCAGGCCGGCGAAAATGCAGCGCGCGCCGAGCGAAGCGACGTTGCGCGCCACGTTGCCGGCGCCGCCGATGTTGGTTTCGGTGCGCTGCACGGCAATGACCGGCGCCGGCGCTTCCGGCGAAATCCGCGACACCTCGCCATAGACGAATTCGTCGAGCATGAGGTCGCCGACGCACAGCACGGTCCGGCTGGCAATCGCGTGCGACAGGGCTTCAAAATCGAACATCTGCTCTCGTCATCTGTTTCGTCAGCGGAAACGGTCGGCGCGGTCGAGGAAGCCCTTGACGTAAATCCCGACCGCCTCTTCCAGCGCCGTGAAGCCGCCATTGTACCCGGCGCGCTGCAGCCTGCCGGCGTCGCTCTGGGTGAAATACTGGTAGCTGCCGCGGATCGCCTCGGGCATGTCGACATACCGGATATTCGGTTCCGTGCCGAGCGCGGCATAGGCCGACAGCATCATGTCCCTGAAGCTGCGGGCCTTGCCGGTGCCGACATTGAAGATCCCGCTGACCGATGGCGTCGAGAGCAGCCACATCATCACCCGCACCACGTCGTCGACATAGATGAAATCGCGGCGCTGATCGCCGTCGGCGATCCCTTCCCGATGCGACTTGAACAGCTGCACCGGCTGGCCCGCCTTGATATCGTCGAAGCGCCGCGCCAGCACGCTCATCATCGTGCCCTTGTGATACTCGTTGGGGCCGAACACGTTGAAGAATTTCAGGCCGGCCCATTGCGGCGGCAGCCTGTCGCCCCTCGCCGCGCGCTCGGCCACCGCCATGTCGAACAGATGCTTGCTCCAGCCGTACAGGTTCATCGGCCGCAACGCCTTCAGCGCCGAGAGCGACGGGTCGTCACGAAACCCTTCCGCGCCGTCGCCATAGGTGGCGGCCGAGGAGGCATAGATGAACGGCGTCCCGTTGGCCGTGCACCAGTCCAGCAGCCGCATCGAGAGACGAAAATTGGTCTCGATCACGAGATCGCCGTCGGTCGCGGTGGTCTCCGAAATCGCCCCGAGATGAATGACGGCCTCCAGCCGCCGGCCCTTCAGCCAGTCCGCCAGTTCGCCCGGCGGCACGATGTCGGCGAGCTGGCGCTTGGCGAGATTGCGCCATTTGCCGTCATGGCCGAGCACGTCGCACACGGCGATGTCGGCGCGGCCCGCCTCATTCAGCGCGGCCACGAGGTTCGATCCGATAAAACCGGCGCCCCCGGTCACCAGCAACATGCCGCACCCTGCCCTTGGATTGTGGGAAGCCACCTTTGCCCCACTCCTGCCCGGCAAGCAACTTGGGCAAGCCGGCGCCGTGAGGGTCGCGGGTGGGCTTTTTGCTGCCTTTACCCCGCGACAGGGAGCGGTTACCGACAGACGTGAAAACAGACCGCCCCGCCGGCCCTCAAAATATGAATATTAATTCAGATCATGTGGTTATCGAGGAGGAAGACGCGGCGGACACCCGCCCGATCCTGATCATTCCCTACATGTGGATTGGCGACTTCGTGCGCGGCCATAGCGTGGTGCGGGTTCTGAAGCAGCGCTGGCCCAATCGGCCCGTCGACCTCCTGGTGACCTCCCTCTGCGCGCCGCTGGTCGATTATATGCCCGGCGTCCGCTCCGGCATCGTCTGGGACCTGCCGCGCAGCCGGCTGGCGGTCGCCAAGCAATGGGGGCTGGCGGCCGAGCTCCGCAGCCGGAACTACGCCACCGCGCTGGTGCTGCCCCGGACCTGGAAATCGGCGATCGCACCGGCGCTCGCCGGCATTCCGGAACGGGTGGGATTCGTCGGCGAGGCGCGATTCGGACTTATCAACAGGTGGCGCTGGGGCGAGAAGGCGCTGCCCCGCTTTATCGACAAGAACGCCGCGCTGGCGCTGCCGGACGGGGCCCCGCTGCCGCCGGAATGGCCGGTGCCGCAGCTCGACGTTCCCGCCGACGACGTGAGCCGGTGGCGGCAAGCGGGCGGGCTCGGGACCAGTACGGCCGTGGCGCTGGCGCCGGGCTCGGTCGGAGCATCCAAGCGCTGGACCTACTATCCGCAAGCCGCGCGGTTGCTGGCCGATCGCGGGCTGGACGTCTGGGTGGTCGGCGGCCCCGGCGAAAAGGCCCTGGCGGCGGAAATCGTCGCCGCGGGCGGTGCGCGGGTGCGCGACCTGACCGGGACCGACTTGCGCAATGGCATCCTGGCCATGGCGGCGGCCAGCGTCGCGATTTCAAATGATTCCGGCCTGATGCATATCGCCGCCGCGCTGGGGACACCGACCATGGGCATTTTCGGCCCGACCAGCCCCTATCACTGGGCGCCGCTCAACGGGTTGGCAGCGACGGTTCAGACCAAGACCGTGGTGCCTTGCCAACCCTGCCATCGCCCGGTCTGCACCATGAACGACCATCGCTGCATGCGGGATATCCCCGCCTCCGACGTGGTCGAGATCGCCGGGCGCGTGCTGGCCGAGGCCGGAGCCCGCGCCGCGCACTGACCTCACCCGCTTGCGCTGCCCCGGCGCGGTCATTACCAGAGACCAGAGAGACCCCTTAAAACCCCTGACGGTGCGTCTTGAGCCAGTTTTCCAAAGACCCGATCGGCGCGCATCTGGCGCAATCGCTCGCCGGCCTCGAGCGCGCGACGCAGGATGGGACGATGCTCGCGGCCGCGCGGAACATCGCGGCCGGCATTGTCGCGGCGCTGCGCGCGGGCAACAAGCTCCTGATCGTCGGCAATGGCGGCAGCGCCGCCGACGCCCAGCATATCGCCGCCGAAATCATCGGCCGCTACAAGCAGGACCGACCGGCCTACGCCGCGATCGCGCTGACTACCGATACCTCGGCGCTGACCGCGATCTCGAATGATTACGGTTTCGAGCAGGTGTTCGCGCGCCAGGTCGCGGGTCTCGGACAGCGCGGCGACGTGCTGCTGGCGCTGTCGACCTCGGGCCGTTCGGCCAACGTCCTTGCCGCGCTGCGCGCCGCCCGCGAGCGCGGCCTTCTCACGATCGGCTTCACCGGCACCGGGGGCGAGGCCCTCGGCGCGCTCTGCGATCATCTCCTGGTCGCACCCAGCGACGACACGCCTGTCATCCAGCAGATTCACCTCGCCGTCGCGCACGGGATCTGCGACGAGATCGAGCAGGCGCTGATGCGCGAGGGCGTACAAAGAATGAGCGGCGTCGAGACCGCCGGCGTCACGCGCCGGCCCGCCGCTTTCCTCGACCGCGACGGCGTCATCAACCACGACGACGGCTACATGGGCACGCGCGAGCGGATTCGCTGGATGCCGAACGCGGCAAAGGCGATCCGCCGGCTCAACGAGGCCGGCTATCTCGTGTTCTTCTTCACCAACCAATCCGGCGTGGCGCGCGGCTACTTCACCGAAGATGAGCTCAACGCGCTGCACGACTGGATGCTGGCCGAACTCGCGGCGCAGGGCGCCCATATCGACGACGTCAGGTATTGCCCGCATCATCCCGATGGATCGGTCGAGGGCTATCTCGAAGAACATCACTGGCGAAAGCCGAGCCCCGGCATGATCCACGACCTGATGGAACACTGGCCGGTGCGGCGCGAGGGCAGTTTTGTCATCGGCGACCGCCCCACCGATATCGAGGCGGCGCAAGCGGCGGGCCTTCCCGGCTTCTTATTCGAAGGCGGCGACCTCGACGCCTTCGTGGCTGATGTGATCGCTCAGACCAGCCCGCGGTAAACTTCCGCAATCCGGCTGGCTTCAACGTCGAGACTGAATGTTTCCAGCACCCGCGCCCGTCCCCGCGTGCCCATGGCCACGGCCGCCGCCGGATCGCGCATCAGCGGCTCCAGCGCAGCCACGAGCGCGTCGACATCGCCCGGCGGCGTCAGCACGCCGCTGACGCCGTCCTCGACCACGAGTTCGGCCGCGCCCGCGCGCGACGCCACCAAGGCCGCGCCCACCGCCATAGCCTCGATCAGCGTCAGCCCGAAGCCTTCGTTGCGCGAGGTGAAGGCGTAGATCGTCAGGCGCTGGTACCAGCGCTGCACTTCCTCGATCGCAAGTTCGCCTGTCATGACGATGCGCGATTGCAGGCCCGCCGCCTCGATGCGTTTTTCCAGATCATTGGCAAAACCTTGCTGCTCCGGCGTAATGGCGCCGACCATGACCGCGGTGAAATCGGGATAGCGTGGCAGCAGGGCGCACATCGCGTCCACGAACACGTCGCTGCCTTTTTGCGCGCGCACCCGGCCGAAGCAACCGATGGCGTAGCGCCCGGGCAATCCGGCTTGCGCAAACGCCGCCGCGCGATCGACCGGCGGCGAATAGCTGGTGGTATCGACGCCGTGCGGAATCACGGTTGCCTTGCGCTTGAGAAACGACGCCGAGAGATCGCTGGTGGCGATGATCGCGTCCATCCGCCTGATCAGCCAGCGCGTGATCCAGGTATGGTGCCGCTGCGCCGCCGAGGTGAACACCAGTTTCAGCGGCCAGCCGAGCCACCGCAGCAGCACGCCTGCGATCATCTCGTTGTTGCGCCGCGCATGCCAGATCAGCGGCGTGCCGCGACGCCATAATTTCAGCAGATCCGCAACGCGCAGTCTCGCGATGCCCGCGGGCGTATCGGGTCCCAGCCACGCCGCTCGGAATAGTTGCGCGAGCTTCGGCGCCACCATGCGGTTGGTCGCGGTGACGCCGGAATAGCGCCTGTGCAGATTCGGCACGATCAGCTGCAGATCGGCAGCGGAAATGTTCTCGATGACCACGTCAGGCTCCGGTTCGCCGATTTCTATACGCAACATTAAGCATAGTGGCCAGTTCGGAGGCGCCGAAACCCACTCTTCACCGCGGGCCGGATAGCATCTCAGCCATATCGGGGAGTTGGGTGAGTTCATGAGCGTGCTCGTTACCGGCGGTGCCGGCTACATCGGAAGTCACACGGTTCAGGCGCTGGTGGAAGCCGGCGAAAGCGTGGTCGTGATCGACAACCTGTCCACTGGCTTCTCGCAATTCCTGCCCCAGGGTGTTCCGCTGTTCATCGGTGATGCCGGCGACGAGGATCTCGTCGAAGGCGTGATATCGGCGCACCGCGTGGAAAGCGTGATTCATTTCGCGGGCTCGGTGGTGGTGCCGGAATCGATGCGCGATCCGCTGGCCTATTACCGCAACAACACCATGACGACGCGCAGCCTGCTGAACGCCACGGTGAGGTCGGGCGTCGGCCGCTTCATCTTTTCGTCCACTGCGGCTGTGTACGGCAATCCGGACCAGGTGCCCGTTCCCGAGAGCGCGCCGACACGGCCGCTGTCGCCTTACGGCTCCTCCAAGCTGATGGCCGAGATCATGCTGCACGACACGGCCTCGGCGCACCACATGAGCTATGTCGCGCTGCGCTACTTCAACGTCGCGGGCGCCGACCCGCAAGCGCGCATGGGACTGGCGACGGTCGGCGCGACACATCTTTTGAAAATCGCGGTCGAAGCGGCCACCGGGCAACGCGCCAAGATCGACGTGTTCGGAACCGACTATCCGACACCGGACGGAAGCTGCATCCGGGATTTCATCCATGTCACCGACCTGGCGCAGGCCCATCGCGCGGCGCTGTCGTATTTGCGCGGCGGCGGGGCATCGATGACGCTGAATTGCGGCTATGGCCGCGGCTACTCCGTGCTGGAGACCATCGAGGCGGTGCGGAAGGTCTCCGGGCGCAACTTCGCGGTTCAAACCGGGCCGCGGCGGCCGGGCGATATCATGACCATGATTGCCGATACCGGCCTGATCCGCTCGACGCTGGACTGGACGCCGCAATACGACAATCTCGAAACCATCGCCAGACACGCTCTGGCGTGGGAAGAGAAACTGTTCCGCGAGCGCGGCGGCCTCGTGCGGCAGGCGGAATCGGCGTAAAATCTGCCCCGCCGCAAGGCCTGATTTGGCTTGAAAAACGCCGACATAGCAGGCAAGGAGTCACCGCAGCAGCCCTGACGCGCGCCCAAAATCTCTGCTTGCGCCGTCGATGGAACGCGGATGACCAAACTCCCGAGAAAAATCACGGATGATCCCTACGGCGCGGCGATCCTGATTCGCCGCCTGGTCATGGAACAGGGAATTACCTATTGGCGGCGGTACCTCACCGCCTTCATGCTGATGGGCGTGGCGGCCGGCGCAACCGCGGGCTCGGCCTACGTCCTGGGCCAGGTGATCAACCAGGCCTACATCGACAAGAACATTCCCCGCATCGCCATCCTTTCCGGTGTCACGGTACTTCTGCTGTTCGCCAAGGGCGTGGCGACTTACGGCCACACCGTGATCCTGTCCAAGATCAGCAACGCCATTCTCGCCAACAATCAACGGCGGCTGTTCGCCAAGCTGATGAACGAAAGCATCGCGTTCTTTTCCGAGCGGCATTCGTCCGAATTCCTGGCCCGGCTGACGGCCGGCGCGAAGTCCATCACCGACGTCCTCAACATGCTGATCAACGCCATCGGGCGCGATCTGTTCATGTTGATCGGCTTGATCGGCGTGATGGTGATGCAGGATCCGATCCTGTCGTTCGTGGGTCTCGTGGTGGTGCCGCCGGCGATGCTGATCCTGCGCAAGCTGGTCAAGCGGGTGAAGGGGCTCGCCCATAACCAGTTCACCGGCACCGCCGACATCATGGAGACCATGCAGGAATTGCTGCAGGGCATCCGCACCGTCAAGGCGTTCACGCTGGAAGAAACCATGCAACGGCGCATCGACGAAAATATCGCCGTTGTCGAGCGCAACGCCAACAAGATGGCGCGGGTCTCCAACCGTGCGAACCCCTTGATGGAAACGCTCGGCGGCTTCGCGGTAGCCGGCTGTCTGCTTTATGGCGGTTACAGCGTGGTCGCGCTCGGCGCCACCCCCGGTCAGTTTTTCTCCTTCATGGCAGCCTTCCTGCTGGCGACCGAGCCGGCGAAACGGCTGGCCCGGCTCAACATCGACCTCAACAGCCAACTGGTCGGCGCGCGCATGCTGCTGGAAGTCATCGACAATCCGGCGAGCGAACTCGCCGACGACGACAAGCCGGCGCTGAAACTGACCGAGGCGCGGATCGAATTGCGCAATGTCAGCTTCGCCTATCGCGCGGACGAACCCGTGCTGCATGACGTAAGCTTCGTCGCCGAGCCGGGCAAGGTGACGGCGCTGGTCGGCCCATCCGGCGGCGGCAAGTCGACCGTGCTGGCGCTGTTGCTGCGGCTCTACGAGGTCGAACAGGGCGAGATCCTGATCGACGGCCAGGCGATCTCCGCCGTCTCGCGCAACTCGCTGCGACGCCAGACCGCCTATGTCGGCCAGGACATCTATATGTTCCGCGACAGCATCGGCGCCAATATCGGTTTCGGCAAGGTCGGCGCGACGCAAGACGAGATCGTGGCCGCGGCCAAGGCGGCCTGCGCCCACGATTTCATCATGAGCTTCCCGCTCGGCTACGACACCCCGGTCGGCGAGCACGGCACGCAACTGTCCGGCGGCCAGCGTCAGCGCGTCGCGGTCGCGCGCGCGCTGATCCGGAACGCACCGATCATCCTGCTCGACGAGGCCACCGCCGCGCTGGATTCGGAATCCGAGAAAGCCGTGCAGGAGGCGATCGAGCACCTCTGCCGCGACCGCACCACCATCGTCATCGCTCACCGCCTGCACACCATCATGCACTCCGACGCCATCCTGGTGGTCGAGGGCGGCGAAATCGTCGAGCGCGGCCAGCACGACGATTTGCTGCGCCGCGGCGGACGCTATTCTTCGTTCTTCCGCCTGCAGCATCGCGACACCGGCCACCCCAGTCTGGCGCCGATCAGCGCAACCGCGTAAAGCTATCTTCGGACTTCCCTCCCGCAACCCTCCGAGACCGTTCATGAACGCCACATCCTTTGTCATTGCCGCCCCGCCGCAGCCCAGCCTTCCCGTCGTCGGCGAGTCGAAATCCTATCCGGTGCGCCGCATCTGGTGCGTCGGGCGCAACTATCTCGAGCACATCAGGGAGATGGGCAATGACGAGCGGGCGCCGCCATTCTTCTTCGCCAAGCACGCCGACATGCTGGTGCCCGATGGCGCCACGATCCCGTACCCGCCGCTGACCAAGGACCTGCACCACGAAGTCGAACTGATCGTCGCCATGAAGAGCGGCGGCCTCAATATCCCTGCCGACAAGGCGCTTGATCATGTCTACGGCTATGCGGTCGGCATCGACCTCACCCGGCGCGACCTGCAGATCGCCTCGCGCAAGAAGGAGCGTCCCTGGGAAGTCGGCAAGTCCTTCGACTATTCCGCGCCCTGCTCCGCGCTGCAGCCGGCCTCCAAGATCGGCCATCCCACCAAGGGCAGGATCTGGCTCACGGTCAACGGCACCGAGCAGCAGAAGGGCGACCTCACCGAACTGATCTGGAACGTGCCTGAGATCATCTGGCAGCTCTCGCAGCAGGTCGCGCTCGCCGCCGGCGACATCATCATGACGGGAACGCCGGCCGGCGTCTCCCAGCTCAATCCGGGCGACAAGATCGAATGCGGCGTCGACGGCGTCGGCACGCTGAAGGTTTCGATCGGCAAGCCGCAATAGCTCTCGCGCGGCACCTGGAAAAATCGAAAGGCCCCGGAATCGTCCGGGGCCTTTTGTTTGCGCGTTTTTTGGCCCTCAAGCGTCCCGTCACCTCAAGGCGGATGCGACGATGAGGCCGAGAACGGCAAGCGTCAGCGAATATTTGAGCGCGTAATAGACCTTGCGGTTCCACTTCTTGACGCGCTGTCCGGCCAGATGAACCTCGTAGATCCGGCCGAACACCTTGTTGAGCACGCCGACCTGTTCGCCATCGACATTCTGGGTCGCCGAAGCCTTGACGATGTGATGACTGACCCAGCGATTCATGGCGGTCATGAAGCGGTACTTCATGGGACGTTCGACGTCGCAGAACAGGATGATCCGGGACACATCGGTGGCGTTCTCGGCGCGGTGGATGAAGGTCTCGTCGAACACGAAACCCTCGCCGTCGCGCCAGACGCATTCCACGCCATCAACCAGGATCCGGCACTTGTCCGAATTGGGCGTGACCAATCCGAGGTGATAGCGCAGCGAGCCGGCGAAGGGATCGCGATGCGCGCCGAGCTTGCCGCCGGGCGGCAGCATCGCAAACATGGCGCCATGAACCGTCGGAATCGAGTTCAGCAGTTCGACCGTTTTCGGGCACAGCGTGCGCGCCGACGGCAGAAAGTCATCGTACCATTTCAGGTAAAAGCGCTTCCAGCCGCTCTTGAAGAACGAATAGAATCCCCAATCGTTGTTCTTGGCTGCCGCACGGATGAATCCCTCGTCGAACAGCCTCACGGCCTCGTCGCGGATCATCTCCCAATTGTCGCGCAGTTTTGCCAGTTCCGGAAAGCGGTCGACCGGGACCACCGGCTGGTTCGGAACCGCCGAGCCCGCATACATCAGCACGTTGTAGGGGGCGAGGTAGGTCGAATGGTCACCGAGCTGACGGCTGATCCGCAGGCGCTCGCGACCGCGGAAATGCACATAGATCGTTGAGCCGATGAGAAGATAGAGGACAATCAATTGCGGCGCGAAAAACGTTCCCAGCATTTTCCGTTCCTACTCACTCCTTGTACCCGGGCATGTCCTTTGAAGCTGTTCGCCGGCCGCACGCCCGCCGACGAGGCGCGGTCCGGGTCGAATTTTCGCGCCCAGGTTCGGCGACAATTCCGCCTTATTTCAGCATGCTCCCGGCTCATCAACAATATCCCCGACGAGAATTCCGTGGACTGTTGCCATCACGACCCATCAAGCTTGCCGCGACCCGCTAAGTGCATTCGCAATCATGTGAATTTCCGCGAACTGCCCGCCGGGATCTTGAGCCGCATCCCGCCCGAGGCGGCAATGGTGACGGCGATCGCCAGGGCCAACATGCTGGATACGGAGCACGTGATGGCGTTCTGCTTCGGCGCCAGCCGTCAGGGCATGCAGCCGGAACTCGGCGGATCCCCTGCACCGATCACGGCGGCGGCGTAAATCATTTCGGATTGATTCGAAGCAGGGCTTTGAGCGCGGTCAGCCCCGGGCCAGCGCCTGCAGGCCCTTGAACGTCAGCCGCTTGGGGTCCTTCACACCGGCGAGATAAAATCTGCGGATGAAGGCGGTGACGACATCGCGGTCGCAATCGGTCAGCGCAACCACGGCATCAACGGCGATCCTTTGGGCGTCCATAACCTTCCTCGTGCGGTCTCAGGCCCAGCCGAGATAGCTTAGGATTTGCCGATTAATGCGGCGTTAACCTCGCCGGACGATGGCTGATTCACGGCGGAGACCGAATACGTGAAACAACGCATAGCGGCGTTTCGACGCGGTCGGCCTGCCCCATGTCAGCCTCAGCATGTGCTTCGTCCCTTAGAGATCGTGGATCAGTACACGCGCTCCTTCGGAGGTATCGTCGACACGTCGTTCGAAAGCGTTTGCAGATGGACCGGCCGGTAGTCGAGCCGCACCTGGCCGCCGTCGTCGAGCCAGCAGAGCGTGTGCTTGAGCCAGTCTTGATCGTCTCGCTTCGGAAAATCCTCCCGCGCATGTGCGCCGCGGCTTTCCGTCCGTCCGATCGCCGAATGAAGGCTGACGCTCGCCTGGGCGAGCATGTTGTCGAGTTCGAGCGCCTCGGCGAGATCGGTGTTGAACATCATCGAACGGTCGGTCACGCCAAAATCGGCGCGCATCGTTTCGATGACACGGTCGAGTTTGCCCAAACCCTCGGCCAGCAACGGGCCGTCGCGGAACACGGCGCAGTGACGCTGCATCGTACGCTGCATCGCCAGCCTGATCGCCCCGGCGCCGGTCTTTCCTTTCGACCACCTGATGCGGTCGAACCGGGCGACGGCGCGATCGGTCGCGTCTCTGGAAACGTTCGTGTGCCCTTCATTTGGCCGCATGGTTTCCACCACCCGGCGCGCCGCGGCCCGGCCAAACACGATGATATCGAGCAGCGAGTTGGACCCGAGCCGATTGGCGCCATGGACGGACACGCAGGCGGCTTCGCCGATGGCCATCAATCCGGGGACGACCGCCTCCGGATTGCCGTTCTGCATCGTGATGACCTCGCCATGCAAATTGGTCGGCACGCCTCCCATGTTGTAATGGACGGTCGGCAATACCGGTATCGGCTCGCGCGTCACGTCGACGCCGGCGAAGATCCTTGCGGTCTCGCTGATGCCGGGCAGCCGCTGATGCAGCAGCTCGGTGCCCAGATGCTCCAGATGCAGCAGGATGTAATCCTTGTGTGGGCCCGCAGCCGCGGCCCTCATTGATCTCGATCGTCATCGAACGGCAGACGACGTCCCGGCCCGCCAGGTCCTTGGCGCTCGGCGCGTAACGCTCCATGAAGCGCTCGCCCTGCGAATTGGTGAGATAGCCGCCCTCGCCGCGCGCGCCTTCGGTGATCAGGCACCCGGAGCCGTAGATTCCGGTCGGGTGGAACTGGGTGAATTCCATGTCCTCCAGCGGCAGCCCGGCGCGCAGCACCATGGCATTGCCGTCGCCGGTGCAGGTGTGGGCGGCGGTGCAGGAGAAATAGACGCGGCCATACCCGCCGGTCGCCAGCACCGTGCGATGGGCGCGGAAACGATGCAGCGTCCCCTCCTCCAGATTCCATGCAAGCAAACCCTTGCAGGCGCCCTCCTCGTCCATCAGCAGGTCGAGCGCCAGATATTCCACGAAGAACTCGGTGTTGTGCTTGAGGCACTGCTGGTACAGCGCGTGCAGGATGGCGTGGCCGGTGCGGTCGGCCGCTGCACAAGTGCGCTGCGCCATCGACTTTCCATACTGAAGGGTCTGGCCGCCAAAGGGACGCTGGTAGATCCGTCCATCCCCGGTGCGCGAGAACGGAACGCCGTAATGTTCGAGCTCCAGCACCGCGGGCACCGCCTCGCGGCACATGTACTCGATCGCGTCCTGGTCTCCGAGCCAGTCGGAACCCTTGACCGTGTCGTACATGTGGAAACGCCAATCGTCGCCGTCGCCCATATTTCCGAGCGAGGCCGCCATGCCGCCCTGCGCGGCCACGGTGTGGCTGCGCGTCGGAAAGACCTTGGTCAGGCAGGCCGTCCTCAATCCCGACGCGGCCATTCCCAGCGCCGCCCGCAAGCCCGCACCGCCGGCGCCGACGATCACCACGTCACAATTGTGCTCAACGATTTCGTAGGTCTTTGTCATCGCGTATCTTCCGGGAAACCGTCAGAGCCATGATGAGATCGATGGCGAGCGCGAGTGTCACCGCGGCGCCGCCGAGCCGGAACAATAACAGATAATCGCCGTTGCTGCGCGGCACCGGCGCGCAGGTGTCGCGCATTTCTCAATGCCCGGCGCTCTGGCCGCCGTCGACGTGGAGGATCTCGCCCGTCACGAAGTTCGCCGAACTCGAGATAGAGGATCGCGTCGACGACATCGGATATCTCGCCCATATGGCCGACCGGATGCAGGGCGTCGAGCTGCCCATGCGTCTTGACCGGATGCATCGGTGTCTTGATGATGCCCAGCGCCACCGCGTTGACGCGAATGCCACGCTTCGCATATTCGATCGCGAGCGACCTGGTCGCGGCATTCAGGCCGCCCTTGGTCAGCGACGCGAGCACGGAAGGCACGCCGGAGTTCGCATGATCGACCAGGCTGGTCGAGACCTGCACCACATGGTCGCCGCCCTGCTTCTCCATCTCGGCGATGGCCAGTTGCGTGGCGTGAAAGAAGCCCGCGGTATTGACGCCCATGACCGCCGCATAATCCGCTTCGGTGTAGTGGGTGAACGGCTTGGCGATGAAGATTCCGGCGTTGTTCACCAGCGTGTCGATGCGCCCGAACCGGGCCACGCCTTCGGCGATCGCACGCTCGGCGGTGCGGCGATCGGCGATGTCGCCGGGCACCGCGAGGACTTCTTCATCGTTCGACGGTTCGATCGAGCGCGAGGTCGCGATGACCCGGTAGTCACGATCGCGATACGCCTTGACGAGGGCTGCGCCGATGCCCTGCGACGCACCGGTGATGACGGCAACCTTCTGATCGTTACGCATGGTGTCTCCTTTGGGATTTTCAGTGTTGATGGAAACGGTGCGGCGTCGATCAGTGGCCGTGCTGGCGCGGATCGTCGGATGGATCGAGATATTCGAGACCCAGCGGGCCGATCGCCGTCACCTGCGTCACGTACTCGCCGGATTTTGCCCAGTGGAAGTGAAAGGTATCGCCGGGCAGAACGATCACGCTGCCGGGCGGATAGGCCTTCACCTGGTCGCCATCGAAGCGCTCGCTGAGACCGATGTAGAACACGCCGGACATCACCGTGTAGATGCGATCCTCCGGATGCCGGTGCGGCATCAGCTTCACGCCGGCGGGAACCTTGACCCTGACGACGTAGGGACCCGGTTCGGAGGGGTGGCCGACGAGGACGGCAAGACGAACCGAAGGCGGAAACGCCGGGAATGGCTTCCAGTCGATGTCCTCGGGCAGGATGGACGTGAAGACGCCCTCGCCTGGCTGGTGCGTGCGAGTCATTGCGCTTCTCCTCTAGTCCTGTTCACCGATCGTTTGGACGAAGGTTTTTCCGTAGGGGTAGAAGAGCTCCTTGTTGCCTTGCTGCCATGCCGCCCTGAGTTCGGGCGTCGTGATGTCCCAGTCCGGCCGGCATTTCCGGGTGACGGCGCGCAGGTCCTGGCGAAGATCCTCCATGGTCGGCCGTCCGAAGAACCAGTAGCCGTTGTAGATCTTGTAGATCACGAGACCGGGCTCGAGCACGATCACATGCGGGATCATCGGATTGTGCAGGGGATCGGTGTATTCGGCGATGTCGAGATCCTTCTGGATCGTGCGCCGCGCGTCCGAAAGAAACGGCCAGTGCGCACCTACCCCGCTGCGATATTCATTGGTCTCGGTGATGTTGTCGGTACTGATCGTGACAAGCCGGCAATAGCCGACCTCCATCTCGCGGTGGAGATCAACAAGCCCTTCGGCCTGCCGGCGGTCCTTCGGACAGAACGCTCCGCGACTGAGGACGAGAACCATGGGATGCGGTCCCTGCAGATCGGAGAGCTTCCGGCGTTTCGCGGTGTGGTCGGAAAGCTCGTAGTCGGGAAACACTGCCCCTGGAACCATGTCAGATCGCATGTGAAGCCCTCCACATTTTCCACGTTCACACGGCTTGATTGAGCGCGGCGTTGCGGAATCTTCGTAAACGGTCGGCCGCTTCGATGCCTGCAGCCAAGCGATAATTGCTAATGCCCCGGGTGACGTCCCACCATTCAACGCTGGTCTCGTCTCACCATACGTTGGTGTTAGGACATCAGCAGCGTTGACGTCGCGCCGTCGTTCGCCTGAAATTGCGAGTTACCGATGAGCCGCCGCCGCTCAGGACGGCAGCTCCTTGCCGGCCTGCTCGCGGACGATGTAATCGGCATACCAGTCGGACCAGTTCGCATCCGGCTTGCCGATCCGCTTCTCGTGCTCGCCATGGGCCGCCGACGCGCGTCGGAGCGCGATCGCGAGCTCCGTCGCTGAGGTGAAGGTCGTATCCTGGGCGTCCACGCGTCCGGGCAATCGCGCGGTGATCTCCTGGAGCAGCCAGCGATTGCCGTCGGGATCGCTGAACGAGGCGAACGAGCGGTAGCTGCGATGCTCGGGATCAGGACCGCTGACGCGGACCCGCCCAAACAAATAGGGCTCATCCGGGCCGGCGTAAACGCCGCCGGGGTCGTGGAACGCTTCACTGATGTCGATGCCCCGGCCGAGCAACTCCTTGCGGGCGGCCTCCATGTCGGAGACGATCAGGTACAGTCCCCGGGCCGAGCCGGGCGCCGCCGCGGTGACGTTCTTGCCGAAGATGACCGAGCACCCGGAGCCGGGCGGCGTGAACTGGATCACCCGGTAGTCCTCACGCGCCGCGAAGTCGGCGTCCAGCCGCCAGCCCAGGCCGCCATAAAATCGCTTGGCGCGATCGACGTCCGAAACGGGGATAACGACGATCTCGAGCTTCATGTCGAGCGTCCGTGCGCTGGCTGTCTCGACCGTCGTGGTTCTCTCCTTGATGTCTGTCATGGGTTCCTCCTCGATGTGGATGAAGGGGTGGCGCGCACAGAAGCGCCCCGGGGGTTTTCTCAAATCCACCGACGGACGACCCCGAACGGGGCGCCGCCGGCGCGTGCCCTATTTCTCGGCGTGTTCGTCCACGAATGTCGCGAGCGGCTGGCCGGTCTCGACGATGTAGGTCGATAGCATCCGCCCGGTTTTCGGGCCGAGATCGCGGGCATTGTGCGGGGTCCGCGGCGGAATGAGGAATCCATCCCCCGCATTCAGTATGACGTCGGCACGACCGCGCACCATCATCGCGACCCGACCGGCGACGATGTAGCCGACCTCTTCTCCCGGATGAACGTGCCATCCCGACTCGACGCCTGCGGGAATCAACGTCTCCACCTGCACGATTTCACGACCGGGAATCGATGACGACGAACGCTGAACCTCGCGCCGGGCCAGCTTGCCCGCCAGATCATCTCCTGCATGTTTGGGCGAAGCGGTGGCTCGATCTCCCGGTCCGCTCTGAGCCCACACGGCTTTCGCCGGCAGCATCATGGCCAGCGCGATCGCCGTCATCGGAATGACGGAGAAACCCCTGAATCGCATGCGCATCGTGGATCTCCTTCCTTGAATTGCGTTCGGCTCATTCCGGCGTCGACTGCCAGAACTTGAGGACGGCCTCGGTCAGTTCGTCGGGACATTCTTCCGGAAGAAAATGGCCGCAGCCGTCCCCCGGACGGGCCTGCATCGGGGCGATCGGCCCTCCCTGCACGCGATCTCCGAGGGTCGCAACAGTCGCGCGAAGCGCGTCGCCCACTCCGTCGGATCCCCCGAGCGCCAGAACCGGCATCGTCAATCGCCTGGTCCCGCGCGCCTTGGCCTGCGCCAGGCCCTCCGCATCGAAGTTTGCCCTGTACCAGGCGAAACCGGCGCGCATGGCGCCCGGCGCGGAATACTCGCGCGTATATTCTTCGAGGGCGGCCGGCTCTATGGCGTAGGATCGCGTGCTCTTGGTCGCGAAGATCCAGGCGAGGTATTCCCGCTCGTGTCCCTGGACCAGCATCTCCGGCAGATCGTTCAGCCGGTTGAAAGCAAATTGCCAGCTCTTCAGGTTGACCGCCTCGCTCGGAAGTCCTCCCGGAAACGCGGTAATTCCGGGAATATTCGACTCCGTCAGCACCAGCCGCCTGACGTCCGCCGGATAATCCACGGCGTGGGCGTGCGCGATCCACGTCCCGACGTCGTGAGCGACGATGTCGATCCCTCCCGATGGCGTGAGGTTGGTCGCTTCCAGGAAACGGTGCAGGTCGCGCGCGGCCGTGTCGAGATCGTAACCGGCGGCCGGCTTGTCGCTCTCACCGAAACCTCTGGGGTCGAGCACGATGACGCGACGGCCCGCGCGGACCAGCAAAGGCACGACCTTCCGCCAGGCGATCCAGCTCTCGGGCCATCCCGGAATCAGCAACACCGGATCGCCGGCTCCGGCCGTCACGTAGTGGAAGCGCGTGCCGTCGATCTTTGCGACATGGTGTTCAATCCGGTCAGAACTCGCCGCGTTCTGCGCGAACGCGCTCGTCGCAAGCACAATGCCGACCGTGACGGCTACACCGATGCGGGTCGCAGCCGCGGCCAAGAGCATGCGCCAGTCCCGGTTGACGTCAAAGCCCGCACTCGCAATCCGATTGGCACTCATGTTGCGATCCCCCTCGCTGCCATCAACTTCAAATGCGGCGATGCGACGCGAGCATTCGAGGTCACACCATCATTCAATTTCCGCTCAGCAATGCCGGACCGAATTCCGCGGCGGTGAGCAACACGACAAGCACCAGAACCACCAACGCCAGCACCCGGGCTGAAGAGATCCGCATGGTCAAACTCCCCTCTGAAGACCGATTGAAAGCCCGCGAGGGCCATGCCGGGACCGGTCAGATCTCGGCAACCTCGATGACGGCCTCGGCAAAGGCCTGCGGAGCTTCCTGCGGGAGATTGTGCCCGACCCCGCCCTTGACGATCCGGTGCGAATATTTGCCCGAGAACTTCTTTGCATAGGCGCTGGGTTCCGGATGCGGCGCGCCATTGGCATCACCCTCGAGCGTGATGGTGGGCACGGTGATGACCGGAGCCTCGGCAAGCCGCTTTTCCAGGTCATCATATTTCGGCTCGCCCTCGGCCAGGCCGAGCCGCCAGCGGTAGTTATGGATCACGATGGCGACGTGATCGGCGTTGTCGAAGGCCGTCGCCGAGCGATCGAAGGTGGCGTCGTCGAAGCTCCATTTCGGCGACGCGAGCTGCCAGATCAGCTTGGCGAAGTCGTGCCGGTATTTTTCATAGCCGGCCTGGCCGCGCTCGGTGGCGAAATAAAACTGGTACCACCATTGCAGCTCGGCCTTTGGCGGCAGCGGCATCTTGCCGGCTTCCCGGCTGCCGATCAGGTAACCGCTGACGGAGACCAGCGCCTTGCAGCGCTCCGGCCACAGTGCCGCGACGATATCGGCGGTCCGCGCTCCCCAGTCGAAACCGGCGAGCGTCGCCTTCTGGACCTTGAGTGCGTCCATCAGGGCGATGGTATCGAGCGCGAGCGCCGCGGGCTGGCCGTTGCGGAACGTTTCATCGGCAAGGAAGCGTGTCGTGCCGTAGCCGCGCAGATACGGGACGATGACCCGATACCCCGCCGACGCCAGCAGCGGCGCGACATCGACATAGCTGTGAATGTCGTAGGGCCAGCCGTGCAGCAGAATGACCGCAGGCCCATCGGCGGGACCTGCTTCGGCATAGCCGACATTGAGCAGGCCGGCGTCGACCTGCTTCAGCGTGCCAAACGACGTGTGCGTCCCGGGCCTGACCTTGGGCAATTCGGCCGGCTTTGCCTTGCCAGACTGTGCGCGCGCGTGACCGGTCAGGGCGAGTTGCGCGGCGGCGATGGTCATGGCAGCCGCGCCAACAAACCGCCGCCGGGCCTGGTTGACTTGTTCAGGCGTTTTGATCGTATCCATTGCAGGCCTCTCCCTGACGCGTCCTTCGATCGTTATTTTCCGTTGCAGTGAACCGATCCCGAGGCCCTGTCTTTCCTGAACGACCGGTCCGCTGTGATATTGGCGCCGCACAGGCTACCGCAACACCGGCAAGCGCGAGATCGCACTCGCCGGGCGCGGCAGCCGGGCCTCGGCGCTATCCGTTCTGGGACGGGCGCAGCGACCGGAACGCCGCCCGCATCTCGCCGGAGAAGATTTCCGGCTGCTCCCAGGCTGCGAAGTGGCCACCTTTGTCGAACCTGTTGTAATGGATGAGCTTGGGAAACGCCCGCTCTGCCCAGCTCCGGGGAGCTGCATAGATCTCGTCCGGGAATACGCTCACGGCAACCGGGATGTTGATGTTCTTGACGTCGAAAAACGCCAGCTTGTTTTCCCAATAGAGACGGGCCGAGGAGATCGCCGTGTTCGTGAGCCAGTAGAGCGTGATGTTGTCGAGGATGTCGTCCCGCGTGAGGCCGGCGGGCTGACCGTCGAAGACACGCGAGATCAGATCGTAACTGCGCGCGTCGTGATCAAGTATCCATGCCGCCAGACCGATCGGCGAATCCGTGATCCCGTACAGCGTCTGCGGGCGGTTCGCCATCTCGATGGCATAGCCCAAACCGTGCTTATTGAAAAAATCCAGCTGGTCATATGCATGCTGTTCGTCGGCCGAGAGACCGGATGGCGCCGGCCCGCCGAGCTGGAGTGCCTTTGAGATGTCGGCTGGAACCGTCGCGGGCATGTTGGTATGGATGCCCAGCAATTCCGGAGGCGCCTGAAGGGCCATCTGCTCCGTGATGGCATCCCCCCAGTCGCCACCTTGCGCCACAAACCGCGTGTATCCGAGGCGCTTCATCAGTACGGTCCATGCACGGGCGATGCGGACGGGGTCCCAGCCGATCGTGGTTGGCTTGCCTGAAAAGCCGTAGCCCGGTATCGACGGAATCACCAGATGAAACGCGTCCGACGCGCTCGCGCCGTGTGCCGTGGGATTGGTCAGCGGATCGACAATCTTCAGCTGCTCGATGATCGAGCCGGGCCATCCATGCGTGACGATGAGCGGCATCGCGCCTTCATGCTTCGAACGAACGTGAATGAAATGAATGTCAACCCCGTCGATCTCGGTCATGAAGTGTGGGAGGGCCTTCAGCTTCGCCTCGCACTTGCGCCAATCGTACTCCGTCGACCAGTACCGCGCGAGTTTCTGCATCGTGGCGAGCTGCACGCCCTGGGATTGATCGGCGACAATCTCCTTGCCGGGCCATCGCGTCGCCAGCACGCGCCGGTGAAGGTCGACGAGCTCGGCTTCGGGAATTTTGACATGGAAGGGACGGATGGCGCTGCTATCGGTCGCGGCGGCCAGCTGCTCGGGCAGCAGGCTGACGGCACCCGCGGTTGCGGCGGCGGCGAGAAGGCTGCGGCGGGTCGGCGAAAACGAGCTTGCGGACATGGCATTTCTCCCTGATGTGATCGAGCCGCGAGCCGGCCGCTCGCTGTGGAGAGAAGGATGCTTGCCGCCGCGTCACGGACCAATCCTCCATGCGGCTGCCGGGCTAAAACGTTGGTATGATCCGTTCGGACGAAACAGCGAATGCCAACACGGGCGTGGACCCGCCCTCGCCCATCCGCATGACTTCATTGATCCCGGGCTTGAACAGCAGCCGCACCGACACCCGTGCTTGCGAGTTAGCGGAGTTCTCCGCCGATATGCCGCGCCAGCGCCTTGCCAAGGCATGCGATCAGACTGTCCTCGTCGAACGGCTTGGTCAGAAAGCAAATCGCGCCATACTGCAGCGCGCGGGCGCGCACGCTTTCGTCGGGAACGGCGGTAATGAAAACGAAGGGGACGGCGTTGCCCTCGCTCAACAAGCGAAACTGCAGCTCGATTCCGCTCATTCCGGGCATGCGGATATCGGCAATCACGCACCACGTATTGAGCAGTTGCGGCGATTCCAGAAAGGCCTCGGCGGAGGGAAACACGTGAACGATGTATCCCAGCGATCTCAGGAGATTGTATATCGCAGCGCGAATGGATTCATCGTCGTCGATAACGGAGATTACCGGGACTGTTGTCAAATCTGTCGATCCTGGAACAGAGGCAGAGCACCTGCTCTTGCAAACATCCTCCGTCGTTAGATTGCGCTTGCGGGGTCCGGCCCGGAAATCATACTTAGGTTTGCACCTCACGGAGCTTTCCGGCTGATCCCGAGCGTCTCCGCCATCTTCACGAGTTCAGCCAGCGAGCGCGCCTCCATCTTCTTCATCACCTGCCCGCGGTGGATCTTGACGGTAATTTCGCTGACGTTCAGCATCCCCGCGATCTGCTTGTTCATCAAGCCAGACGTGACAAGGCTCAGCACCTCCTTCTGTCGCGGAGTGAGCAATTCGAGCCGGGCGCGCAGTCCCAATGCCGCCACCTCGCCCTCGCGCCGTTTCCGGTCCAGATCGAGCGCGCGCGTCACGGCATCCAGCATGTCCTGATCCCTGAACGGCTTTGTCAGGAAATCCACGGCGCCGGCCTTCATCGCCCTAACCGACATCGGAATATCGCCATGCCCCGTGATGAAGACGATCGGAATCCGGATCCCGGCCTTGGCCAGCACATCCTGGAACTCGAGGCCGCTGACCCCCGGCAGCCGGATATCGAGCACCAGGCACCTGGGGATATCCGGCAGCTTGCTCTCGAGCAGTTCGGCGGCCGAGGTGAACACCTTGACCGGCAGATTCATCGACTGGAACAGATAGCTCAACGCAACGCGCATCGATTCGTCGTCGTCGACGACAAAGACAACATGCTGCGGTTGGTTCTTCTCGTTCATCGTTTCCACTGCCGGCATCGCGGTCTGGATGCCGCTCCTATTTTCCGGTTCCGACAGACAGGCTCACGCCGCATTCTCCCGGCGCGGCGGCAACGCGAACTGAAACGTGGCGCCGGATCCGGCATTTGGCGATGACCACAGTCGGCCCCCATGAGCCTCGACGATCGAGCGGCAGATCGAAAGGCCCATGCCCAGTCCGCCGGGCTTGGTGCTGAAGAACGGATCGAATACGCGGTCCGCGTTCTCGCTGGCCACCCCGGGGCCGCTGTCCTCGACGGCGACAACGACCCGATCGGCCCCATCCTGGTAGGTGCGGACCACCAGTCGAGGCGACCGGTCGGTAATCGCCTGCATCGCTTCGGCACCGTTCATGACGAGATTGATGATCACCTGCTGGAGTTGAACCCGATCCCCGACGATCGGCGGCACCGAGGGCGCCAACTCCAGTTGCGGGGTCACCCGCTGGGCGGCCAGTTCGCGCCGCAGCAGCGCGGTGACCTCGTTGACGAGGTCGTTGACGTCAAGCGGCGCCTTCTCGGTAACCGCCTTCTTCATGAGCCCGCGGACGCGCCGGATCACATCGCCCGCCCGGTTGCCGTCCTTGACGATCCATTCGACGGCCCCGCGCACATCGTCGAGGTTCGGCTTCTCGCGGCTGAGAAAACGCAGGCAAGCCTGGCCATTGGCGACGATCGCAGCAAGCGGCTGATTGACCTCGTGCGCGATGGTCGCGCTGATTTCCCCGAGCGTCGCCACGCGGCTGGCGTGGGCCAGCGCGGTCTGCGCGGCGTGCAATGTTTCCTGCGACTTCCTGGCATCGGTGATGTCCATCACCGCGCCGACAACTTCCTCGTTGCCGGATTCGTAGGTGATGCGGTGCGCGAGAAGATGAATGTGCTTGATCTGCCTATCCGGCATCAGCAGCCGCACTTCGAAGTCATGGTACGGCGCCTTTTGCGCCGAGCGATCGAGTTCATGCTCCATGATGAAGCGGTCGTCGGGATGGGTCCGCTGAACCACCAGGCTGATCGATGGCCTGATGCTCCGGTCAAAGCCCAGGATCTGATAGGTCTGTTCCGACCAGAAATAGTGGCGGGTGGCGACATCCCAGGCAAAGCTGCCGGTCTGGCTGAGCTTTTGCGCCTCGGCCGAATAGGCCTGGCTCCTCTGCCAGGCGTTTTCAACCTGCTTCCTGTCCTCGATGTCGGTATTCGTTCCATACCAGGCAACGACGGCTCCGGCCTCATCCCTGAGAGCCTCGCTGCGGAACAGGAACCAGCGGTACGTCCCATCGCTACGCCGCATGCGCGCTTCGACCTCGCCGGGCTTGCCGGTCTCGAGCATTCCCAGCCAGGCGTAATGCAGCGCCGGACGGTCGTCGGGATGGATCGCAGCCTGCCACTCCCAGCCCAGCGCCTGCTCCTGGGAAATGCCCGTATAATCGAGCCACCGCTTGTTGAGATATTCGGCATAGCCGTCGGCACGGGTGCGCCAGGCCAGAGTCGGGATCGAATCAAGTGTGCGTCGAAGTTCCCGTTCGGCCTTGGCGAGCTGGGCCTCGCTGCGCCGCAGCGCATCCTCGGCAATTCTTTGGTCCTCGACGTCGATACCGACCGAATACCATTTTACGATGTTTCCCCTGTCGTCGCGCTGCGGTGCGCGTCGCATCGTATACCACCGATAGGCGCCATCGGCCCTGCGGGTGCGCACATCCACCGACAGCATCTCGCCCTTTTCCTGCGCGGCGCGCCATGCGTTTTCGAATCGTTCGACGTCATCGGGATGATAATAGACCGAGGTATCGAGTCCCTTGCCCGTCGCTTCTCCATGCGCATGGCCAGTGTAGTCCTGCCACGTTTGATTGACGAAACTGCGCGTGCCATCCGGCTCGAAAGTCGACACCATGACCGGAATTGAATCGATCGTGAGCTGCAACTCGCGCTTGGCTTCCGCCAGCTGCGCCTCTCTC
The DNA here is from genome assembly GCA_963831585.1 of uncultured Alphaproteobacteria bacterium. GTDB lineage: Bacteria > Pseudomonadota > Alphaproteobacteria > Rhizobiales > Xanthobacteraceae > Bradyrhizobium. The sequence continues at coordinate 14,757 of CAWHRA010000035.1, read as the reverse complement.
TCCTGCAAGGCCGCCTCGGTCCGCTTCCTGTCTTCGATGTCGTAGCCGGACCCATACCACTTGACGACCTTGCCGGTTTCGTCGCGCAGCGGTACGCGGCTCATGGAGGTCCATCGATACTGACCATCGGCGCGCCGTATGCGTTGTTCGGTCTGAAACGGTTCCCCGGTCACCAGGTGGGTTCGCCACAGACGATCAATCCTGTCGCGATCATCGGGATGGATGAGGTCCTTTACGTTCTTGATCGAAAAGTCCTTGCCAAGAAATTCCTGTGCCCGCCGATTTGCGAAATAAGCCCTGCCGTCATGGTCGAGAACGACGACCATCGTGGAGATCGTATCGATCATCAGTTGCAGGTCCTGCCTTGCTTTGGCGAGATCCGCCTGGCTGCGCCGCAGGGCATCCTCCGCCTGCTTCCGGTCCTCGATGTCGTAGGTCGCCGCGTACCAGGCGATCACCTCGCCGTCGGGATTGCGCAGCGGGGCGCGCCGTGTCGCGAACCAGCGGTATTCGCCATCGGCTCTCCGGAGGCGCTGTTCCGTCTCGAACGGTTCACCCTTTGCCAATGCGGCATCCCAGGCCTGCTCAAGCCGCGAAACATCGTCGGGATGGGTTATGACGCTGGTGCGTCTCGTCCAGTTCGTCGTTGCGAGCCCGCTGTAGCTGCGCCCGACCTGGTTGACATAGTCGATCACACCGTCCGCGCGATGGCGAAGCACCAAGACAGGCACCGTGTCGATGATCGCCCGCAGTTCCTGCTCGACCAGCCGGGCCCTCTGCTCGGCCCGCTTGCGCTCGGCATTCTCGGTCCGCAGCGTCTCGTTGAGCGCTTGCAGTTCGCGCACGGTCGCCTGCTGCTCGTCGCGCGCGCGCCGAAGTGCGGTCGCCGCCCGTATTTGCGCCGCGTTCAGCGCGACGACAAAGAGCGCGGCGATGACGAAGAATGCAAGCCGCGGAACGTCCCTGAATTGCAGCGGGAAGGAGTGAACCGGCTCCAGAAAGAAAAAATCGAATGCCAGAACCGCCAGTGCGGTCGCGAGCAAGGCCGGGCCGGTGCCGCCAGCCCACGCTACCAACATGATCGCGCAGAGCAGCAACGATACCGTTGGGTTGTCCCCCAGGAGACGCTCGAACCCAATATCGATCGCGACGGCCGCGGCAACCGACAGGACTGCCAGAGCGTAACCCAGGACTGCCGGCGACTCCCGCCGCCACGAGACTGCGGACGTCGACATGTCTCGAACTCCGGTAATTTTTCGGTAATTCTAGCAATTTCGGGCGAGGAACGCCACGCGTGCCGCCGCCCGCCGGAAGCGGCGGCAGGCGGCAGCAGCGATTTAATCAGGATTGCGCAAGGCGGGCAATAATCGCCGGGTCCGTTTCCGCGGACCGGGGATCGTGCGGCAGCGTCGGCTCTCAGGATGCCGCGCTCAGACCGACTTGTCGGTGATCATCCCGGTCGGCTGGTCGGGACTGTCGGCGAGCCGCTTCTTGATCATGTCCCTGATCTTGTCCTCGATCTTCTGCTGATCGGCCGGACTCATCGCCTTGAATTGATCCTCGGTGATGCCGAGTTGGGCGAGCATCTGGGCATGCAACCGCTCGGACGGCGTCATCCTGGCGTAGTCGAGGAATTTCTGCTCGGTCGTCTCGGCAGGCTTGGCGGAGAGCGTCGTGGGCGGGGTCTTCTGCGAGGGGAAGACGGATGTGGGAGAGAAGCCTGTGAAGGAAACCGGCATGCCGAACTCCGGGACTGGATACTCCGAAGATTCGAGCAAGGCGCATGCCAGACACGATGACCGCTGAAACATGCGGCTTTGCGGCGCCGGGCGCGCCGCGCACGAGGCAGAAACTGCCCGATCGCGCCCGTCACGTGAAAAAACTGCTGGGAAAAATTTTCCGTCAGGCCTTCGGCCGACGCAGCGCGGCGACCTCAGGAATACTGCATCACCCCGTCATCGATCTTGCCGTAGCGCAGCGTGACGATGTCGAGCGCGTAGTTCTGGTAGAGCCGCCACGGCCGCTTCGATCCCTGCTTGGGCATCTTCGCCACCGAGCGCTGCACATAGCCGGAGGAGAAATCCAGCGACGGCAATTCGGTAATCGAGGGATCGACATTGTGCGGCATGCACTTCCGGTAGCCGTGCCGGTCCATGTAGTTGATCAGCCGGCAGACATATTCGCAGGTCAGGTCGCATTTCAGCGTCCACGACGCGTTGGTATAGCCGAACGAGGACGCCAGATTAGGCACGTCCGAGTACATCATGCCCTTGTAGTTCAGCGTCCTGGCGAAATCGACGGCGCGGCCGTCGACGGCAATCTCCATCCCGCCGAGCACCTGCAGCACGAGGCCGGTGGCGGTGACGATGATGTCGGCCTCGAGTTCGCTGCCGTCCTTCAGGCGGATGCCGTTCTTGGTGAAGGTGTCGATCTCGCTGGTGACGACGGAGGCGCGCTTTTCCCTGATCGCCCCGAACAGGTCGCCATCCGGCACCAGGCACAGCCGCTGGTCCCAGGGATTGTAGCGCGGGGTGAAGTGGGTGGCGATGTCGTAATCGGGGCCGAGCGCCATCTTGACGCCGCCGAGGATCAACTGCTTGACGCGCGCCGGCTTGCGCCGGGAGAGCTGGAAGAAATACATCCCCCACAGCACGTTGCGCCAGCGGATCAGGTGATAGGCGAGTTTCGAGGGAAGCCGCGCCCGCAACTTGTTGGCGACGGGGTCCTGCGCCGGGCGCGACACCACATAGGTCGGCGAACGCTGCAGCATGGTGACATGACCGGCCTTCTTGGCCATCTCCGGCACCAGCGTCACCGCGGTGGCGCCCGAACCGATCACCACCACGCGTTTTCCGGCGTAGTCGAGATCGTCAGGCCATTTCTGCGGGTGCACGATGGTGCCGGCAAAATTGTCGCGGCCGGAAAATTCCGGCGTGTAGCCTTCCTCGTATTTGTAATAGCCCGAGCACATGAACAGGAAATTGCAGGTGAAGCGCACGACCTCGGTGCCGCCCTCGCCAGCCCGTCGCTCGGCCTCCACGGTCCAGCGCGCGTCGGGCGAGGACCACGACGCCCGCTTGACCCGGTGGTTGAAGCGGATCTTCTTGTCGATGCCGTTCTCGGCCGCGGTTTCGCGGACATAGTTCAGGATCTGCGGCCCGTCGGCGATCGCCTTCGGCTCGGTCCACGGCTTGAACGAGTAGCCGAGCGTGAACATGTCGGAGTCGGAGCGGATGCCGGGGTAACGGAACAGGTCCCAGGTGCCGCCGATGCAGTCGCGCCCCTCAAGAATGGCGTAGCGCTTGCCCGGGCACTTCTGCTGCAGGTGAAAACCCGCGCCGATGCCGGACAGCCCGGCGCCGACGATCAGCACGTCGAAATGTTCTGATGCCATGGTTTGCTCCCCGCCCTGCTCTTGCGGCCATCATGGCCGGGGGTGATCCCGGTCGTCCGCGCCTTTTTCTGGCACGGACTGTAAAGACGTGGATGCCCGGCACAAGGCCGGGCATGACGAAATATTGACCTGCGGCGCCGGGTTTTCTCAGTACCGGTAATGGTCCGCCTTGAACGGGCCTTCCGGCTTGACGCCGATATAGTCGGCCTGGTCCTTGCGCAGTTCGGTCAGCTTCACGCCGATCTTGGCGAGATGCAGCCGCGCCACCTTCTCGTCCAGCGACTTCGGCAGCACGTAGACCTTCTTCTCGTATTTGCCGTCCTTGTTGTTGGCGAACAGTTCGATCTGCGCCAGCGTCTGGTTGGTGAACGAGGCCGACATCACGAAGCTCGGATGGCCCATGGCGTTACCGAGGTTCACCAGGCGCCCTTCCGACAGCAGGATGATGCGGTGCTTGTCGGGGAATTCGATCTCGTCGACCTGCGGCTTGATGTTGGTCCATTTCAGGTTGCGCAAGTGGGCGATCTGGATCTCGTTGTCGAAGTGGCCGATGTTGCAGACGATGGCGCGGTCCTTCATCGCACGCATGTGCTCGATGGTGATGATGTCCTTGTTGCCGGTCGCGGTGACGAAGATGTCGGCGCGCGGCGCGGCATCTTCCATGGTGACGACCTCATAGCCTTCCATCGCCGCCTGCAGCGCGCAGATCGGATCGATCTCGGACACCATGACGCGGCAGCCGGCCTGGCGCAGCGAGGCGGCCGAGCCCTTGCCGACGTCGCCGAAGCCGGCGACCATCGCCACCTTGCCCGACATCATCACGTCGGTGCCGCGGCGGATGCCGTCGACCAGCGATTCACGGCAGCCATAGAGATTGTCGAATTTCGACTTGGTGACGCTGTCGTTGACGTTGATCGCCGGGAACAGGAGCTTGCCTTCCTTCTCCATGTTGTAGAGCCGGTGCACGCCCGTGGTGGTCTCCTCCGAGACGCCCTTGATGTTCTTGGCGATCTCCGCGAAGTAGCCCTTGGGCTTTTCCTTCAGCAGCTTCTTGATCAGCGCGAAGAAGACTTCCTCTTCTTCCGATTCCGGCTTGTCCAGAAACTTCACGTCGCCCTTTTCGGCGCGCAGGCCGTGATGCACCAGCATGGTGGCGTCGCCGCCGTCATCGAGGATCATGTTGGGCGTGCCGCCGCCGTGCCAGTCGAACAGTTTTGCGGTGTAGTCCCAGTATTCGGCGAGGCTCTCGCCCTTCACCGCGAACACCGGAATGCCGGCCGCCGCGATCGCGGCCGCCGCGTGGTCCTGGGTCGAATAGATGTTGCAGGAGACCCAGCGGATATCGGCGCCGAGCGCCGCCAGCGTCTCGATCAGCACCGCGGTCTGGATCGTCATGTGCAGGGAGCCAGCGATACGGGCGCCCTTCAGCGGCTGCTTCGGGCCGTATTCCTCGCGCGTCGCCATCAGGCCGGGCATCTCGGTCTCGGCCAGCGAGATTTCCTTGCGGCCGAATTCGGCGAGCGAGATGTCCTTGACGATGTAGTCGGTGAAGGCGGGCTTCTTGGCGGTGGCGGTCATGTGCTGATCCTGTTCCTGTCCATGTCATTCCGGGGCGCGGGCGAAACCCGCGAACCCGGAATCCAGAAATTCGAGATTCCCCGATGTGCAATTGCACATCTTAGGTCTGCGCCTTGCGGCGCATCCCGGAATGGCGTCGAGTCATCAAATCGCGCGCTTGAGCGCGTCGGCGAGGTCGGTTCGTTCCCAGGAGAAGCCGCCATCCTTTTCCGGCGCGCGGCCGAAATGGCCGTAAGCCGCGGTGCGGCGGTAGATCGGCCGGTTGAGCTTCAGCGAGCGGCGGATGTTGGTCGGCGTCAGCCGGAACATTTCCGGCAGCACCTTCTCGAGCTTCTTCTCGTCGACCTTGCCGGTGCCGTGGGTATCCACCAGCACCGACATCGGATCGGCGACGCCGATCGCATAGGCGACCTGGATGGTGCAGCGGTCGGCAAGGCCGGCCGCCACCACGTTCTTGGCGAGATAGCGCGCCGCATACGCCGCCGAGCGATCGACCTTGGTCGGGTCCTTGCCCGAGAACGCGCCGCCGCCATGCGGGGCATAGCCGCCGTAGGTGTCGACAATGATCTTGCGCCCGGTAAGGCCGCAATCGCCATCGGGTCCGCCGACCACGAAATTGCCGGTAGGATTGACCAGGAAGTCGGCGTTCTTCTGCGGCATCCAGCCCTTCGGCAGCGCCGATTCCACCGCAGTCGAGATCATCTCCTTGATCAGGCCCGGCGAGTATTTCTTGTTGTTGCGGCTCTTCTCGTTGTGCTGGGTCGAGACCACGACCTTGGTGCAGCCGACCGGTGCGCCGTTGACGTATTTCACGGTCACCTGGCTCTTGGCGTCGGGCTGCAGGTCGGCGAGCTGGCCGTTGCGGCGCTTCTCCGACAGCACCTTCAGGATCCGGTGCGCGAAGAAGATCGGCGCGGGCATGAAGGAGCCCTTTTCGTAGACTTCGCTCTCGGTGCAGGCGTAGCCGAACATCATGCCCTGGTCGCCGGCGCCCTCTTCCTCGCCGCTCTTCTTTTTCTTGGCATCGACGCCCATCGCGATGTCGGGCGACTGGCCGTGCAGGAGCACCTCGATGTCGGCGCCGTGGTAGGAGAAGCCGTTCTGGTCGTAGCCGATATCCTTGACCACGCCGCGGGCGATATGGCTGATCAGTTCACGGTCGACCACCGAGACGCCGTGGATGTCGCGGAACAGCTGGCCGCGGCCTTCGCCGGCGATCACGATCTTGTTGGTCGTGCACAGCGTCTCGCAGCCGAGCCTTGTGTTGACCAGGCTGTCGTCGGCAATGCCGAGCTTGACGTCCTTTTCGAGGAAAGCATCGAGGATTGCGTCGGAGATCTGGTCCGAGACCTTGTCCGGATGACCCTCGGAAACCGATTCACTGGTGAAGAGATATGACGCGCGCATCAAACCAAACCCCTTTTCCGCCAGACCCCCGGCGGTCCTTTCATGATGTGTCCTGAAATGTCAGTCCCGACGGCGCGAGATGACGTAGGATTCGTCGTAAAACCAGAGCCCGTTATGCTTGCGCAGAACCTCTCTGACGGCATCGAGATAACGGCCGCTTTGGGTCATTTCCGTCAACCGGTCATCTTCGATCTGGGCGACATACACCGCCGCGTTCCATGCTGCAAAGGCCGTCGAGGTTCCGATCGAGCCGGTGACCTCGTTGGGCAACGCTTCCATATCATAACGGAAGATCGAACGGTTATCGGCATAGGCATTAAAGTTAAGGTCGCGGGCCGCCGATCCCAGCTCGTATTTCACCGCGCGCAATAGCTCATGACGGCTCACGGCGAAAGGATTTTCTCCGGGCCATACCGCCTGGATGATCTCCAGGCCCGGATCCTGCCCGTGGGAGTGAATTCCAATTAATCGCCCCCCCGCCCGCAGCGCCCGCGCCAGGGGCGCAATGATGCGTTTTGCACGGAAATTTACCGAGGATTTGGCCCGGTAGGGCTGGGAGGCGATAATCAGGTCGAAATTGGCCTCGGTCTTGCCGGCCCGGGGGATGATCTGGTCGAGCAAAAAGCGGTGGTCCTCCCGGTATAGGACAATTGCGACCGGCCGTTCATAGACCGGCATGCCCGAGCGCGGGCTGACATTGGCCCGCCAGTTCTGCTCCAGAAACGGCTTCAGTTCGGCGATCTGGACCTCGAATTCGCCCGAAGAGGCCCCGCGCAGGGGCACTTCGTGCCAGATCATGCCAGCGGCTGCCGCCGGCGAGACCGGGGTCAGCCAGGGCGCCTCGGCGTAATACATGTTGGTCAGCACGAAAACGGTAGCCGGGTGCTCAAACAGCCGATCCGGCACCTTTTCCAGCGTCAGGCGGACGTCCTCGAGGCTGAGTTCCTTGCCCGCGATATAGAACGGCATATGGGGGAAACGGCCGTGCATCGAGCGCATCACCCGCGCCAGCACCGTGCCGTCGCCGACGCCGGCGTCGAACACCCGCAGCGCCGGCGGACGCGGGTGGATGCTGCCGAGTTCGAGCCCAACGCGGTCGGCGATCACCCGCTTTTCGCTGCAGGTATGGACGAACAACAGATATTTCTGCCGGTTCTCAAAAAACCGGAAATTACCCCTGGGATCGCGCTTTTCGGGCGGGACCTGCAGGCCACGCGGCGGGGCCACCCCGCCCGGCATGGCGGCCGCGATATAGGCCTGGATCCGGTCCAGCGTGTCGATGGTGATACGCTTGCCCTCGCGCAGGCGGTGCACCAGCTTGCCGTCATTGACCGCCCTCCGGCCGAAGGTCGATTCGGCCATATCCGCCTGCCGGCAGAATTCGGTGATCTGGCGCAGGATCTCGTCGTTCTTCATGGGACCTGACGATGGGACGATCGGTGGGCAGGGGCGGCCGGGGCGCCCGTCCTACCATCATCTGCCCAACGGGGGAAATGCGCGCCTTGAACCCCTGCCTTGAACCCTCGGAGCGTCGCCAGCAACAAACTTGCGGATGCCCCCTTACCGTCATTGCGAGCGAAGCGAAGCAATCCATTTCGTCGCGCGACGAAGAAAATGGATTGCTTCGTCGCGGAGTTTATCATCGGGCCGGCCGCAGGCCGGACCCGTTGGCTCCTCGCAATGACGAGGTTGCACTTTCAGAGGTTTGTTTTCATGCGCCGCTTCATCTTGATTCTCGCGACGATCACCGCTGCGCTGTGGGTCGTGCCCGCTTCCGCGCAATCCAACGCCCAGCTCGGGCCGCTCTGCACCAGCGAGGGTACGCCGGCCGACAAGCAGATCGAGGCCTGCAACAGGATCATCGCGCTGAAAGTCTTTTCCGGCGAGAAGCTCGCGACGATCTATTTCTGGCGCGCGGTCGGCTGGAACAAGAAGGGCGACTACGCGAAGGTCATCGCCGACACATCGGAGGCGTTGCGCCTGACGCCGAACCAGGCGCTCTACAACATGCGCGGCTCGGCCTATTACGACAAGGGCGAATACGACATCGCCATTGCCGATTTCAACGACGCGCTCAAGCTCGGGCCGCCCAACGGCACCATCTTTCACAACCGCGGCAATGCCTTCCGTTCCAAGCACGATTATCCGCGCGCGATCGCCGACTATGACGAGGCGATCCGGCTGATACCGAAGAACGCGTATTCATACCAGAATCGCGGCTCGGCCAGGCAGGCGCTCGGCGACCTCGACGGCGCGCTCGCCGATATCAACGATGCCATCCGATTCGATCCGGCCCTGCCCTCGCCGCTGATCAACCGCGCGGTGATCTGGCGCGCCAAGGGCGATTTCGACCACGCCGTCGCTGACACGACGGAAGCGATCCGGCTCGCCAAGGCCAAGGCGCCCGTCAATATCATGACGCCGCCGGGCAGCGTGCTGATCTCGGCCTATATCCAGCGCGGCCTCGCCTTTGAGGCCAAGGGCGATTACGCGCATGCGCGGGAAGACTTCAATGCGACGCTGGAAGGCGTCGCCACGGACGCGGGCAGCAAGGCCAACCAGGCCACCGCGAAGGTGCGGCTGTCCTTGCTGAGCGATCCGGCTGCGCCTACACCGCCGCGAACCGCGCCTCCGGCGCCCTCGGGACAGCAGCAAACGGCGACCGCGCCTCCGGCCTCAGCGCAAGCCGCACTGCCAGCCGCGACGGCGGGCACCAACACCGGCATCCGCGTCGCGCTGGTGATCGGCAACGGCGCCTACGCCAATGTCAGGGCGCTGCCCAACCCGCCCAACGACGCCCGCTCGGTCGCGACAAGCCTGCGCGACATCGGCTTTGCGGTCTCGGAAGGCATCGATCTCGACCGCGCGGCGATGCAGAAGATGACGCGCGACTTCCTGCGCGAGGCGGCGCGCGCGCAGGTCGCGGTGGTCTATTACGCCGGCCATGGCGTCCAGATCGACGGACGCAACTACCTCATCCCGGTCGACGTGCGGCTGTGCCGGCGGCGGCAATCTCACCGACGGCATGGTCGACATGGATACGATCCTGGCCGCGCTCGACGATCAGGTACGCACGAACATCCTGATCTTCGATGCCTGCCGCAACAATCCGGTGGCCAGGCAAGTCGGCCTCCGCCGCACCTGGCCGCGCCATCGAAGCCGGATCGGGACTGGCGGCGCCGTCGGCGCTGGGCACCGGCGCCACGCTCGGCGCGGGCACGCTGATCGCGTTCGCGACCGCGCCGGGACAGGTCGCGCTCGACGGTGAAGGCGCCAACAGCCCGTTCTCGGCCGCGCTGTCGCGCCACATCGGCACGCCAGGGCTCGAAGTGCAGCAGATGCTGACGCGCGTGCGCGCCGAAGTCGTCGCCAAGACCAGCGGCAAACAGGTGCCGTGGTCTAATTCCTCGCTGCTCGGCGAGGTCTATCTCGCGGCGAAGTGATGGTCGCGGACGACCCGACGCGGAACTCTGTCGATATTGGACCGCGTTTAGCCCCTGCTGGCTCTAAACGATTGTGGTAGTGTCCCAATCTGAAATCGTCGAGGAGGAGCTGCCATGAAGGCCTTCGAGATACTCGCGATCTACCTCACGCCTTTCTTGATTGTTGGGACTGCAATCAAGTTTTTAATGAAACGCTACGCCATCGATCTGCCTGATGTCCAAAAGCAGGCCGGTTCCAGGCAGAAGCGCAGATTTCTGCTCGGAGCCTGGCGTACCGACGAATAAGGCGCCCCCTGATTGAGGGCCACTTCCAATTCCGATGTCGCATGCTGGCCGAAAGTGACGTTCCCCGGGTTGCTTGCAGATGGGAGATTGAGATGGACGATCGAACCCTGCGGGCGGCGCTCGAGCGCCATTGGGCCGCTTCGGACGCGAACGATTTCGATCTTGAACATCAAATCTACCGCGAGGATGCCGTGCTTGATTATCCGCAATCGGGCGAGCGGATCCGCGGCCGGCACAACATTCAGGAGAGCCGCTTCGTCCAGCCGAACAAGAAGCGTTTTACGGTCCGGCGAATTGTCGGCGGCGGCGATCTCTGGGTCACTGAATTCGTACTTACGTATGACGGCATCCCATCGTACACCGTGAGCATCATGGAATTCCGCGAAGGACTGGTGGCGCACGAAACCCAATATTTCGCCGACCGGTTTGACCCGGCACCGTCGCGGGCGCATCTTGTCGAGCGAGCAGATAAGGGCACGCCGTCCTGAATACCGCCGGCGCCCGGTTAGGGTGCGCTGTCACCGTAATTCCGGGCCGAAGAGAGTTGAGGACGCGAATGGACCTGTCCTACGCCCAGAAATCTCGAGGACTATCATCTTTCGCTTGCCTTCGCGGGACAGACCACCGGGACCTATATCGATGTCGGCGCCGGGCATCCGATCGCGGACAATGTGTCATTCTGGTTCTACGAGCGCGGCTGGCGCGGCATCGTCGTTGAGCCGCAGCCCGAACTTGCGGCGCTTTACGCGCGGCTGCGGCCACGCGATCTCGTGGTTCGTGGCCTGGTCGGACGCCACCGCGGCGAAATCGACTTCTATGCGGTCGAGCGTCTGCATGGGCTTTCGACGACCGTCGAACACCTTGCGAAAAAGGCAAAGGCCCTCGGCGCCGACTATCAGACCGTTCGCATGCCTGTGACCACACTGGCCGATTTATGCGAACGGCACGAGGTCGGTTCCATCGACTTCCTCAAAATCGACGTCGAGGGTGCCGAAGGCGACGTCCTGTTCGGCGGCGACTGGAAGCGCTTTCGACCCAGGGTAATCGTTGCCGAAGCGGTGAAGCCGGTGTCGTCAGAGCCGGCATGGCAGGATTGGGAGCCATTCCTTGTTGCGCAGGGCTACCGCTTCGTCCTGTTCGACACGGTCAACCGCTTCTATGTCGTCGAGGAAGATCGTGAAATCATGGCGCGCCTTCCGTCCGAGCGGGCGCCATGGCACGCGGTCCGTCACATGTACGAGATAGGCCGGGCCCCGGAAAACAGCCAGCATCCCGATCATGCGCTGGCACAGGATCTCGCGCGTGGATTCTGGGCGAGTCTTCCTTATCTCGATCCGGATCTGATAGCGTCGCTCTTGCGTCGCGCACGCCGGACCGCAAGGCCCGACGAACTCGCGGCGCTTGCATCCACGGTCGGCAGCGAGGCATTTCGTGCCGCGCTCGGACGCATCGCCTGCGGCTATGACGGCGGACAGATCGTTGATGAATGAGAGCCAGACCGGCCCGGTGACCGGGCAGGCGTACGCCTTCTCCAAAATGAGCAATCGCCATGATCACTCCGAAAGCAACGTTGCCAAACGAAGTTAGCCAACTCGAAGAGTCTGATCCCTTTCAGGTCTTGCGACTCTCAAGCGCTCCGATCGCGGTGCGATATCTTGCCGCAGTGGTCATGACCGCCCTTGCAACTGTCATCGCCGTTGGGTTGGACAGCAAGGTAACCATACCGAATTTGTCTCTGGTCTTTGTCATACCCGTCGTCGTCACCGCCGTCGCATTCGGGTTGGGACCTTCGCTTTGCTCGGCAGTCCTAGGAGCCCTGGCGTACAATTTCTTTTTTACCGAACCGCGCTATTCGCTCATGGTCGATGACCCCGCGAACATTTGGGCCATTGGGCTGCTTTTCGTTGTCGGATGTATTGCGAGCGGCGTGGCCTCGATCGCCCGGCGCAGGGCGGACGACGCGACGCTCCTGATGCGGCAGGCAAGACTACTGCAGCTCTATAGTCGCGACGTCGTCGCTGCCGACAATGCAAGGGAGGTCGTTTCTCTCGCGGCCACCACGCTTGAAGCGCTCTTCCACGGGCCTGTCGTCGTCATGCTCATGTCGGAGGCCGGAGTGGCGTTCACCGAGAAGCGCGGAGAAATTGCGCTCGTCGATATGGAAATGGAGGCTGCGCGCTCTGCATTGACGACTGGACGGTCAATCCCTGCAGGGATCTACCCATTCGACACCTCGCGCCTCGACTTCTGGCCGGTGTCGACGCCCGCGGGACAGCGGGCCGTCATTGGATTGGCGTTCGACCCCGATGAGCGTCCATCCAGGCCCGCCACTCTGGTCGAAACCGTAGGCGGCGTCCTCGCACTCGCACTCGATCGCCAGCACTTCCGCACCGGGTAGATGATGACCACTTGTTCGCCCGCTCACCTGATGCGACATAGCGCTTGGCGCTGTCGGCGATCACCTCCGCTTCGATCGCGATCTCGCGCAACTGCCCGGTCGGCACCGTGATCTGGCCGCAGAAATAAAGGCCGGGCGCGCTTGGCTTGCCCGTGATCCGCGGCATCCCCTGCGCGTCGAACACGTCGATGCCCGGCAGCAACCGACGCAGATCGGGCCGGAAGCCGGTCGCCAGAACGATGGCGTCGAACGCCTCCTGCCTGCCGTCGGCAAAGACGACGCCATCGGCGGTCAGCCGCTCGATGCCGACGCGCACGTTGATGCTGCCGTCCCTGATCCTCGCCAGCGTGCCGATATCGATCAGCGGCACGTGCCCGTCCTCCTCGACCATCTGCCGCGGTCCCTTGGCCGCGCGGCGCAGGCCAAGCTTCTCGAAATTGCCGAGCACCAGCCGCAGCACCGGCGCGTTGATGATGTCGACCAGCCGCGCCGGCAAATGCCGATAGAGGATCACCCAGGTGAGGATCGGCAGTCCCAGCAGGTCGCGAGGGATGATTTGCACCGGGCTGCGCACGGCGATGGCGACATCGACCTTCGCCTCGGCAAGGTCGAGCGCGATCTCGCCGCCGGAATTGCCGAAGCCGACGACGAGGACGCGCTGGCCTCTGAAGGATTGGGGATTGCGATAGTCGCTGCTGTGAACGACCGGTCCGCGAAAGGTCTCGCTGCCGGGCCATGCGGGCCGGTACGGCGCAGCGGCGATCCCGGTCGCGACCACCACGACCGGCGCCGAGAAAGCGCCGCGGTTGGTGTCTGCAAACCAAAGCGCGCCTTCGCGCCGGACGGCCGCCACATCGGCGTCGAAGAGGGGATCGATGGCGAAGCGCGCGGCGTAGTTTTCGAGATAGGCAACCACCTGCGCCCGCGACGGATAGGTCGGATAGTCGCGCGGCATCGGCATGCGCGGCAGGCCGGAATGCTTGCGGTCGGTGTGGAGATGAAGCCGATCGTAGTGGCGACGCCAGACTGCACCGACCGAGTCCGCCTTCTCCAGCACAGTCACGTTCAATCCCGCCGCCCGCAGGGTCACGGCGCAGGAGAGACCTGCCGGCCCTGCGCCAATGACGATGGCGTCGGAGTTGGATGTCATGCGCCGCCGCGCGTCATTTCCCCCACACCTCGTTGGCGATATCGACCGCGAGCTTCAGCTTCGCCCACTGCTCTTCTTCGGAGAGGATGTTGCCCTCCTCCGTCGAGGCGAAGCCGCATTGCGGCGACAGCGCGAGTTGCTCCAGGGCTGCGAACTTCGATGCCTCCTCCAACCGGCGCTTGATGTCGTCCTTTTTCTCGAGCTCGCCGAATTTCGAGGTGATGACGCCGACCACCACGACCTTGTTGCCCCTGGGCAGGAAGCGCAGCGGCTCGAAACCGCCGGCGCGGTCGGAATCATATTCCAGGAAATAACCGTCATAATTGGTGCCGGCGAGCATGGTTTCCGCCACCGGCTCGTATCCGCCCGAGGAAATCCAGGTCGAGCGGAAATTGCCGCGGCAGACATGCGTGGTGATCATCATGTCGGCCGGCTTCTCCGCGATCGCATAATTGATGATGCGCGCGTAGATCTCCTGCAGGCCGTCGGGATTGTCGCCGCGCTCGCGCGACTTCTGCAGTTCCTCCTGCGAGCAGAGATAGGCCCACACCGTATCGTCGAATTGCAGGTAACGGCAGCCGGCGCCGTAGAAGGCTTTCACCGCCTTGCGGTAGGTCTTGCCGAGGTCCTCATAAAACGCGTCGAGGTCCGGATAGACCTGCTTAGAGATCGCTTTGCGGCCGCCGCGGAAGTGCAGCACGGTCGGCGACGGGATCGTCATCTTCGCGGTGACATGCGCCTGGTCGGCAAACTTCTTCAGGAAGCGGAAGTGATCGAGCATCGGGTGATTGTCGGGAAAGTCGATCTTGCCGATGACGCGCACCGCATCGTGCCGAGTCTGCACGCCCGCGAACTGGATGCCGGTGTCGGGATGAAACAGCTCGCAGCCGGTCAGCTTGGCGAGAAAGTCGAAATGCCACCAGGAGCGGCGGAATTCGCCGTCGGTCGCAAGCTTCAGGCCGAGCGAGGCCTGCTTGTGCACAACCTTCTCGATCTCGCTGTCCTCGACCTTGCGCAACTCCTCTAGCGCGATCTCGCCCTTCTCGAGCTTCGCACGCGCCTCCTTGATGCGCTGCGGCCGCAACAGGCTGCCGACCTCGTC